>NZ_AXAR01000010.1 GCF_000472905.1 Alicyclobacillus pomorum DSM 14955 | reverse complement strand
TTCTTCCGGATGAGGGGCGGTATCGATGCGGCCATCGCACGGGGACTGGCGTACGCGCCGTACGCGGACTTGGTCTGGTGTGAGACCTCCGAACCGAACATCGAAGAAGCGCGCAAGTTCGCGGAGGCGATTCACGCGGAGTTCCCAGACAAGTTGCTGGCGTACAACTGCTCGCCGTCGTTCAACTGGCGCAAGAAACTGGATGAAAAGACGATTGCGGAGTTCCAGACGATGCTCGGACAAATGGGATACAAGTTCCAGTTCGTCACGCTGGCTGGATTCCACACGTTAAACCACAGCATGTTCCAATTGGCGTGGGACTACAACCGACGCGGTATGGCAGCCTACTCCGACTTGCAGCAGGCGGAATTCGCAAGCGAACAGTACGGCTACACCGCAACTCGCCATCAGCGGGAAGTCGGTACGGGCTACTTCGACGAAGTGGCACAGGTGATTGCTGCTGGTTCCGCTTCGACAACTGCCCTGACTGGTTCGACCGAAGAAGAACAGTTTGTTTGAGATACGAAAGTTGGATGGGGAGGGGCGGGAAGCCCCCCTATCCATTCGCTTTCGAAGCCATCTTGAAGACAAATACAGGAGGTGCTTTTCTCATGGCTAAAGCAAATGAAATGGTAGTTCGCCGAGTGTTGAAGGTGCAAATGGATTCTGAAATGATAGGAAAGATGATTGAATCGAGACTTGACTCTGAGAAAAGGGACTCCAGTCTTTGGGTCAAGGACAGGATACTTGAGTATTACGAACGTACAACCAAGTAGGGATCTGGCGACGGTGGCGGCTTGAGTGATTCACCCCGTAGACGCAATCTACGGGGTTTTTGGTTAAACCCCCCAGATGCTCGATGTATCCAAGCACAGAAGTGATGAAATGAACATACAGAATCATCCGTATAAAATAGCAGGCACATGGGAAACACCAGTTTGTGATACTACCATCGGAAAAGGATGAGGATTCACATGCAAGCAGGGAGAGCCGAACTAAAACAATTTCTGAAAAATTCGGAGATAGAATCATACCTTGACAAACTGCAACACATACACCGCTCTAGAAGATGGGTTATCCCAGAAGATGGACTTCGCATCGAAAAAAGATACATGTCTCGTCGCTTACAAGGTGACTTATAATCTAGCGATTTGCATGACGACGAACATCTGGTTCAGCACAATATGTGGTGTTTCAAGCATTAGGGAAACGCAGGCAACATCTCGTCGTGCTGAACCGCTCAAGAGGAATGTTGTAACTCGCTCAATCAAATTCATTCTGCAAGTGCCTAGATCAGAACAGGGGTACGGACACAGGTCCGTCCCCCTGTTCTTGACATCAATGGAGCGCCAAGGGCACAGGTTATGTTCTTTAATCCAAGATGCCGCCGAGTGACAGATATTTGATGTCCAGATACTCCTGGATACCGTATTTGCTTCCCTCACGGCCAATGCCGGAGCTCTTGACGCCGCCGAACGGTGCTTGCGCCGTCGACGGCATGCCATCATTTGCCCCAAGGATGCCATACTCCAGCTGTTCGGCGAGGCGGAACACACGGCCGATGTCGCGTGTAAAATAGTATGCCGCGAGACCGTACTCCGTGTTGTTGGCGTAGGAGATGACTTCCTCTTCCGTGTCGAAGGGGACGACGGCTGCCACTGGACCAAATGTCTCCTCTTGTGTCACCAACATCGTGTGGTCGACGTCGGCCAAGACCGTTGGTGGGTAGAAATACCCTCGCGTACTTTCGCTGGTTCCACCAATGATCACCCGAGCACCTTTTGCTACAGCGTCTTCCACATGACGTTTCACTTTCTCAACCGCTGCCCGTTCAATTAAAGGTCCGACGTTGACGCCGTCTTCGAGCCCGTTTCCGACCTTCATCGCGGCCATACGATTTGCCAACATGTCGACGAAGTCAGCGTAAATGGAACGCTGCACATAGATTCGATTGGCAGAGACACAGGTTTCGCCCATGCCCCGCATCTTGCACGTGACGGCGTTCTCCACCGCTGCTTCGAGATTGGCGTCTTCAAAGACGATGAATGGGGCGTGTCCGCCTAGCTCCAGGGATACCCGCTTGACCGTGTCGGCCGCCTGGCGCATCAGAATCTTACCGACTTCGGTGGATCCGGTGAAGGAGATCTTGCGCACTCTGAAATCGTCCATGATCACCTTCGCCAACGCGGGGGCGTCGGTACCGACGACGACGGACAAGACGCCCTTCGGCAAGCCAGCCTCTTCGAATATGCGCGCCAGTTCAAAGGCAGACAGTGGTGTCAATTCCGACGGTTTGACAATCATTGTGCAACCGGCCGCCAGCGCGGGAGCGAGCTTGCGTGTGATCATCGCTGACGGGAAATTCCAAGGCGTGATGGCGGCCGTGATGCCGACTGGTCGCTTCAGAACGAGGATACGCTTGTCTCTGGAGCTGGACGGAATCGTATCTCCATACACGCGCATCGCTTCCTCCGCAAACCAATCCAAGAACGAGGCTGCATACGCCACCTCGCCACGGGCCTCGGCGAGCGGCTTGCCTTCTTCCATGGTCATCACGCGCGCGAGATGTTCCACCCGCTCTCGCATCAACTGCGCCGCCACTCGCAAGATCTTCGCGCGATCCGCAGCCACACTGTCCGCCCATTCCGGCTGTACTGCGTGGGCCGCGTCGATGGCGGCCTTTACGTCGCTCGCCGTGGCGTTCGGCACGGTGGCGATGGTCTCTTCGGTGGCCGGGTTGACGACGGCAAACGTCTCTTTGGCATCGCCATCGGTCCATACGCCGCCGATAAAGTTCTGATACGTGCCAAGTTCCATGTTTTTACCACGCTCCTCTTTGGGTATCAACGACTCGTCCCCTGCTGGTGGCGCGAGGCTTCTCAGAGAGCGCTACGTGGATGAGGAGTCTGCGTACCTGGCCCGGAGGACGAAAGTTATTCCCTTCACTCAACCATCATCTCACAAACTATAGGCTGACGACCAGTCTCGATGCTTCCCCGCGGTCGAGGCGGTCAAACCCTTCGTTGATCTGGTCCAGCGACAGGCAATCCGTCAAGAGTTTATCCACTGGCAGTCGCCCTTGCTTGTACAGTTCGATGAAACGGGGGATGTCTCGAGCTGGGACGCAGCTCCCGACATACGATCCTTTGACCGTCCGCTCTTCCGCGGTCAGTGTGACCTGCGGGAATGAGAAAAGGTGGCTTGGATGTGGAAGTCCGGTTGTCACCGTCGTTTCACCACGGCGTGTGATAGCAAAGGCGGTGTTCATCGCCGGCACAGCGCCTGCGGTTTCGAACGCGTACTCCACACCGCCGCCCGTCGCTGACTTGATTTGGTTGACCACCTCCGGATCGCGAGCGTCAAATGTATCGGTCGCACCCAGTTCCTCTGCAAATCTCAATTTCTGTGGATTCACATCGACCGCGATGATGCGGCGAGCGCCAGCAACCCGGGCTCCCAAGAGCGCACTCAGTCCGACGCCACCCAACCCGACAATCGCAACGCTGGCACCGACTGGAACGCGTGCTGTGTTCACCACGGCCCCAACGCCAGTGATGACCGCGCACCCGAAAATTGCGACTTTGTCAAATGGAATCTCAGGGTCTACCTTCACGAGCGAATGACGGTCCATAACGGCATAGTCGCTGAATCCGGAGACCCCAAGGTGGTGGTGCACCTCGTGGCCGTCCTTGTGCAGACGCCGTTCACCGCCGAGCAACGTACCGGCTGTATTCGCCGCCGCGCCAGGCTCACAGAGTGCGGGGCGCCCCTCCTGACACGGCAGGCAGTGCCCACAGCTCGGAACAAAGGCGCAGACCACGTGGTCTCCAGGTTTTAGGTCGTAGACATCCGGTCCCACCTCTACCACTTCGCCGGCGGCCTCATGGCCGAGTGCCATCGGCATCGGCCGAGGGCGGCTTCCATTGATGACGGACAAGTCCGAATGGCATAAGCCTGTCGCCCGTACGCGGACCAGGACTTCCCCTTTCCCGGGAGGATCCAACTCAAGTGTCTCAATCTTCAGTGGCTTGCTCTCCGCATATGGTGCGGGTAACCCCATTTCGTACAGTACCGCTGCGCGGATTTTCAAGGCATTCCTCTCCCCCATGGGTTGTTCTTTCATCAACGAAATCAAATTGCGAAATTACTCATAGTAACCCTCGTCCGATTTGCGGAAGGCTTTGAATTGTTCTGCGTCGTGGCCAAACCAGACCTCGGCCTTCGTCTCATGCGCGATTCGACGGATCCGCTCAACCGTTTTCACAAAACCGACGGAATCGTAGATGATTCCAGGCGGTTTCACCGGCGGGCCATAACTCTCGGCGGTGTAGATGGCGTCCGATGCGAGAATGATGTTCCCTTTCTCGGGAAGTTCCACGTATAGTCCAAGCATTCCCCAGGCATGGCCGCTGCCGAAGTTCAGTACACGCACACCCTCCGCCAACAGCACATTGTCCTCATCGCGCTTGAGCGTTCGCCACTGCAAGTTGTTTTTGATCCAGGCGTCGATGTCCGCCCAGATGTAAGCTCCTGCCTTCTGGTTGCGAGCGTAGGTTTGAAGAGCCCCGTTGAACTCGTCCTCGTGCACAATGATGGTGGCGTTTGTGAACATTTCTAGGCAACCGGCGTGATCGAGGTGAAGGTGCGAAGCGACGACGAATTTGATATCTTCTGGTCGTACCTTTAACTGTTCCAAACGATGGTGCAGGTAACACTCCTCGCTTGCCGTCCAGGGAAATTGAGATTGGGTAATTTCCGCCCATCTCCCGCTCGGCCCCATCGAGTTGGGGTTGCAGGCGGTGTCGAACAATATCTTGCCTTCCGGATGGTCAATCAGTACCGTGTAGATTGGAAATTCTACCATTTCGTTCGGGATGTTCGGATTGTGGATGGTTGCCGGATTATGCATGGCAATCATCCAATTCTTATCCATCTTCATTCGGCCGTTATCCATTACGTACAGCTTTGGATGCGTTTTCACGACATTCGCCACGTATTATCATCCCTTTCTTCAGAGTGTTGGGTCGACATGACATGTGTTATGCAAGAAACATGCCAATGATAGATTCAGCTGTGGCAGCGGGCATACGTGGCACACCGTCCAGCAATTTGGTGAAATAGTTCACCAAACGATGACGAAATTACCTGTATATTATTACAATGAAGGATGGTGATAGAAATCACCTAAGGTGAAATATGTCACCAGTCTTTGCGTGATCCATTTTTCGTTGAATGATGGTTGGTGGAGGGTACATCATGGCGGTGATAGATACGTTTTTGCGCACGAGACTTGCAGAAGTCATCGAGTGGTTTCCGGATGGGGTCTATGTGGTCAACGGCCGCGGGTACACCCTGTTGGTCAACTCGGCTTATGAAGCGTTGTCAGGAACCAACCGGCGCGAACTGATTGGTAGGCACATGGCTGAACTCGTTGAAAACGGATTCATTAACCAATCTGTCTCTCTCCTCGTTTTGGAGACGAAGAAGACCATGTCTATGATGCAAAACTTGCGTAACGGCAAAGAAGTGATTGTGACCGGAAATCCAGTCTTCAATAACCAGGGTGAGATTGAGCTGGTTGTGACCAGCGTTCGCGACATCACCCAGCTGAATCGTATCACTGCGGAGTTAGAGAAGGCTAAGGAATTGTCCCAATTGAACCGGCACCAATATCAGGTGACTACGCACAAGAAATCGACCGTGATTGCCCAAAGTCCGCAGATGCGAGAGATCCTTGAGCGAGTCAAACAGGTGGCTCCGTTTCCGACCAGCGTTCTCTTGTCGGGGCCTTCCGGTGTGGGAAAGGAGGTCATTGCAAACTACATCCACCAAATGAGCGACCGAAGCCAACAGCCGTTCATCAAGGTCAACTGTGCAGCCATCCCCGATGCGCTGCTGGAATCGGAGCTGTTTGGCTACGAACCCGGCGCGTTTACAGGGGCTCGAAAGGAAGGCAAGACAGGATTGTTCGAACTCGCCGATGGAGGCACCATCCTGCTTGACGAAATCGGCGACATGCCATTGCCGGTGCAAGCCAAACTGTTGCGGGTGTTACAAGACCTTCGAGTACTGCGCGTCGGAGCAATCCAGCCTCGGGCCATTGACGTCCGCGTCATTTCCGCGACCAACCGGGATCTGTTCGATCTAGTGCGGAAAGGTCGTTTTCGCGAAGATCTCTACTATCGCTTGCAGGTCGTCGAAATTCGCATCCCTCCTTTGCGTGAGCGTCCAGAGGATGTGGAGGCGTTGGTTGAACACTACTTTCACCATTATTCTGCAGCGTACAGAGTCGAAAAGCGAATGAGACCGGACACGAGACACATCCTGTGTCAATACAATTGGCCAGGCAACGTGCGAGAGTTGAAAAATATGATGGAGAGCCTGATTGTATCCGTTCCTTCACTCGTGATTGAGCCGCATCACCTCCCGTTGCATATACAAAGCAACCAAGGGACGTCTGGTAGCGTCCCTCTCAAGCAACAAATACAACGCTTTGAACGGCAGATTGTGATGGAGGCGCTGGAGCGTCATCGCACTTACCGAGCTGCGGCAAAGGCCTTAGGGATGGACCACTCGACGCTTGTGAAAAAAGTCCAGCGATGGCAGAAGGAACAGATATAGATTGCTTTTAGCGTCGTTTTCCGTAGCAAGCTCAGGCGTGGTGAAGAAGGGGTGGGTCTACATCAAAGGGGTCAAAAGAATGAGGGTCCCATTGTTTCACCGGATGGCCAGGCACCACGCGTATGATTCGCTCGTTGTTTCTTTCCTTGCGTGAGTCGGAGTTCATCATCGCTGCGAAAATCAGCGGCGCCAGCACATGGCGCATCATCTTTCGACACATGTTGCCTGCGTCCCTGGGACCGATTGTCGTCAACGCGACTTTGCAAATGGCAAACCTGATTGGCGTCGAAGCCGCACTGGAAGTTATTGGATTTGGCGTGAAGTCGAGCACGCCAAGTTGGGGCAACGTCCTCAATTCATCGATGGATTACTTCACTTTGTCCACGGAACCCTGGGCGTGGATCCCGCCCGCGTTACTGATTACGCTGACCATCCTTTGTATCAATTTCATTGGCGATGGACTGCGGGATGCGATTGACCCGTCTTTCGAGAAATAATTCTGCCTGGCATCAACTCGTACCTTGCACCCATCCGTGTGAAAACACAACAGCCGCCTAAGTCGTCTTGGGCGGCTGTTGTGATGCAGAGGACTTTTTGGTTTTCTATAGAAAGTTCGTCGTGACTTCAGCCATTTACAACATAACGACAAATCATTGTGGAATAATTTTACAAATCGCTCACTTGTTGGATGGTTGATTTGCGCCACTGTTCGTACCATTGGTCGCGGACGACGAGCCACCCGTGCTATCACCTGAGCCCGTGGACGCTCCGGATCCTGAGGTAGAATCGCCACTTCCTTGCGCATCGAGGTTTGTTACGCTGTCAATCTGCCAGACTCCGTTGGAGGCGGGATGCAATGTCCATCCGTTCGTCTGGCTCTGGTAGTAGTAGGCACCGTTGGTGTAGTAGTACGTGTCTACTTCGGTGGTAGGCAGGTCGATTTCGGTGGAAGTCACCTTCCCATCCTCCGGCACAGCGTGGAACAAGGTGAGCTCTATCTTTTGGATTCCGTTCTCTTGGAAAAACTGTTGCCACGATGATGCATCATTTTGCATGGCTTTCACGAAGTTATCGGTCACGTAGCCTTCGTGATACAGCTCGGACAGTAACGAATTCACGTCACTGGTGCTAGATAGGTTGGTCAGCAGGCTCTCCGTATATTTCACGATGGCAGTCGACGAATTGCCAACATAGTTCAGGTTGGTTTTGAGATTCAAAACAGTACCGTTCCAGGTGGGGGTTACAGGCAGGCGCTGGAGAATCTGCTCCAGGTACCAAATCGGCATGTAGGTGGTGGCTTGTCCTGAAGCCGGATCCACAGCAGCAACGGAATTGACCTTCTGGATGAGTGTATGATTCAAGTAAATGCTGGCGTCCCCGGTGCCGGACTTAATATTGCTCATGTTCGGTTCCATGTAGGAGGGCGTGGTCAAATTCCAACTATGGGTCTTCCCATCCCAGGTATTCTGGATCCCCAACTTCGTGAGTACCTGCTGCAGGTAGTAGATGGGCATGTATGTAGTTCCGTCGTGTACAATTCCTGCCGGTTTCGACAAAGATTGCCCGTTCAACTCAATATTTTTCCAGCTTGGTGTGGTTTGGGCAGCCATGGCCTGAGTGACAAACATCCCGGCCGCGAGAGTACCTGCCGCAATGCTTGCGGTCAATTTGCTTTTAAACAAATGACTTCATCCTCCCTTAACACTGTGAACCATCACACTGACACGGCCACTACGAAATCGGCCGTGTGACCTACCTCATCTATTGTCTTTTCTATCAAATATGACAGTATCATGACGGAGAATTCGTAGCAATGATAAAATTATGTAAAATGGATCAGCCGCGAAGGCCCATAAGAATCAGGGACTGGTATCGATTCATCGCGTCGGATCACCGCTCACATGGCGAAAGGTGAAGTTGGAATCCCGAATTCGGATGATTTTCCCATGAGGAGGAGCGAGTGCTGCAATGGTGCAATCTTTGCCGGACAGTCTGAAACAGCAAATGGCTGCGCTTTCCGAGCGCCACTTTGAATTCAAAGCGTTCACTGTACAGTCTAACGATGTACACCGTGTACTTCACGTGTATAGCGGAGCCTTTCGCAACCGCGGCTGGATGCACATTGGTCACATCAGATCCAATCGGCTCACCACCATCTTCTACGCCCGCCTGCTTCCTGCCGGATTGCGGGCAACATCACACCGTCAGTTTCAGTTCGAATCCATCGTCACCTTTCGCTTGCCAGGGAAGAAAGTTCTGGAACGGTATCGCGACTGGGAACCACTGTTGACAAAGCGGTGGTCCTCTTTCGAAAAAGATGTCCCTAGCGATTTTTGCGTGGCGTTCTTCGTGCGCAGACGGAGCCGCAAGTCCGTCGCGGTGTGAGGGACGCAAGAGCCGCTACTGTAGTCGTGTCGATGGTCAGCGGCACGGAAGAGGAGGAGTGAGCCCCATGTATGTTCCGAAGGTAAACCAGATGGTGGACCAAGACGAGGTGTTGGCGTTCCTGCGCGAGAATCCGTTTGCGGTGGTCGTTTCCTGTGTAGGCGAGCAACCTATCGCTACACATGTGCCACTGGAACTCGAAGTCCGAGAGCAGCAATGGGTACTCACGGGACACATGGCACAAGCCAATCCGCAGTGGAAAACCTTCCAAACATCGCCCACTGTCCTCGCCATATTCCAAGGCTCACACACGTACATTTCGTCATCGTGGTATGGACACGTGAACGTTCCGACGTGGAACTACGTGGCAGTGCACGTCACCGGCAGGGTACGGCTGCTCGACGAGGAGCGACTTCGGGAGACGCTGGCTGCCATGGTGAACCGCTACGAATCGCATCGGCCAGCAGGGACCACGTGGGATACCCTACCGCTGGAATACCTCGACAAGCAGCTAAAAGCCATCGTGGGCTTTGAAATCCTCGTCGAATCCGTGCAGGCGTCCAAGAAAATGAGCCAGAACCGCAATGACCAGGATTTTCAGAGCATTGTGAGCCACCTCGATGAATCGCATGAACCAGGGGACCGTGCCGTGAGCGACATCATGAAACGTGTACGACCGCATCTCTTTGTGGACGACACCCCCTGAACTGAGTCCATCGCGCACGTCCGCCTCTGTCTGCGTTTCGTGGGCCTATGCGTTTTCCGACAGCATGAGTTGATAGAAGTGAACATCGTGCCACTGATGGAACTTGTACCCGACTTCTCGCAACGTACCGACTTTCTCAAAGCCGAATTGTTGGTGAAGCCGCTCACTGGCTTCATTCCCGGCTGTGATGCCGGCAATCACAGTGTGATAGCCTAATTCCTTCGCTCTATCCAGTATCGCGGAGACGAGTGCTGTCCCTACGCCACGTCGATGTGCGTTCGGATGTACGTAGACCGATGTCTCCACCGTTTTTCCGTATGCTGGCTTCTCTCGAAAGGGAGACAAGCATGCATAACCGAGAACAGCCTCTTCGTCTGCGGCAACGAGAATCGGGTACCGCTCCCCATGTGCAAGAAACCATTCCGTCCGTTGTTCCAGTGTTTGCGGTTCGAGGTCAAACGTGGCCGGGGATGTCAAAATGGCCGCATTGTAGATAGCGAGCAGGTCGGGCACATCCTCCAATTGTGCTTCTCGTAGGGTGAACAGGAGACAAACTCCTTTCTCTGCGCAATGATGGTTCGCTGGATCCATTGTACCCGCACGTTAAGGGGGCAGGTCAACGGAATGTAAAGAAGGCAGTCGTCCGCCGACGGCGGCAGCTGCCTTCTTTCATGTCTAGTGGACAAACCCATTCATTCAACAACTGGCGGGGAGTCAACGCTTCTAGTCGTTGTCCGCAGGAGATGGCGCCTTACTCGCGGGTTGTTCCGCAACCTGGTCTGGTGTTAAAACCTTGTCATCCCCTGGATACGGTACATCAAACCCTTTCGTTTCATACCAAATGGCGTGGTTCAGCATGTTCGCGTTCACATTGTCAGGCTTTGCCGTCTTCCCATCAAAGGCGCCTTTGTACTTGTTGGACCACTCTGTCCACGCTTGCGAGAGTTCCTTGGTACCAGCCGTGACATGTTTCGTATTCGCAAGGGCTGTGGTATTTGCGTTCGGTTGCCCGTTTAGGGTATCGAGAGGGATATGGTTTGGCACGAAGGTATACGGCGTGAAGTCCGGCTTGTTGGTGAAGATTTCGCTCATTGGCGTTGCAGCTGCATCGTTTTGATTCATCGGCGGAAGACCGAGAATTTGCTCAATGCTTCTCACCATGTTAATGACGGTCCAGTAGTGGCTGTCGATGACGCCTCTTTTTACCCACGGACTGATCACGTAGGCTGGTTCCCGATGGCCATCCACGTGGTCTAAGCCGTTTTGAGCGTCATCCTCCGTGATAAAGATGACGGAATCCTTCCAGTACGGGCTGTGTGAAATGAGGTCGACAATCTTCCCTACGGCCAGGTCGTTGTCGGCGACGGCTGCCTGCGGTGTGGGAAGGCCGGTCGAGTTTCCGGACGTGTGGTCATCCATGACCCACATCGTAACCAACTGTGGCAAATTCTTGTTTTTTACGTATTGTTCAAACTTCTGCTTGAAAATTTCATATCGGTACTGGTCAGGGATGGATGTATTGAAAGTAGGGAACGGTTTGTACGTGATGGGTCCCAGCGAAGGAATATCGCTGGTTGCTTGGTAGTCTCCTATGGGTACATGAAGCGGGCCCTTTTCTTGGCCAGAGAGCTTTAAGTAATCATGGTACCAATCGGACCAGTTGCCAAAGTTTTCTGGGCCGGTAAACTGCGTTGTGTCTTCACCAAAGTTGACAACCGATACGTGGTGTTTGATGGCGTCATCCCAGATATGACCAGTTGGAGCGTACGCCATCGCGTCCCCAGCGCCACCGGGGTAGCTTCGCACGTTCCCTGTATCTGTTTCCTTGTCTTCGTAGTCGGAGTTGGTGCCTTGCATCACCCACTGGTGCCCGCTCGCTGACTGAATGCCTGAGGTGTAGAAGTTGTCTAACAGAGGGAACGTATTCGCAAGTTGGTGAAAGTTCGGCGTAACATCTTTACCGAATTGTGTCAGTGCGGGAGCGCCATTGCCGCGACCAAGGTCCCCAAGCACTTGGTCGTAGGTACGGTTCTCCTTGACGATGTAGAACACGTGTTTGATGGTAGAAGGCTCGCCAATTCGCTCCGGCATTGCCACGGGGCGGACATGTGGGCGAGGCTTCGCGTTTCGCTCGTTGAGTCCGAACCAATTGTTATCCGCGTAGACCTGGTCTGTCCCTTCAACGAAGTCGCGGGTGGAAGGGAACGAAATCATGGACAGTGAGCCTTTTTGTGCGTAAGCTGAGTGGCCTGTCACAGTGGTTCCTTGAATCGTCAGATTGCGTTCTGGGCCCAGTGACCCAACGCCATCCGCGTTCGCAACCAGGAGGCGATGGTGCATAGAATCGAGGGCAATGTCCACGGGGAACCAGGCGGTGGGGATGAGTCCTTTCAAGTGTGGTGCAGCATGCGGGCCATGCCAATCGTAGACGGCCAGCGCGTTGTCCCGCCCCAGACTGACCACCAGCTCGTTGCCGTTGATCATTTTGACGGCGTTTGGCGCCGAACCCAGTGGGGCATTCGGATACGGCTTCACGTCAATGGTCTGCACCACAGCATTCGATTGCGTGTCAATCACCGACACCGTGTCGCTGTTCGCATTGGCGACGAAGAGGTAGTGACCTGACAGTGTCATCCGCTCTGGCTGCACGCCCACGGGAATGGTTTTCGTGACCGTGTTTGTACTGAGATTAATGACGGACACGGTGCCCGTCGTGGTGGCACCTGTCTTCCTGTCTGCGACAACAGGGGTTCCGGAAGAATCGACCGTAAAATCTCCTGACTGAGCCGTTCTTCCACCTTGGTTTGTCACGTACGCTGTGTTTCCATGGACCAGAACGCCTGTCGGTGCATTTTCCACGGGTATCCGGGTGGTCAATTGACCGGTTTGAAGGTCCACTACGCCGAGACTGTTGTCTCGGTTGAGGGCGACGAGGAGCGTTTTACCGTCGGGGCTCATTGCCAGATCTAGCGGGTTGATATTCCCCCCGACTTTGGCTGCCGGTAACGAAATGGTCTTTTGTACAGTCGGAGTCCCATCGGCAGCGACGGACATACAAATGATCTGTCCTTGCGAACCTTTCGAACCCGTGGCGTAGAGTTGACTTCCATCCGGAGAATACGCCAATCCCCACATGTGGTCTAGGTTCAAGGTGAAATTCGTGTCTATTTGCTTTCCCGTTGCAAGATTCACGATGTTGAGGCCGTTTCCTCCGTAATCCCGCCGTCCATTCAAGATGACAGCGGTCCTTCCGTCTGGACGTACGGCCACGGAAATGGGGTTTCCGTCGAACTCTACTTGTTTACCGGCCGGTGTGACGAATTGATTGGAGTCCGTCAGCACGGATCCATTCGATTGCCGACCAACTAACTTTGTACCAAAGGGGCTGTAGATGGTGGCGTAGACACTGCTTGAACCAATGAGTGCTGTACCCAATATCATGCCGACCATGACTATTTTGTTTCTTTTGAATTTGGTCATCAGAAATCACTCCCCTGCGCTTCCCCTCACGCCCACCAAGAGAATAGCAGGGAGGTTTGATTTCTCTATTGCATTCCCGTAATGATTCGATTGAGGTATGTTTAATTTTCTGTCGCAGCAAAAAAAGAGCCTGAACTGATCGGCTCTTTTTTGCGTGTATGATTGGGGCTCGCGAAAAGGACGTACGTGAAAGGATAGCTTAGTGGCGCAGTTTGTTTAGAAATTGCAGGATGCGTTCGTTCGTGGTCTCTTCAAAGATGTGTTCCGGCGGCCCTTGTTCCGCGACCACACCGTGATCTACAAAGACAACTTTGTCTGCAACCTCGCGAGCAAAGTTCATCTCGTGCGTGACGACGACCATGGTCATCCCCTCGTTGGCGAGTTCCTTCATGACCTCGAGGACGTCTCCGACCAGCTCTGGATCCAGTGCAGATGTGGGCTCGTCAAACAGCAGGACTTTTGGATCCATCGCCATGGCTCGCGCAATGCCCACGCGTTGCTGCTGACCTCCAGAGAGCTGGTGCGGATAGGCATCCGCTCTATCTTTCAACCCCACTTTGTCCAGCATGCGCAGGGCTTTGTCACGTGCTTCCTCTTTGGACCGCTTTAACACGGTGACCTGGCCTTCCATCACGTTTTGCAAGGCCGTCATATGCGGGAACAGATTATACCCCTGAAACACCATCCCCGTTTGCTTGCGAAAGGCAATCAACGTGTCTTTCTTGACGCGTGTTCCGGGTTGGAACTCGAGCGTGTAGTCTCCCAACCGCAGGGTTCCTTGTGTGGGGAACTCCAGTAGGTTCATGCACCGCAATAGCGTTGTTTTTCCAGATCCGGATGGCCCAATGATGACTACCGTATTGCCTGCGTCTACGGTCAGGTCCACGCCCTTGAGCACTTCGAGTGAACCGAATTGCTTGTGTATGTTGTGCAGCTCAATCATGGCCATATGATATCCCCCTTACGCCACAAAGCGATCTAATCGCTTTTCAATCCGAGACTGCAGGGTGGACAGCACGGTGCTGAAAATCAGGTAGATGAACGCCGCTTCGCAGTACATCACGAGGGGCGAGTAGGTGACTGCCGCGTCGGCCTGCGCTTCATGGAACAACTCGGTCACAGTGATGACCGCGGCCAACGACGTGTCCTTGACCAGACTGATGAATGAGTTTCCAAGTGGTGGAATTGCGACGCGCGTCGCTTGCGGGATGATAATCCTGCGCATTGCCTGCCAACGTGTCATGCCCAAGGACTCCGCTGCTTCCCACTGTCCCTTGGGAATGGAGAGAATCGCAGCGCGGATGATCTCAGAATTGTACGCCCCCACACTCAGCGTAAATCCAATGACTGCGGACGGAAAGGCAGGTATCGTCACGCCAATCTGATACAGGCCGTAAAAAATGATGAACAGTTGAACGAGCAATGGCGTGCCCCGAATAACCCAAACGTAAAATCGTGCGATAGCGACGAGCGGCGCAAACCCGGACAGCCTTGCCAAGGCGGTCAGAACTGCCAAGATCAGTCCAAGTACGAACGAAATCAGGGTTAAGGGCACCGTGACTTCGATGCCCTTTGTGAACATGGGAATAAAGTACGTCGCAAATAACGACATCCAGCTTGGATTCTGCACGGTGGTTCCTCCTTACTTGGAGACGTCCGCGCCAAACCACTTTTTAGAAATCTTCAAGTACGTTCCGTCCTTCTTCATGTCCGCGAGCGCCTTGTCGACAGCTTGAACGAGATCCTGGTTGCCTTTTCGGAACATAAATCCGCTGTACGTAGCCTGTGGCCAGGTCGCTACCACTTTCACAGGAACATTGGGTTGATGTTTTTTCAGGTCTAGGAAAGACAATCCGTCGTTGACCGTCGCGTCAATGCGTCCCGACTTCAGCAAGTCGATGGCATCGTTAAAGCCTTGGGTTGCTACGATGTTTGCTCCGTTTTGTCGGGCTATCGCTGACAGGTTGCTGGTCAGGGACTGCCCAGCAGTTTTGCCCTTCAAATCCGCAAACGAGTGGATGGTGTTGTTGTCCTTCCGGACGATGAGCACAGCGTGCGACGCAATGTACGGAGTGGAAAAGTCATATTGTTTTTCCCGGTCCGGCAAAATACCAACCTCGTCGGCAATTACGTCAAAGCGCTTGGCGTTGAGGCCTGCAAACATGCCATCCCAGGGCGTTTCAACATATTGTGCTTTCACACCCAGCCTGCGAGCGACTTCGTTCATAATGTCGATGTCAAAACCAACCAGTTTGCCAGATGGGTCATGGTAGTCAAACGGCGCGTATGTACCCTCGGTACCGACCGTAATCACGCCTTTGGACTTGATTTGGTTATACAAATCGCCCGTGGTGGCGCCAGTTGTATTGTTTCCAGTGGTTGTCGAGGTACCGCATGCGGCAAGCAACATTACTGCGGCTGCCGAAACAACAGCACTCATCATCCATTTCCTCATGCACCTAACCCCCATTTAATCAATTGGATTACTCGAAGTATTATCGTTCCTCACCGCTCTCTTTGCAACCTCAATATTTCAATTGTTGCGACGTAGTATGCGTTCAGTTTCGAAACCGCAAGCGTGGATGGCAGTGAATGGTGAGTAGGGGGATGTCGCACTGGACGTAAAAGCAGGGCAGGCGGCTCATACCTCCCTCTTCTCTCGGCCAGACTATGGAAGGGGGGAGATGTGAATGAACGTGAACGAAAAAAAGTCGATTCAGGCAGTTCGCAGAGACGCCCAAGGGCGGAACATTGCGTTTCGCCTGAGTAGCGGCGAAGAGATTGACTACCACGAAGCCATTGATCTCGCGCTCAACGGTCAACTCGAAAACGTCAACGCCTTTCGCGGCAAGGACGGAGACTACCACCTGCGCAGCAACGCGGATGGAAATCCGAACAACAACTTGGACAACTTGCCGACGTTCTGAGCGTTGTCGTATTGCAGCCACACCAAGGCCGATGCAGGGTATACCCTGCATCGGCCTTGGTGCCGTAAACCAATCCTTCACACTTGATTTTTCCGGTGCGTTATCGCAACGTAGCTCATGAACAAGTCCGTGTATCATCTGCGACGTAGAACGAATGGAGGATGTCATGTGACTCAGGTGTGGCGCGATGTTGAAATTGCAGTGCCGCATTTATTCTCGTGGCGTGAGGTTCTGGCATATCTGAATCGTTCTCCGAACGAATGTCTACATCGTGTCACAAACGACGAGGTGTGGAAGTACATCGACTTGTCCGGGCAACGCGTACTACTTCGAGTCGGCGTGAAGAATGAGGATACATTGCGCGTTGCCTATTTGAGTGACCGTCCGGGAGATCACCAAGTTGTTCAGTATGTTCGTGAGTGGTTTGACTTGGACCGGGATCTCACGCCGTTTTACGCACTGGCCGAGGCAAATTCGCTTCTCCAGCCCCTGACTCTCGCCCACCGCGGCTTGCGGATTGTCGGTGTCCAAGACCTGTTTGAGGCATTGTGCTGGGCCGTGATTGGCCAGCAAGTCAACCTGGCCTTCGCTTACACGTTGAAGCGGAAACTCGTGGAAACCTACGGCGATAGTATGACGTTGAACGGAAACCAGTACTGGCTCTTTCCTCGTCCAGAATCTCTGGCATCTGCATCGGTCAGCCATTTGCGAGCACTGCAGTTGACGGAGCGAAAGTCGGAATATCTAATTGGCATCGCGCAAAGGATGGTGGACGGCAGGTTGTCCAAACAAGGTCTGCAAGCCCTTGGATCCGGGATGGCCGCAGAGCGCGAGTTGTGCCGGATTCGAGGCATCGGACCATGGAGCGCCAACTACGTCCTGATGCGTTGCTTGCGTTGGCAAGATGCATTTCCAATCCAGGACGCGGGCTTGCACCAAGCTGTACAGAGACGCCTTGGCTGGGATAGAAAGCCGACGCTTGCCGAATTGGAGGCGTTGTCGCGCGGTTGGGAAGGGTGGAGAGCGTACGCGGTTTTCTACCTCTGGCAGAGCTTGCTGTCCTAGGCACTGCCCATGTCAAGGGGCCAGATATGTGAGATGAGAAGGGCCCTGTGAAGAACGCCCTGGTTAGTGGGCCCATCGTTGTGCTTTGTTGACGTATCGGTTGTAGAGAAACCCGCCTATCCAAATGGCAGCGACCACCAGCCCGCCAAACACAAGGTAGTATCGGAAACGCGTGGACATGCCGAGGAACACGAGCGCAGCGCCGAGATCATAAGGTAGCAGTCCAACGGCGGTCGTCCAGATGTAGTCAAACGGCTTTACGGATTTAAGAACACCTGCCGCGTAGTTCACCACAATGAAAGGCAGGGGAATGAGTCGCACCAGCAGCAATCCAATGGGTCCCCGATTGCCAATCCACGTGTTGACCTGCTGCAGCCTATCCGCTGAGACAAACGCCTCCAGCAAGTGTCGCCCGACGTATCGGGCAAACCAGAACACAGTGAGCGCCCCCAACATCGCTCCGATCCACGTATAGAAAATGCCCCACCAGACGCCGAACACTTTCATGTTCATAATCATGAGAAATTCTGAGGGGACAGGAATGACGCAAAACAAAGCCATCAACAAAATGGACAGGATGATGCCAAAACCACCAGAGGAGCGGATGGCATCAGAGATCTCATTATGTCTATCCAAATGAAAGAATAGCACCATCAGCGCAATACCAATGGCCAATATGGCCACGCTCCATGCCGCGCTGGCTCCCTTGCTCAGCTTTGGAAGGTGATACACAGGCTGCTCATTTTGTTGTACGGTGGCTTCTATTTCGTCATTCGCCGACTTCCTAAGTTTGATGGACACACAATACCTCCATCCTGATAAACCTTGCCACAGCAGGGGCTGAAGCACATCCGTCGAGCGACTCGAAAAATGTCACGAGCATGTTAAACCCGTTGTTCGCCGCGATGTGCAAATCGCTGGTATTGTTATTGTTATAGCCCGGGACTCGCGCAATCAATCTACTTCAGTCATCCTTTGGCGCGAAATCAAGCGCTCCACAAATGATGCGGGAAACTCTGCTTTGTTGTCAAAGGCTTTTTTGAGGGGGGAGCTGAGGTGCATCTTGGTACCATCAACCATCTATTGTTTTCCGTGTCCAATCTGGACAAGTCCATCGAGTTCTACCGTGACGTGTTTGGGGCAAAGTTGCTTGTTAAAGGAAGGTCGTTGGCGTATTTCGACCTCAATGGACTGTGGCTGGCTCTCAATGCTGAGCCCGATATCCCACGGGATGAAATCCATGAATCTTATACACACATCGCGTTCACGGTGAAGGATGAGGAATTTGACGCCTGGGTGCAAAGACTGCGTACGTTCAATGTGAACATCTTACCAGGGCGTGAACGTGATGAACGGGACAAGAGGTCCGTGTACTTCACAGACCCGGATGGACACAAGTTTGAGTTTCACACGGGAACGCTTGAAGACCGCCTGAAGTACTATCGCGCAACCAAACCACACATGCAGTTTTACTCGGATGAATTCGCTTAATACTAGCAATCTTTTGATATAGAGGCTAGTCGTTGTGCTGAACGAGTGTAGAGAATGACATCGTTGACAGTGGAGAGAAGTTAGGTCAGCGCAGGTTTCATTACTTGCGTATCGTCACATAACTGTCACGTCTTAAAACCGTCTGTTCACACTTGCGACGGAGTCATCAGAGTTTCTCAGACTCCATTTTGGTCTAACATTGAGGAGAGAACATACCTCGCCCATGTAAAGCAGGTGATGACTTGAACAGGCGGATACAAACGATATGTTGCGTTTTCATGATTGTGTTCGGCTTGGTGTTTGTCCACCCCGCCGTGGATGCACACGCGTACATTGTGAAATGTACGCCGCAGCAGAACCAGGTGCTGTCCACGGCTCCGAGGGACGTCAAGATATGGTTTGATGAACCGGTGCAGTTGGTGTTTGGCGGTTTAATCGTGACATCCCAGAGTGGATTGAGAGTGGATGCTGGGGATGCGCACATTGACAAGCAACAAGCGAATTTGTTGGAGTGCAGCCTCAAGCCCAATCTGCAACGTGGAGTGTACAGTATCCAGTGGCGGGTGATTTCGGCAGACGGACATCCGGTGCAAGGTGTCATTCCCTTTAGTATTGGAACGTCCATTACGGGAGCACAAACGGCCACGACGACAGGATATTACCCAGGGGCGGACATGCTTGTCATTCGCTGGCTTCAACTACTCAGTCTCACTGTATTTCTCGGCATTGTCCTGTTTTGGAGGCTGGTGGTTCCCACAGATCTGCGCAAGCCGCTCTGGACACTGCTTGTATCCCGAGCGGCGTGGCTATCTTGGGGAGGGCTTCTCCTCACAACGTTGTTGGCGCTGCCCCTGCAGACGACGATTGACGCCGGTGTCAGCTGGTCTCAGGCGTTCCATCCGGGCCTTTGGACCAGGGTGCTGATGAATTCTGCTTTTGGCCCTCCCTGGATGGTGCAGCTGGTTCTCTTATTGGTGCTGATGATGGTGCTGAAATTTGTCTTTTCCGATGAGCGCCGATCCGAGGTCGGATCCTGGGCACTCCTTGTGGCCGGGGTGATTCTCGCGCTCACGCGCAGCCTCGACAGCCATGCCCAAGATACAGCTTATCCCGCGTTATCCGTGGGGTTGGACGTGCTTCACATGTGCGGCGCCTCCCTGTGGGTGGGTGGCTTACTCGCATTGGCTCTCTTTTGGAGGACGTCCAAGTCACTGGAAATGGACAGAATCCAGCGCGTTCGAGACGTAGTGAGGCGATTCGGGTGGTACGCCATTGCCTCCGTGACGGTGCTTGCACTGACGGGACTGTGTGCTGGTTTGGACAACATCCCTACGTTCGATGCGCTCGTCCACACAGCGTACGGTCAAACCTTGCTGGTGAAGTTGGCATTGGTCGTCGTCATGCTCGTTCTCGGGGCGACTTCCTTTTTGTATGGGCGCTCTCGCAGACAAGAAAAGCGCGAAGGTAGCCAGCGCAGACTGATTCAAGTCGAACTGGGCGTCGGGGTCGTGGTGCTCCTCGTGACTTCGTTTTTGACGAATCTTCCAACCGCGCGTACGAACCCTGGCCCCGTGAATGTGACCAAGCACTTGACCTCACCATCGCTGACGGCGACGTTGCAAATCTCGCCGAACCGGGCGGGAATGAATCAGTTTGACGTGACCCTGAGGGATGCAGATGGTCATCCGCTGACGGATGTTCAGCAAGTGACCATGACGTTGACATCGACCATGTCCAATATGCAGATGGGCACCGACCAGTTTCGACTCACCCAGGTGCGGCCAGGCCTTTATCAAACCGAAGGCATGTATCTGACCATGGCAGGACCGTGGAACGTGCACGTGGATGTGCTGCTCACCAACTTTACCGAGGCCGGCATCGATTACCGCGTCTTCGTGGGATCTCTGTAAACAAACGACGCGGACGATGGTAGACTAGAATCGTCGGAGAATTCAGAGTGAGCGGCGGTGGAGCAGGGTTCGCTCTGCAGGACGGAGGATGTGGTGGGATGACGGGGGTTGTACAGTTCATCAAGAAGCAGTGGTTTTACGGCTTCGCGGGGCTCTTGTTGGTGGCTGTCATGAGCGGCATTGTGTACATGTACGCGTGGGGATCAACCCGGTTTCCGGTGGTGGGTCAAGCAACCAACTTTACGCTCACCAACACGGCGGGAAAGCCAGTACAGCTGACCGATTCAAACGGCAAAGTCCGGTTGCTGGCGTTCATCTACACGCGCTGCACGAGCGTTTGCCCGATTACGACGTACACGATGGAACAGGTGCAATCCAAGTTGAAGCAAAAAGGCGTCTTCGGGAAGGACGTCGAGTTTGTGTCTGTGACCATTGACCCTGAAAACGACACACCCGCAGTGTTGACCAAGTACGCGCAGGAGTATCACGCGGATCTCTCTGGTTGGGAGTTTCTCACCGGCCCACCCAACCAGGTGTTCAACGTGTTGAAGCTGTACCAAGTGCAGACCGTGCAGCAAGGGAACGGGCAAATCGGTCACCCCGCGGTCACCGCCCTGATTGACGGAGCTGGCAATATCCGCAAAGAGTACGGCGTCATCAAACCAACAGATGCAGACCAGATTGCATCTGATATCTTGCGTTTGATGAATCAGTAGTTTGGGGGATGAAGTCAATCCGGCGGAGAACGATAAGCATCATACGGCCGAGGGAGGTGACTCAATGCAGCCAATTGAACCGATGGAACCCGTCTCCAGTGACACGGTTCCAGAAGGTGGTCAGTGGGTAGCTCAGGTCAAGTGGGATGGCGTGCGCATGCTGACGTACTTTGATGGGACCCATGTGGAATTGTACAATCGCAAACTTCGGCCACGCACCTTGCACTACCCAGAACTCAACCCAGTTCGTACATATTGTGCTGCAGACTCCGTCATTGTGGACGGAGAGGTCATTGCCCTTGGGGTGGATGGAAAGCCGGACTTTCATCAGGTCATGAAGCGCGACGGATTGCGGCGCATGGAGCGCGTGAAGCAGGTGGCGAAAGGTGTTCCCATCCACTACATGATCTTCGACATCCTCTATTTGAATGGAGAATGGATCCACCATCAGCCTTTTCGTGAAAGATCGGCTCGGTTGTCCGAGGTCATCACCCCCAACGAGCACGTTCAGTTGGTCTCTTCTCACGACGATGCGGCAGCATTGTTCCAGGTCGTGAAAAGTCACGGCATGGAAGGCATCGTGGTGAAACAACTGGAATCCCAGTACTACCTTGGCGAGAAGCGAGATGTCTGGCGGAAAATCAAGAATTACCGAGATCTCGTTGCCGTCGTGGGTGGCTTCACGTTGAACGACGCAGGCGTGGTGAACGCCCTCCTGTTGGGACTCTACGACAACCACGGCAGGCTCGTTTACATCGGTCACTCCGGGACGGGGAAACTGTCGCACAGCGACTGGCGTCACTTGACCGATGTACTCAAACCACACGTGACAGACGTGCGCCCGTTTGTCAACATGCCGGAACGACATCGCGACGCCTTTTGGGTGGCGCCTTTGCTGACAGTCAAAATCCAGTATGCGGAGTGGACAGAAGGACGGTCCCTGCGACAGCCCAGTATTCAGTCCATCGTACAGGTGCCGCCCGAGGATTGTGTCTTTGAACCGGGGATGATGCGGCATCGCCCACACTAAGACCATGGTTGGATAGCGTTTTAACCCCGCAACCTCTATAATGGACGCTGGCATTTGCATAGAGCCTTACAGATATGGGTGTGGGGGGGATTTGGTTGCACGCGTCGACAAACCGCCGGTTGGTCACGGTCGCGATGATGGTGGCGATTTTGTTGGTAGCCATCGACGTCACCGTGGTCGGCACGGCAATGCCGCGCATTGTCGCAGACCTGGGCGGGCTCGAACTGTTCAGTTGGGTATTTGCGATTTACACACTCACCACGTCTGTGACAACACCCATCTACGGGAAACTGGCAGACCTATTCGGCCGAAAGATCATTTTTTCCATCGGCGTGGTGTTGTTCCTCCTGGGGTCTGCGTTGTCCGGATTGTCACATACGATGACGCAGTTGATTTGGTTTCGAGGTATCCAGGGCGTTGGTGCAGGCGCTGTCATGCCGCTCACGTTTACCATCATCGGCGACTTGTTTCCTGGTGAACAACGCGCTCGCATGCAGGGATTGTTCAGTGCCATCTGGGGGATTGCTGGCTTATTGGGACCCCTGGTGGGTGGATTCTTTGTCGACCAGGTGGCTTGGCAATGGATTTTCTATATCAATATTCCCGTGGGCATCATTTCTCTGATCCTGGTTTGGGTCTCCTTGCACGAGTCATTTGAGAAGAAGGCAGGGCGGCAGATTGACTACTGGGGCGCACTGACCTTCACCATCGGCATTTCTGCGCTGTTGTACGCGTTACTCAACGGCGGTCAGAAGTACGCTTGGGACTCCGCGACCATCATTGGCCTGTTTGCGCTGGCAACTGCCGCGCTGATTGTGTTCGTGTTCGTAGAAAGCAAGGCGAAGGAACCCATGTTGCCGTTGTTTCTGTTCCAGAATCGAGTCATTTTGGTGTCCAACCTCGTCGGCTTTTTGACAAGCTGCGTGCTGATTGGCATCACGGCCTACTTGCCGTACTGGATTCAGGACATCATCGGGTACAGCGCCACCAGTTCCGGGTTGACGCTCATGCCGATGTCCCTCGCTTGGCCCATTGGAGCGACCTTGGCAGGGCGGTTCATGTATCGAATCGGATCGAAATTCACTGCGGTGGTTGGGGCCATCCTCATCACGGCAGGCTCGGTTTGGCTGGCATCCGTAACGCTTGGCTCACCGGCATGGGTGTTTGTCGCCATTATGGTATTGGTCGGGCTCGGTATGGGCTACGCCACCACGCCCATCACTGTTCTGATTCAGTCGGCGGTGGGTTGGAACCTCCGTGGAGCGGCCACGGCATCGAGTACTTTTGTCCGGTCGCTCGGGCAGACGGTGGGCATTGCGATTCTAGGCACCATGTTCAACCAGTCTCTCGCCGACTACGCAAAGGGCCACTTCCAAGGGAAGGGCGAGTGGCAAGGGCGAGGAGACATGAGTCAGATGCTCCAGCCAGACATCATGCATCACCTGCCAGCGCAGGCTGTTCAGATGATCCACGAACTGCTGGAACATGGCTTACACACGGTATTCGTGGCGGTCCTGGTCGGGGCCATTCTTTCGGTGATTGCGGTACTGTTCATGCCATCGCACAAATCCATTATGGCCCAGCAGGTGCAGGAGTAGAGCGGTCCGAGTGCACGGCGCTAACGAAAAAAGGGCGTTCCCGATACGTTCGGGAGCGCCTTTTGTACATTTCACGGACACGCTTCGACAAATTATGACCTCGCAGGTGTGTTATTCTAGCACCTGTGTCTACGCCGACGGCGTAGCGTGACCACACCGTACGTACGGTCACGGCCAAAAAACAAGCCTCCATAGAAGGGCTTCGTACAACTCATGAAGGAACATCCCCGCGCTACACATCGACCTTGACTACGGAGAACTTGAGCACACAATACAAACACTTCAGCAGTCTCCTTCACGTATGAAAGCCCGACTTGAAAGAACGCCAGAGAGGCGCTTTTGGAACCGGGGTATCCGGATGGTTGCCGGTTGTTGAATATATCGGTACTTGTCGGCCAAAGAACGCGCGAAGAAAATCCAGAAAGTGGCGACGGAGGGAAACGGGATACGCATGGAAACCGTACGCGTCCTGACGTTGGCGGGGTTGCTTGCAGCCCTGATGGCGATGGTTGTCTGGGTCAGCCGACGGAGATTGACCAAGCAGTGGGAACAGGAGAGAATGCGCCTACAGCGTGAAAAGGAACAGTACTTGGCACGTCTGCAGCGGATCCAAGACACGTTTGTCAGCCAACAAAGTATGTTCTTCAGCTTTCACAAAGCGGGTGGAGATTTCGTGCACACGTCGTGCTACGGGAAGTTGTGGGGCCGCGTGCAGCCCGACTCGGTGGTTGGTAAGACCCTGAGTCAATTCCTGTCGCCCGCAATGGAAGCGGTGGTGCGCCCGGAGTATGAACGTGCATGGAATGAGGGAACTGCGTTACAATTTGAGGTTCACTCATCGTCCGACCGCCATTACCTGTGTATCCTCAGCCCAGTTGTTCAGAACGGCAAAGTGACGGAGGTGGCGGGATTTGTCTTTGACATCACTGCCCAGAAAAGCGTGGAGACGTCTCTGATGCAGAGTGAACAACGGTATCATAGACTCGTTGAAATGTCGCCCGAAGGGATTGCCGTGTTACGCGGGAGAAAGCTGGTGTTCGTCAATCCGGCCGCCGTCAACATCCTCGGCGCCAGGGAAGCCTCTGACCTCGTGGGCACATCGATTGTATCGTTCATTCATCNGAGTGACTTGGAGTCTGTTCGAGCGATGACCATGCGACTACGCCGTGAACGCCAGGTGGTGGACTTGGGGGAAACGCGCATTGTTCGCCTGGACGGGAAAGTGATAGACGTGGAAGTTGTCGGCGTCGGCATCCGCTATGAGCAAAAGCCCGCCATTCAACTCATGTTCCGCGATATCACGCTGCGCAAACAAGCGGAAGAACTGCTCCAACGAGCCAAAACTTCCGCCATCGTCGGCGAAATTGCCGCAGGTATCGCCCATGAAATTCGAAATCCGCTCACAGTATTGCGTGGCTTTACCCAGTTTTTGCAGGAAAACGACGATAGATATGAAGAGTACTACCGAATCATGCTTGCCGAATCTGACAAAATCAACACGATTGTCACCGAATTATTGACTTTGTCGAGCCTCACTTCAATGCCCGTGCAAGTGACAGATTTGAAGTCGCTTCTCGATTCCGTCGTAGAGGGATTTGCTGAACAGTGCGCGGCGCACGGGATATCCATTGAGCAAACGTACGTCCCAGGATGTCCACGCGTCGAGTGCAATCCAGACCAGCTGAAGCGGGCGTTCACCAACATTTTGCAAAACGCGTGTGATGCGATGCAAGATGGCGGGATGATTTCCGTTGGAATCTCGGCGTTCGACAGTGAAGACGTCACAGTGGAAATTGCCGACAACGGGCCGGGGATAGCCCCGGACAGACTGTCGGTGCTCGGCCAACCGCACTATGCGATGCAGGAAAAGGGCATCGGACTTGGACTCATGATCAGTTATCACATCGTCCACCAATACGGCGGCACCATCCGTATCGAAAGCCAAGTCGGAGAAGGCACACGGGTCATCGTACGGTTGCCTGTGGCCGTGCGGAACTTACAACACGTTGGGCAAGGAGGGGAAAGCCTGTGAAGTTTGTGGTTGCGCCGGACGCTTTCAAAGGCAGCCTGTCGGCGGCAGAGGCTGCTGCCATCATGAGGGATGCCATCCTGGCTACCCTCCCGACGGCGAAAGTGCAATGTGTGCCCATGGCGGATGGCGGTGAAGGTACGTTGGACGCACTTGTGGCTTCTACGCAGGGACACCTCGTTCGGGTGGCAGTCCGCAATGCGCAAAACCAACCCTGCGAGACGTGCTATGGCGTGCTCGGAGGCGGAGAGACGGCTGTCATTGAGGTTGCGCAGGTAGTGGGTCTGACAACGGTACCGGAGCGGGATCGGAATCCTTTCACCTTGACCACGTACGGTGTCGGTCAGCTCATTGCACACGCGCTCGAGGCTGGGTATCGGAAACTGGTGATTGGACTCGGTGGGTCTGCCACAAACGACGGCGGCTTTGGGCTGCTGCAGGCGCTCGGCGTTGAATTTTTCAATGTGGCGGGTGTCAAGATCCCGCCGTTTCCGGCGGGTCTAAAGGAGATCCATCGCGTCTCCTTTGACCATCTCTTGCCTGCCGTTTCCAAGGCGGAAATCTGGTTGGCGAGCGACGTCGACAATCCGCTTTGCGGCAAGGATGGGTGCAGCGCTGTGTTTGGCCCCCAGAAAGGGGCCACGCCAAAGGACATCGCGGTTTTAGACGAAGCCTTGGCTCATTATGCAGATGTCATTGAGGCGGAACGTTCCGGCCAGTGGAGGCATTGCCCGGGTGCCGGCGCAGCAGGTGGCATGGGGTTTGCACTGCAGGTACTTGGGGCGAAAATGGGGAGTGGAGCGAAACTGGTGGCAGAGTATTGCCGACTCGACCAAGCGCTGGCGGATGCCGATTGGGTGTTCACGGGGGAAGGCCGAACGGATCCCCAGACCGCCCGCGGCAAAGTGCCCCATTACGTCGGCACCGTAGCGGGGAGGCTAGGTATCCCGTGCGTTCTCATCTCCGGTAGTTTCACAGATGGCGTTGATGCGTTGTATGATACGTTTGTCAGCGTGCACGCTGCCGTGAATTGTCCGATGTCGGTAGCGGACGCTGTGGAGAATGCAGAGGCTCTGCTGTTCTCCGCGACGCGGAACGTCGCCCGGCTCATCTGCCGCGCGAGCAGTATCGAGCTTGACAATCAGAATGTACAGCACGAGATGGTTGGTCACGTACAACGGATACGCACGCCCGAAGTGGAGGAATGACGATGTCTGGTTCCAAGACGATTCGGCTACACATCGGCTTATACGAAATGCCGGACGGTATGTATGTCGCGTCTTGCGCGGAGGTCCCGCATTGCCGCATCCTTCGGCAAAACAAGGAACATGCGTTCCAGGATGCAAAACGGTACATTTTGCAGTTCTTGAAAGAGCGCCAGGCAGAAGGTAGGCCCTTTACACCGCTGGAACTCCGGGCTGTGGACTTTCCGCTGCCCGAATAAGCAAGACGAGCGGGATCCTCACATGTGTCCGGCAGACGGGCGGCGTCTGCCGGATTGCGCTGATCCGGTGTAAGCCCGCGATGGACTTACCATCATGTCACCAAGGCCGCACCTTTGCTCCACAGTGTTTCTCCAATGGCAGCTCTCAGCGTTCTCGCTGCATGTTTCAAATGCTGTTTGCGGCGCTTGTGCCACTTGCCTGCAGCTTCCAGCCAACGTGCGTCGGCAGAGCTTGCGGGTTTCATCTGGCTCAGATAGTCCTCTGCTTTTCGGTCGTGTTCGTGCGTTTCCAACAGGCATTCCACGGTCATCAAGATGAGCCGCTCCTCCGAGCTTCCGCTCCCCGTCAGAAAGCGCTGCAGGTTTCCAGCGGCTGTGTTTCTGTGATAGCTCGTTTCGTAATTTTCCCGATGCAGTTGTCGCAGGGGAGGTTGGTCTTTGAAGGCTGGCAGGTACGTCATTTCTGTCACAATGGAACAGAAAATTTGCTCTGCTTGTATGCTGGCTTCGATGTGACTCAGCACAGTGGACAGCGCTGGATAGAGCGCGGTATAGTCACTCACTGAAGGGACCTCCTCGTGTTCGGAATACCATGCGGTGACACACTCTACATATATGGGCGACTGGCTGACTCTGTGAGGAATCGTTTTGGGCCACGAGATGGTTAGGGGGGATAGTGAATGAAAATCCACGTCTTAGGATATTGGGGCACGTATCCGTCCGCCGGGGAGGCTACAACCGGGTTTTTGGTCGAGACGGAGAATGAGAAGGTGCTGCTCGACTGCGGATCGGGCGTCCTTGCACAGTTGTGGAAAGTCTGCTCGGTCGAGGATTTGTCCGCAGTGGTTGTCACGCACCACCACCATGATCACACTGCAGACCTGGGGGTTCTCGGCTACGCTGTGTTACTCGCACGCCTGGCGGGGACGAGAACTGCGAAGCTTCCAATGTACATGTTGGAAGGTCCGAGCCATTTGATGCAGGATCTGCGGGGAGAGCCGCTGATAGATGTGAACCTCATTGACCGGAATTCCAAGGTCAACATCGGCGAGCTGGCGCTATCGTTTGCTCCGACCGTACACCCCGTGGATTGCTTGGCTGTGAAGTTCTCGTATCGCGGAAAGTCGTTTGTCTTCTCCGCGGATTCCAGCGTGTGCGACGAACTTCGCGAGATTGCGACAGGCGCAGACCTGTTTCTTTGTGAAGCGAGTATGTACGACGGGCAGGAAGACAACGCAAAGCAAGCTGGGCACCTCACGGCACGGCAAGCGGGGGCCTTGGCGCGGGAGGCCGATGTGAAGTCGTTGGCGTTGACGCATTATCCGCATTACGGGAATCTCGACGACTTGGTTTCACAGGCTTCTGAGGCATTTGGAAAGCAGGCCATACGGATCCGCACATTGGATGTGCTCACCGTCTAAACGAGTACAGGCGCCAATCGATTGGCGCCTATGTTCTTTTGTTCTGTGGTTACGCGCGAACGGTGATTCGATTGCCAGAAGAGTATATCTTTAGCCCTTTGTAGAAGACCCAACGTCCCAACCACACTTGCCACACCCCGACCCCAAGGCTTACCCACAGTATCCAGGGACGTACCTGGTCCACAATGGCAGATGGTAGTGAGCTAATCAGACCTGCTGGCATCACTGCAAAAATCAGAACTCGAATGACGACACCGTGAAAAATGGTTGACGGATAATGAGAAAACGTGAGAAACGCCTCAGCAAGTTGGCCGCCAATTCCCTCGCGACCACCGATGAAAAAGACGAGCGACTGCGCCAGGATGACGAACCCTATCAACAGCGAAGTGGCGGCTGCGACGGCCACTGGCGTCTGCATCAGCGAAGCAGCGCTCTTTGGTGCAGATATCCCAAGCATCGCCAGCAGGTAGGCGACCGCCTGAAATGGCAACCACTCGCAGATGTTCCCCAGCCAGGCGGGAAACAGTGGGAGGGGGATCATCATGCCTCCCAATATCATGACCAGCCGGGACAGAATGAGGTCGAGTCCGCGTCCGTCCTCTATCCAGAAGAGCAGTAGGCAAATCACCATGGTCATGGTGAATTGTGCAGTGATGCCTTAGCCGCTGAACGACGTCTGATGACTCGCTTGATATGTGGTCGCCCACAGGTTTGCAAACACGTACATGATGATGACGATGAACATGCTGCGAATACAGGCTTCTGAAATGTACGCCAACTGGTTGCGGACCGCCACGCGGAAAACAGCCCAGTATTTTGAAAATCCTCTGCAGAGCACGGCGCCGCACCTCCTCTCATCTCGTGACAATCTCTGGCGACTCCGGCGACTTCATAGAAGCGGTATAAATGGAGCGAATGACTTCTTCCATAGAAGGCTCCCGAATGCTGACGTCCTTGACCGAGTATCGCTGGAGAACATCTGCAAGTAGCTGATCCACGCGCACATTCGACACATTGACGAGCACACGGATGAGTCCGTCCACTCCACGCTGGACCCGCACCCCATCCCATGCGATGTCAAACTGGCCATCTGGAATGTGGAGTACGACCTCTTTGAAATGAAGAAAGCGGTGCACCAGTTGCTGCGTCGGGCCATCAAACAACAGTTTGCCGTGGTTGATGACAAGTACGCGCTGACACAGCGATTCGACGTCTGTCGCGTCGTGCGAAGTCAAGAATACGGTCACGCCCTCTTCCCGGTTGCGCTCAAGAATGAGCTCACGAATGTTCTGTTTAACGACCACATCAAGACCGATGGTTGGTTCGTCCAGAAAGAGGATTTTCGGACGATGTAAGAATGACAATGCGATTTCGCACCGCATGCGCTCCCCCAGAGACAGCTTTCGGACCGGCGTGTCCATCAGTGGTCCGAGGCGGAACCTATCCACGAGTTCATTGCGTCGCTTCACAAAATCGCTCTTCGATAAACTGTACACCTCGGCCATCAGCGAGAACGTGTCCTTTGGCGGAAGGTGGTACCACAACTGCGACTTCTGACCGAACACAGTCCCAATGTTGTAGGACAATGCAACGCGCTGTTGCCACGGCCGGAGGTTCAGTACAGTGGCGTCACCGCTTGTTGGGTGTAGGATACCGGTGAGCATCTTGATGGTTGTTGACTTTCCGGCACCATTTGGACCGATAAAAGCAATCATTTCTCCTTTGTTCACGGAAAAATCAACCAGGTGCAACGCGACTTTAGCTTGTGACTGGTCCTCGGAAGGCTTTCGTGATGTCGAAAAAGGTCGCCAGATGTGTTTCTTAGGAGACGGATAAAACACTTTGCAAAGCTGTTGGACGTGGATGATGGGGGTCACGAAATCCTCTCCTTTTCACAACACAGGTCTGTGACCGTGTTTGGTTCTTTAGCGCAGGAAATCAAAAAAGACCTTTGGCTCGTTCCATCGATTCATGGAACTTGCCGAAGGTCTTTTGTACCTTACGGTGTACGCAGAGTGCGTTTGCGTCGCTCGGTTCGCCCAGTGTCGGATCCCTAGACGCACTTCCAATCCATCCCAAGCTATTCGGTTGCGGATATTATATGGAGTCACTGCTGCGGTGTCAATACATGTTTTTTGAGCGATTTCGTATGACTACAAAGGTATCTTCAACGTCAGAATCGCTGTAGACTGAAACATATCGAGCGAAATCCGCGAAATTCTAGTTCATGTAAACATCTTTGCGTTTGGGAGGAGACATCTGAGTACGTGGCGATGGAAACGGACGCGATTCAATTCATCGATGTCAGCGTGCCATTCGGTGATGGCCATGGAGGGATAAGCGGCCTGACAGCCACCGTCGAGGTGGGGAAAACGGTCACCCTCATCGGGCCATCCGGTGCCGGAAAAAGCACGCTCCTGTCTCTTTGCAACCTATTTCTCACACCGCAGCGCGGTACCGTCAATATCTTCGGGAAGAACGTCCTGGAGTGGGACGTTCCATCGTTACGCCGACAGGTGGGGATGGTGTTTCAGACACCCGTGATGCTTCCCGGAACGGTGTTGGACAACCTCCGACTCGGACCCAAACTGCGCGGAGAAACAGTGGATAACATAGAACCATGGCTGGAGGCCGTTGGGCTCAGTCCCACTGTATTGCAGCAACCCGCACAAGACTTGTCTGGCGGGCAGAAGCAGCGATTATCCCTCGTCCGGACATTGTTGAATCATCCGAAAATCCTCCTTCTGGATGAAGTCACGTCTGCCTTGGACTCGCACTCGACCCAGTTGGTCGAGCAACTTGTGCAACGTGTCAAGGCGCAGCAGAATTGCACGGTGTTATGGGTCACGCACAACCTGGAGCAGGCCCGGAGAGTCGGCGACGAAACCTGGCTGTTGGTGGGGGGACGCTTGGTCGAAGCAGCGCCAACGGAGGTCTTCTTTACAAGACCGCAGACTGAAGCAGCTCGTCAGTTCCTCGCTTCAGTCTGCAAGGGGGGACAACCGTCATGACCTTGCTCTCACTCTCGTTCACGTTGGCGTTCGTCGCGTTTGCCATTGTACTGTCCATCCGCAAGCGGTTGGGGCTTGAAAAGGACCTCGTCGTGGCATCCGTCCGGGCCACGGTACAATTGCTTGTCATCGGGTACGTGTTGAAGCTCGTCTTTTCCTTCAACTCACCGTGGTTCACCTTTCTCATGGTCGCCGCAATGGTTGCCGTGGCCGCGTACAACGCGGGGAAGCGCGCAAAGTTGTGGAAGACAGTGTTCTGGAAAGTGTTTGTCGCGATAGGGTTAACGGAGACGGTGACGATGGCGTACCTTCTGGTGCTACATGTTCTTCCCGTCAAACCACAGTACGTCATTCCGGTCAGCGGCATGATTGTCGGAAACGCGATGGTCATCTCGTCGCTGTTTTTGAACCGGTTGTACGGGGAAGTTTCGAACCGCAAACAAGAAATCTTACTGCTGTTGTCACTTGGGGGAACACCACGGCAGTCGATTCGCCAGGTATTGAAAGACGCCGTGAAAGCGAGCCTGATCCCGACCGTGGATACCATGAAGACCACCGGATTGGTTCAGTTGCCCGGGATGATGACGGGGCAAATCATTGCAGGGGCCGATCCGATTCAAGCCGTTCGCTACCAGCTGCTCATCCTCTTTGCGCTGTTGGCAGCGGGGGCCATCACCAGCATCACGTTGGGAGGGCTGGTGTATCCGACCTTGTTTAACCAGCACCAGCAACTGAAACGAGATTTCGAGTAACCTTATGGTGCGAAAGCACAGAGAACGCCTCGCCGAGTCCATGAGGCGTTCTCTGAAGATGCACCGGGTTGGAACGGATTCGTCAGTTCATCGCCTTGAGCTGCTCATTCAGCCATCGAGCTTGCGCTACCGCTTGCTCGTCTTTCAGAATATCCCCCGGTTTGTTTGCCTCACCGATGACATATCCAGCAAACTCTGCGCCGACGAAGTCGAAAATGTACTGGAATTGCTGGATGAGTGGCAATCCCTTCAACCGTGGGGCATCCCCGCCCACAGCGACCACGTACATCTTTTTATCGCGAATTTCCTCCTTGAAGTTGTAACGGGGATCTCGCAGACTTTGTGACCACCGGTCCACAAAATCCTTCATAACGCCCGACATGCCGTACCAATATATCGGTGTTGCAAACAGAATGGCATCGTGTGTCAACATGCTCTGCACAATCGCGTCGTAGTCATCGGCGACAGGCTGAAATCCTTCAGGGGTGTGGCGCCGATCCGCGATGGGGAGGATACGCTGTTCGCGCAAATGGACTTTTGTCGACGGGATTCCGTCCACGATGAGATTGGTCAATTGTTCCGTATTTCCGTGTTCACGGGAACTTCCGTTTAATACAAAGACTTTCATGAGTAAACACACCTTCGCAAAGAGTGATGAATATCGATTTTAATTGTAGCGGATTCTGGATGTGACTGCTCTAAGGTTGGGGGTTTGTGGTAGTCGAGAGGAAAATACGGAATGCGTCAGTCGGGATTACCCATTGACCACAGTTCCACCGTTTACATGCAGTACTTGTCCGGACATGTACGATGCGTCGTCAGACGCGAGAAACACGTAGCTGGGCGCAACTTCAATCGGCTGACCGGCCCTTTTCATCGGCGTGTCACTTCCGAACTTCGCCACTTGTTCGGCTGGAAAGGTGGATGGAATGAGCGGCGTCCAGATGGGACCCGGGGCCACGGCGTTGACCCGGATGCCTCTACCGACGAGTTGTTGCGACAGTGACCGGGTAAAGGCGACGATGGCCCCTTTGGTAGCGGAGTAATCAATCAGCTGTTCGTGGCCTTTGTAGGCGGTGATGGATGTCGTGTTGACAATCGAGCTTCCAGATTGCATGTGTGGGAGCGCTGCCTTGGTCATGTAAAAAAACGAGAACACATTGGTGCGGAATGTTTTTTCAATCTGCTCCGCTGTGATGTACTCCAGGCTGTTCTGTGGATGCTGCTCCGCGGCGTTATTGACCAATACGTCAATGCGCCCAAACGTATTCATCACGTCCCGAACCACGTTCTTGCAGTGTTCCTCCACGCCAATGTCTGCCGCGATGGAGAGACACATGCGCCCGTATTGTTGTACGGCACGTGCAGTTTCCTCAGCGTCCTGATGTTCGTCCAGAAATACGATGGCGACGTCTGCACCTTCCTTCGCAAACGCGACTGCAACCGCGCGACCAATGCCGCTGTCTCCGCCTGTGACAATGGCTGTTTTGCCCTGAAGTTTGCCGGAACCATGGGCTTGTGGATTATCGTAAAAGGGCCTGGGATTCATCTCGATTTCGAGACCGGGTTGCCGCTGTTGGTGCTGGGGAGGGAAGGTGGTTGGATAGGATTTTTGCGTCATGGTTCTCAGTCCTTTCCGATGCCTGCATCTCACAGATTGGTCCAAACGGAAAAAGATTATTCCGCGTTGTGTGTACTTCACCCTCAAGGAGGGCAACTCATGAGAGGTATGTAGAAACAGAGGGATTTCCTGTGGTGGGTCGGGGCAGACGATGTCGTGAAAATGGCTCTGTAGGTGTGGGGCTTTGCGACGCCGCCGTAGTGCATCGTGGGAGACAGGTGAAAGCTTCGGAGGGATGCTGCGAAGACTGTGTCGCTGCGCTGAGTTTATCACTGACCCAAAGCGTTACACTTGACGTAACCTCTCACGCAATGCGCGAACTTTGTCTTGTATCGCAACAGGCGCCGAATCGAGGGGAATGACCTTCGTCATGAAACCACTGCTGCCATAACCAAGGTTGTTTTTTGGTAACGGCCGTTGAAGGATAGAGATGTTGGCTTGGTAGTGATGTGCTCCTGAATCTTCTAGACCCACTGATACATGGAACCAATCGTTCCCAATCTGTTCCGAGTAGTGGTAGATACGGGGATGCTGTTGTTGAAATCCGAGGTCTTTAAAGACCTGTACAGCTTGTTCCAGCCGCTCCTGCAGGAATGTGGTCACGGGAAAAACACCCTTTCGAGAGAAACATGTGCTGACATTGTAGCACATAATCCAGTTGATTCGATAAAATCGAAAGACTCAAAGTCTCTCTGGTAAAACGTATGTTATGGTCCGGTGCACTCGCTCACGGAGTGTCACGGACTGTCGTGCACACCTAGCAGATGATTGGGCGTCCTGGCTCTTGCATTCAGGGAAGGAATGAGGATACGGTAGACGGAGAATACCGCGTAAGTGGTTCATAAGAATGGAAGGTGACCTTCGACACGTGAATTGGCGACTGATTGCGCTGGATATGGATGGCACATCACTGATCAACCATAGGTATGTTTCGGATGAGAACCGGAAGTGGTTGTACAAAGCCCGCGAGGCAGGCATTGAATTCACTTTTGCGACTGGCAGACACATCAAGGGGATTCTCACCGATCTCGTTCGAGAACTGGAGATTCGCGTACCCATTGTGACGATGAACGGCAGTGAAGTCTGGACCCCACAAGGAGAACTGCTAACGAGGCACGCCCTGTCTGCCGACGACGTGGCTTGGCTGCATTCGCTCGCGAAAAGGTACGGTGCAGGATTCTGGGCCGGGGCTGTGGATAGGCCTTACAACATGGACGAGTTTCCAGTGCGCTTTCGCGAACACACGTGGTTGAAGTTCGGGTTTTTCGCTCACGATGGCGACGTGATTGCCGCCCTGTGGAAAGAGTTAGACAATGGTCGGTTTGAGCTGTCCAATTCGGACCCGTTGAACATCGAAGTCAACCCACTGGGTGTGACGAAGGCTGCCGGATTGCAGGTGGTGGCTGATTATATCGGGATTGACCCCTCACAAGTGGTGGCGATTGGGGACAGCCTGAACGACCTCCCGATGATCCGCTGGGCCGGACTTGGCATCGCCATGGGCAACGCGCAACCGGAAGTGAAAGCAGAAGCCGACTGGGTGACGACGTCCTGTGACGAGCACGGCGTGGCCTACGCTGTAGATCAGCTCTTGCGGGGGCAGCTCGGATAAGCGACAGGGCGGCGTGTCCAGTGGCGATAGACGGGATGATAATGAAATCCCCCCGTGGTCGTCGGGGGGATTCAAAGGGGGGAACTGCTGCTTCCAATGGGTCGGAGTAGACTAAGGAGTATCGTGAAGCAACAGTTGGAACACGTCGAGTATACGCCTCTCCTAGAGGGAGAACCAACCCAGATCCCTTACTTGCTCTGCCGGAATCGGGAGCATTCTTGCGAATCGTATGGACTGTCATCCCTTGAGGTGCAAACAGAACCTAATTTCTCACGTAATCCTCGTAAATCAAGATTGTCATCTTCCTGGTACTGAGCAACAATGTAGCGCTGTAGGAGGCGTAAGATATGCTCAGCTTATGGAAGTCCATTCGACGACGAAAGCGTGGTGTCCCACGTCATCATATTCAATTGAAGGATATAACGGATATTACATATGACATGGTGGCTCTGTACTATAAGGCGTGGCCGGAGATTGTTGACGTGTTGAACCAGGCCACAGGTCAAACCTTTGTGAGTGAAACGTCAATAGGCGACGAAGGCCTGCACATTTACCTGAAACATAGTGCAGAGTTTCACGTGTATCCATTGGATAGAAATTACATATACGTCGTGTTTGTACAAGATGGAAGAAAGATGACCTACAAAGCTGAGTGTGAGCCATTATACATGTGGTTTGCCAAGCGGACCTCACATACAGCGAGTTGACGTCAGAAAGAGAGACAGCACGTGTTCTAATTCGGACGGCTTGTCTTCACCGCTTCTGCCAGCATTCGATAGATGGCCACCTGTTCGGACAGTTTCATACGCACCAGACCGCTTGTGGAGGGCGCTACGAAATCATGGACGCCATCCACGATGTCTTTGCTTTGAAAGCCCCATGGTACTTTGTTTTTTGGACGCGCAAACTGTTCGTAGACCCCCTTGCCTACGTAACATGCGAATTTCGGTCGGTACCGGGTGAGTTTGTCCAATAGTACCATCCGCCCCTCCGCGTATTCCTCCTTCCGGATTTCCGCGGCCGTTTTCGTCGGGCGCGCGACGATGTTGGTGAATCCATACCCATAGTCATCGAGCAGCATTGGGCTTTCTTCGGGGCGATAGAGGCGTGTGGTTAGCCCACTTTGGTACAACACGTGGTAAAATCGGTTGCTCTTGCCAGCGTAATTGAACCCCTTTGCGTGCGAGGTCAACGACGGGTTGTATCCAATGAACAAGATGTTCATCCCTTGGGTCAGCCGTTCTGTGATGGGCACAAACTCACCTGCTTTGTCCGGGGTGTCTTTCTATTGTACGCAAAGTTCGACGTTACCACCTCATCGTCCACGCATTCACCTGTGTGTCTGCAGCAAAAAACACCCTCGTGTTTGGCAGAAGTTGTTGAGACACCAACGTACCAAAAGTGAGGATGTTTTTTGATGGTACCCACGTTTCGCAGACCGCATCTTGTGAGACTTGAGAGAATGACGAGATATCAACTGTATCCCGCATTCACGTATGGGCCGATTCCATGATGGTAAAAATCGCGTGGAACACCGGGCTACTTATTTTTTCTTGTCAGTTCCGCGAGTTGATCCCACTGTTCGGGTGTCACAGCCTCCAATTCATTGAACTCTCCTGCCCCTTTCAGCCACTCGCCGCCGTCAATGGTGACGACTTCGCCGTTGATGAATGCGGCGTAATCCGATACAAGGTACGCGGCAAGGTTCGCCAACTCGTCCTTTTCTCCCACTCGACCGAGCGGGACCCGCTGAACCAGCTTTTCGTGCAAGTCAGGCGTGGGTGCCAGTCGGGACCATGCACCTTCTGTTGGGAATGGGCCAGGGGCAATCGCAACGTGACGAATGCCGTATTTTGCCCACTCCACTGCCAGTGAACGCGTCAACGCCAGAACGCCGGCCTTGGCTGCTGCAGAAGGTACCACGTAGCCAGAACCCGTCCACGCGTATGTCGTGACAATGTTGAGTACCGTGCCGGATTGGCCGGAAGCTATCCAGCGTTTTCCCAAGTCGAGTGTGCAATACGTTGTGCCGTGGAGGACAATGCCGAGCACGGCATCGAATGCCCGATGGGAGAGGCGTTCGGTCGGGCTGATGAAATTGCCCGCAGCGTTGTTGACCAGGACGTCGATTTTGCCAAAGTGGTCCATGACTGTGTCCATCATGGCAGCCACTTGATCTGGGTTGCGGACATCACAGGAAACTGGAAATACAGGTGTGTCGGAGCGGGACGACATCTCCTGCGCTGCGGCTTCCAACACCTCCTGACGTCGGCTAGCAATGGCGACTTTGGCGCCGAGCGCGAGGAATTTCTCTGCCATCGCTCGTCCGAGCCCAGTGCCACCACCGGTTACGAGAATCACCTTATTCTTCAGTAAATTCGCCTCAAACACGTATGTACACGCTCCTCCATCCACGATATTGGTGGTATCTCTATCCTATCATGTTACACGTGCCATGACCCATGAAGACGGCATGAAAAACGACACGCCGAACTTCGCACGTGCCGTGAAACCAGGTGTGAGTCTAGTTCTGCGAAGCGACTTCCTTTACAGGAACGACTGGCACCCCGCCGAGCGTGTCCTTGATAGGGCAAACTTGTTCTACGTGGTCAATGAGTTCTTGAATCTTTGCCGGATGGGAAGGGGAATCAATGTCAATACGGTAGCGAATCTCCTGAAAACCAGGACGTACGTTTTCGGGGATTCGGCCTCTCAACACTTCCATGAATCCATCTCGAGCGAGATCACCTTCGACATACACCTTTGATGCTTTGAGTTCTACACCATGAAGTTGTGCAAAGCCTGTCACCAGGACATTAATGCAACCGCCAAGGCTGGCTAACAGAATCTCGACAGGGTTCGGGCCTTGATCTGTGCCGCCGAGTGATTGAGGTTCATCAATGATGACTTGTTTCCCTCGAATTTCAGCGATAGAACGAACACTTTCGCCAGACCAGACGACATCGGCGTGAAACGTGACGACTGACATGTTAAATACCTCCTATTCCAATATGTTTTATCATCATCAAACTTATCATAAATTTATAACGAGTCAAATAGTTGAATTCAGAAATGATGAAGGACGGCATGACCGTCCTCAACCCGTGTGCAAAAATTTTCGGAATCGATATATGATTTGTTCAGTCAACCCCCACAGAGAAAGAACGCGGATCGAATAGTATCTATAGACACAGATCTGAGCTCGTTCGGGGGTGAGGTCTATGCAATGCTTCTGCATTCAATGTCAGTCAATGCATGACCAGACTTTCATGTATCGCGTATTCAAGACAGGTTTTCGGCGCGTCCGAGGCATAGACTATCAACTCGGCATCTGCGCACCATGTCACGCAAAGCAAATTCTCTCAAATCAGGCGCGATTCCCGGTGGCCAGTTATCCTCGAATCGTCGCCAACTCGTAGATATACTGTACATAAATGGCCACCGACAACACCCAGCTGTCGATGACCATGTACTCATCCCTTGGCTACAAACAAAGGCAGGGGCTGACCCCATCGCGTTTGGCGTTGGGTCAGCCCCGCTTTGCTCAGAGCATGGTCCACAACTGTTTCCCAATCATCACCAAGGTGACACAAATGAAGATAGGCTTCACGTACGCTGCGCCATTGCGGATGGCGACCTGTGAGCCGGCGATGGCGCCTGCAACCATACCGACGCCCATGATGATGCCGTACTCCCAGTTGATGGCGTGCAGCAGGGCGAAGGTGATCAACGCGCCGATATTGCTTGCGAAGTTGAGCGCCTTGGCGTTGCCGGACGCTTGCACGTAGTCGAAACCGATGAGCACAAAGGCAAAGATGAGAAAAGATCCTGTGCCTGGCCCGAAAAAGCCGTCATAAAATCCAATGGCAAACGCGACGCCGGCTGCCGCGCAAATCATCGCTCGCGTCAGGCCCCGGTAGGTGGATGTCTTGCCCACGTCCCTTTTCAGCACCGTGTACACCGTCACGAGAATCAACATGACGATGACCAGGGGTTTCAGGAAGCCGCTGGGGATGTGGCGGACAAGTTCCGCGCCGAGAATGGAACCTATGAGCGACATCGGCACGAGGAACTTGACTAAGTCGAAGTTCACTTTACCGGATTTTAGGTAGGACAGCGAACTGGTCAGCGATGAGAACGTACCTGCCACTTTGTTGGTGCCCAGCGCGAGCGCTGGAGGCAGGCCGCTGAACAACAACGCGGGCAGTGACACCAGTCCACCCCCACCGACGGTGGAGTCGATGAACGACGCAAGGAAGCCAGAAATAAACAGAAACGATAGCGTACCCAGCGTGATGTGGTGCACAGCCCAGCCTCCTCTGTGTCTATAGCCTCACCGTAACCGCGCAACTACATTGACTACCTGATCTTTAAGGCACGGCACGGCACGGATCAATATCCCCGTTTGATACAATAACTGAGGTATCATCATCTCGAAAGGGGAGTTCCGCGGGTGCGTATCCTGTTGTGGCTTTGCATCATCGCCCTTTCCTTGGTGGCACTCGCCGCGCTGTGGATGACGGTGCAATACCGGCGCTACCGTAAATTTGTCCCAAGCCCGCCTTACAAGCAACCTGCGCAACACCCCGACCTGAGCGTCTTACCGGACGATTCGCTGTCGGTATGCTGGATTGGGCACTCTACGTTGTACATCCGCTGGAATGGAGTTGGAATTCTCACAGATCCGGTGTTTTCTGAACGCGTAGGCGTAAACATTGGGCCGTGGGCCATCGGTCCGAGACGTCACACGGCGCCTGCGGTGAGGATTGAAGAGGTGATGGGGCAGGTCGACCTGATTCTTCTGTCGCACGCCCACATGGACCACTTCGATATTCCATCCCTTCGCAAGCTGGCGTCTCCGGACGTCGAGGTGGTGACGGCCCCTGCGACGAGCCGGCTGATCCGACGCATGCGGTTTGGCCGCGTAAGTGAACTGGGGGGGACGAATTCCGTGGAGACCTCGTGTGGGGTCAAGGTCACATCCGTTCCGGTGCGGCACTGGGGTGCACGGTTCCCGTGGAATCAGCAGTACGGCTGGACAGGCTTTCTCCTCGAGTATCAAGGAAAGCGTCTGTTTTACGCTGGAGACACGGCGTACGTGCCCACGTTTACGGCGCTCCGCGAGCGTGGTCAGATTGACGTCGTATGCATGCCCATCGGTGCGTACGCGCCTGACTCGTTTCAGCAGTCTCACTGCACGCCGGAACAAGCATGGAGTATGTTTGTGGATGCTGGCGGGCGTTTTCTGGTCCCGATTCACTGGGACACCTTTGTGTTGTCGCAGGAGCCCGTGGACGAGCCGATGAAGCGGTTGTTGGCAGCAGCGGGGGATGACGCGGACAAGATAGTCATTCGAAGCCATGGTGAAGTGTTTACACTCAAGACAGCCGACGAGACGTTGGCGCAGTCATAACAGTGCACACCGTGGAGAGGAGTGGATTCGGGTGAAGATAACCATCGTTGGAGCTGGGGCTGTTGGGGGCTACTTTGGCGCCCGCTGGCAGGAGGCGGGCCACGATGTGACTTTTCTCGTACGGGAGGGTCGCAAGGCACAACTGCAGCAAACGGGTCTGGTCTTGAAGAGCCCGCAGGGTGACGCACACCTCGTGCCGACACTGGCCACCAGGGCTGAGGATATTCCCGAATGTGACCTGGTATTGGTGGGCGTGAAGAACTATCATTTAACAGGGGCCTTGTCGAACATTGTAAAGTTGGCGCAGAAAGGCGCTTACGTGTTGCCGTTGCTGAACGGAATCGAGCACTTCCAGGTGTTGCAGGACGCGTGTGGAACGGACCGCGTTCTGGGTGGGTTGGTACATATCATCACGACCTTGAACAGCGAAGGGCATATCATCCACACCCACCGCGCGCACCATATCACATTCGGGCCGCTTCACGAGAGTCAGGTTGCGTTCTGTGAGAGGCTTATGGTCGAAAGCGCATCCGCCAATATGGTGCTGGTGAAAAGCGACAACATCATGGTCGACGTGTGGAAAAAGTACGCGTTTATCACAGCGTTTTCCGGCGTCACGACAGCAAGTCGACTGCCTATCGACGAGGTGGTCGCCTACAAGCCAACGGCTGCCATCTTCCGCAGCGCCCTTGAGGAAATGTCGATGCTCGCGCAGGCTGACGGATGGTCCCTACCTGAAGATTACGTGGCCTCGCAGATGGCGTTCATTGAGTCGATGCCTAAAGGTGCTACGTCGTCCATGCACCAGGACTTTCGCAAGGGCCTCCCGTTGGAGGTGGAGAGTCTGCAGGGCGCAGCGTTGCGCGTTGCTGAACAGCACGGCTTAGATGTGCCAACGCTGCGAACGCTGTACGGCTTGCTCTTGCCTTACGCCAACGGGCAAATTGGAGTGCACTGACAATCCAACTTGGAAAGGGGATACGAGCATGCCGCATTTGAACTCGACATTTACGTTGAAAGGTTTGAGTTTAAAAAATCGCATCGTGATGCCGCCGATGTGCCAATACTCGGTGGATGCGAAGGACGGAAAGCCGAACGACTGGCACTTCGTTCATTATGTTTCTCGCGCAGTTGGCGGGACCGGGTTGATTATCATGGAAATGACGGACGTGGAACCGGACGGTCGCATCACGGACTACGACTTAGGATTGTGGTCGGATGATCACATTCCTGCGTTCGCTCGGATTATCTCGGAAGTGCACAAGTACGGTGCCAAAATCGGGATTCAGATTGGACACGCGGGCAGGAAAGCAGAAGACGCGGAAGTGCCAGTGGCCCCTTCAGCAATACCGGTCAGTTCCAAGTTTAAGACGCCTCGGGCACTGACCACATCTGAAACGCGGGACATGGTGCAAAAGTTTAAGGAAGCAGCCCGACGTGCGGTGGAGGCCGGTGTTGACACCATCGAATTGCACGGCGCTCACGGTTATCTGATTCACCAGTTCCACTCGCCTGGCATCAACCACCGCGAGGACGAGTACGGTAAAGACCTGGCTCGGTTCGGCGTGGAAGTGGTACAAGCGGTCAAGAGCGTAATGCCGGAAAGCATGCCACTCATTATGCGCGTATCGGCTATTGAATACATGGACGGAGGGTACGGCCTGGATCACAGTATTGAGATATGCAGGCGTTACCGTGATGCAGGCGTCGACATGTTTCACGTTTCATCCGGTGGTGAAGGACCCATTGGCGCACGGAAACCTGGCAACTATCCCGGCTTCCAGGTACCCATGGCGCGGGCGATTAAGGAAGCGCTAGGCGTTCCGGTCATTGCCGTCGGCATGTTGGATAACCCCGCGTTGGCCGAGTCTGTCGTTGCCAATGGAGATGCGGACCTCATCGCCGTGGCGCGCGGGATGTTGCGTGACCCTTATTGGGCCATCCATGCGATGCAGGCGTTAAAGCAAGAAGTGACACCTCCAAAGCAGTACATGCGAGCTTATTAAGGAGATCTAGCGCAGGGCCGCTTCGTGTCTGGACGGCCCTGTCTGTCTATACAAGGTGCAGCCGAGACACGTTTTACGGATTCCTTGTTTGGGAAAGCAATGGGTTGATGACTGTCAGTACCGCCCCAAATGACTGCAAACGAATTCCACTCTGGTCATCTACCAGCGGCTGACATCCACCACCATGGTTGTGAAACGAACGGATGCTGCCGTCCTTGTAGTGAAACGTCAATGTATAGTGGTCCGCGGTCATGGCCATACAGTGCACCTGCCCAGGTATCTGCTGGTTTGCGAGGGCGTTGACCGCACGCACCAGTGCACTCAATTGCGCAGGGTTCGTCACTGTGGTGGTGCTGGCATTCTTCACGATGGTGACTTGCACTGGATTCGGTGCCACTTGCACAAACTTTGGGTTTCCCTGGACCGTATTCTGCAATCCGGTCTTCATCGGATTTGCCGCAATGGGAGAAGTACACGCAGTGGCCATGGTGACACTGATGAGGCAAAGTCCAATCCACTTGTTCACAAGTCACATCTCCTTCGGTTCCAGGCGTACAAGCGTGGAACGGGAAAGGTTTATTGTTGAAGACGCAACAGGTAGGCAAAGTGTTGCACGCGGGTGATGGACAACGTACAACGCCCTATGAAAACCAGATTCTGTCTTGTACGGTCAATGTGAGCAGTTGGTATAATAGATATGACCAGTTGGTGCATGGGAAATATATCCATACCATACGATATGCCAGGGCCCTGACCTGAATGACACACATCGGACATCTTGTGCGAAAAGGAGAATTCTATGCAGAACCTCAACAGAAAACTTGGAACGTTCGCATTGACCATGACGGGTGTGGGGTCCATCATCGGATCCGGCTGGCTGTTTGGGGCTTGGAAGGCGGCGAAAGTAGCAGGACCTGCAGCCATTTTCGCGTGGATACTCGGAATGGCAGCTATCTTGTTGATTGGTCTGACGTATGCCGAACTCGGCGCCATGTTTCCCGTGTCGGGCGGCGCTGTTCGTTATGCGCAGTATTCACATGGTTCCCTGGCAGGTTTTATGGCTGGCTGGGCGAACTGGATTGCCATTGTGTCAGTGATTCCGATTGAAGCGGAAGCTTCGGTTCAGTACATGAGTTCCTGGCCCTGGCATTGGGTACAGAACTTGTATGATGGAAAGCACTTGACGACCATTGGGTTGCTCTGCGCGGCTGTGCTCGTCTTGTTCTATTTTTTCATCAACTACTGGACATTAGAGTTGTTTTCACGTGTCAACACATTGATCACTGTGTTTAAATTGGCCGTTCCGACGCTCACTGCAATTGGAATCTTGTTGGCAGGCTTTCATCCGGGGAATTTCTCCCATTACGGCGGATTTGTACCGAACGGCTGGTCGGGAGTTTTGACCGCCATTGCGACCTCCGGAGTCATTTTTGCGTTCAACGGTTTTCAAAGTCCCGTGAATTTGGCGGGAGAGGCGAAAAACCCAAACAAGACGGTGCCGCGGGCTGTCCTCGGCTCCATCTTAATTGCAGGGGTCATTTACGTCCTGTTGCAGGTGGCCTTTGTGGGAGCCGTCACGCCAGACATGGTCTCGCATGGATGGGGCAGCATTACGCTCAACTCGCCTTTTGCGAACTTAGCTATGGCGCTCGGCTTGAATTGGCTTGCCATCATTCTGTTTGCGGACGCGTTTGTCTCTCCATCCGGAACAGGCATTACGTACACGGCGACGACGTCGCGCATGATTGTCGGAATGACGGAAAACGGCTGGTTCCCGAAAGTGTTTGGGGCCGTCCACCCGTTCTACAAAATCCCGCGGCGAGCGATGCTGCTGAATCTCGTGGTGGAGTACGCGTTTCTTCTGATGTTCCGCGGCTGGGGCGAACTGTCCAGCGTCATTTCCGTGGCTACGCTGGTGTCCTATCTCACCAGTCCTGTGGCGGTGATGTCGTTGCGTAAGACTGCAGCGAACTTGAAGCGGCCGCTGAAGCTCAAAGGACTCCGCTGGATTGCTCCGTCGGCTTTCATGCTTGCTTCGCTCATTCTCTACTGGGCAAGATGGCCATTGACGGGTGAGGTCATCATTGTGATGCTCGTGGGTCTACCCATTTTTCTGCACTATCAAAGAAAAGAAGGTTGGGCTGGATTCGGTAAGCATCTCAAGGCTGGGCTCTGGCTGGTTGTTTACATGCTGTACATGATGCTCGTTTCGTGGTTGGGAAGCCCAGCTTTTGGCGGGACTGGCGTCATCCCGTACGGATGGGATATGGTGCTGGTGGCCGTTTCGTCTCTGGCCTTCTACTTTTGGGGAATTTGCAGTGGATTTACCACGGCACAGGTGGAGAAGGCATCCACGCGTGTGGAGCAGCCCGTCTCCCGTGTGCACGTTTCTGGCTGACACCTGTAAATCACCCTCCATATCACGTTTCGATTGTTTCCCGAGCGGGCGCCAAAGTTGGCGTCCGCTTTTTGATATGGTCGGCTGTCTGTAACTCCCCCGTAACTTCGGAATGATACCGTTGCTCTACGGTTGAATGCGCTTACAAAAACCGGAGGGGGAACTGGATGTGAAACGCTTACGGGGGCAAAAACAGATGGCGGCGGCCGTACTTGTGGCGACGGTCGCAGTGACGGGATGTGGAGGGTCATCGGGCGGCAACAGCGACAACAAGAATCCCGCGTCGGCGTCGCCCATCAAGGTTGGTGTGGTGACGTCCCTGACAGGTGTCATCGCGGACTACGGCGTGGAGTGGCGGCGCGGATTCAACATTGGCCTAGAGTACGCGACAGGTGGTACGAACAAAGTGGACGGACACCCCATTCAAGTAGAGTTCAAGGACGACGGGGCGGATCCGAACGCGGCCGTGAAAGCTGCGAAGGACTTCCTGTCCAGCGAGAAAGTCGACGTCCTTGCCGGATGCGCCAGCAGCGCGAGCGCCATTGCAGTGGAACCGTTGGCCGAGCGGTACAAGAAGGTATTTGTCGTCGGCCCGGCGGTGGCGGACAGCATCACGGGCCAGAACTACAACCCGTACGTGTTCAAAGTGTCGCCGAATTCCTACATGGAGGCGAAGGCAGCGGTCGAAGCCGTCACCGAGCCCGGCGCGACGGTCGCCCAGTTGGCACCGAACTACTCGTTCGGCTGGGACTCGGTGAAAGCGTTCAAAGATTTGGCCACGAAGGCTGGGCTGAAGGATGTCCAGGACGTATTCGCCGACCAGACGGCAACCGATTTTACCCCGCAGTTGGAGAAAATCATTCAGTCGCATCCCAAGTATCTGTTTGTCACGTGGGCCGGCGCTCCAGGGCCGTGGAAGGCCATCCAGGACATGAAGCTGGATAAGCAGGGGATAACCGTCATCACGGGCATCCCGAACATCGGCGCCATCAAGGCGCTCTTCCAGGGTGCGGAAGGCATGCACGGATTTACGACCTACTACTACACCCTGCCCAACAACCCCATCAACGACTTCCTCGTCAGTCACGACAAATCGCAGAACAACACCGTTCCTGATTTGTTCGATCCAGACGGCATGGCAGCGGCCATTTCCATCGTGGAAGGCCTGAAGAAGACCCACGGCGACGCAAGCGGTGAGGCGTTGTCAAAGGCGCTGTCAGGTATGACATTCCAAGGACCGAAAGGGACCTACACGTTCCGCGCGGAGGATCACCAGGCACTGCAAGATCAGTACGCGGTGGTGCTAAAGAAGCAAGATGGCGTCGATTATCCGGTGCCGACGCTGGAGAAGGTCATTCCTGCATCAGATACGGTACCGCCCGTATTGAACAAGAAGTGACGAGATGGCTAGTCGGGAAAGGGCGGTGACCGCTGGATGAGCAGTGAATCTGTGGCGCTGCAGGCCGAAAACATCAGTGTCTCGTATGGACCGGTTCACGTGCTGAAACATGTGTCCCTGCGGCTCATGGTAGGTGAATGTGTATCGCTGATTGGCCCCAACGGTGCTGGCAAAACCACACTCATGGGTGCGCTGAGCGGCGGGGTGCCCGTCACCGGTGGGAGAGTGCTGTTGAATGGGCAAGACGTCACGGCGTGGCGCGCTGAGAAGCGGGCGCGGGCAGGGATTGGGCGGTCGTTTCAGACCACCCATCTGTTCCCAACGCTGACTACATTGGAGAACGTATACCTCGCTGTACAGGCTCGAGAAGGCACAAATGCGTGGGATTATCTCAGGCGAGTCCGAAAACGGCTGCTGGATGAGGCGGAGTCTCGACTGGAACAAGTCCAACTGACTGCCCACCGGGATAAACCTTCGGGGACGCTGTCGCACGGGGACAAGCGGAAACTGGAGGTGGCCATGTTGCTCGCATTGAAACCGAACGTTCTCCTGCTCGACGAGCCGACTGCTGGCATGGCGGTGTCGGAAGTGCCTGGCATGCTCCAACTGATTGACGCGTTGAAGGCGCAAAGAGCGTACGCGATGGTTCTCGTAGAGCACAAGATGGACGTCGTGATGCAACTGTCTGACCGAATTGTGGTTCTGCACCAAGGGCAAGTTCTGGCAGAGGGGGAGCCGGACGAGATGATGCACAACGCGGATGTCGCACAGGCATATCTGGGAGGTCGCCATGAAACACGTGCTTGAACTCGACGGCGTACACGCGAACATCGGCCAGTTTCAAATCCTACAGGGCGTCAGTTTTCGAGTACCGGAGCATCAGGTGACGGTGCTCATGGGGCGCAACGGCGCAGGAAAGACGACGACACTTCGGACCATCATGGGCTACGTGCGCCCGCGAGCGGGCCACATTCGCATGAACGGCGCGGCCATCGGGGATTTGTCCACGCATCAGATTGCTCGGCGTGGCATTGCGTATCTACCCGAGGAAAACCACGTTTTTCACCGCCTGACGGTCGCAGAAAACCTGCAGATGGCCGATAGACGTGCACGGGATGGACACCATCCGGAGCGAGTAGAGCGGATGATGGACCTGTTTGGCGATTTGCGGCGAGCGTGGTGCAGGCCCGCCGGATCGCTCAGTGGTGGTCAAAAGCAGATGCTGGCGATGGCGAGTGCGTTGATTTCCGAACAGCCAGTGCTGCTCATTGACGAACCGAGCAAAGGTCTGTCGCCGGGGTACGTCCATCGGTTGGTCGAGATTCTGCAAGGACTGAAGGGTTCCAGAACCGTGCTGCTGGTGGAACAGAATGTGTGGCTGGCCGGTCAAGTGGCTGACACGTTTGTGATGCTGGACGACGGTCGTACGGTGCTCTCGGGAAATATGCAAGAGTTACTGCAGCGGGAAGATTGGCAGCAGCAGTTTCTCGGCGTGCACGCGACAAGGGGGGAGCGCTGACGTGGACGTTTTCTTGACACTGGTGATTGGCGGAATCGGCGACGGCGCCCTGTACTTCTTGATTGCCGCTGGACTGACATTGATATTTGGCCTGCTGCAGGTGATTAACTTCGCGCACGGTGGCCTGTATCTCTGGGGCGCGTACATGGCGACGTTTTTGTACGCGGTGACACACCAGTTCTGGCTGGCGCTCATCGTCGGCGCGGGCGCCGGAGCCGTGCTTGGTATTGCCATGGAGCGCGGATTACTTGGTCGGCTGTACCACCATGGGACGAATCAGATCTTGATTACGATGGGTGTCATGTTGATTCTCTCGGAATTTGTCAAAGTTCCGTTTGGCGTCAACGGCCTGAACGCTCCAACGCCTAGCTTTCTTTCGCACTCGTGGCTGGTGGGGCATGTGGTGCTGGTTGAGTACCAGTGGTTTACCATCGTCGTGGGAGCCATGGTCTACCTGGTTTTGCACTGGCTCCTTCGTCGAACGCGCCTCGGCATGGTCATTCGGGCAGGCGTGGAGAACGCGGGGCTGGTCGAAGCCTGTGGCATCCCCATTCGAAACGTGTTTACCGTCGTGTTTGCGCTCGGAGCCGCGCTTGCAGGATTTGCTGGGGCACTGGCAGGGCCGTATTTCGGATCTGTCACGCCAGGCATGGGGTTGGACATGCAACTCACTGCCTTCATCATCGTCGTCATTGGCGGCATGGGCAGCGTGCAGGGGGCTCTGGTTGGAAGTTTACTCGTTGGCGTTGTGACGTCGTTCATGAGCTTCTACTTCCCGAGTTTGTCCGTGCTCGTGACCGTCTTGGTCATGGCTGTGGTCCTATTGGTGCGGCCGCAGGGATTGTTTGGGGAAGCGAGGGCTGCAGCATGAACCGAAACATCGTCCGCTATGCTGCTGCGGTGCTGTTGCTTGCCGTCGGTTTGCTGTTACCTACCATCACAGGGGGCGGGGGTACCACCACACTGCTCGAACAAGTCTTTACGTTTGGCGCATTTGCCATGTCCTACGACTTGTTGCTCGGCTTTACGGGAATTATTTCGTTCGGTCACGCCATGTTCTTTGGTACGGGTGCGTACATCATGGGCATCTGCCTGGTGCGCGGCAATGCGTCGACGCTCAGTTTCGTATGTGGAGCCATGCTGGCGGTGGTCGTGTCCGTCATGCTCAGTTTGGTCGTGGCGTTTTTATCGCTGCGCATGAAAGACACCTACTTCGCCATGATCACCTTGGCAGTGGGGCAGACGTTCTACGTACTGGCTGGATCCAGGGCGCTGCAGCCGTGGACCAATGCAAACGACGGCATCACGGTGTTTGTACCTGACTGGCTGAACAGCGACTACGCCATCTACTGTCTCTGCTTTCTTTTCTGTGTGGCCGTGGCTTTTCTACTTTTCCAGTTTGTGAAATCGCCGGTTGGCGTTATTCTAAAAGGGATACGCGACAACGAATCGCGCATGGTGGCGCTCGGTCATTCGGTCTTTCGCTACAAGACGGCGGCTTTCGTCATCTCGGGCATCGTGGCGACGCTGGCAGGCGCGTTGTTTGTCATCGCAGAGATGTTTGTCAGCACCCAGGTGTTCGACGTCTCCACCAGCATCAACGTTCTACTCATGACCATCATTGGGGGCACAGGGACGCTGTTCGGCGGTCTCTTGGGCGCGGCCGTCATCCTCATTGCGCAGAGTGAATTTTCAACGTTGGCAGGCACGTATCCCATGTTTAACGACTACATGATCCTATTTGGGGTTCTGTACGTGTTGGTGGTGCTGTTCTTGCCAAGAGGGATCTTAGGGACGATACTGCAGGAGAGAGGGCGACGTAGATGGACAACACGATTTCTGAATTCCAACAGGTAACAGACTTGACCACCAATGGGGTTGGCGTGGACGCCGACGCCCATCCGCTCGTCGCCCATCGGCCTCGCATTCATCGAGCGATTCCAGGCCGCCTGTGGACGGGCACGATTGGGGGAGCTCGCGCGGTCCTCCGCTTGCCCGACAAATCGTTCTGGAACGGCAAGCTGATGATTGGCGCGACACCTGCGGTGCGCAACGAGTTTTCCCTCGACCTTCTGCTGAGTGATATCGTATTGCAAAAGGGGTACGCGTACGCCGCCTGTGACAAAGGGACGCCGCAGCTGGTTTTGCGGAATCCTACGAGGCAAATGACGGAATGGCCCGAAAATTACCGGAAACTTACGGAAGTGGCTGGAAATTGTGTCGAACAAGTCTACGGGACATCCGCAGAGAAAGTGTATATTTCCGGCGTCAGCAACGGCGGATACATCACGCGTGTCATGCTCGAGCGGTTCCCTGAACTGTACGACGGCGGCGTCGAGTGGGAAGGAGTCCTCTGGCACCCAGAATCTCGCCATTTACTGACGTGCTTGCCCGTGTACGTGGAACAGTTTCCGGTGTACGCCAACTGGCGCGGCGATAGGACCGACCGGGAGCGAAATCAGGCGTTGGAGCATCTGGTGGAGGCGGGGCTACACCCGGATTCTCACCCGTACTGGGCGCAGTACTTCATGATGTATTGGATTGTTTCGTTGTGGCTGTACGGACGGAACCTGGATCCCGATTGGACGCCGTTTACGGCAGAGTGGGACAACGCTTGGCTGCAGGATCCAACGCCGCTGTTGTATCCCTGGCGAGAGCGGCAGGGTGTGTTGAAAGCAAGGATTGAAGCCATTGCGAATACAGGCCGTTTGACCAAACCGCTGTTGTCGGTTGCGGGAAACTGGGACTGTCTCGTTCCGTTTCGCCACAACGCACAGGCGTACGCCAGTCTCGTCGCAGAGCATGGCGCTGGGGCGTTCCATCGCCTCTATGAGATTCATCGCGGAAACCACGTAGATGGCATGTTGCGGACCAACCGAGGAGATCAGCAGCCCGTGCACCCGTACTACGAAGCAGCGCTCAACTACCTCGAACACTGGGTGGAGCACGGCGTACAGCCTCCCGATTCAGGTAAGTACGAGACTGTGGGCGCGTTCGCCGCGAACATGGACCTGTATACCCGCGCGCCCGAGCGTCTCGGATAACCCAGATTCACCAAGAGGAGTGATGAAACATGGGAAAACTGTTGCAAGGAAAAGCGGCGGTTGTGACTGGCGCGGCGAGTGGCATCGGTCTCGCCATTGCCACAAAGTTCGCCGAGGAAGGCGCACGTGTGGTCATTTCTGACCTGAGATCCGACGCGGCGGAGGAGGCTGCAGCATCGTTGCGCGAGAAAGGCTGGGATGCCCTACCCTTTGCCGCAAACGCAGGGGTCGAAGAGGACATTCGCGCGATGATTGAGTTCACGCGGGAACAGTACGGCTCCCTCGACATCCTCGTGAACAACGCCGGAATCCAGCACGTCGCAAGCATCGAGGACTTTCCGACGAAGAAGTTCCAGCAGATTGTGCAACTGATGCTCGTCGGACCCTTCATGGCCATCAAGCATGCGTTTCCGCACATGAAGGCGGCCGGTTTCGGGCGGATCATCAATATTGCATCCATCAACGGCTTGATTGGGTTTGCAGGCAAAGCGGCGTATAATTCTGCCAAGCACGGCGTCATCGGCTTAACGAAAGTTGCGGCGCTGGAAGGCGCGACACACGGCATCACTGTCAATGCGCTCTGCCCTGGCTATGTGGATACGCCACTGGTGCGCAACCAGTTGCAGGACTTGGCGAAAAACCGCGGGGTTCCCTTGGAGGCTGTGCTGGAAGAAGTCATCTATCCGTTGGTTCCGCAGCGGAGACTGCTTCTTCCAGAGGAAATTGGGGATTACGCGGTTTTTCTGGCCTCTGACAAGGGCCGAAGCATCACGGGCCAGGCCGTCGTGATTGACGGGGGCTACGTGGCACAATAATCGTTCTTAGATATGGCAACGTTGCGGTTCATGCGGGCTGGAGAACATACTGTACATCGTTCGGGCATCAAAAGGGGCAATCCTAAAAATTACTTCGTAAAGAAACGGGTGAAGCCAACATGGACACAACCCCAGGGAAGAACATTTACGCGGATTTATCGTATCAAATGTTAGTTCTACAGCGAAACTTGAATGCAAGTCTGACCAAGCTGGGGTTAACGCGGACGCAATTGCACATTTTGAGTTACCTCAGCAGACACGACAGTGTAACCGCTACCGAGCTCGCAAAAGCCGTGGACGTCAGCCCCAGTACGGTGACCTGGCAATGCGATGAGATGGAGAAAGAACAGTTGATTACACGACACCGTTCGGGCGAGGATCGGCGTGTGGTTTACGTCGCGCTCACGGAGAAAGGTCAACAAAAGCTGATTGACGTTCGGGAACGCCGAATCCAACAGCTGACCAAGCTCTTTGAGCAATTTGAGGTGCAAGACGTGGAAACGTTCCTCACGCTCGTGTCTAAGTTAAATCGAATCTCCAATGAGTTTAGTCAAGAGTAGCTCAGTGTCTAGAAAACGGTCGTGTCTCCCACGGGAGACTGCGGCCGTTTTTTATGTTCGGACGGTGTGGACGTGATATGGGTTGTTCCATGTAGTAGGGAGGAAGGGGCAGGCCGCGAGGAAACAACACGTAGCAAAATATTTTGCATCAATTGGAGTGATTTGGTCAAAATACCAAGAGAAATCATACGTACAGTCTCGGGGAGAGTATGCTGTGTTATTCAAGAAGCGGGGTACGAAGACAAAAGATCTCGGGAACCATCCCGAGAGAATCGCCGGCTTAGTGGACACCTCGTACGGTCGTCCGGATGAACCCTTGCCCTCCCGTGTAGAAGGTTTACGTGCCTGGATTGAAGCGGAGTGGCAACACTGCGACGACTTGTTGCTCCGCGAAGTGGACGTTCACGGTACCCGGGTACTCTTGCTGTGGATCCGCGGCATGGTGGACCAGGCGCGCGTGGAAGAAGGCGTTCTCAATCCTGTCTCGACCTTGCCGAAACGGCGAACGGACATCGGTCACTTGGAGTCTGTCTTGCACACGGTGCACGTCCGACGGGTAAAGACACGCCAAGAATTGAACGCTGCTGTATCCGACGGCCAAGTCGTCCTCTGCATAGACGGTTCAAAAGAGGCTCTGATTCTGGACGTTAGCCAGCCCCCTGGGAGGACCATCGAAAAAGCCGAGATCGAGCCTACTATACTAGGTCCGCAGGAGGGGTTTGTCGAGAACCTGGAACTGAACATTGCACTGCTTCGCAAGCGGATCCGCAGTCCGCGATTCAAGGTCGAATCGATGCGCATCGGTGTGTACTCCAAGACCAATTTATGCATCCTTTATATCGAAGGGATTACCAAACCGGCTTTGGTAGAGGAAGCGCACCAGCGGCTTCGCAAGATTTCCATCGATGCTGTGAATGACATCAACAAGTTGCGGGAACTCATTAGCGACGCGCCGTACACCCTGTTTCCAACGTCCGAGGAGACCGAACGACCGGACCGAGTGGTGGCTGGGCTGTTGCAAGGACGTATCGGCTTCATGCTCGACGGAGCACCGACTTGTCTGAAGGTCCCTACGCAGTTTATCCATTTCTTAACTGCAGCCGAAGACTATTACATGCACTTCACTTTGACGCTGTTCATTCGCGTCTTACGCCATGTGGCGTATTGGGCTTCCCTCTTATTACCGTCCCTGTACGTGGCGCTATTGTCTTTCAACCAAGACCTGATGCCGACGCCGCTGCTTGTCACCGTAGCATCTCAGCATCGCGGCATCCCTTTCCCAACCATATTGGAAGCGCTTTTGATGATGGGCGCTTTTGAAGTCTTGCGTGAAGCCGGCACGCGGCTGCCTCGGGCGGTCGGACAATCTGTGAGTATTGTGGGTACGCTCATTGTCGGGGATGCGGCAGTGCGTGCTGGCCTGGTGTCTCCAGGCATGGTTATCGTGGTGGCTGGGACCGGGGTCGCTTCGTTTGCTCTGCCAGCGTATGGATTTGTGAATTCGAGTCGGATTATTCAGTTTCTGTTTGTCGGCATAGCTGGCCTTGCGGGACTGGTCGGCATCGTCGTCTTCGGATTAATCATTGTGACGCATCTCGTTTCGCTCCGTTCCTTCGGCGTTCCTTACATGGCGCCGATTGCGCCCTTTTCCTGGCAGGATATCAAGGATTCATTTTTCCGAGCACCTTGGTTTGCCAACACAAAACGTCCCGGGCAGTATGAAACCCTCGACAGCGTCAGCAACCGAACTCCGGCACCACGGCCGCCCAATAAGTCTCACTTAGGCGAGGGGAAGCGATGAGATGGAGCATGCTTCGCAAGGTGGTCGCTGCTTTCGTGGTTAGCCTAGGTTCGTTGTTGTTGCCAGGGTGTGACATAAAGGAGGTGGACGACTTAAATGTCGTCTTAGCCCTCGGCATCGACCAGACCGACAACGGTTTGGTGCGAGTGACGGCCCAGATTGTGAATCCGGCTGCCGTGCCTTCGGCGGGCGCAAGTGAGTCAGGTAATGGAGCGACCGGGCGGGCCTTCATAGTCCGTGTGGAGACGGGCAGTTCCATCGAAGAAGCGGTGGAAAAATTCAATCAGGAAGTGCCACACCAAATGTACCTGGCGCACAACACCCTGGTCGTGTTCGGGAACGCCTACGCTCAACATGGTATCGAGCGGGCTTTCGACTATTTGGAACGGGACCGGTACTATCGCCGCAATGAACTACTTGTCGTGACATCGGGAACCGCAGAGGATCTTCTCTCCGCATCGACCATCCCCGACCCGCTGAACGCGATGGGCATTCGCGCGCTGGTTCAACAGACGGGGAAGATGTTTCGCATTGCCAACTCCGAGCAACAGGAGGTGATGCAGGAGTACCTGTCGCCATCACAGGCGCCCGTTGTGTCGTTGGTCGACCTGGACCCTGCAAACCATCCGGTCATGAAAGGGGTTGCCGTGTTTCGCGGTGCGAAGTTGGCCGACACATTAACACTGGATGAGACGAAGGCGTTGGCCTGGCTGTTGGAGAACACTCGCCAGGTCGAAATCCACCTGCCGTGCGATGGTCGGGGCAGCAACGTTGGAACCACCGTTCGTCTCATCGGTTCCAACACGCAGGTCGTCCCGCAATTTAGAAAAAACGGGGTTAGCTTTCTCGTAACGGTGCGTGCAGAGGCGGAGATTGAGCGGCTGTGTCCATATGAGCGTATGAGCGAAAAAACCTACAAAGAACTTGAGAAGAAGACGGCTGAGTATATGGAGCGGGAGATACAAGCGGTGGTGGCAAAGCTCCAATCCGATGGTGTGGACGCTTCCCAGTTCGGCACGAGGTTGTTCACAAAAAATCCGCGGTACTGGCGGCAGATCAGCCAGTCGTGGCCAGATGACTTCGCTAAGGCGCAAGTGACATGCAACGTACGCGTACATGTGTTCCGCTCTTCACTCAGTTCCGGGACACCAGAATCCACGGTCTCGCAGAGCGGCCTGGCTCCGCCGGCAGGACGAGGGGTGACCGTACCGTGATATGGCTCGCTCTGGTCACTGTCATTTGCATCGCTGCCGTTGACACAAACTCCCTTCGTCAGGCCAGCCGTCATGAAATCACCGTGTACGCAGCACTCGTGGTTCTGGCACTCGCCATGTCCTCGTTGGTGTCTTGGCACCTATGGTCCGATGTGCATCTTATCGCTCCGTTCGATGCGATGTTTGGCTCAATGACAAAATGGCTGTACGAAATCCTATAGGAGGCCGGCGACCCATGTCAAAGGTACAGATCTCTCGATTCCAAATTATACTCGCTCTCGTTTGGAGTGTTCTCGGCTCGGGCATCGTCACGGCCCCTTTCATCATTACCCAGTTTGTCATCCGTGACGCCTGGATCACGCTCATCCTGTTTACAGTCGGCGGCCTGGTCTCCACCAGCGTTGCGGCATTGTTCGTTCGTGTGTTACCAAACCGTTCCCTGATCTGCGGTCTTATCGATGCGTTGGGACCATGGCTCGGGCGAGTGTTTGGTCTCTGGATCCTTGTCTGGATGTACCTTGTCTCCTGCAAGACCCTCCGTGAGGGGACCTCGTTTGTAGGAATCACCATTTTACCCCAAACACCGTTATATATAATCGCATTCGCTGGTGCGATTGCTTGCTCATACGCCGTGTACATGGGTGCAGAGGTCGTCATGCGTAACGGCGAGTTTATCTCGCCGTTGGCGCTCATTGTGTTTCCTACACTCTTCGCATTGTCCATGCAGCACTTGGATGTTCAAAACCTGATGCCTGTTCTCGCCGACGGATGGCATCCGGTGTTGCGTGCTGCGGTTACACCGGATGTTACCTACGCATTGGAACTTTTGATTGGCCTGCAGTTTGCACACATGTTGCGCAACAATCGAACCCTTCCCAAGGATATGATCATTGTCACCGGCATTATCACCGTCCTCGGGATCCTCCTCGCAGTGGTCACGGTAGGCGTGGTGGGGCAGTCTGCCGGTTATCTGCAGTTCCCGATTCTTGAGGCGGTCCGCAGCATTCGCATCGGTAGGAATCTGGAACGATTGGACACGCTGTACATTTTGGGCGTGATGTCGACCGTTTTAATCAAACTGTCCGTGTTTCACTATGCATGGTGCGAAGGGATGAAGGACGTGTTCAAATTGTCCTCGCACCGTATCGTGGCGCTTTCGGGCGGATTATTGGTATGGGCCGGTAGTATTGCAGGTTTTCGCAGCCAGCTAGAGGTGAATCACTTCATGATCTCTGTAGCGCCAGCCTATTTTGTGGTGACGTTGGTTGGAATTCCTATTTTGGCTGTCCTGGTGATGGCATTTCGCAAGCGAGCAAAACGGCGTGTATGTTGAAATGGAGATGCCAAGCACCATAGAGCCTAGATTTTTTGACAAGATGACGAACATCAAATTCACCGCTCCATGATGTCTTAGTTAACATATCCGAGGTTATGGGCCGCAAGAGACGCTTCACTCAGGAGCGTCCTTGTTTTACATAAGCGCGGATGCACCACGGCCGCCCGATAAGTCTCACTTGGGCGAGGGGAAGCGATGAGATGGTGATCGCTCCTTTCGATGCGATGTTTGGCCCAGTTACAAAATGTCTGTACAAAACCTCTAGGAGGACGGCGACCCATGTCGAAGGTACAGATCTCCCGATACCAAATTACCCTCGCCCTCATTTGGAGTGTTCTCGGCACGGGCATCGTCACGGCCCCTTTCATCATTAACCAGTTCGTCATCCGCGACGCCTGGATCGCGCTGCTCCTGTTTACGGTCGGCGGCCTGTTGTCCACCACCGTCGCGATATTGTTCGTTCGTGCATTACCCAACCGATCTCTGATCGGCGGTCTTATCGATGCGTTGGGACCATGGCTCGGACGCGTGTTTGGTCTCTGGTTCCTTGTCTGGATGTACCTTGTCAGCTGCAAGACCCTCCGGGAGGGGACCTCGTTTGTAGGAATCACCATTTTACCCCAAACACCGCTATATATAATCGCATTTGCTGGTGCGATTGCTTGCTCATACGCCGTGTACATGGGAGCGGAGGTCGTCATGCGTAACGGCGAGTTTATCACCCCGTTGGCGGCTATTGTGGCTCCCGCTCTCATCGCATTGTCCATGATGCACTTGGATGTTCATAACCTGATGCCTGTGCTCGCCGACGGCTGGCAGCCGGTGTTGCGCGGTGCGGTCACACCGGATATCACCTACGCATTGGAGCTTTTGATTGGCCTGCAGTTTGTACCCATGTTGCGCAACAGCCGAGCTCTTCCCAAGGATATGATTATTGTCACCGGCATCATCACCGTCGTCGGCACCCTCCTTGGGGTGATCACGATAGGCGTGGTAGGGCAGTCCGCCAATTATCTGTCCTTCCCGGTGCTTGAGGTCGTCCGCGAAATTCGCGTCGGTAGGAATATAGAACGCCTAGACACTCTGTACATATTAGGCGTAATGTCGACCATTTTAATCAAACTGTCCGTGTTTCACTATGCATGGTGCGAAGGGATGAAGGACGTGTTCAAATTGTCCTCGCACCGTATCGTGGCGCTTTCGGGCGGCTTATTGGTATGGGCCGGTAGTATTGCACTCTTTCGCAGCCAGCTAGAGGTGAATAACTTCATGATCTCTGTCGCGCCAGCCTATTTTGTGGTGACGTTGGTTGGGATCCCCCTTTTGGCTGTCCTCGTGATGGCATTTCGGAAAAGATCAAACCGTTAGATGGAAGGACATCGGTGATATACTGGTCTCATCAGAGTGTGGCACGGAATGGAGAGGTGTGCACATGACGCGGAGACGGAACCAGATTCCCCATACACGACGGTCCGTTCTACCCAGACCGCGCCTGATGACACTGTTCTCAGAGATCACAGACTTCCCATTGACCGTGGTCAAGGCGTCTGCCGGCTATGGAAAAACGACATCGCTCACTCACTTTGTCGAGCAGTGTCGAGTCCCCGTTCATTGGCTCACACTTACGGAGGACGAGCGCGATCCACTCTCTTTCGTCGAACATCTACTCCACACGGTGTTTCCCGGTGTACACGCCTCTCCGGAGTGGGTGCGCGTGATGGAAGCAGCTCACCATCCGCTCACGTGGACCCAGTCTGCAGGATTGACGGCGGAATGGGCCGGGACGAACCTCCATGAAGCGTGCATCGTGGTCTTCGACGACTTTCACGTCTTGGACAACGACGCAGCACAGTTGCAGTGGATGGACCACTGGCTGCCTCGGTTGCCCTGGAACGTCCACGTGGTGCTGGTCACACGCACGGAGCCGACGCTGTCGCACATCGACACATTGCGTTTGCGCGGAGACGTGCTGTTCATCCGTGAGCGAGAGCTTGCGTTTACGGTAGACGAAATTCGCTTTCTGTTCCAGCCGGGGACGGGGGAAGGGGCGCCCTCGCTCGAAGTCCACCAATTGGAGTGGCTGCACGCGTGTACGCGCGGCATGGCCATGCTGCTGTCCATGGTATGGAGGGAGTGGCGTGTGAACGGATGGGGCGAACATGTGGAGTCCCTGTTTGACACAGGCAGCTCCATCAAATCTCAAATCGGTCCCCTGTTTTTGTCTGGGCTCGACCACGAGCATCGTCACTTCCTGATGCAAACGTCCGTTCTGAATGCCCTCACGGCCGAAGTGTGTGACGCGGTCGCCGAGCGCGAGGACAGTGCGCATCTGCTGCGCGACTGTGAGCGCAACGGGTACATCATGGCAGATCCGGAGGGTACGTCCTATTCCTTGCATCCCCTCATTCGAGACCACCTGGTACATCAATTGGCTCCGACAGACAAACAAGCGCTCCTGCAGCGCGCGATTCGCTGGCACTTGGACGCTGGACAGGTAAGCCGCGCGGTCAGCTATCTGTTTCAGCTGGACGATTTCGCGGACGTCGAGCGCGGACTCCTGCAGCATATTCCAGACTTTTTGCTGCGCGGGCAAGTATCCACTGTACGGGGGTGGCTGGACAGGTTGCCGCCGAACGTGATTCGGCAGTCTCCAGGTTTGCTCGTGGCGAGAGGGGATGTGGCGCGGCATGCCAATCGGTTCGCCGCCGCCCTGCAAGATTACCGGCGGGCGTATGAAGTCGCCGCCAGCAGGGGTGATGACCGGCTGGCTGCAGAAGCCCTGCTCGGCAGTGCGCGATTGTACCTCGACACCATTCAACCGTCACTCGCCGTGAACAGCATTCGCGAAGCGCGTCGGCACATTCATCGGGCAGATGTCGATACGCGGGTGGCCATGCTTCAGGTGGAATTTGAAAACGCTATCAACCTCGGCAAGGTGCGGCGGGCGCGGAGATTGATGAAACTGCTCACAGCCATAGACGAGACGCATGTGCCTGCAAACAACAGTGATGCCCGCCTGCTCCTCCGCACAGGTCACCTTGCAGAGGCCATTCGGCTGCTCAAGTCTCGCGTCGGCGCACAAGAGAACGTTCAGCGCACCGCGCTTTCTCACCGAGAAGCGAATTTGCTGCTGGCGCTGCTCTACTCCATGACGGGGAATGCGGCGGCGGCCCAAGAGCAGGCGCTGTTGGGCCACTCCGTTGGCGATTCGCTGCAGGCGCCGTTCACCAGCGCAGTCGGGTTCATCCGCCTCGGACACGCATATCACCTGGACCATCCTCTCGGGGACCAGGCCCTTCAAGCCTACCAGATGGCCGTCCAGCGGATGGACGAAATGGACCTGCCACGCGGGAAGTCGGAGGCGTTGTTGGGGCTCTGCTTGGCACACGGGTACCGGGGGCAGTACGTCATAGCCCGCAACTGTGCGGAGCAAGGGGTTCACATTGCGGAACAGGTGGGCGACGTCTGGATGGCGCACCTTGTGCACTTGAGTCTGGCACAGGTGGCGTGCGTGAACGGGCAGTTTCAGGACGCGTTGGTACACATTCGTCTGTGTGCCACCGCATTTCGCCAGTGCAACGATGTGTTTTTATACATCACGACACTACTTTGGCGAGCCATCGCACAGGCGGGGATGGGGTATGATGTCGCAGCGGATGAAACGGTATCGGAACTCCTGCCGTTGGTGGCACAGCATCAGTACGAGGATTTGCTGCTCCAGTCCACGCTGTTTGGCCCGAAAGACGTGCAGCAGGTGGTTCCTCTCTTACAGAGGCACCGCTACAGCGGGCGGGAGCGAGAGATGGCGCACGAACTTCTCTGTCGCCTTGGGTGTGAAAACCTGGAGGGTCATCCGGGGTACGCCGTCCGTGTGCAGACCTTGGGCGAATTCCGAGCTTGGCGCGGCTTCACCGAAATCTCTCGGAAGGAATGGCAACGCGAAAAGGCCCGTCAATTGTTTCAGTTTTTGCTCACGCACCGCGGGGTGCACTTGCATCGGGACGAAATCACAGAACAATTGTGGGGTGATGTTCCGGCAGAGATTGCAGAGAGAGACTTTAAAGTCGCACTCAACGTTCTGTCGGCGGCACTCGAGCCACGAAAACAGACCCGCGGGCCGACCGTGTTGATTGAACGAATGGGCAGCACCTACGCGCTGACTCCAGGGAACTTGTTGGTCGTGGACAAGGATGTCTTTGTGGACGCGGTGAACGCAGCCAACAAGGCTCCGCCTGAGCAACGGCGCAACCTGCTCCGCCGCGCACTCTCGTTTTACAAAGGAGACTACCTTCCGGAGATGAAGTACGAGGGGTGGAGTGAGGTGGAGCGGGAGCGGCTGCACGTCCTGTACGTGCGAACAGTGCTGGATTACAGTGCAGCCTGTTTGGAAGAGCGCATGTACGCGGAGGTCATTCGCGTCTGCGAGGAATTGCTGCAGGTGGACCCCGTGCAGGAAGAAGCGTATGTTCATGTCATGTACGCCTACGCGGCGCTTGGCAATCGTCCCATGGTAGTGCAGACGTTCCGCCATTGCGAGCGCGCACTGGAACGGGAATTCGGGGTCAGTCTCTTGCCATCCACGCGGGAACTGTACCATCAGCTGGTGCAGGAACGCTCAGTGTTTCCTCGTCGTGCGGAGTGACTCTGGTGGAATTTTGCAAATCGCTTGTATCTTTGTTGACAAATCACTGGACTTGTGTCTATAGATGTTGGCAAACCGCCGAGCACGTCCGGCAATCATAGAACGGAACGGCTCCAGGATTCAGGAGGACGACATGCGACTGCCGTACACCATATGTTTCATTCAACGCAACCACCAGATCCTGATGATCCATCGGAAAAAAGATCCCAATAAAGACAAGTGGAACGGCGTCGGAGGCAAAATTGAACCCGGTGAATCACCGCTTGCTGCCTGCATTCGAGAAGTGAGAGAAGAAACCGGATTGCGCGTTCGAAACGTCGCGTTTCGCGGCATCGTTTCATTCAATCAGGAGAGTGGCATGTACGTATTCACAGCAGAAAGCTCGTCCGGTGAAATCCGAGCGTCGGAGGAAGGCGAATTGGAGTGGAAGTCACTGCTGTGGGTGATGACCTCTCCTGATGCCACGACGACGCTACCGTACTTCCTGCCGGAAGTGCTTGGAGCAAATCCGCCTGTGGAGCACGCGTTTACGTTCATCCAAGATGGGGCGGAATACGGGGACATCGTGGACTACGAAATGAGGCCCCTTCGCACAGAGTGGGCATTGGTGGAACAGCCTGTAAGAATATAGCGCAGCGAGTGCGTGAGTACAAGCACAAGAAGGCCCACGGGTGGGACAAGGTGAAGCATCGTCGCCATCCTCTCACACCCAAAGGGAAGTCATGGTTCTAACGCTAGTATGCATGGCATCATTTTTACGAGCAATTTACAATCTCCTCTTGAGTTCTTCGTCGTGATTTTGCAAATCGCTGATAACCCCTGTGAATTCCAGCAGGGGTTTCGTGTGTTTACGGGGAACTGAACTAACACGGATTCTGAACGGAGGATAACTCGATGAGAGTGTTACATACAGCAGATTGGCACTTTGGAAAGACGTTGGAAGGGCGAGATAGAATTCCCGAACAGCGACAGTTTGTCGATGAGCTGGCGGGGATTTGCGATGACGAGCGCATTGACCTCGTATTGATGGCGGGGGACGTATTTCAGACGGTGAATCCCAGCGCGGAGGCGGAAGAACTGTTCTATGAAGCGTTGGATAAGCTGTCGGCTGGCGGAACGCGCGGCATCGTCGCGATTGCAGGCAACCACGACAACCCGGAGCGGATGGCAGCGGCGTCTCCGCTTGCAGAGAAGCTGGGCATGACGTTAATCGGGCTGCCGCATCAGGCGCTGTCTGCACAGACGCCGAATCCAAGCAGGCCGTGGCGTGTCGCCGCAGGCCCGTCATGGCTTGAACTGGCCGTGCCGGGGTGTGACCACACGGCAGTGATTGCCGCGTTGCCGTACCCATCGGAGGCGCGTTTGAAGGAATTGCTCACACAAAGTTTAGACGAGGCGGAGTGGGTGGAACAGTACAATGACCGCATTGCACAGATGTTTTCCCACCTTGCCCGTCATTTCAAATCCGACGCAGTCAACCTCGCCATGAGCCACTTGTTCGTTCGGGGCGGCATCGAGTCCGACTCGGAAGTGCAGATTCAGGTCGGCGGCACGTATGCGGTGGACCCGGATGCGTTCCCGGGGCGTGCGCAGTACGTGGCGCTCGGACACCTGCACCGACCGCAGGTGGTGGCAGGCGCACCGGTGCCGACGCGGTACGCCGGATCGCCCTTGGCGTACAGTTTTTCCGAGGTCGGCTACAGCAAATCTGTGGTGGTCCTCGATGTCCAACCGGGGCGTCCAGCGGACATTCGGGAAGTGTTTCTGGCTTCCGGCAAGCCGCTCGTGCGTTGGACGGCGAAAGAAGGTCTTTCGCAGGTGGTGCAGTGGGTGGAGGAAGGCCGGGATGCCAATGCCTGGATTGATTTGGAGATCCACCTCAAAGATCCGCTGACGATGGAAGAAACGCACATGCTCCGCACCATTCACCCGGGCTTCGTCAACATCCGGCCGGTGTTTCAGGTGGAGGGTGTGAATGCGGTCACGGCTGCGGAGCGCAAGAACCTGCCGATGGACGAAATGTTTGTGCGTTTTTTCGAACGGCAGAAAGGGTACACACCGGATGATGGACTGGTCCAACTGTTCTTGGAACTGGTGGCGGACGAGCCGGCAGACGCACCCGCGGCGGAGGACACGGAGGAGGTTGCGGGATGAAGCCCATCAAGCTTAGCATTGCGGGGCTGCACAGCTTCCGCGAGACCCAGGAGATTTCCTTTGAAGAACTGTCGGATACGGGTGTGTTTGGCATTTTCGGGCCGACTGGCAGCGGCAAGTCGACGATTCTTGACGCCATGACACTGGCGTTGTACGGATCCGTCGGACGCGCAGAGCACAACACGCGAGGCATCCTCAACCACGCGGAGAAGACGCTCACGGTCGCCTTCGAGTTTGAAATTGGGACGAATCCGAGACGGCGTTACCGGGCCGAGCGGATGTACCGGCGTCGCGACGAATTGTCGGTCCAAAACGTGCGGAGCCGCTTTATCGAATGCTCCCCAGCGGGGGACATTGTGCTGGCAGATAAAGACTCGGAGGTCACTGCGCAGGTCAAGCGAGTGCTCGGCCTGGAACCGGAGGACTTCACGCGCGCGGTTGTGCTGCCGCAGGGCAAGTTCGCGGAGTTTTTGTACCTCAAAGGCGCGGATCGGAACAAGATGTTACAGCGACTGTTCTCCTTGGAGAAGTACGGAGATGGATTGCAGCAGAAGGTCAAGGCCCGGTTGGAAGCGGCAGAACGGGAAATGGCCGTCCTCGCGGCAGAGCAGTTAGGGCTCGGCGACGCCTCTGCGGATGCGGTCGAGGCGGCGAAGGCTACGTTGGCGGATGCACAAAACGCGGAGCAGGCGGCCATGGTGCGGCTGACGGATGCGCGTACAGCGATGGATCAGGCGCGGGCCATCTGGGAGAAACAACAACAACTGGCGGATATTGAGGCACAATTGCGCGCGTACGAACAACAGGCAGACCAGGTTCGGCAATGGGAGCGTACACTGGAAGCCGCAGCGCGTGCGCGGCTTGTGGCGCCGTTTATCCAGGCAGCTTCCGAGGGGTGCTTGCGGATGCAGCAAGCCGACAGTGCATATCGGCAACTCGCTGCACAAGCGAAGGTTCGAAAGGCGGAGACTGAGTCATTGCGGCAGGCCTGGGAACGCGCCAAAGCCGAGCAGCAAACACAGGAACCGCAGCTTCGCCACCGCCAGAAGGAACTTGAGGAAGCACTCCTTTGGGAGCAGGAGTGGCGGGCATTATCCAAGGAACTGGAAGCGTTCCGGAAGGAACACGCCGAGCTTACGCGCAAGCAAACGCAACTTCGGAACGAGGTGGCGGAACTCGAGCAAACCCTTGCGGCGGCGGCTGCGCGGAAAGCGGAGTTGCAAGGCTACATTCGGGAGCGCACGGTGTCTCCGGGGCGGCGCCTCCGCGTGCAGTCCTGGCGTCAGTTGACGGATCACTATGTGCATGTACGGCGTGAATGGGAGGAGTCTGGTGAGGCACTCGCGGATCGATCCGCGACATGGACCCAGACCACCACGCGTTGCGAAGTCGCCGAAGCGACGCTCAGGGCGCTGGAACAAGAGGCAGCAGAAGTGCAGAGCGCCCTCGAGCAACACGAGGCCATTCCCCACCGAGCCCTGGACGACGTCCGGCGGGCGGAGGCCGATTTGCAGCGAATTCGTGATCTGCTGCGACAGATGGAATCGGTTGAGGCGCAGAAAGATTCGGCGCTGCAGGCGCAGATGCGGTGGGCCAGCGAGCTGCAGGAGCGGACGGATGCGCTTGCGGCCAAGATACGCGACCGCGAGCAATGGGAGACGCAGGTGGCGGAACTGGAGCGCCGACGCGACGCTGTCCAGCAGCAAATGGCCGCCGCGCTGTTGGCGAGCGGGTTGCGGGACGGGGAGCCGTGTCCTGTGTGTGGATCGGCGGCGCATCCGCAGCCAGCGCACGTACACGACCGGTCTCCTGAGGTGATGGCGCAAGTGACGGCAGACCTGGATGCCGCGCGCGGTGCGTTAGAGAGTGCAAAGAACGAGGCTCATTCGCTGGAGCGATTGCGCATGGAAGCGGAGGCGGCGCTGCGGCAGGCGGAGAGTTCGTTGCAGGCGGCAGACGGGACGTTCCAAGACGTGCAGATCCGGGTGCGTGACATTCGCGACGACGCACACGTCGCGAATGCAGCGGCCTTGCGCGCGTGGGTTGACGCAGAGGCCAAGCGCCTCGCAGCGGACGAGCAAGCGGCACAGCAGTGGATGCAGGCGCATGAGGCGCTGACGGAGCGCCGACAAGCGACGCGGGACGCCGCAAATGAGCAGCGGATTGTGGTCGCGAGCCTGGCTTCGGAAGCCAAGAGTCTGCGGGAAGAGGTGGACAGGCTTGAGCGGCAGCGCCAGGCGGCGGAAACGCGGCTTCTGGAGGCAAAGCAGCGCCTGGAAGCAGAGCTGGTGGATGCAGAAGGCGTGCCGGACCTGGACGTGCAGAGTGACGCGTGGACAGCGTGGCTTCAGCGCCAAGTGGATCAAATCGCGGCGGACGACGAACTTGTGGATGGTGCAAAACGCGAGGTAGATCAACTGGAGGCGGAGATGGCGCGCCTCGCCGCCGAGCAGAACAGGCAGAACGCCAAGCTCACAGAGGTACAAGTGGCGGTTGCGCAAGTGGAAGTCGAAGTTCGAGGACGGACGGAGCGGGTCAAAAGCCTGGAATCGGCCATTCGAGAGCGGGCCGGCGAGCAGTCTCCGGCAGTCGTGCTGGAGACGGTGCAGCAAACGCTGCAGAAATTGTCGGATGATGTGGCAACGGCGGAAGCGGCCTACCGTGACTCGGAAGAAACACTGCGCACCATGGAAAAAGATGTGGCTGTGGCGCGGACCCGGCTGGAACAACTCACGACGCAGTACGAGAGGGCCGAGGCCGCGCTGGCGGAAAAACTGCAGGAGCACCAGTTCGTCACGGTGGCGGAAGCGGAAGACGCGATGTTGGATGATGCAGAGTTCGAAGAACGGCAGGCGCGGGTACAGGCGTACGCCAATGGGATGAAGCGGTTAGAAGCGCAGAGAGAGCCACTGTTGGCCCAGCTTGGCGACACGAGAATCCAACCGGAGGAATGGCAGCAGGTACAGGAGCGGCTCGCAGATGCAGACAGGCGGTGGAAGGACGCCGTATCGGCAGTGGGGGCGGCGCAGGAGGCGCTCACAGACGTCTGCAAGCGGCACGAGTCGTGGAAGAAGCTTGAAGCGAGGCGCGTACAGTGCGCCGAGTTGGTCGGGCAGCTGACCACATTGCGCCAGGTGTTGAGCGGGAACCGCTTTGTGGAATTCGTGGCGGAAGAGCAGTTGGAGTTTGTGGCGCAGCACGCGTCGGAACGGCTGAAACAGCTCACGCGCAACCGCTACGCATTGGAACTCTCAGCCGACGGGCGATTCGTGATGCGCGACGACTTTAACGGAGGCGTGCGGAGACCGGCCACCACATTATCTGGTGGTGAGACGTTCCTCACGTCGTTGTCACTCGCATTGGCCCTGTCCACGCAAATTCAGTTGCAAGGCCAATATCCGCTGGAATTTTTCTTCCTGGACGAAGGATTTGGTACGTTGGATCCGGAACTGCTGGACGTGGTGATGAACACGCTCGAAAAGCTGCACATGGAGAACATGACCATTGGTGTCATCAGCCACGTGCCAGAACTTCGACAGCGACTGCAGCGGCGCTTGGTGGTGCACCCAGCGGAACCCGCGGGGCGGGGGACACGCGTCTCTGTGGAACGGGCTTGAGGTATAAAGCGCAAGCACGGTGATAGTCGAGCAACTTGAAAATACCACGATGCATGAAGGGAGGTGCCAGATGGTGCCTCCCTTCGTTGTGTAATTTACACCAGGGTTGGGAATCTATAAGCGTGCGACGAGCTGATCATTCAATTCTCAGGGAGCACATGTCACTTGAAAACGACGCAGCAGCTTTTAAAGAGCATAGATCCGTCATTTGACGTCGTGGTGCGACCGATACCAAATGCCCGCATGGATGTCGTATTCATTTCCACCATTGTTGACCTAACAAGGGTAGAGGAACGGTTATTGGGGCCGCTCACTCACATACCTCGCCAGCGGCGGGGCGATGTGTCGGATTGGTTGGACAATACGTTGCGATTGTCAGATATCAAACGGGTCTCGAACGTCGATGACGCTGTGAAGGCTCTGTTTGCCAATTACGCTGTCTTGTGCTTGCAAAGAGAGTACATCATCGTGGGGGTGCAAGGGCTCAGTCGAAGACAGCCTCAGGAACCATCGACGGATATCGCCATACGCGGTCCTCGAGATGGGTTCACGGAATCCATTGATACCAATGTGTCTCTTCTGCGTACGAGGCTTAAGGATCCAAAACTCATCTTCGACAAATTTATTATCGGAGAACGGACGCGAACCACGGTGCTGTTGGCGTATGTACGTGACTTGGCCCATCCAGACATTGTTCGAGAAGCGACTGAGCGCATCCAGCGGGTGAAAATTGATGGTCTGCTCGAAAATGGTGTTTTGGAGCAGTGGATTGAAGATAATCCCTGGAGCCCGTATCCACAGATACAATCAACAGAGCGCCCGGACAAAACAGTAGCCGCCTTGCTGGAGGGGAGAATCGCCATTTTAGCGGACGGGACGCCTTTTGTGCTGTTAGCTCCCGCCGTCATGGTCTCGTTTTTTCAAACGACAGATGATTACTCACAACGATGGTGGTCAGGCACAGTACTCCGTCTGATTCGGATATTTGCCTTGATGGTATCTATTTTTGCTCCATCTTTGTACATCGCGCTCACCATGTATAATCCTGAGTTGATTCCGTTGACCATGGTGCTGCAGTTGGCCGCAACGCGGGAAGGAATTCCTTTACCGATTGTGATGGAAGCTCTGTTTATGGAGCTCATGGTGGAGTTGGTTCGCGAAGCAGGCAATCGAATGCCTCATCAAATGGGACAATCCTATGCGATTGTCGGTGGCTTAGTGATTGGCAATATTGCGGTGCAAGCCGGCATTGTCAGTCCGATGATGGTCATCGCTGTCGCTCTGACGGCGCTCGGTGCATTTGCCATTCCGAACTACGAAGCCGCTTTTGTTACTCGAATGATACGTTTTCCCATGTTGATGGCCACGTCGTTGTTTGGAATTATTGGCACTTTGGGGTTTGCACTCATCTTGTGTGCCCATTTGTCGACGTTGAAATCCTTTGGCGTACCGTATTTGACACCCTTTTCACAAATGAATGTTCCGGACTTGAAAGACACGCTGGTTCGACCCCCTGTTCAGGTCACGACCTCCCGACCCGCTACGTACTGGAGTCCTCGTAGTTGGTTGCGGAGAGCCACGTATCGAACGAAGAGGAGTAAAGCATGATGAAGCAAGTCAACCGGAACGTATTGGCCATTCTGCTATTTGAATGTTTATTGGGAACGGGTACGGCAGAATGGATCCCCTCTTGGACTGAGGAGCTCCACTCGGCGGTATGGGCTCTGTTTACTTTGTATGTGCTGCTCATGTTTGGGGTTGGTTTGCTGATGATTCGTCTGATGCAAAGCATGCCGAAGGAATTCGCTGGCTGCACCATGTTTGATTATTTTTTCGGTCAAAAGGTTGGCGCCGTTCTCAATGTGTCCCTGATAGGCACTTTGTTAACTTATACTGGAAAATCTCTTTTGTTGGGTGTGTCATTGATTCATTACGCAGCGCTGCCCTACACTCCCACCGTGGCGTTGGTTCTGTTGAGCCTTTTCGTCTCGGTTCAACTGCTGAGTGCAGGATTCGAGGCCATGCTCCGATTTCAGATTGTACTGTTTTGGCCTGCTTTCATTTTGGCCACCATCTTGCTGTTGATTTCCTTTCGAACTTCGGATTTTTCAAATTTACTACCTGCTGTACCAACGACTTGGAAGCCTGTCGTTCACTCCGCGCCGAGAGTCATGCAGCTTTTACCCGGTCTGATTCTTCTTGTCGTATATCTTCCTATTTTTAAAAAATTTGGCATGTCTGCTGACAATTCAAATCGTAGCTTTGTTTACGCGAGCATCGGCATTGTCTTGTTGCATGCATTGAACTTACTCGCCGTGTTGGCTGTTTTGGGACCGTTCGAAGCTTCCTCGTTACAGTGGCCTGTGTTAGAGATGATTCGAATTCAAAAATTGACAGGTCCATTCCTGGAACGATTGGATTTGATTTTCCTGCTACCCGTATTGATTTCGGTCGTATCCGCGGTGAATCTATATGCGTACGGAGCCTACTATGTATTGTCTCATTACACGAAACCATATCAGCGACAAGCACTGATCTTCATATTTACGACTGTGTTATTGCTTACCACCCTACCGAGTAATAGCGAACGATTCAATGATGTTTACGGAGTCATTGTTACAGCATTTGAGTTGATGTTCTTTAGTCTCATGCCTTTCATGTGGCTCAGAAGCTACATGAGGGTAAGAGAAAGGCGTATTGCAAAATGAAGAATCGCCTGTGGACATTGCTGCTTTGCACCATTCTGACTTGTTTGTTGCCCGGTTGTTGGGATGGTGTTGAATTACAGAAGCGAGCCGTGGTGTTGATGATGGGAATCGACCCCAGTGACCAAGATGACCATGGTGTCAAAGTGAGTTTGCAACTGGCACGGCCACAAAGTTTCAGTCGATCACCACAAGGCTCAACGAGTTCAAGAGAGGACAATACCGCCGTAATTACCAAGAGCGGGACAGAGGTAACCGATGCTTTACGCAAAATTCAGCTTTCGATTGACCGCAACTTGTTTTTTGGTCATGTTCGAGCAGTTGTAATCAATCAAGTCATCGCTCAGCGTGGGATGCTGCCCGTGGTGAGTCCGGTGTTGCAGTCTCGTATCACACCGAGAGAATCTTGGCTGTTTGTTTCCTCGAGTCCTGCTCGGGAAGTTCTGGAGTACACGCCAGCACTAGATGCCATTCCGTCCACGTACTTTACGAACTATTTTGAAAACCGGTTATTACTCAATCGCCCATATGAAGTCACTTTAGGCGGCTTTCATCAAAGATTGGTGACGCCTGGAATACAGCCCTTTGCCATCTGGATTGGACGAGGAAATGACGGACTCTCTGCACCTCGGATTGAGGGGATTGCGGCCTTTTCGGCGGATGAGTTTGTCGGTGGACTCAATACGCAGCAGGCTCTCGGTTGGCTGTTCATCCAAAATCAGTTTCCAAAGTCGCCGTTGTCATTTCAATGTCCCACCAAAAAAGATGGACAGTTTGTTGTGAATGTAAAATCCGTCAAAAGCACCTTGCGTATGATTCACCTCAAATCGAATGAACCACAAGCCATCGTCCACCTGCGTTTGAAAGGATGGGTTGAAGGTGGAGCTTGTGTGATTGAGACCAACCAAATGGAACTAGAGCAGTTAAGGCAACAGGTGAAGAACGAGGTGAAAAACGTGGTGGAAACCAGTATCCAACAGTGTCAAGCAATGAACACAGACATATTTGGAATGGGTCGAAACGTGTACCGTTATTCACCTCGGGATTGGCATGGAGACAACGAATGGGATCAAACGTTTCGAAAGGTAAAGACAACCGTGCAAGTTGACGTTCAACTCGACTTTTTACAGGCATATAAAAAGTCAGCCTTGCCGCTGGTACGTCAGTGAGCGATTTGTACGGTGCAGGGTTCGGTATTGTTTTCGTTGACAAAATAGGGCTGTCCTCTTCCCATTTTACGATGGGATTTGGGACAGCCTCATAATCCTAAACGACGATGTAGCTCGGAGCGAAACTGGGGCGTCTCGCTCCTTGTACCGTCAATCCGTTACAGAACGACGATGTACGCCTCAATCCGCGATTCGTCCGGGAATTGCAACTGAATGTTCAGCTCTTGTGGGTTAAAGTTGTGGTACTGCGCCAGGTACTCGGCAATGGCGTCGACCATCTGTTGTTCGGACAACTGGACGGTGCTCCAGCCGATATTCGCATCGGCGCCGAAACCGCGGCCGGGTTCGAACCACAACTCGACTCGCACATCCTCTGGCCGCCGCCCGTGGTGGTTGGCCGCATAGACGCAGCATGCGTCCACGACGTCTTGCTCCGACATATGAAGTTGCACTCGTTCACACACCCCTTGTTCTCATTATCTCCGGAAGAACAGCCTGCGGACAATGCGATACACCACGTACAGAAGCAACAAGTCAATCAACAGACCGAAGATGGAGAATCCGTGGTAACCGTATCCGCCCCCCCAGCCGTAGTAGCCGCCGAAGGGATGAAACAAGTGGCCCATCAAACCGCCAAGCAGCATGCCGGACCCGAACGAAAACAAGTGCGATCCAAACCCACCCAAACCGGTACGGGTTGTCGCACCTCCGTACGGAGTACCGTAGGTGCCACTATATCGCGAATAGGAGCCGCCGACGCGGGACGATGGTGCCCTCGAACCGGAGCGATACGAACGAGCGTACACATCGTTCGTCGCTAGCCCTTGTGACGTCCCTGTCGTAGCCACGCTATGAGAAGCCGTGGGGACCGGAGCCCTGTGCGTAACTGCCGTTGACGTGGAAGCGGACGCCGACACCGGTGTCAGCAGAAGCATCAACGATGTTACCATCGCCACAACTTTTTTCAATTATTTTCCCTCCATATCGATAACACCTGTGGATGTGGATTTGCGGGCCAAACGGTTTTCGTTTGGTACTTCAGACTCCTTGTCGTTTGTGCTCGCGCATCATCCGCAGGCTTATGATAACTGTATTCCGGTTTCCGCCTGACTGCAACGTGCGCAAAAGTCACTGGAAGTATACGTAAGCGCTGCAGGTGAACGGGGCGTACACCGGCAAGTGCTATCTCCTTCGCACTCACTCGCGCGCCTTCAATCTCGTGATTTCACAAAGGCGTTCCAATCACGGCGCAGTAAGGGGCTGTCACCGGACTGGTCATCGGCCAGCAGGTGAAGCCCCTCTGTTACGTGATGGTCGGCACGCGGGTTGTCGTGCCCTTCGTGGTAGCAGATCCGTCGCTGATCAGAACCTTGTACGCAACAATGAGTCCAATCAGCCCCAGACCGGCGCTGATGACACTGAGCGATTGCGCGAACAGGATGATTTTCGCGGACGTCCTCTGCGCGGCGGATAATGGCGAAGTGGAGTTTGATGTCGCCATGGTACTCCCCTCCTATCCTGCAGTAGATGCCCTTCCATAGGGTGGCGACATGGACAGGAGGACAAAAGCGAATAGACGATTTGCAATATCTCTGATATGTAAAGTTTCCGTTTGTTCTGCGAATTATGCAGGTTTTTCTGATATAATGGCGGCGAAATGGTATAAGCTTCCGCTTTACAACTTTCGTCGCGAAAGATGCTACTGCGGCGCGAAAAAGGGGCGTTTCGACGGACCCATGATTGAGTTTCAAAGCGTCTCGAAAGTGTATCCCAACGGGACCGTCGGCTTGAAGGACATTCAGTTGACGATTTATCCCGGAGAGTTTGTCGTGATTGTCGGACTGTCGGGTGCCGGCAAGTCCACGTTGCTTCGCTCCATCAATCGGCTGCATGAAATCACCCACGGTGAAATCCTCATCGACGGCAAGTCCATTACGGCTGCACGCGGCAAACCGTTGCGAATGCTTCGCCGCGACATTGGAATGATCTTTCAAAATTTTAATCTCGTAAAACGATCCACGGTCCTTCGCAACGTCCTTTCTGGACGCGTCGCCTATCATTCCACGCTGCGCACGCTGCTCGGGCTGTTCCCGAGGGAGGATGTGGAACTTGCTCTGAAAGCGCTGGAACGCGTCAACATTCGCGACAAGGCGTTCGTGCGCGCGGACCAACTGTCAGGCGGTCAGCAGCAGCGCGTATCGATTGCGCGGGCATTGGCGCAAGGCGCGAAGATCATTCTGGCAGACGAGCCCGTGGCGTCCTTGGATCCACTCACAACGAAACAGGTGATGGATGACCTCAAGCGGATCAACCAGGAAAGTGGCATTACGACGATGGTCAACTTGCACTTTGTGGATCTCGCCCGAGAATATGCCACCCGTATCATTGGATTGCGCGCGGGGCAACTGGTCTTCGACGGACCAGTGGAAGCAGCCACGGATGAAGCGTTCGCCGAAATCTACGGTCGTCCCATTGACAAGGACGAGCTGCTTGGGAGGAACGGCGCATGATGACGGTTCCGTCCAAAGTGGCCACGCGAAGCAAATCGGCGCTGACCACGGTCATCCTCTTCCTCCTTCTGTGGGGAAGTGCAGTCCGCACGCACACGGACCTCGGACACCTGGTTTCCGGTATTGGCAACATGGGGGATTTATTTGCCGAGATGGTCCCACCGCACTCGAAATATGCTCAGAAGATTGTGAACCCACTCGTGCAAACGTTGCAGATGGCGATTCTCGGCACATCACTCGGTGGGATTGTGGCTTTGCCCTTTGTATTGCTGGCGGCGCGAAACGTTACTCGGGCGCCCTGGTTGTCCTGGCCTGCACGGATTGTCCTGAACCTCATCCGAACCATTCCCGACTTGTTGCTGGCCTCCATCTTCGTCGCGATTTTCGGAATCGGCGCATTCTCCGGCGTGCTCTCTCTCGCGGTCTTATCCTTTGGCATCATTTCTAAGTTGTGGTACGAGTCGGCAGAGGCTATCGATGACGGGCCGCTGGAAGCCATGACCGCCGTCGGTGCCAACAAATTGCAGTGGATTGCGTTCGGCGTGGTGCCCCAGGTGCTGCCCATTTTCACTGCCCACTTGCTGTACACCTTTGAAATCAACGTCCGCGCGGCGACCATTCTCGGACTCGTCGGCGCTGGCGGTATCGGGCTGTACCTGAACAACACACTGGGTCTCTTCCAATATCAGAACACGTCTGTCATTGTCATTGCGATGTTGATGATTGTGTTCGTGATTGACTTTACCAGTACGAAGCTTCGGGAGCGACTGTTATGACCACACAGACTGCGTTGCAAACGCCTGTCAACCGATACGGGAAGTGGTATAAGGTTGGCGTCCTGGTGTTGTTGGTTGCACTGTACGCCTGGGCTGTGTCTGGTATTCCCTTCACGGGGATACAGTCGACAGCGGGGGAAGTCGCGAGGTCCATTCTCTACGGCATGTTCCACCCCGACTGGGGATTCGTCTACCAGCCGGGTGGCGAAGACCTTTTACGCGGTCTGCTCGATACCTTGTCCATCGCGTTTTTGGGTACGTCGGTGGCAGCCATCCTTGCGGTGCCGTTTGCGTTCTGGTCTGCACAGAACTTGCACAAGTACAAGACGGTCAGTGGCTCTGGCAAGGCCATCTTGAGTTTGATTCGGACCTTCCCAGAAGTGGTGGTCGCACTGCTCTTCATTAAGGCGGTCGGGCCTGGATCGTTTGCCGGTGTATTGGCGCTCGGTCTGCACTTTGTGGGTATGCTCGGCAAGTGGTTCGCGGAGGCGATGGAGAGCATAGATCTTGGGCCGATGGAGGCGCTCACGGCCAGTGGGGCAAATCGCCTGCAGGCGTTGTGGTTCGCCGTGGTGCCGCAGGTGATGCCGCACTTTACGTCGCTGACGCTGTACGGTTTTGAAATCAGCGTTCGGTCGGCCACCATTCTTGGCATCATCGGTGCTGGCGGCATCGGCACACCGCTCATCTTTGCCCTGCAATCGCGGTCGTGGAGCCGCGTAGGCATTATTTTGCTGGGCATCATCGTCATGGTGACCCTCATCGACTACCTCTCTGGTTTTCTGCGCAAGAAGCTGGTGTGAGGATTGGAAAATGGCGTCGAATAATAATTTTGCAAAACGAAGGGAGTTTGTTCACGGTGTCAAAAATCACAACGTTTCTCATGTTCGATGGCAAGGCTGAAGAAGCAATGAAATTTTATACCTCTTTATTTGACCAATCAGAAATACATCGTGTTGTTCATCATGAAGATGGAACAGTATTACATGCTACATTCACATTAAAAGGACAAACGTTCATGTGCATAGACAGTAGAGTGAAGCATGAGTTTACGTTTACTCCTTCAATCTCACTGTTTGTATCGTGCGATACAGAGAAAGAAATTGATGAACTTTTTGAGAAGTTATCACAAGATGGACAAGTTCTCATGCCGTTAGCCCCTTCTCCAGTGAGTAAAAAATTTGGGTGGGTTACAGATCGATACGGTGTTTCTTGGCAACTAGACCTCGCAAACAACCAGTAAGAAATAAACATAACAATAAAGACAAAAGAGCGGCCTCGCCATACATTGGCGAGGTCACCTGCATCGATGCTTTCAAGGACTGCGAGGCTGTCAAGGGAACCTGGGGTAGCTGCAAATCGATGGGATGATTACTGGTTGTCGAGTTCCTTTTGATACGCGCGTGCGATGTCAAACACGTGATCATCTGCCACTTGATAGCCTTCGTGCGTGTAAATGGACTCAATCATCTTGTGGCCTTCCGGGTTCTTCTTCGCGTCCGCAATGTCCATGAACGCTTGTTGTATCTTCCTCACCCACGTTGGATCCATGTCGGGACGCACACAGATGGTGTCGTTCGGAATCGGTGCCGTGTAGTACAGTGGGGTGGTGATGTCGAAGATGTTCGGAATGTCTTTCTTGACGATGTTTCGGGCATCGTCGAACACGGCAGCAGCGTCCACTTGTTTGTTGACCAGTGCTTGAATCGCTGCACCGTGGCCTTGCATCACATCGCCTTGGACATCAGTCACCGGATCTACACCCGCCTTCTTCATTTCAACGGCCGGCCACACGTATCCAGCGGGTGACGTCGGGTCTTGCCATGCAATCTTCTTGCCCTTCAGGTCTTTCAGCGATTTGATGCCGGAGTCTTTGCGCACGAGGATCATCGCTTGGTACGTGGTGACCAGTTGATGGGTTGGCTTTCCATCAGGGTGATGTACGCCATAGCGCTCAGCCTGCAGGATAATGTTGGCGGCGTGCTTTTGGTCATGAGCAATGATGTATCCAGAAGCGGGGATGAAGCCGATGTCTATTTGCTTGGAAGCCATAGCTTCAATGATAGAGTTGTACGTGGTAGAGACCGACACGTGAACGGGGATGCCCAACTTGTCTGAAAGCAACTGTTCCAGTGGGTGACTCTTGGCTTGCAAGTCTGATGCGTCGTTCTGTGAAGGCACAAACTGCACGTTCAACTCCTTCGGGACGTACGTCGCCGCCGCCTTAGAGCCCGTGTTGTCGTTGCCGGTGTTATGGCCCGATCCGCACCCTGCCAACACGGTGCCTGCCAATGCGAGAGACAGCCCCATTCCAGCGAGTTTCTTCAACATGAAGCGCTTCGACCCCCATATGAATGACGTCGTTTGGCATCACTATAGCATAGGTATATGCCTAGATTTCTAAATTTTTATAGATATCAGATGAATTTGCGGTTAAGATCAAGTGAGAGGAGCGATGTGCAACATCTCGCTCGAATGGTTCAGCACGCGCAGATGTTGCCTGTGTTTTGCAAATCTCTAGTAATGGAAGACACACAAATGGGTGGAATCCGAGATGACCTCAAGCGGTGAGCAAGTTTCGCTGACCATTCTCTATACAAGCGACGTTCACGGGAACGTCTTGCCTTTGCGTTACGCGGACAACCAGCCGATGGATCTGGGATTGGCGAAGATTGCCACGCTCATTCAGGACTTTCGCCATCGGTCGGAGAATGTGCTCCTGATTGACAACGGTGACGTGATTCAGGGAACACCGTTGACTTACCATCACGCGAGGATAACACCGGATTTGCCCAATCCGATAGTTCAGGTCATGAACGAGTTAACATACGATGCTGCAGTGTTTGGGAACCACGAGTTCAACTACGGCTCGCAAATCTTGCAACGAGTGGTGCACGAATCCAAGTTTCCTTGGCTGTCTGCAAACATTGTCAAAACGGGGACGGACATTCCGTACTTCGGTACGCCGTATCTCGTTCGAGCACTGAAGAGTGGGGTGCGCGTGGCTGTCCTCGGGTTGACGACCCAGTACATTCCGAACTGGGAAAATCCAGCGCATATTGAGGAGATGGACTTCCTAGACGCGGTCGATACATGTCAGCGATGGGTGGCGAAAATCCGCAGGGAGTCGGGTCCGGATGTGATGGTTGTGGCTTACCACGGCGGCTTCGAGAGGGATCTGGACACCGGTCAGCTGACGGAGCGGTATACAGGGGAGAACCAGGGGTACCGGTTGTGCTCGGAAGTGAAAGGGATAGACGTGCTGCTCACGGGACATCAGCATCGGGCGCTGTCGGGCACGGTGTGTGGTGTCACGGTCATCCAACCCGGATGTAACGCGGCGTGGTTGGGAAAAGTTGACGTGTTGTTGGAACGGACGGGAAAAAAGTGGAACATTGTGTCGACAAGCGCGGAGTTGGTCGACGTAGCTGGGACAGCCCCGGACCCGAAGGTGGTTGAAGTCATCCGACCGTATGAGGAGCAGACCCAAGTTTGGCTGGACCAGCCGATAGGGCGGATTCTCGGTGATATGACCGTCAAGGACCCGATGGCCCTGCGCCTACGTGACAATCCACTGATTGAATTCGTCAACAAAGTACAGATGGAGACAGCGGGGGTGTCCATTTCGAATGCGGCTCTGTTTGATAACCAGTGTCCCGGGTTCCCAGAAGACGTCACTGTGCGCGACGTGGTGGCCAACTACATTTACCCGAACACACTTCGCATCTTGCGCGTGAAAGGGCAGGACATTAAGGACGCTCTGGAGCGGTCTGCGGCGTATTTTGCACCGTACGATGGGTCGGACATTCAAGTGAATCCCGCGTTCACAGCACCGAAGCCTCAGCATTACAACTACGATATGTGGGAAGGCATTGAGTACAAGATCAACATTTCACGACCACTCGGAGCACGCGTGGTCGAGCTCTTGTACGAAGGGCAACCCTTGGATATGGAAGCGGATTACGACGTCGTGATGAACAACTACAGGGCGGCAGGTGGCGGCGACTACGAAATGTACAAAGGGAAGCCGGTGGTGCAGGACATCCCAACGGAAGTACCGGAACTGATTGTCAGTTACATTATGGAAAGAAAAATTATCCCTGCTACGGTGAACCACAACTGGGAAGTGATCCACGACGAGAAGTCATTCACTTAGGACTGGGAACTATTGTAAGCAGAGGGGTACACAGAGCCCCTCTGTTTGCGTTACTTCTTCGCCATGGCAATGACTGAGGTCAGAAATTTACGGTTGACATCCCGTCAGCGCATCTGTAGATTGTTTGTGGAAAATTATTTTCTATAATGTGCGGATGGAAGAGCATCAAGGTTGCCTGCCGGACCGTGGGCAAACCATAGCGAGGAGGCCACGAGGTGCTTTCAGTGGGGTTGACACTGGTATTATGTATCGCTGCAGCGTTTGCTGACGTCATCGGCGGGGCGATTATCGTGCTGCGTCGATTGACAGAACGGCAAATATTATGGACGACAGCACTCGGGGCCGGATTTCTCATTGGTGCAACATTTTTGGACCGGTTGCCGGACGCCGTCTCCGAACTGCCCACTACGGCTCCGTTGTACTTGGTGATAGGGTACCTAGCGATGTTGCTATTACATCAGTTTGGAGCTGGACACGCCCATGAAAATCACGCCTCGGTCGCCGTCAGCCAGTCGGGGGCCGGGGATGTTCTCCATGCACCAGCGGATGGACCGATTTCGTTGAGCAGGAAGACGGAAGTTGTCACGTTTGTTGGCATGATTGTGCACACCTTTATGGACGGTGTCATCGTCGCGGGTGCGTTCGACGTGAACTTGGGCACAGGCGTGCTTATGTTTTTGGCCATTACGTTGCACAAAATTCCAGAGGGCTTCAGTATGGCGACCATCAGCCTGGCCGCTGGGGAATCTAGAAAGACGGCGTTGGCCGCAGCGAGTGGACTGGCCGTGTCGACGCTGGTTGGAGCTGCGCTGACACTGTGGGCCGGGAAGTTTGACATGTCCTTGGTCAAGGTGATTATGGCGTTGGCCACGGGAACGTTCATCTTTATCTCCACCACTGGCATTGTACCTTCGCTGAAGGCCTCCGGTGAGCGTAGGGTCGTGTACGTTGTTATATTGGGGGTCGTGTTGTTTTACTTATCGCTTCGCTTCGTACAAGCGATAGGGCTGCAGTGACGTGTATATGTTTGACTGTCAAAGCGGCGGGGACAAGTCCCCGTCGCTTTGACGTTTTCGTGCACCATTCACAAACGCCCAGAATATTCATGTTCTATCACAAGCCGCCCCGGCCTGTGGCGAGTCGTGTCAGCGTGGCGGTGTCCGCGCTGTCCGAGCCACGGGAAGGGGCGTGTCCGCGTGCAGACCTCACCGTCCGCCGTGTGAATGTAAACTTCATGGATACGGGGTGTGAACGATTGGAACACGGAACAATGTACGACCAACGTCAACTCTCGAGTCTCGCCGAGGAATACGAGTGCAGGTCGGCGCAAGACATCTTGCGAGGGGCGTTTGAGCGAGCTCCGAATATTACGTTTGCCTGCAGTTTCGGCGCCGAGGATATGGTGCTGCTAGACATGATTATGAAAATTCGCCCGGAAACTCACGTGTTCTACCTGGACACCGATGTTTTGTTTTCAGAGACTTATCAACTCATTGAACAATCCGTCGCCCGATACGGTATTGCGCACCTCATTCGAGTGAAGTCGGACTTGACCTTAGCGGAACAAGCAATGCACCACGGAGAGGAACTGTGGAAGCGGGATCCGAATCTGTGCTGCAACCTTCGCAAGGTCCAACCGTTGAAGCGCACCCTGAGTGGATATGACGCGTGGATTACCGGTATTCGGAGAGAACAGACACCCATGCGCAAACACGCAAAGCCGGTGGAATGGGACGCCAAGTTTCATCTGTTGAAAGTCAATCCCTTGGTTCGTTGGTCGCACGAAGACGTGTGGACCTACTTGCACGCGCACGGCGTCCCCTACAATCCGCTGCATGACGTCGGATATCCGAGCATTGGTTGCAGGCACTGCACCGCACCCGTAACATCGGGAGGCAATCCACGCAGTGGCCGCTGGGCTGGATTTGAAAAGATAGAGTGCGGATTGCACAAATGAGCGGTCTGTACCGCAGATGATGCCGCGGCAGCTCGCTGTGGTGTCTTGGCTTGCGCATTTTGCTATGGGAAGGGGAAATCGTCATGTCGGATCTGATTGCCGCTCACGGCGGGACATTGGTGCAGCGACAACTAACGGGCGCACTGCGGCGCGCTGCACTCGAGGACGCTGTTTACTATAAGAAGATTCCGTTGGACAACTGGTCGCTGTCAGACTTAGAGTTGATTGGCGTTGGTGCCTTTTCGCCGTTGACTGGCTTTGTGGGGAAAAAGGACTGGGAGAGCATTCTCGAGCGAATGCGCCTCGTCAGCGGAGAAATATGGACGATTCCAGTGACCTTGCCCATCACCGAGGAACAGGCACAGCAGATTGCACTGCACGAACGAGTGGCTTTGACCGGGCAGGATGGCGCTGTCTACGGGATCATGGAGGTGGAGGAGGTCTTTCGGTACGACAAGACCTGGGAGGCGCAAGCCGTGTTTGGCACCACAGACGAGGCGCATCCTGGGGTGCAACGACTTCTCTCCCGTCCTCCCTATTACGCGGCTGGCCCCATCTGGCTCGTCAATCGCGTGGAACCGGCAGAGTTTGCAACGTACTACCTGGATCCTGTTCATACGCGTATTGCGTTTTCAGCGCGCGGCTGGCGAACCGTTGTCGGTTTTCAGACGCGCAACCCCGTACATCGCGCACATGAGTATATTCAGAAGTCCGCGCTGGAAATCGTCGATGGACTGTTTCTGAACCCGCTGGTGGGCGAGACGAAACCGGACGACATCCCTGCGACCGTACGGATGAAAAGTTACCAGGTTCTGTTGAAACACTACTATCCGGTGAACCGGGTGTTTTTTGCTGTGTACCCCGGAGCCATGCGGTACGCAGGGCCTCGGGAGGCGGTTTTCCACGCACTGGTCCGCAAGAACTACGGTTGCACGCATTTCATTGTCGGACGCGACCACGCGGGCGTGGGCAACTACTACGCTACGTACGATGCCCAGAAGATATTCAGCCACTTTTCGCCGCAGGAGCTCGGCATTACACCGCTGTTCTTCGAAAACAGCTTCTACTGTCACAAGTGTGACGGCATGGCGTCCGAGAAAACGTGTCCCCATCGTGCTGAGGATAGGTACATTTTGTCTGGTACGAACGTACGCGCCATTCTACGCGCAGGCGATAAGCCATCCACAAAATTCACGAGGCCGGAAGTTGCAGAGGTTCTGGTACAGGGCTTGGCGGAAGAGAGCACAAGTGTCCCGACCAGCTCTGCCCGGTAGGTTCCCCTGTACGCACAAGCATACAGAGACAATCCCAGTGTCATCATGGATACACTGGGATTGTCTCTGTCCACGTTTCTGTTTTCTCATTGAGGTGACAAAAAGACCACCGTGCAGGTGATCATTGATTTGCCTTCAGTATGTGAATCTCTTCTTCTAGAAATGTGAACTTCTGGCGATGTAGGTCTAACCGTTGTTTAACATCACGTATCTCAGACAGCAATTGTTCGTTGGTGTCGAGTACGGCCTGCTGGGTGATCTTGATTTCATTGCGTAACTCAATTAGTTCTCGGTCAATACGGTCAAGACGGGACTCCATTTGATTCAGACGGGAATCCATCTGGTCAAACCGAGAATTCATTTGTTCTTGCATTTCTTTTAGAGCCGCCAGAATTGCATCCATAAAACGACCCCCAGAACATGGATGACTCAAGGATACCACGAAACCATGTACATCGTAACAGCTCATCCGAAAGAAGTATGATAGGATGCAAATGTGTGTGGGAGTTTAGAGACATGGGGTGGAGCAGTTGCAAATGAAGACGCTTCTTGCAGTGGCGGTGACGTTGGTATTCTGGTCTTCGGCGTTCGCTGGCATCCGTGCCGGCTTGTTCGGAGGCTATTCTCCTGGGCATCTCGTTTTGTTGCGCTTTCTCAGTGCGTCACTGGTGTTTGTGGTGTACGCGCTGGTACGCAAGGTGAAAGTTCCCGAACGCAAAGATTGGCCGCGGGTGATTGGGCTCGGTGTTTGCGGCATTTCGATTTACCACATTGCCTTGACGTTTGGCGAGATGACGGTCCCTTCCGGGACGGCGAGCCTCCTGATTGCGGCGGCCCCGGCAATCACAGCGCTCATTGCGGCCGTTGTGCTCGGAGAGCGCTTGAGTGGAACGGGATGGTTCGGGATTTTACTCGGCTTTGCAGGCATTGCTTTGATTACGTTTGGATCCGGGGAACATCCAGGATTTACGAAAGGTGCGCTGCTGATTTTGTTGTCTGCGCTTGCGACTTCTATGTTTTTTGTATTTCAAAAGCCGTTGTTTGCGCGCTATTCGGCGATTGACCTGACCGCGTACTTTACCTGGACTGGCACAGTGCCAATGCTCGTCTTTTTACCTGGGTTTTGGCACGATGTGACGCACGCAACTGCTGCCGCGACCTGGTCCGGCATCTACATCGGCGTGTTCCCGGCAGCGATTGCCTACGTGGCGTGGGCGATTGCCCTGTCCAGTGGGAAGACCGCAGGGGTCACCAGCTCCTTGTACATCACTCCTGTTCTCGCCATTCTGATTGGTTGGATCTGGCTTGGTGAAATCCCCACCGCGCTCTCTATCGTTGGTGGCATGGTCGCACTGGTCGGTGTCATCATCGTGAACTTGTGGGGGAGTCGCAAGGCTGTAGGGACAGCCAAGCCAAACGCTGACATGCCGCAGGTGTGTACTTCATATCCATCTCAAGGAACGGAGGGATGAGACGTGAAGTTGACGGAAAGTGAAATTGCTCAGGAACTGGCCAAGGTCGCCGATTGGACCCTGGATCAGAAGAGCATTGTCCGGCGTTACCGGTTCGAGTCGTTTCGCAATGCGATGGCGTTTGCCAATGCGGTGGCTGACATTGCTGAAGTCAAGAATCATCATCCATTCATCGCGATTGACTACAAGTTTGTAACCTTGCGCCTGACCACGTGGCACCAGGGTGGGCTGACCAAAGCCGACTTTGAGGAAGCGACTCTGTTTGATGAAATCTACGCAAGCATGTCCTCTGGCGCGTAATGTGATAAACGAGCGCTTTGTATTGTGCTGAATCCGTTGTTTGTCGTTATATTTGAAAATTACTGAAACAAATCAGGTGAGACAAAAGCCGACCACGGGATGCCCCATGGTCGGCTTGTCACGTGAATCGGCTCACTGCAAACAGCAGTACACACAAAAGTAGGCTCAGTCCTGCCACGGTTACGTCTCGGCGTTTCCACGGCATGGTGGCAGGGCGCGTGTGACTGCGCTCGGACGCCGCATATCCGCGGGCTTCCATGGCGGTGGCCAAGGTATCTCCCATCTGGACGACGGACAGGAGCAGCGGTACCACAATCGCTGGGACATCCCGCAAGCGAATCCGTCCAAACCGCGCAGAGGACTTGGCTCGCGCTCGAACAATGCGGGAGAATCGCTGCCACTCTCCCCACATCAGAGGGATGAAGCGCAACGTCAGTGCCGCGCCGAGTGTGATGGCTTCCACGATGGCGGGCCTCCACTTCCACCCCCAGAGCCGCTCCAGACCTTGTTTGATTTCCAGCGTCGTTGTGGTGGTGGTCAGTGGCACGCTGAGTATAAGGATCAACAGAATTTTATAGAACGCGAGGAACGTGTGTAGCCCTCTAGACCAAGCGTAACCAATCCCGAACCCGCCTGCTCCATCACCGAATCGCAGCCCGGACAGTGCGACGGAAAAGGACAACATCACGAGAAATGGGAGCGCGATGCGGTACTGCTGCAAGGAGACGCCAGACGTTGCGACAACGCCGATGATCAGCGCGGCGCCGAGCAGATACCCGGGTACCGAGTGCTGCGCGAGAATGGCCACGGACACCACCAGGTACGATAGCCATTTTGCGCGAACATCGGTTTGTTGCAGCCATGTCTTGCGTCCAGAACCGCCCGATGGAAGTACGTCGTCGAAGAATGCCGTATCAGGGAACTGAACGGAGTGATTGGAAGCCACTCCATGCGCTGACCCATCGCCGACTGGACTCATCGCGGGTTCCTGCGTCACGTGTACCGCGGCCGTTTGACGGCGAATTTGTTTCGAGATTCCTTGTGTCAGAGCAGGTCCACCAACGCCCGCCATGACCGGTTGCGGTTGCACTACTTCGAGCAGCGCGTGCGCAAAGTCGGCTGGGTTGGTTGGAACCGCAGGCAGTCGTATTCCACGCTGGCGCAGCGCTTCAGCAACGGCCATCGCGCTCGGTAGTCCAACACCGCTCTCCAGCAGGATGTCCGGTTTCTGATAGAGCTCTTGCGGCGTGCACACGGCTGTCACTGTTCCTTGCTTGAGAATCAGCACCTGATCCGCAATGGGCAACAGGGCGTCCAAATCGTGTGTGGCGACGACAATGCAACCGTGCTCTTTTCGCTCATCCCGCTGTTGAACCAGGTAGTCGACCAGGTGTCGGGTGGCCTGCGGATCGAGCCCTGCGGTCGGTTCATCGAGGAACAACCAGGCGGGCTCGGTCACCCAAGTCGAGGCGAGCGCAACCCGGCGCTTCTGTCCACCACTCAGGACCAGCGGGAACTTGGGCAACACGTCGCGGGACAGTTGAACATCCATTAGGGATTGCTCCATTCGCTGCTTTGCATCGGCATGGGACATCTTGTAAGGGTGCAGTGAGTAACGCAACTCTTTGTCCACGGTCTCCGCGAACAACTGTGCCTCTGGGTGTTGAAAAACTACGCCGATATCAAAGAGAACTGTGCCATTGACCTTGCTGCCCGTCCACAGCGGTGTTCCGTCGTACAGAATGTTGCCCGAGGCCAGAGGAAGCAGGCCGGAGATGGCTTGTAACAAAGTCGATTTTCCGGAGCCTGGCTCGCCTATCACCAGGATAATCTGACCATCCGCAAACGTGGCGGACAGGTTTTGTAGGATGAGCCGTTGGTGTGCTCCTGTGGCAGCCACCGACAGGTTTTGCAGGGTGATGGTCATCGCGCCATCACCGCCTTGGCCAGCGCCTCTGGCGTCAGGGGCAGGTCTGTCAGTTCCATACCAGCGTTTCGCAACTCGTCGGCGACTTCCACGACGAATGGTCGAGAAAATCCGAGTAGTTCACAAGCGCTCGGCTGGCCGTGCATCCGCTCGAAGAACGCGCGCACCGGCCCGTCATAGACTTTGTGGCCGCGGTCGAGCGCAATCACTCGGTCAGCGTAGGCCAGCTCGTCAAGCCATTGCGTGACCCAGAGGACAGTGACACCTTCGTCTCGCAGGCGCTTGGCAACTTGTAATAACGCCAAGCGAATGCGGGGACTTTGCATGGCAGTCACCTCGTCAAAGACAATGCCTGTCGGGCGCATGGCCAGCGTTGCCGCCACGCAGAGCAGTTGTTTCTGCCCTCCGGACAAAGTTTCCACGGGCGTATCCGGAGAGACCCGCAGTCCAACCGCCGATAAAGCAGCCGCCACGCGGTTCGGGATGTCGTGCGGAGGGGTTCCGATGTTCTCCAGGCCAAACGCGATGTCCTCAGACACCGTTTGACCGACGATTTGCGCATTCGGGTCTTGAAACACCAAGCCCACTTTCGAATGACCCTGGTCGCTTGGAGAAATCACGACGTCCCCGCGGGAAATCGGGCATAATCCGGAGAGTACGCGGCCCAACGTGGATTTACCGCTTCCGTTGGTGCCGACAACAGCCACCCATTGGCCGCGTGGAATCGCCACGGTGAAATCCCGCAAGGCGTACTCGACCTGGCCATCGCGGGCGTAAGCGACGCTGACGTCCTTGCACGAGATATGAATCGACATACGTCCTCCTATTGCCTTTTGCATCTGCAGTGTGTATTCTATCAACGAAATTGTTAACTTGATTATGAATACAAGTTAACAAAGAGGAAGGAGATACGCAATGAAGACACGTGGCATTGTCTTAAGTGCACTGTTTGCGGCATTATTGGCGGTTTTCAGCTTTGTGCAGATTCCAATTCCATGGAGCCCAGTACCGGTCGTTCTTGAAAACATTGTACCGATGCTGGCAGGGGCGCTGCTCGGACCTTTGTACGGGTTTTTCAGTATTTTCCTGGTGATTCTGTTGACAGCCATCGGCGTGCCCATGCTTGGCGGATCCGGTGGTATTTCTCACCTGCTCGGTCCCACTGGTGGGTACATCATCGCTTGGCCGTTCAATGCGTTGTTGACCGGCTTGGTCCTTTCGCGACTGAAAGCTAAGAACACCGTTCTGAACTTCATTCTTTCATTTGTCGTCATCACCGTATTCGGTGCTTTGTTCACATATGTGATTGGCGTGCCATGGCTGGCAGCGGTGGCGAAGATGTCCATGTCCAAGGCGATGGTGGCGGGTTGCTATCCATTCCTCCCTGGGGACATTGCCAAAGCGTTTGTGACCGCCGTGATTGCCACAGCCGTTCGGCGCGCGTATCCCGCAGGCATCATTGGCTCTTCTTCAAGCGGTGTTGTCAAACTCGGTGCCTAATCACTTGAAGGGTCAACGTCACTGCATAACTTTGGACGCTTTGGGAGACATTGATTGTCGAGTTCGCGATATTGCAAGGGAGGCTCGACAAAGTGAAAGCAGTCGCTGTAGAACGTGGATTGGAACCTGTGAAACAATACCTGGAGCAGCAGGGTTGTCAAGTGTTAGATGTTGACAATGACGGCAGCGCGGTCGCGCAACAGGCGGCCTGCATGTGCATCACCGGTGCGGATAAAAACATCATGGGTATGGAGGACATCATTGCGGACATTCCTATCGTGTCCTGCGACGGACTCTCGCCGGAGCAAGTCTACCAACGTGTGAAGAACTACCTCCAGTGACCGGGACCCACCATCCACAAGCATCACCGGAGCGGACCTCCGGCAAAGCGGATGGTGAGACGCCACCCCGTTTGTGAACACCGCATTTCCCGATGGCCAGAGTGTCGGAAAACGGCACTACTGGTCATTTTTTGTTCGTGGTTTGAACATCGCGACGAACGATGTGAGCGGAATGTTGCAAATGGCCCGTCGAGAATCCCGTGACTCGTGGCCGTTCATGGTAGACTAACTGTGATGGCGTTGGAGCAGGGGGCGTTACCATGAACATCGTTTGCTTTGGAGACAGTGTCACACGCGGGATTTCGTACGTGAAAGGACGGCTGCGGATTGTCCGCGAAAACTACCCAGCTTTGTTGCAAAAGGCGCTTGGGTCCTGGGCGGAGGTCGTAAACCAGGGGGTTTTCAACGACAACTCGGACTTGTTGGTCGCCCGACTGGAGAAAGACGTGCTGAGCCATCATCCGGATTGCGTGCTGATTGCAATCGGCGGAAACGACTGTAACTTCCGCTGGGAAGAGGTCGCAGAGCGTCCGAATGACGAACATGAGACCATTGTTCCGCTCCCGCGGTACTTGGACAACCTGGCTCATTTGGCGGAAAAGATCCGCGATGCGGGGGCTGTTCCAGTGTTTTTGAACCTGATCCCACTGGATCCTGCGAGGTATTATCGAATGTTGGCGAAGCAGTACGGTTCGGCCATTGCGCACTGGATTGCGCTGTGTGGCGGCATTAAACACTGGCACGGACTCTACAACCGAGCGCTGCAGCAGTTGGCGGAAAGCTTGGACGTGTTGATGATTGACGTTCGTTCCGCATTCAAAGAAGCAGGGGACCTGGATGGACTGCTCAGTGAGGACGGAATTCATCCGACCGCAGAAGGGTACCACGTTCTCAGCCGGACAGTGGCGGAAAACCTTCAAGGCGTTTTCCCCTCCCTTCAGTTTGCAGAGTGTTGACGCGCTGACCCTCCTGCGTGCCTGTCACTGATGTCTGCTATCAGCGATTTGCAAAACGCGGGCAACATCTCGTCGCGCTGAACCGCTCAAGAGGAATGTTGCAAATCGCTCGCTATCACAAATTGGAGGTGCCACGTCATGCAAAACGCCATTACGCTCATCCACAACGGTTTGACATTACGGGGAATGGAGCACATCCCTGACACACCGTCGCAGGAGCCTGTTCCTGCTGCCATCCTGTTCCACGGATTCACAGGGACCAAGTTGGAGCCACACCGAATGTTTCTCAAAATCTCTCGTGCGTTGGAGCGCCTTGGAATTGCCAGCTTTCGCTACGATTTTTCTGGCAGCGGCGAAAGTGACGGGGATTTTGAAAACATGACCCTCTCGGGAGAAGTGGCGGAAGCGCACGCGATTTTAGACAGCGTCCAAGCAGACCCGCGGGTAGATGCGTCCCGCATCAGCTTGATTGGCCTCAGCATGGGTGGGTTGGTCGCAAGCCTCGTCGCTGCGGAGAGACCGGATGATGTACATAGGCTGGTGCTGCTGGCTCCAGCGGGAAGTATGCCACAGTACGTGCGCGCCATGGCATCCCACCCTGATGTCGATGTCTCGCGGGGGTATTTCGATTACGCCGGGAACCTCGTCGGCTTCAACTTCGCGGCCGACATCGCCGCAGTGGACCCGTTTGAGAGAGCCAAACCGTATACCGGACACGTGCTCATTGTGCATGGAACCGGTGACGAAACGGTTCCGTATCAGGTGTCGCAGAACTACAAAGACCAGGTGTACGGTGACCGTGCGGAACTACGGCTGTTGGAAGGGGCGGATCACACCTTCAACAAGATGGAGTGGGAGCAGGAAGTGATTCAGTCCATTTGCTCCTTCTTGGCACCTGGGTCGTGATACAGATGTCACGGCGTCTCACGGTGCGACGTGTTCCCAGCCATGAGCTGAACGGCATGTCTCAACACCGGGAGTACGACATCTAAACATTCTGCCACCGCCTTGGGACTACCGGGCAGGTTGACAATGAGCGTGCGGTTGCACACCCCTGCGACTTGTCGAGACAACATCGCGAACGGCGTCTTTTTCAAACTCTCCGCCCGCATGGCCTCCGCAATGCCAGGAAGCGATTTGTCAATCACGTCGAGCGTGGCTTCGGGTGTGACGTCCCTTGGTCCAATCCCCGTCCCGCCGGTCGTGATGACGCAGGAGATGTCTTCCAACGCGCACAGCCGACGCAGGGTCTGTGCAATGACGAAACGCTCATCGGGTACCACTTCTCGAACGGCGACAGTGAACCCTGCGCCCTCAAGCATCTGTTGTGCCGTGTCTCCGCTGACATCGACGGTTCGAGCCCCGTTGCTCGCCGAATCACTGACCGTGACCACCGCAATTCTCACGCCCATGACTGTCCCACCTTTATGACATTGCATACGTTGTACTGATACTTTCGACAATACACGATTTTGTCGTGATCTGCGAGGCAGGAGCCGCCGCCACGGGGGATCGTGACGGCGGCTGATGTGTGGAAGGTCTGTGCGGATGTCACGCGGTTGACGGCGACAACATGGCGACAACCCGACTGACATCCAACAGATTTACGGCGACCAGGCGACGGCCTTTACGATACACGCTTCGCCGGACGAAACCTGCGTGTTGCCAGGGTCGGCGGCAGTCCTATCCTTGCCGCGCGCCGCTGCAACTTGGCCAGGTTGTCGAGGCCCATCACACATTGGATGAGGACGGCCACGTCCGGTGGGAGTGTCAGTCGCTTGTCGGGGGCGAAGAACCATTGCCCGTTGAACACGTACTCGTACAGAGATACTTGGAACGCACACTCAATGTCTCCCACGGTACCAGACACGTCCACCACAAGGTGGCTGTCGTACGTATGGGTTATGACGAAGCCGTTCAGCGTCAAGAACTCTGTCACAGCGTGGTACTGTTCCGCCGTGGGCCCGAACCGCAGCGAAAATTCGGCTTGCTTCGGGAAGTGGCGAAAATCCGGCGACGACGAATCGTACAAGCTTTGCACGAACTGCTTCATGTCTTCTGTGTCGCGCAGTTTCAGTGCGACCACAAAGTTCATCCGCAGCTCCGTGGCAAGGTGCCCGACCTGCTTCGCGTGAACGGGGATACCAGGTGGCCGGTGCACCTTCGACGATTGAGACTGGACGGCGGCCAATGACGGGGATTCAACGAATGCAACGTCAGCAACACGGGCGGCGGTAGAGATGTCGTGCTTCGTGAATTTCAATGGTATCGCCTCCATTCAAGGGATTGGCTGAGTACGGTCGCGATCCGCATTCAGCACTGGGAAGTTTTCTGCGCGCGCTCCACGGCGGGTTCCAGGATTGTGGATGGATCTCGCCGGTGTACTTCCTTCCCACTGGAGACATTCGCTGCTCACGTGGCACGTCCTTGCGCCAGAGATATGATGAATGCAGGCGCTGACGGCGTCGTTCGAGGAGCCCAGGAGGCGGCTGACCCACGGATTGGGCCGTGTTATGAGTCATAAAACGGTGTGCCTTGGCAGGTGCTGGATGATGCCCTTGAACATGGAGTTCTTCTCAATGTAGTCGCGGTATGACTGCAGCGCAACCTTTTGGTAATGTATCGCTTCGCTCTTCACGTTTTGCCGTTCGTAGATTTGCGCGAGAACTTCTGCAGCCAAAGCGTGTTCAATGTGCAGATTGGTGCCCGCCGTGATTTCGTACGCCTGTTTCGCCGCCTGCAACCGCTCGTCTTCGTCCGGCAGGTACAGTGCCGCAATCAGTTGGGATTGGGCGATTTGGTGGCGGTCGTTGGTCAGTTCTGCCGCGTGGACTGACTTGTGAATGGCGTCTACGACCAGTTTCACGTCTCCTTCATGTTGATAAATCTGCACGAAGGCCAAATACATTGTGCACTGCGTGCGAATGTCTCCCGACGACGCGGATGTGTGCTTGGCTCGATCCGCCCAAGCCTTGGCAAGTTCGTACTGCTCCAGGTGAGCAAGGATACCAGCCAACGTCGCTTCAATGCGGCCACGGTCCACCTCAGAAATCCCCCACTTTCCCGAGATTTCGTAGCACAGTTCCAATGTGTCACGGGCATCTTCGAGCCGCCCAAGCCGGCCTTGAATACAACCCAAAAGTCCCAGAGACTTGCTATATCGGCCGAAGTCGAGGTTTCGATGAAACGTTTCTACCGCGTTTTTCGCGTACCACAGGGCGAGTCCCTGCTCGTCGTTTTCCGTATACAAGTAACCAAGGTTGTAAAACAGTCGTCCGCGTACGTCTTCACGCAGGGCATCCGCCCTTCTCTCCGCATCCCGCAGGGCCGCCTCCGCCTGTTGGTATTCCTGAACAAACAGCAGACTACTGCCTAGCAAAAACGAGGCTTCCGCGTAAAAGGGGACGTGGTCGGGCAAATGCTCGCGGATCATGATAGATAACTCTCGTGCTATTTCGAACATTTGGTTCGTATAGTAGTGGTAACAGAGATGAAGCGCGACCTGTCCATGGGTTTCGTTCCAACGTCCGCGACGGGTCCGGAGCACGTCGAGTAGGATAGAGTGGTTTGATGCGGAGACGTCTGCGATGGTTATCCGTCCAGACTGAAGGGCTGGCACATATTCTGCTAACAATGGTTCCTCCAGTCTATCGACGAGGATGGACAACACGTCCGCCGGCGGCAGTTGCTTTCCACTCTCTATCAGGCTGATCATGGACTGGCTGCCCAATCCCTGCCCGAGTTCACTTTGTGACATGTGCTTGCGGATGCGGGCTTCGCGGACTCGGTAGCCGATAATCAGTGCGAATAACTCTCGTTCTGTCTCGAACACCATGGGCGTCGCCTCCATCCCAATACGTAGAAAGGTGTGGTGCCTGATGAAATGGACAAAGAGAGTTTTAGGGCTTGTGGCATTTGCGACGTTGTTCGCGACTTCATTTGCAGTCGTTGCGGAAGCTGGTATATTCATCCCTACTGTTCCCGAGCCAATGGTGGGATATCAAACAACCCACTTGCCGTAGGACTGCCTCCGCCTAAGCACCGCAGGCCACTCGCTTGCGGTGTCTTATTTTGATCACGTACGCCACTCTACTACCGCTACGATTCGCGTCTCTCCTCTCCAATCCTGCTGCCCGTCAAGCTTCGTCACGCGTCGACACCCGCCGTGTCTTCCCAGGTGGAACCCCGCCTTCTCATCAATTTCTAGCCAGGGTTCATAGGAATTTTTCATTCCATGTGTAATTCAATAGAGAGTTTGCAACGAAGTTTCTACATCTGCCGGTCGCGGTGGATCAGACCTTGGAGGAAGTACATGATGAAGATTGCGAAAAAGACGTTCACGGCCATTGCGTTGTCCGGCGCCCTGGCGACCGCAGGAGGGGCTGCATGGACCCCGGCGACAGCGTGGGCGGTGACGTCCACCATGAGGTCGGGTCCTGTATACGTGGACAACAAAGTATGGCGAACGGTGCCGTACGTGACTGCGAATCAAACGACGTTTTTTGGCATTTGGTACTTGCAACAACTATTGAAAGTGTACGGGATAGGCACAACGTGGGACGGAAAGACGTTGTCTGTGGATGCACTGCCGCACATCGACGGATTGTCAACCTTTACGGTGAACGGCAAACGGCAGAGCGCTTGCCCCACCATGACATACAACGGCGCCACTTACGTCAATGTATCGTCACTGGCGTCTTCCACCGGAGCCAAACTGTCTTACGACGGAACATGGAAGTCTTTGAACCTCACACTCCCGGCCGACGTGAAAAGACAAACACTCACCGTCGACCTCAAACCAGGTTCCAGTACGTCGTCTACGGTGCACTTGGCTACCGTGTATCCTGCGTCAACGCAGGCATCCATGGGCACAGGATACGTCAAAGAAAACGGGCGCCTGTGGAAATCGGTTCCCATATTGCGCCGCGATGGAACGACGTTTTTTGGCGTGTACTACCTGCAACAGTTTCTGAATGCCCACGGGATAGGGAACACGTGGAACGGGAAAGCGTTGTTTATCCAGCAACTTCCCCGCATTGTCTCAGGCGCCTCGCTGCAGATTGGGTCAGCTTCGCAGCCGACCACGCTCGTGCAGTGGGGGAGTGCGTGGTATGCCTCTGCGGATGCCCTCAAGGCGCTGGGTATCACCGTGCAGACACAGAGCGCGACGCACGACGTAGCTGTCACAGTTCCGGCCTCCGCGTTTGTCGATGTAGACGGCCAACTGGAGGGTGCCGATGGCCAGCCGATGGTTGGCAAGGTCGCCATTGAAGATGCGTCCGGCGCCGTGCACGTCGTGGATACAGACAGCAACGGGCGATTTGATGCATTTCTGCAAGCTGTCGGCGGGTATTTGATTGGCGTGGAGACCCCCTTCGATGGTTGGACGGGACAGTCCATCGCACTGGGGGGCCAAAGCCCTGTGACGGCAACCGATGTGCAGAAAACGAGTGTCATTCAAGGGAAATTGTCCTTCACGGGGCCATCGTACCCCGTTTCGGAGGTGTCCCTGCGCAATGTCATTACGCATGCACACTACTACGCAAAAGTCGGGTCCAACGGGACCTTCTCGGTCACTGTGCCGGAAGGTGCATACGAAGTATACGCGGTTGTCACTGCGTCGGACACGCTGTACCTTGTGCAGCCATTTGTCACCACAGGGGAGACGACGTCTCTCACCGTAAAAGTTCCGGCATTGGCGACCGCTGAGAAGGTAGAATCTGCCCACGCGATTGTCACCGCAGCGGATTCCAGTGTGACCAAGGAAGAACTCCAGTCCGTGGCGGATCTGTTTGAACGCATTTATCCGCTGGATGTGTCGAGGACGGGGTTGAAGCCGTCGGAAAAGATGAACATTGTCCTTTACGGAAATGCCAGCTCTTACGAAAACCACTTCATCAGCGAAGGGTACTCGGCGGACGAAGCCAAGCAGATTGCCGAAGAGTCGGTCGCGGCGGAGGAAGGAACCAACAAGATCAGCGTGTTGATGCCCTCGTACGAATCGGTGGACGGAATGAACATCTTGGCGCACGAGTTCACCCATTCGCTGATTGCCACCGTGTCCAACAAGATAGAGAGCTGGGCCAACGAAGGCGTGGCCTGGGCCGACGGGATTGCTGGTGAACTCGACCAGAGCCCCGACGAGCTGTTGCTGGACGGTGAACAGTGGTACGAGTGGGTGGACATTGTCGCACACCAACAAAAGGGCGATCTTTTGAAGCTGGGTGCCGCCAATCCGCTCGATGGTAACTACAACGTAGAGGACCAGGACTATTTCGCCGTACAGCAGTTGATCAATCGCTTTGGCATGAACAAATTTATGCAGTATGTGAAGGCCATCGATTCGGATCCAGACGCGTTCCAGCATACGTTCAGTGAATCATTTCAGCAGTTCTCGGATGAAGTGACCCAGAAACTGAAGCAGTTGGCAAGTCAGAGCGACTCCTCGTTCACGATGCGACTGAAGGTCTTGCCGGGAGGGCCGAGTCAGATCTACGTCATTAACAGTCAAGGACAGACAGTGACCATCTCCGGACTGCAGGAAGGGAAAGTCTACTCCATTGTTTGCAACAGCGACGGGACGGTCACTGTCCCTAGTGGACTGACCGAGAAGCCGTCTTCCAGTCTGTCTGTTGTCTACGATGGAGACTGGTACATCGGCACAGGGAACGATGGAACGTTGCCGCGGCAGGAGTTTGAGGTCGCCTATGAGTACGGGCATCCGTTCTTGGTACAAGCGTTGCTGTACTCGAGTGCTGGAGACTTGGAACACGCCTATCCGGCGACGGCGGTTCCGGACGGCATCCAGTTGATTGGGTTGGACGCCGCTGCCAATTCGTGATGTGATTTGCTACAATCAAAGATATTGCGAGGGAGTCTGCCGAAGGGCAGGCTCCCGTTCTTGGGGGAAACAACGTGCAGACATACAATGCGCAGAAGAAGTACATGGAATGGCTGACATATCCGGAGCATCCAGAGGACATCGCGTCCGAACTCGCCGCGCTTCAAGGCCACCCGGAAGACCTGGAAGACAGGTTTTACCGGGAACTTGCCTTTGGCACCGGTGGCTTGCGGGGGATTTTGGGCGCTGGAACGAATCGCATGAACATCTATACGGTGCGCCGTGCCACATGGGGGCTGGCTCAACACATCCTCGCACGCGGTGGGGCTGACCGAGGTGTAGCCGTCGGATACGACTGTCGGAGGTATTCTGCCGAGTTTGCGCTGGAGGTTGGCTTGGTGTTGGCCGCAGCCGGGATCAAGGCGTACGTGTTTGAACACCTGTGCCCAACTCCTGAGTTGTCGTTCGCAGTTCGCCACCTTCAGGCTGCTGGCGGTGTCATGATTACGGCTAGCCACAACCCGCCGGAGTACAACGGCTACAAGGTGTACGATGAAACCGGTTGTCAGATTCTCGAATCCGATGCCTCGGCCATCATGCAGCAGATTGACCGCGTGGAAGACTGGTTTTCCGTGCCTGTGATGGACCGTGCGAAGGCGGAAGCAGCTGGGTTGTTACAGTGGATTGGCCGCGCTGTGGACGATGCGTACGTTCAGACTGTCCTCGACACATTGACGCTGCCGACCGTGTCGAAAGAGGCCAGAGCGGCCCTCCATGTCGTGTACTCACCCTTGCACGGAACGGGTAACGTCCCAGTTCAATCCGTTTTAGCGAGGTCGGGATTTACACAGGTTGCGGTCGTGTCCTCACAGGAACAGCCGGATGGGGCCTTCCCGACCGTCAAGAGTCCCAACCCAGAGGAGAGGTCGGCATTCAAAGAGGCACTGGCGCTCGCGGAATCGCAGGCGGCCGACATTGCCCTCGCGACGGACCCCGATGTGGATAGAGTCGGTGTTGCCGTCCGCGGAAAGGATGGCCAATACACGTTGCTCACGGGGAATCAAGTCGGTGGGCTGCTCGTGAACTTCTGGCTGTCTCAGAAGGAACAGTTGGGCACCTTGCCAGGGAACGGGATTGTGTTTAAAACCATCGTGACGTCCGAGTTTGGCGCCGAAATCGCGCGGCGGTTCGGGGCGACGGTGGAGGATACCCTGACGGGGTTCAAGTACATCGGGGATCGGATTGCGCATTATCAACAGGATGGTTCCCACGCGTTCCTCTTCGGCTACGAGGAGAGCTACGGTTACCTCGCCGCAGACTTCGTGCGGGATAAGGATGCGGTGCAAATCTGTTTTCTCGTCTGTCAAATGGCTGCCTTCTACAAAGCGCAAGGCAAGACGTTGTTGGACGTGCTGGGAGAGTTGTTCGAAGAAGTCGGGTACTTTGCGGAGGCACTGATCAGCGAGACGCTGCCTGGAGTGGATGGCATGGAGAAAATGGCCCGTATCATGGATACGGTCCGGAAGCACGGGGTCTCCGTGGATGGCCTCTCGCTGGTCGCGAAGGAAGACTACAAGACGTCTGAACGCTTCGTCTATGAACCCGGCGGTAACGCACCCAAGCAGGTAGAGCGTCTGACGCTGCCTAAGTCGGACGTGTTGAAGTTCACGTTTGCGGGCGGCGCCTGGTTGGCCATTCGGCCGTCGGGGACGGAACCGAAGATCAAGATATACCTTGGTGCGCGAGCAGACACCGAGCCAGCGTGCACGGAAGTGCTCAACCACTTGCGCAGTGCGGCGGACGCCATTCTAAAACTTGCGTAGGACATGGAGAGGCGTGTGCCACGCCTCTAGACACTTGTGGGTCGCTGCGTTTCGCACCGGTTGGAGACTCGTAAGCGTGCCCGCCTCCTTGACTGTGAGGCGGGCTGTTTTTGTATTGTCGGCCGCATGGTGACGTGTCAATGGTGATTCCGGGAAGCGGCGAAGGCGTCCGCGAGCTTGGCGATGTCAGGAATCCCCAACCCTGTCGCTTGGTTGTAGACGGTACCCGGCTTGCCGGTGTAGAAACCGTTGTCGTTGGTGGGGCCGGTGGTGTTGAGCGGCGTGAACGGCGATGTTTTCTGCAAGGCAAACCGGTAGATTTGCGGGTTCCAGAAACCGACGCGCGTTTGGTCGCTGCTGTTGATGAGTGCGGACAGGCCACACAGTTGCGGCGCGACAAAGCTGGTGCCGCCGTAGGTGGCGAATCCTGCGTTTGTTCCGGGCGCTCCTGGATCGCTAAAGTAAACCAAATATCCCGTGTAAGGGTCTGCGTTCATGGAGAGGTCGGGCAGGTTCCGCCCCTGGCCAGTGCCTGTTACAATGGTCGGTTGCGCGTCTCTCGTCAGGGAGGACCCATCCGCAGTCGGCGTAAACTGCTTCACGCCGGTATAGCGATTGACGCCGGGTACCCCTCTCTGGTAGTCCGGGGTTGCGAAAAACTGGCTGAAGCCACCGCCGCCGCCCACCAGGTAACGGTTGACCCAGTCGTTGGGGTCATTCAGTCCGCGCGCGTCGAAGTACTGCCAGAGGTAATCCCATCCCCAGGCACGTTCGGCATCATTGCGCACGTCCAACCCTGTAGAACTGGAGTGGAAGTGGAACGGCAGCGTTGTGCCTCCTGCCGCCGTGATGTACGGGCTGTCCGCAGGATTGTCGACCGACAGGGAGGCGGCGCCTGGAATGCCTGACGACAGGCCGAACTCGCGCACCGCGTCGTAGGCCCCTTCATCTCCAGCTGCCGCGAACATGGAGATGCCCTGCGCAGCGGCCTGCATGTAGAGTTGGTTGAACACCTCTGCATATTCTGGCGTCTCGAGCTGCTGCTGGACGAGATAACTGATGGCCGTCTCACTTTCTCCCCAGCTGACGGAAATTTGTTGCGCCTGGTTGTCGTTGATAGCCTTCGCGAAGCCGTCGACAAATCCTGTGTCGCTGTTGGGAGCAACGTATACGCGAATATTTGCTTGAGGTGCGAGAGCACCGGATTGTTCCACGTCCAGCGAGGTTTCATCATAGCCATTCCAATCCGATCCGCCGTCGACGTTGACTTTGGTGATTCGGCTTGGCTTGACGTGGATGCCCATCTGGTTCCAGAAGTCGTATGCGTCTTGCTCGTTAAAATCTGCGAGCGTGACAATACCGATGGTCTGTCCGGCGCCGGTTGCTCCCTTATCGTACAATGGCTGCACGTGGTAGTGGCTGACGAGATCTTGCGGTGTCAGGTTCAGCGGGCCGGTGGGGGTGGAGGTGTCGCCGTTGTCCATGCGCTTGATGGCATTCGAATGAAAGTCAGAGTAGTTGCTGAGGCCGAGGATGCACAGAATGTCATTCGCGATGTTTGACGGGGCCTTCGGCGCCTGCGGCGTCGCGTGGAATCGCTTGCCGTGGTACGTCGCGTTCTTCAGCACAATGCTGAACGCTTTGTTGAACTGGCCTGCGGTCCCGCTCGCAGTGACGATGAGATGGTCCGGATAAACGGTAGATTGGATACCGAACGCCTTGAGATAGCCGACGATGGCGAGAACTTGGGCGTCACTTGGGGCGTACTGGCGAGCAAAGTCTGTTGGGCTGAGATAATGGCGGAAATTCCGGCTGTTCGGATCTGTGGTCTGATTGATGAATTGGGCCAGCGCGTTTTTGTTCTGCAACTTCATCACGATATCGATAGTGACTGGTGTGTTGGGGTCGAGATCTCCGAAATAGTTTGTGTTGTTCAACACGCCCGAGCCAACGCCCTGCGGAATGGATTGATTCGTGTCGGCTGCAGCAAACGTGGGAATTGCGGTGAGGCTCATCGCACTCGCCAACCCGATGATGGCCAGACTGCGGGTGAGTTTGGTCATACGAGCTCTCCTCTTTTCTGATGAGTTCTGCGTGGCAATGTGTTGCAGCGTCTACAAGTACAAATGTACATGGACACGTCAGAAAAGTATGTCTTTTTCTGTCGAGAGCACGTGTCTTCAGATGGCGGTTCCGCAATGCGCGTTGTGCAAAACTCCACTACAGTGGTCGTCGATCCGTCAATTCGCTGCAAAGGTCTCTACAAGTGCGCAAAAAAACGCCCCAGAGACTGGGGCGTCGTTTTGTTATTTTTCTTTAAAACTTACAGACGGGTAACGTTAGCCGCTTGCGGACCACGTTGACCATCGACGATGTCGAATTCAACACGTTGGCCTTCTTCCAGAGTACGGAATCCTTCTCCCAAAATCGCGGTGTAGTGTACGAACACGTCGTTCGCACCTTCAACCTGAATGAAACCATAACCCTTTTCTGCGTTGAACCACTTAACTGTACCTTGCACTAAAAATGCCTCCTACTGCAAGTACCATGTACTGGCACTGTCCCCGGTACCATTCCGTACTCTTGCCAAGTTCATTGTACTCGTAGAAATTTTTACTTCGATCCCAACATAACACGAATGCCATTGTAAAGTCAATCAAAAATTGTGAATCAAGTTCCGAAAACACGCACGTTTCAATCTGTATGCATTCCGGCTACACTACAAGTATCGACGATGGCCTCAGAATGGGGGAAAGACATGGCCCGCCGCTCGGATAAATGGTTTCATCTTACCATTTCAGCTTTTGCCATTGCATTGACCGCTGTGGCATCGGGGACGTTGGTGTACGAACACAACCCAGAACAGGTGCAGTCCTGGATCCATGCGTTGTCCCACATGAAATCAGCCCAATCGCCGTCTTCAGACCATCGCAGTGAACCACCGGCCGATACTTCTCATCGCGTTCAGCCGACGAATGCCACAGTTTCGTCAAACGGCACTACGCCCTTGCCCACACCGCACGTGGATGCCGCCGAAGCGGTTCACGTCACGGCGTATGGGCACGATGTTCCGGTTGGCAAAGTGAAGAGCGTCAACCAGCTGTTGTCTGACTACCACATTGTCGACACGGTGTTCCGTACGCTACAAATGAGCACGAGCGGCCCGGTTCACATATATCTTGCGCAAAATGCCACGGATTATAAGGATGCACTCAATTCACTTGGCGTCTCGGTCCAAGACGCTCAACGGTATTCGCAAGATACCGGTGGGTTTACAATGGGCCGCGATATCGTGGTGCCGCTGTATCAAAACACTTCGAACGCCGATTTGGCCAACACGCTGGCACACGAATTAACACACGCGTTTCTGAATGCCTATCTGAATGCCAACGTGGACAACCTTCCGAGCTGGGTCAATGAGGGATTGGCTGTGTACAACGGCATGAAGGTACAAGCGAAGGTGGAAAATCCGGTTTCGTATGGCGGTTACGCTCGGCAGATGGCAGAGAGTGTCATGAAGGCTGCGGTCTCTGGCAACCTCGTTCCGCTTGCGAAAGACGAGGCACAAGTGTTGGCAGGGAACGCGTCGTACGATTTGGAACTGCAGGATTGGTTGGCCATCAGTTATCTTGCGCATCAACATGGAGAAGCATCGCTGGCAAAGTACTTGCAGGCCATGAAACAAGGTATGAGTTCCGACGCGGCATTCCAAGCCGCTTTTGGAGGTACGCCCGCCGCGCTGAACAGCACGTTGAGCTCGCTGCTGAAACAAGCTGGTCGGACGAGTGATGATGGCGTTGCAGTCACTGTAAAGGCGAATCCATCGTTTCAAGGTTATATTCGGGTGCTGCAACACGGCAACACCGTCTGGCACGGTGTCAAAATGTCTGCAGGGCAAGAACAGTTGATGGTTCTCCCGAATGGCACGTTGCAAGGCAACGGCAAAGCAGAGGACACAACACAAGACAAGAACCCGCCGGACGATATCACGACATACATGGATTTGGATCCAGACAAACCGCTGTATTACAACGGAAAAGCAGTGAGTTACTGCGGCTTCGCGCTGGATTACCATTATGGAATGTACGGCTTTGTCAACGCTTGGGTGACACTGAATGACGGAAAGTCCATCTACTTAGAAGATCCCTCACTGTTTGGAGTGACAGTGACGAGCGTCGTTGAAGTAGACCGGAAAAACCCGATTCTGCCGTTGTTACAGGCGGCTCCATGAGAAGTTGGCGCGTTCAATTGGAATACAGGGTGGAGGATGGTGCAGGGACAGAGGCGGAATGACTTTCGGCCAGCATCATGCCGGCGATTTCCGCGTCCAGGCATTGGCTGGCCTGGATGACCCGTGGATGAAGTAGGTTTCCGTTGTATTCCACGACAATTTCGTACAATTTTGCGCGCAGCGTCTCAACACGCTGTGTGGTTCGCTCTTCCACGACTCAGCTTCCTTCCTGACCGTAACGACTTATGGAATCAGCCAATCACGGTTTTCGATTGTAGTATTTCAAAGGTCGTTTTTCAACATGCCCACAACCTTGGCTGGGGAATGGGCTCCGTATAAAATATGTGGTACAGGTACGGGACATGCCTATCCTCTTGTGAAGGAAGTGCAATATGACGCTAGGAGCTCAAGTTCAACAAGACGCGGTCGTTCACGTATTGGGCGTCCGCTTTCATACACTGACCCGCCAACAGGTGGTGGAACAACTACTTCATTGGATTGACGAAAAGACCCGGCGCATGGTCATCACGGCTGGTCCGGAGTTCGTCATGCAGACGCAGAAAGATGAGGAACTTCGCCACATCGCTCACGTGGCCGACCTGGTCACGCCAGACGGTATTGGCGTGGTGTGGGCCGCAAACCGGAAGAAAAAAGTCGTTCAAGAGCGAGTGACCGGCGTCGAGTTGGTGCAGGAGTTGCTAAATACCGCAGAGCAGCGCCACCAACCGCTGCGCGTCTTTCTACTCGGTGCTTCAGAATCGTCTTTAAAAGCTTGTTTGCGGCGGTTTCGCAAAGATTACCCTTTGTGTGAGTTTGCGGGACGTAATGGATATTTTAGAGAACGAGACCTACCGGAGATCATGGGGCAGATTGAATCGTTTGCCCCCCACGTCTGGTTAGTCGGGCTTGGTCAGCCCAAGCAGGAGAAGCTCATTTATCATTGGCTCGGCAGCTTACCGCCTTGTGTTGCCATCGGTGTCGGAGGCAGTATTGACGTCTGGGGAGGAACCGTCAAGCGCGCCCCTGCGGCGTTTCGAAAGTTGAATTTGGAGTGGTTGTATCGTTTGCTCAAGCAGCCGTCTCGCTGGCGCCGACAGCTCGCATTGCCGCGGTTTGTTTGGCATGTTTTGCGTAAAGCGGGCCACGATACCTAATTGGCCAACATGTGAACAGTCTGACCTCCAGGGCGAAGGACCACACTAGGTCTACCGGTAAAACGCCGGAAATCTTCACGTTGGAGGTGCTGTGGATGGCCAGGGGATCGAAAAGCAACGCGTTACTGTACTCAGGTGCACACAAGGCGCTGGACGACATGAAGTACGAAATTGCCGCGGAGTTCGGGCTTGCCGTTCAGAAGGGAAGCGGTGAAGATTACTGGGGACATATCACCACTCGCGAAGCCGGAGCTTGTGGCGGCGAAATCACCAAGCGGTTGGTCGCATTTGCGCAACAGGCGATGGCAAAACCGCAAGGCTAAAACAGAATGAACCATTATTTGTTGATAGGGCGGGCATGTACCCGCCCTAAGTTCATTGACGCACGGCGTGAAATATAATACCATATGCTAGGTTTGTTTACCGTATTACACGGGATTGAAGGAGGGGTTGCCCGTGGCGAAACGTTTGTTCACCTCGGAGTCCGTAACGGAAGGCCATCCGGATAAAATCTGTGATCAAATTTCCGATGCTGTATTGGATGAAATTCTCAGCCGAGATCCATACGCTCGCGTAGCATGTGAGACGTCGGTCACTACAGGATTGGTGCTCGTCGCTGGCGAGATTACCACATCTTGTTACGTGGATATACCAAAAATCGTTCGCAAGACCATTGCGGACATCGGGTACACCCGAGCAAAGTTTGGGTTTGACGCGGAAACGTGCGCCGTGATTACCTCAATTGACGAACAGTCTCCAGACATCGCGCAAGGCGTAGACCAAGCTTTGGAGGCGCGTCAAGGTCAGACGGACGCAGAAATCGAAGCCATCGGCGCTGGCGACCAGGGGTTGATGTTTGGCTTCGCTTGCGATGAGACGCCGGAACTGATGCCACTGCCGATTTCGCTCGCGCACAAGCTGTCTCGCCGATTGAGCGAAGTCCGCAAAGATGGGACTTTGCCGTATCTGCGTCCGGACGGAAAGACTCAGGTGACCATTGAATACGACGGGGACAAGCCTGTCCGCGTGGACACCATTGTCATGTCGACACAACACGATGAAAATACAGAGCTCAGCACCATCGCCGAAGATTTGCAAAAGCACGTCATTCAACCGGTGGTTCCGAGCGAGTTGTTGGACAAAGACACCAAGTATTTCATTAATCCCACAGGACGTTTCGTCATTGGCGGACCGCAAGGCGATGCTGGCTTGACCGGGCGGAAAATTATCGTCGACACATACGGCGGTTATGCTCGCCACGGTGGCGGGGCATTCTCCGGAAAAGATCCGACGAAAGTGGACAGAAGTGCCGCGTACGCAGCTCGCTACGTAGCAAAGAACATTGTTGCCGCTGGGTTGGCCCGGAAATGTGAAGTTCAAGTAGCCTACGCGATTGGCGTTGCGCGTCCGGTGTCCATCTCTGTGGATACCTACGGCACGGGCACCATACCTGAAGAGAAAATCGTGGAACTCATTCGCAAGCACTTCGACCTCCGTCCGGCGGCCATCATCCGCGACTTGGAGTTGCGCCAACCGATTTATCGGAGAACGGCAGCGTACGGGCACTTCGGGCGGACCGACTTGAACGTGCCATGGGAACGGACGGACAAGGCGGAAGCACTGCGTGCTGACGCGAAGAACATCTAAGTTTTTTCGAGAAAAAGCTTGGGCGACCCTCATATATGTCATGGTTGACCCGAATCTATTAGCATCACCCTTACCCCATTGCTGTGGCGTTGACGATTTTCGTCGACGCCGTTTTTTTATCCATTGAATGATTTTGAAATTATTAGTAGAGAGATTTACCGACGACGAGAGAGATGTTGTGTTCAGAATGTGCTGAACCTGTGATTCGTCGGAATTTTGAAAACTGACAAGGAGGAAATTTTGGATGCAGTCCAGAATTGAATTCGCAACTTGTTTCACACCGTAGAGGGAAGTGGTGAACAGACATGGGAACCATCCGTGTTGCCATCGCTGACGACAACGAAGCGTTTCGTGAAACGTTGCGAGACGTATTGCAATTTGAACAAGATATGCAGGTGGTAGGTCTCTGGCGGAACGGCGAAGAAGCCTTAAAGGGATTGGAGGAAGTCCACCCCGACGTCCTGTTGCTCGACATCAACATGCCCATTCTAAACGGCGTGGAAACCACCAAACAAATGAGCGAGCAGTATCCGCATGTCCGCATTGTCATCCTCACCATGCACGACGATGAAAGCTATGTCCTGGAGACGCTCAAATCCGGTGCTTCAGGATATCTGGTGAAGGACGGTTCGGTCTCCGAGGTGGTTCGTGCCGTGCGTGAAGTTGCCGCAGGTCGAGCGATTGTGCACCCTCAAGTCACCCAAACCGTGATTGCGCAGTTCAAGGAACGGTATGCGACTAACGACTCCTGGCGAGAAGTGCTCACGGAACGCGAGATGGAAATCCTTCGTCACTTAAAGTTTGGCAAGTCAAACGAAGAAATTGCAGAAACGTTGCACATCACACCAAAGACGGTCAAAAACCACATCTCTAGCATTCTTGCAAAACTGTCTGTCACCGATAGGACGCAAGCCGTGGTCATCGCCTTGCAGAAGAAGTGGCTGACAACCTAGCCATCCTATCCTAGGCTCGAACGCACGCTCGACATATCCGAAAAGAGCGCCTTTGTGGGTCCTGTTTCAGTTCCACTCCCAGTTGCTCGGCATATAATGCTGCAGGGGGTGAGGGCCATGGTGGAGGCTCTGATTTTCTGGGCACTTGCAGTATACGGGGCTCTCGCAGTGGTGCGGCAATGCGTCCGCAGTATTCAACGCCGCGCGCAGCGGAATCCCCATCCTCTCACAATCATCCTGATTGTTCAACACGCTGAACGGGACATTGAAGGCACGCTACGTACCTTGATGATCCGCACCGCACTTGGCACTCGCGAACGCCGCATCCTCGTTTTCGACGTCGCATCGCAAGATGATACCGGTCAGATTGTGCAGCGCATGACCGCCTGTCACGACTGCATCGACTACGTTCGCGTCGCAGACGACTCTGAGTTGCTCCATCAATTGAAAGCGCTTTGTCTGCAGTCCCCTCGCGTTGGTTGTATTTACGACCTCCGCGTCAACGGCATGGTGCGGGACGTCACTCGCGACGTCGCGTGGTTGTGCGAGTGAATTGATTTCAATCTGATTCTTTCCATCCCCTGTCGACACCGGTCGAGGGGATTTTTGCGTCATTTGCCATCGAAAGACACCGACCGTAGGGTGTTCCTGAAAATTTCCGGGACAAAATTCCTATCTTTTCGACAGACTCTAGCAATTATTTCAGAGACGGAATATTCTTTATATATTGACGCAAGCGACTCTTAGCACATCTCATACACTACAGCACTTCAGAGTGGGAGAACGAATCCATTTCTGAGGAGGAACCACCGATGCAAAAAGTCAAAGCAGGTCTTATTTTGGGCGCCATTGTACTGTTTTCAGTTGCGGCGCAGGCAGGATGGTCGCTGACACCGTGACTTCGAGTAAATAGGCCGGGAACATGTCCCCGGCCTATTTACGCACCACATACTGTCAAATGAGGTGGGAGCTTGGCGTTTCAAGCCTGCGTCGTACTTACTGGATTGATAATAGGTTGGCTCAGGAAGGGAAGTCTTTGGGCAATTCCTAACGTGCGCTTGCGGGCGCTCCGGATCTTACCAGTTGCATATGGACTGCAACATGTTTCCATCGCGTACTTAAATGGGCTGGCTTATGAACTCGTACTTGTGCTTAGTTACTGTGTCCTTCTGGTCTTCTGTCTGATCAATGTTCGCGTTCAAGGTTTGTTATGGGCAGGGGTGGGAACTGCCGCAAACTTTCTCGTGATGTTAGTAAATGGGCTGCGGATGCCAGCTTATGTGCCAGCGGTACAGCACATGGCGCCGAGCTATGTCCCACTCCTTCTGAGCGGGCATTATGGGAAGAGTGTGGCAATGTCATCAACTACTCACCTAAATTTTTTAGGAGACATTTTTAGCTTTGCGATACAACCCGTAAGTCTCATCAGCGTTGGAGATATTCTCTTTGCCATAGGTTTGGTTCTACTGATACAGCATGCCATGCGCGCAGAGAAGGGGGTGGACAAGATTGGTGGCAAGTCGGAGTCTTCCATCACTCCTTAACTGCATGTATGCGTTGGGCCTTCTCTTTGCACTCGCTGCATGGACTTGGTCACACTTTTCATCCCCGTCTATTCCAGATTGGGTTGTCATGTACACCCTGACTGGCCTGCTGCTGCTTGTTGAGCGGTTCCGGATCATGGTTACGCCAACTGACAACATTGGCCTAGAAACTGTTTATCTGACCGGTTTTTCACTCTGTTATCCAATTTACCTCGTCGTATGGGCTGGCATTATGTACGGCATTGTGTCCAGCTTACGTTACAAATCACGATGGTACACTCAGGTATTTAACGGAGTCTGCTTTACTACTTGTACTGTGCTCGCGGTTGAAGTAGTTCGTTTCGTTGCGAACCCAAGTGGAGAACTACCAGAAAAGAGTTTTGTTTTCATACTGCTTTACGGAACTTGCGATTAAGGACGAGCTGACGGGTCTACATAATCACCGGTATATTCAGTCTCTCATTGACGCACTCATTGAGCAGAAGCGCTCTTTCGCCGTACTGATGTTGGATGTGGACCACTTCAGAAGGTATAACGAGGTCTGGGGACATGTGCGTGGAGACGCAGCGCTAAAGTCCATTGCTGACATTCTTTCGCAAAACCGTATTGACGAAGAAGAAATAGCTAGATACAGCGGCGAAGAAATTCTCATTGTCTTGCCCGACTATGACATCGCACAGGCCAACGTAAAGGCGGAACGCCTTCGACTGGCCATTGAAAACACTCAGTTTCCCGGCGCAGAACGGATACCTGCCAAGAAGCTGACTGTGAGCATCGGTATTGCGCATTATCCCGACCAAGCGGAGTCGAAGAGCGAGCTATTGATGAAGGTCGACGACGCACTGTACAACGGTAAGTTCACAGGCCGCAACAAGGTGTCTGTGTATACGTCTGTGCTCGACGACATGCAGCGTGAACTCAGGATGGACGAAGTCGACCAGGAAATTGTGAAAACCATCAAGGTGTTCCTGGCGATTCTCAACTCGAAAGACAGGTATACATACGCGCACACCGAGCGCGATGTCGTGTATGCGGTGGCTTTGGCCAAGCGGATTGGGCTACAGGAAGAATCTATTCGCTATTTGCGGTTTGGGGCGTTCCTTCACGACATCGGCAAGGTCGAGGTGCCGATTGAAGTGTTGACCAAGCGTCGGCCTTTGACGCGAGAAGAGTGGAAAATCATGAAGAGCCACGTCGAACTCGGGGAGAATATGGCGAAATCGATACCCAGCCTCGCCCCGTGCCTTCCCATCATTCGCCACCACCACGAGCGATTTGATGGAACCGGTTATCCGGACGGTCTGAAGGGCGAGGAGATCCCGCTGGAAGCGCGGATTTTGACCATTGCTGACAGTTTCGACGCCATGACTACGAGTCGACCTTATCAGCGCAAGCGCACAATGGAAGAGGCGTTTGAAGAGCTCAGGGCTTGTGCTGGGCGTCAATTTGATCCAGACCTCGTCGAACCGTTCATCGAGGTCGTCCGGGAGACGGGACTCATCTCCCCAGACGAAGAAAGCCTCGCATGACGCAGGTGAGCAGTCGTATTCAAATGGAGGGACAACCGAGTCTTAGGTTCGGTTGTTTGCTTGCACCAACAACTTCTGCAATTCCTGAGTGAGTTCCAATCCTTTGCTCATTTGGCCAGACTCCATCTCGCACTGCACCCACTGAGCCACGACATAGGCTGCAAATTTATGTAATCCCTCCTGCATCAGCGCCTCTTTGGTGTCCTGGAAGATACGCATTCCCTCAGACACTTGGCCTAGCGCAAAATGAGCTCGTGCCGCTTTGACCTCCAAGCGGTGGCGTAGCCCGTTCTGCCAAGAAGAGAAACCAGGAATCTCCGATTCGCACGATGCCATGAAATCCTTGCACCGCCGGACTTGCTCCAGCGCGCCCACAGCGTCACCCTGCTCCAGGTGCCGCGCAATATGGTGAAGTTCTGCTTGCAAGTGGATGGCTGGATCCATGGTGGTTGTCGCCATCGCCGCTTGTTCCCACGGATCAGTCTCCTTGTCTGCCGTCGGCTGCATTGCCCATGCCACAAGTGCTTGCTCAATCCACTGCGTCGTGTGGATAACGGAAATCGCGCGCTCCAACGCCAACTTGGCTCGAGCGGAATCACCAGCCTCCAGGGCACGCACACCGTCTGACACCAAGGCGTTCGCGATGTCCCGAACGCGTCCAAAACCTTTCGTCAATTCTGCGGCACGTGTGGCCATCTTCAAGGCGTTGGACGTGTCTCTCATTTGCGTGTACAGTTGGTGTAAGCACGTGCAGACTTCGGACAGTTCAGCTTGCGCCTCGACAGACCCCCACTCGCCCTCTGCCCACAGTGTCTCTCCGATATGCAGTGCCTTTTTCCACTCGTGCATTGCACCGTCCGCATTGTCTATGGCAAACTCTACGTAGCCCGACTCCTTGCAGACAGAAAACAGAAGTTTCCTGTCTTGATGCCGGAGTGCCTGCTCTCGCAAGTCTTCCAGAAGCATGATGGCTTCGTAAGACCGGTTCAGCATTCGGCATGCCCGCGCCAGGTAGAGGTGGTATTCTTGGTAGTCCAGGCCAGGGGGGAGGGGGGGGTCGACCGAACGCAGCGTGCTTTCGGCCATCTCCGGCTGCTTTAGCAAAAGGTAGTACTCTGCCAGCCGCAGGTAGGTGGTGAGGGTAAACTGATCCTGAAGTTCGTTTAGGAAGTGTTCAACAGGCAAGCCCAACCGATTGGCAATGGCGGTCAGCAGAGGATAGGAGGGTTTTGCTTTGTCCGCTTCAATCTGGCTGATCATGCTTGGCGTCACCAGGTCTTCCGCTAAATCGCCTTGCGTAAGGCCGCGTTGGAGTCGGGCTTCGCGAATCTTTTCACCGATGCTAGGCATTATCATCACCGCTTCAACAACGATATTAAGCGCCAAAAATAGGTTTTCTATTCCGATATTAGCATAGTCTGAGCGACCAATGACGCACAATTTGCATTAGTGCAGATTTTTCGTACAGGTTCCATAGTATGTACTAGGCACGCTTCACGATGTTTGATGTAATGAGAGTGAAATACCGACAAAGAGGGATCCTATGAAGAAGATAGCTTTTGTGACAGACAGTACGGCATACTTGACGCCGGAGCAAAAGGAGAAGTACAACATTACAGTTGTACCGCTCTCCGTCATCTTTGAGGGCAAGGCCTATCGGGAAGGAGAAGACCTCGGCACTGCCGACTTCTATGACAGGATGGCCGCCTCGAAGACGCTTCCGACGACATCACAGCCGCCTGTAGGGGAGTTTGTTGCTGCATTTGAACGGCTGTTGAAAGACCACGACACAGTCATGTGTCTGTTGCTCTCCGGTCAGTTAAGTGGCACGGTCCGATCCGCCGAGACGGCCGCCTCCATGGTCGACGGCAACGTCATTGTGGTGGACTCTCGGATTGCCAGTTACGGCATTGCGGGGCCTCTACTGGATGGCGCGGAATTGGCTCGGCGCGGAGGAACGCCCGAGGAGATTGTGGCGCTCTGGCAGCGGGCGATTGAGAACACCACAGCCCGGTTTGTGCTCGATACGCTGGACAACCTGCACAAAGGTGGGCGCATTGGTGGTGCAGCCGCTGTTTTCGGCGCGTTGCTGCAGATCAAGCCGATTTTGACGATACGCGATGGCCGTGTCGAGCTATTTGAAAAGGTACGTACCCATAAACGCGCGATGGAACGCATCCTGAATGAATTCCATGAGGTTGCGAGCCAGGGTACGCCACTGCGCGTGGGCGTCGTCCACGCCCAGCGGGAAGCGGACGCGATAGCCCTTAAGAACCAGTTGGTCGAACAACACCCGAACATCTACGCAGAAGTCGCGGAACTGGGACCGGTGATTGGGGTACACACGGGACCTGGGTTGCTCGCCTTGATTTACTACCCGTCGGAGGTTGTGCCAGAGTGAGCCCACGCATGACACTGCAGACGCGCAGGTTCCTGTTGCGCCGCGTATGGAATCTCGTGTTGAACGCGATTTTCCTGGACGATAAGGAAGCTTGCCTGCTGTGTCAAAGACCCCTCTATCCGAGTGCCAGTCACTCCTATACCAATGGGAATTCTTCCAAGGCAGATACCATCCCAGGTATCTGCCTGTTTTGCATACAGGACGTTTCGCCGACTACGCAAATTCATCATATACGACGGATTCGCCTTGGCGCCTCTGCGGGCAGCGTGGGCTCTCAGAGAACCATGCCCATTGTTGCCGCGCGACGATACGAGGGAGCCATTCGCAATGCCATCCGCCAGTGGAAGTACGATGGTGCGATTGCGCTCACGCCGTGGTTCGCTACTTGGGCGGCTGAAGCGTACAACCAGTTCATGGCCGGTAACGAGAGAGGGAATGAAGCGTGGTTGAACGCACGTCCGACGGTGATGATTCCCGTTCCGACCTCTCCAGACCGTTTTCGTAAGAGAGGGTACCACCACGTGGGCATGCTGGCGGATGAAGTCGCTCGAATTCTGCACTTGCCTGTTGTGGAGGGACTTACGCGCCGCCCGAATCCACACGATGAATTCACGCAGTCGCAAACGGCAAAAAATGCGCGGGAGCGTCTCCAAGGACTCAGGGGCGCTTACCATGTGAAATCAGGTGTGAACGTTGCGGGGCAGTCCATTCTTCTCGTGGACGACATCGTCACCACCGGGGCCACGCTGTACATGTGTGCATGTGCTTTGCTCTCCGGTGGTGCCGAGCGGGTTGCAGCCCTCGTGCTCGCAGACGTGGAGTGAAGGTGCTAGATCAACTTGTTTGTAAAGAACGCGATGCCCTTGCTCATGCCAGGAATGGCCGACTTGTCGTCCGAGGCATTTGCCACGTACCGCTCCTTGCCGTCTTTGTCCAAGAAGTAGATGAAAGAACTATGCACGACGTCTCCATCCGGATTCGGCTTTACGTAAACGCTATACGCTTTCCAGACCGCTTGAAGAGAGGCCGTGTCTCCGGTGACAAAGTGCCAGTTGGGTAACTTGTCTAGGCCGTGTTCCTTCGAAAACGCCAGTGTGTCTGCGGGCTTTTCATGATACTGATTGACATTCACCGCAATGTACACGACGTCGTCCGACTTTGCGCCGAGGGAGTGATTCGCTTGAATCACTTCCTGAGAGACGATGGGGCACACGTCCGTGCAGACCGGGTCCATGAACTGCAGAACCACAGCTTTGCCTTTGAAATCAGACAGCGAGATTTGTTTGCCATGTTGATCTGTCAGGTGGAAGTCGGGCGCTTGTTTCTCGGACAAGTCGGCGAGTCTTAATGTTTGGCGAAGGGCTTGTTCCTGCTTGGCTTGCTCCGATGATGTGTGGTACCAGTACCAGCCGCCACCGAGAGCAACGGCCGCTGCGACCACTGTGATGGCGCTTACAGTTTTGGATAGAGCCACGAGAGACACCTCTTTCAACACGTCGTGAGTGCCTTCATTATGACACAATCACCTACGTTGTTTGCTCCAAAAGATATCTACAGATTCGACAATCCCTTGAAGGCATCCGACGCACAAGCAGCATCCTTCTCAGTGCCTCGTTGTCAATGTCGTCAATTTTTGCTAGTAGAGGTAGGCTTTCAATAGATATAATGGAGGGCAAAGGAGGGGATGGCGGTGCCAATCGCAAATTGCAAACGATGTGGCCGCATCTTCAGCCAAGTCCGGAGAAACATTTGTCCCGCCTGCATTGCCGAAGAGGATCAGGCGTGTGAGACGGTGCGAGCGTACCTCCGCAAGAATCGAGATGCCACCATGACACAGGTAACCGAGGACACTGGTGTTGCAACGGAGTTCATCATCGATTTGATTCGGGACGGTCGACTGATTTTGCGGAACAACCCGAATCTAAACTATCCCTGCGAGCGGTGTGGCAATCCCACGCAGGCGGGAAGGTATTGTGCGTCTTGTACGAAGGAATTGAGCGCTTCACTGGCTGCGGCCAGCGCCAAGTTGCGCATAAAAATGCAGCAGGAGAAAAAGAGACCGGGATCTGTCCCGAAAGAGTAGTTGTCACAACTGTGGCCGAGCAGGCGGAAGATCAGCTGACTCGGGATGCAGCGCTCGCCTTGCACAGCACATTAGCCAAAGTGGTAGAACAGAATACCACATTGACACAGTGTCTTGACCGACGTAAGTCGGAGCTACAGAAGCAAATGACCCAGGTAGAGCATGCGCTTCAAGTCACGAAGCGATATTATCCTGTTTCCCAAGACCATGGTCGTGGCGCTCATTTCGATACTCAGGGTTAACTTCAAGGAGGAGTCACCATGTCTGTCAATCCACAAGCGTACGCACGGTATAAGGCGATGTCGGTACAGACCGCGAGTCCGGATAGACTGCTCATCATGCTGTACGACGGCCTGTTACTGGCGATGAGGAGTGCAAAGGAACAGATTCTGGCGTCCAACTTGCCGGAAGCACACCGCCAATTGGTCAAAGCCCAGGACATTGTCCACGAATTGAGAAACACGCTCAAGATGGAGTACGAAATCTCGCACGCGTTGGCAGCATTGTACGAGTACTTCCTGCGTCGCTTGACCGAAGCCAACGTAAAAAAGGCGGTCCATCCGATTGATGAGATTTACCCTCGTGTGGAAGAACTCCGGGAAGCGTGGGTTCAGGCGTCTATGAAGTTGAGGACGGAAGCTGCCATGCCGGTGTCTTCGGCTGAATAAGGGGAACGTATGGATGATGGAAACCGAGTGTTAGACAAGAACACGGGCGAAGTGATTCAAAAGTTTCCACCGGAAGGACTGCGCAGGTTTACGGAATCCCGTCAGATGCCTGGATTGGCGTTGAACGTGCAGTCATAGGTGCTGTCTTAAAAATATCATCACATTCTTTATATCCCCTTAAATTATCTGACAACGACTCCTCCTGCTGATGTATAATACATACACAGAGGGAGGAGTTGATGTTTATGAACATTCAAGTACGCGGTGACCATTTAGAAGTGACTCCGGCGCTTCAGGAATATGCAGAGAAGAAAATCGGTCGCTTGGCAAAGTACTTTGATGCTCCACCTGAACGCGATGTCTCCGTCACCATGTCGGTGGAACGAGGGATTCATCGCGTAGAAGTGATGCTCCAGGTACATGGCGTGCTCTTTCGAGCGGAGGAAAAGTCCAACGACATGTACGCGTCGATTGACATGGTCGTCGACAAGTTGGAGCAACAGATTCATAAACATAAAACCAAACTCAATCAACGGTTCCGAGAGAAGGGACTGCGGACCAGGATTAAGACGTCCAGTGAAAACGGTAGGTATGCGGGGTATGCGGTAGCGACACAGCAAGATGAGGACGAAGACCTTCTGGAAGAGCTGGTTCGAGTAAAGCGCTTTCCCATCAAGCCGATGGATGTGCGGGAAGCCATGATGCAGATGGATTTACTCGGACACGATTTTTACGTATTCACGAATGCAGCGACAGATGAAGTGAACGTGGTGTACCGGCGCAAGAACGGTACGTACGGGTTGATTGAACCAAATTGATGCAACGAACCACAAGGGCTACGCATTAAAAATTAGAATAATTGGTAATTTCAAAACATAGACAAGCATGGGCACTGGCGACGTCGCCGGTGCCCTTACCTGTCTTTGCATCAGGAAACATCTGCGTTCATGATAAGATGTGGACAACTTGACATGGCGGGGGATTTGTATACACGTGCGTAACCACATTTTGTTGGTGGAAGACGACAACAGCGTGGCTTATTTGCTTCAACAGCATTTGGAGCGGTTTGGATTCCGTGTGTCTCGCGCACAAAACTTGCAACACGTAGACGACGAAGTGAAAACATTGGGGCCGGATTTGGTGTTGCTGGACATCAACCTTCCCTACTTCGATGGCTTTTACTGGTGCCGTCAGATTCGCATGTTTTCGAAGGTTCCCATCATCTTCGTGTCCGCACGCGACAGCGCCATGGATCAGGTGTTTGCATTGGAACACGGTGGAGACGAGTACATCACCAAACCGTTTGAAATAGACGTGGTCATTGCAAAAATCCGTGCGATGTTGCGCAGAGCGTACGGGGAGTACGCCGAATCACAGGGTACCCAGGTCTGTGACGTATTTGACATTCGAGGCACGCGGATTGATCTGCGCCGAGCCACCATGGAAAGCCGGGACGCAACGGAGTCGCTGACGAAGACCGAGTTGGCCTTGATGAGATTACTCCTGGAGGCGGAGGGTGGTGTGGTTAGTCGCGACACGTTGCTGGAAGCGTTGTGGGATGACACCGACTTCGTGGATGACAACACCCTCACCGTGAATGTGGCGCGGCTGCGCAAGAAGCTGGCGGTATTTGGGTTGCAAGGCGCGCTGGTGACGGTGCGCGGCCTCGGATATCGTTTCCAACCGTACGAAGGAGATGTCACATGAGTTTCTGGACCTTTCTTCGAGATCAATGGCGCGTGGCGCTATTCTACGTCATGGGAGACTTCTTGCTGACGACGGTTCTGGTTTTGGCCGCGGCGGAATCGGGTAAGCCCATTCCCGGAGACCTGGTTGCGTATGCCAGTGTTCTCGCTTTGTTTGCCCTAGGTGCGTACCTCGTTTTGGAGTATTGGATCCGCCGCCCGTTTTACCGGGATGTCCATGCGCGGTTGTCTCGGGAAATGTCCATCTCGGAAGGGGATGTCCCACTGGTCGCGGCCACTGAGGAACAGCGGCTGTTCGGGCAATTGCTCAGCGCATATCACGCGGTGTATATGAGAAATCTGGCTGCGCTGGAGGAACGCCAGCGCTTCTTTGAGACATTTGCAACTCGGTTTGCCCACCAAATGAAGACACCCGTGACGGCCATTCGCTTACTGGAACAGGAAATGCGGCAGGCCGCAGACAAAGGCGGACGGTCACGGCGTGCGGAGAGGGTGGAAGAGGGCGGATCATCTCATTACTCGGTGGAAGAAGCGCTGGCCGGATGGTCCGGCGATACCTTGCAGCGCGAGTGGATGGACCAATTGGCCGAAGAAGCGGCCCGGATGGAGGCTTCGATTGACGCCATGATGTACACCGCACGGCTGAACTCGTTTTCGTTCGACTCGCACTTGGAAGCGGTGGATGTGCCTGTGGTGTTGCGAGATATCGTGAATCAGCACAAGGCGGAATGGATACGGCGAAAGATCTATCCGAAGTTGGAATGCCCACGTGAGCACGTATGGGCCTTGACGGACAAAAAGTGGTTTGCGTTCATTGTGGAGCAAATCGTGCGCAATGCGCTTCAGTACGGACACAAGTTGGACGAGCAGGGTGACCACGTGGCCTGCACGTTTTGGTTGCGCGTTTTTGATTGCGGTAACGAGATTCAAATTGACTTCACGGACGAGGGCATTGGCATACCAGAGCGCGACGTGCGACATGTGTTTGAGCCGTTTTACACGGGAGCCAACGGTCGGATGCACTCGCGAGCGACGGGCATGGGACTGTACTTGGTTCGGGAAGTGGTGGACAAGCTCGGACATCGTGTGAGCGTGCGGTCGAAAGAAGGAGACGGGACAACGGTCACGGTGCGAATTGCGCGGTCAGACTACTATCACCCTGCTTCTATGATGTCCTTGTCCTAGTGTGGGAGCTCCACATCCAAAGGCGTGTACCGTAGGAGTCGGATGCCACCGACTCCTATCTTTATGTCGCCGCCGCGTTTGTTATCATCCACAATCTATGTGACAAAACTGTAAGATTCATCGTCTGCATTGTAAGTTTCGAACAAGGCGGGGCAGACCGAAGCCATGGCATACTCACATCAACGGGCGATGCACACGCGACAAATCCAGTGATGTGCGTAGGAGGTTGTCATTTGTGAGTGTACTGAAGGCAAAACACTTGACCAAAGTATATGGCGCCAGGCATGCAAATGCGGTCACAAAGGCGTTGAATGGCATTGACCTAGACGTTGAGAACGGCGAGTTTGTGAGCATCATGGGGCCGTCTGGCAGCGGGAAAACGACATTGCTCAATATCCTGGCCGGGATTGACAAGCCGACAAGCGGTGAGTTGTGGATACAGGGTCAGGACATTGCCAAGATGAAGGCGTCTCAGCTCGCGTTGTTTCGTCGGCGCCACTTGGGGTTCGTGTTCCAGGACTACAACTTGTTGGACAGCCTGACTGCAGCTGAGAATGTCGCGTTGCCGCTGGCGCTGGATGGCAAGCGCGGAGTGGCAGTGCGGAACAAGGTGCTGGATACACTGAAGTTCCTCGGTATGGAGGCCAACGCTGATAAGTATCCGTATGAGATGTCTGGTGGACAGCAACAGCGAGTGGCGGTAGCTCGGGCTGTGGTCCACAATCCGGCACTCATCCTTGCCGACGAACCGACGGGTAACTTGGATTCCGCGTCCGCGAAAGCGCTGCTCGAAATCTTTCAGCGGTTGAACCAGGAGCACGGATCCACCATCCTCATGGTCACGCATGACCCGTTCGCGGCCAGCTACAGCCGCCGCGTGGTCTTCATTAAGGACGGCCAGGTGTTTTCGCGATTGGACGCGCCCCGCACACGCGAGGTGTTCTTTCAGGAGATATTGCAGACACTGGCGGTATTGGAGGGGACCCGCAGTGACATGGCGCCAGCTCGCATGTAAGATTACGCTGCACAACACGCGGCGCTACCTGGGGTACCTTGCGTCGAGTGCGCTCGCCGTCCTGGTGTTCTTTATGTTCTCATGCTTTTCCCAGAACAACGCCGTGAAGCACGGGTATATGACGCAAAGCGCGGCGTACGTGTTCGGTGGCTGCGAGTACATCGTCATCTTCTTTGCAGTGCTGTTCATCTTGTTCTTCCACGCTGCGCTGATTCGGATGCGGAGCAAGGAGTTTGGCTTGTTTCGCGTTCTCGGCATGGGGCCAACTCAAGTGTGGCGCATGGTGTTTACGGAAAGTGTGTTCCTCGGTGTGCTGGCGATGGTCGTTGGCATGGCGGCCGGTACGTTGTTTTTAAAGCTGTTCCTGATGGCGATGGGGCGGATTTTGGAACTCCCAACCACCATTCCATTCGAAGTTCCAACCGGTGCTGTGGTCTCTACCGTTTTCATCTTCGGCGTTTTATTTGTCGTCGAGGGTTGGCTCACAGCATCGCGAGCGGCCATGCGGACGCCGAAGTCCCTGTTGCTGGCCGATAGGACGAGACAAAAACCACCGCGTACCTCTTGGCTTGGTGTTGTAGCCGGCCTAGTGGCGCTCGGGCTGGGCTACTACCTGGCCGTGGGCCACAGTCTGCAGTCCACCACCATGTACTTTTTCCCGATTTTGATTTTGGTGTCCATAGGCACGTACCTGTTGTTCAGTCAGATTTCCGTCCTGGTCTTAAACCTCTTGCGAAAGCGCCCGTTGAACGGAATTCAGTTGTTGGTGACGGGACGCTTTGCGCACCGGATGAAGGACAACGCCCGTGTGTTAACGGTGGTCACGCTGTTGTCGGCGGTTGTGCTCACCAGCATGGCATCCATGTTTAGGTTTCAATCTATTCTCCATCAAAATTCAACCCATATCGATCCGTTCACCGTCATGACGGTCAACCGCCAATCGCAACCAGGGCCGCTGACGCCGGAACAAGTCCAGGCCAAACTCCGCGCCGCGGGCACACCTGCGTCACAGATGGTCAGTGCGTCTGTGAGTGTGGCCACTATCAGGGGACAGTCTCAGCAGCGTGGCCTGAAGGTCGTCCTGGTATCTGAATCTACGTTTGAGCACGTTCGCCAGGCGCTGGTGAACGCGGAGCCGGCATTGCGACCGTATCTCAAAGCACTGGCAGCACCGCAACCGGGGCACGCCAACTTGTATGTACCTTATCCTCTGGTCATGCCGAGAATATTCACCGATCCGCACATCCGTGTGATGGGTGTTCTACATTCGAATCTGGTCCTCAACGGACAATCCGACACCCGCATTTTTAACGAACAAGGGGATGGCGGATTGCCAGAGTTCGTACTTGTGGTCTCTGATGCCGACTATGTGAGCATCACATCCAGTTTGCCGGACAGCGCGAAGTACACCCTGCACGGGTTCAGTGTGCCGAAGTGGAAACAGTCTCAGGCTGTGGTACAGGTACTCAAGTCAGAGTTACCGAAATCGGGGTCAATGTACCTGACCGACCGCATCACGGCGGACAGTCAGACCAGACAGATCTTTTCCGTGATGCTGTTTGCTGGGTTCTTCATCAGCGCGTTGTTCCTGTTGGCGTGTGCGAGTGCCATTTACTTTCGAATCCAAGCGCAGTACGAAAGCGACCGCAGCCAGTACTTCAGTCTCCGGCGCATGGGCATGCAGCGCCAGGAAATGGGGCGCGTTTTGACCGCGGAGCTTTTTCTCTTGTTCTTTGTGCCAGTGGGGGTGGCGTTGGTGCACAGTGCCTTCGCGATGGTAGACTTCTCGCATCTCATCACGCTGCATAGGTTGGACGGATCCACTTGGCCCATATTCTTGGGCGTGGTCGGGATCTATGCCCTGTTTACAGCTGTATATTTTATGGTCGCGAGAGCGAGGTATCTCGCACAAGTGGCAGATTCCAGGAGTCGCTGATCCGAAGCCGTGCACTCCATATGTCCCACCCGCATACGATGTACCACGGTTCTGGGCAGCTGCCTAGAAACGAGTGGCGCATCATGGGAAGGGGATGGCGTGCGTGATTGTGCTGGCGTGGATTGGCCAAATCCTGTTGTTTTTCATTGGCTGGAAAGCGTTCCATTGGGGGACGTCCAGTGTGCGGTCGATGGCGACGCTGGGCTTGCTGGGAGAAATCGTTGCGAACGTCGTGTTAGGCATCCTTTTACTGATTGCGCTCAGCAATATTCACTCCGCGTGGTGGTTGATGCTGATTGTCGGGGCCATCATTGGTATCATCACAGGCAAGATAGCCGCTCAGTCCTCTGCGGGATAAACCAAAAGTAAGGCTTTTCATTCCAATGGCAGTTGTGGTCCACCGCTTCTTCATTGTACAATCTTACGATGGGAGACGTATTGGCGGCAGCCCACAGAGGACTGTACGTGAAGTGCCCATACGTAACGGTTGTCCGGCACGGGAAGTGACCCATCAACAAGCGTGGCGGTGAGGATGCGCGAAAATTTCAATCTGCATGTACTTTGACGGTACATCAGATGGGATTTTCGCGCTCGCTGCGCAAATGCAGGCAAGTAATGCTTCGCCGACGGACAAGCTAGTGATGAGAGGGGTGTGACCTCCAGGTGGGACTCCTGAAACAGGTGTTTGACAGGAACGAGCGTGAAGTGGCCCGGTTGCGCCGCATGGTAGCTCGGATCAACGCGCTTGAACCTGATATGGAGAAACTGTCAGACGAACAATTGGCTGGCAAGACCGTTGAGTTTCGGGAACGGCTTGCCAATGGAGAAAAACTGGACAACTTGTTGTTTGAGGCGTTTGCTGTCGTGCGCGAAGCTTCGAAGCGCGTCACAGGCCAACGCCATTTTGACGTTCAGCTGATGGGCGGCATCGTCCTTCACCAGGGCCGTGTCGCTGAGATGAAGACGGGTGAAGGGAAGACGTTGGTCGCGACGCTTCCATCGTATTTGAACGGATTGACCGGCGAAGGCGTTCACGTCATTACGGTCAACGACTACCTGGCTCGGCGCGACGCGGAGCTCATGGGTCGGATTCACCGGTTTCTCGGCTTGACGGTGGGGTTGAACGTCCACGACATGTCGCACGCAGAAAAGCGCGAAGCGTACAACGCGGACATTACCTACGGAACCAACAACGAGTTCGGGTTTGACTATTTGCGGGACAATATGGTGATGTCGCTGGACGAAATGGTGCAGCGCAAGCTCCACTACGCCATCGTCGACGAAGTGGACAGCATCCTCATTGACGAGGCGAGAACGCCGCTCATCATTTCCGGTCCTGCGGAAAAGTCTGCGGATTTGTACTTCCGCGCTGACCTGTTCGTCCGCAGCCTGAAACCGGAAGACTACAACGTCGACGAGAAGATGCGTACCGTCAACCTGACGGAAGACAGCGGTGTAGTCAAGGCGGAGAAGTTCTTTGGCGTGTCGAATTTGTTTGATCCGGCCCACGTCACGTTGATGCACCACATCACGCAGGCCTTGAAGGCGCACTTCTTGATGAAGCGCGACAAGGACTACGTGGTGGCTGGCGACGAAATCATCATCGTCGACGAGTTTACCGGCCGCCTCATGCAAGGCCGCCGCTACAGCGAAGGGCTGCATCAGGCGATTGAGGCCAAAGAAGGCGTCAAGGTTCAGAACGAAAGCAAGACGTTGGCGACCATCACGCTGCAGAACTACTTCCGCATGTACGAAAAACTTGCCGGTATGACCGGTACGGCGAAGACAGAGGAAAAAGAGTTCACAGAAATCTACGGCATGGACGTGGTGGTGATTCCGACCAACCGTCCGATGATCCGCAAGGACTTGACAGACGTCATTTACAAGACGGAACGCGCCAAGTTCAATGCGGTGGTCGAGGAAGTCGTCAAGCGTCACCAGAAAGGACAGCCGGTTCTGGTCGGTACGACGTCCATTGAAAAGTCGGAGATTATATCCAACCTGTTGAAGCGTCGCGGCGTCATGCACCAAGTTCTCAACGCGAAGAACCACGAACGAGAAGCTGAGATTGTGGCGCGGGCCGGCCAGCGGAACGCGGTGACCATCGCCACCAACATGGCAGGCCGCGGCACGGACATCATCCTCGGCGAAGGCGTTGCGGAACTGGGCGGATTGCACATCATCGGCACGGAGCGGCACGAAAGCCGACGGATTGACAACCAGTTGCGCGGGCGTGCAGGGCGTCAGGGCGATCCTGGATCGTCCCAGTTCTTCCTATCTCTCGAGGACGACTTGCTACGGTTGTTCGGCTCTGACAACATCGCGCGCTTGATGGACAGACTCGGTCTCGAGGAAGACCAGCCGATTGACAATAAGATGTTGACCAGCGCGATGGAGCGCGCGCAGCGGAAAGTCGAAGGCAACAACTACGACATCCGGAAACACGTGCTCCGCTATGACGACGTCATGAACAAGCAGCGCGAAGTGATTTACCGTCAGCGCAGGCAAATCCTTGAGCAGGAGAACCTCCGCGAGATTGTGGAAGGTATGGGCAAGGATCTAATTGAGCACATTCTGGACGTGTACTGCTCCGAGGAGCAGGTACCGGAGGACTGGAACTTGGCCGAACTCATCGCGTATGCAGAGCGTCACTTCCTGCAACCGGGGCAAGTGACGGAAGAGGAACTCCGGAAACTGTCGCGCGAAGAGTTGTACGAGAAGCTCGAACAACTCATGATTGCCAATTACAATCAGCGCGAACAGGAACTGGGTCCGTTCCTGCGAGAACTGGAACGGGTGGTCGTGCTGCGTACGGTAGACCAGAAGTGGATGGACCACATTGACGCCATGGACCAGTTCCGCCAGGGTGTACACCTGCGCTCCTACGGCCAGGCGGATCCGCTTGTGATCTACCAAAAGGAAGGCTTCGAGATGTTCGAGGCGATGATTCACAGCATCGAAGAGGAAGTCATCCTGTACGTGTTTAAGGCGAGCGTGCAGACCACACCGCCGCCCATCCCCATCCACGAGGGCGTCCCGGTCCAGGGTGGTTAAGTCCCGTAAGGACGTCGTAAACTTGTTGTGACATGGCGTCACCGTATGGTGTGGGCAATGTAGATGGCGATTTGTTCACGCCATTGCGGAGACCGCCAGCATACAATAGATTCAGACTTTGGGGTGTGGAGTCTTCTGTGGCCTTTCCACACCTCGTTGATGAAGAGGTGATTGAACAGTGGCAGAAACGTTTGGAGAACTGCGCACAGAGGTTCAAACTATGGCTAAGCGATTAGCGGAAATCGGGAGGTCTCTTTGACGTAGCGGCGAAGGAAACCCGCATTGCTACGTTGGAAGAGAAAATGGCGCAACCGTCGTTCTGGGAAGACCAGAGCGCTGCGCAAAAGGTGATTTCGGAGCTCAACGGCTTGAAGTCCGTCGTTGAGAAAATGAACGTGTTGAAGGCAGCCCAGGAAGACCTGGAAGTGACGCTGGAACTGGCGGCGGAGGAGAACGACATGGATTTGTTTGCCGAAGCCAACGAAGCCGCCGCGAAGCAAAACGAGGCCATTGGCAAGTTCGAGTTGGAACTGATGCTGTCTGGGCCGCATGATAAGAACAACGCCATTGTCGAACTGCACCCAGGCGCGGGTGGCACAGAGTCGCAGGACTGGGCAGCCATCCTGCTTCGCATGTACACGCGATGGGCGGAAGACAAAGGCTTCAAAGTGGAGACGCTGGACTATCTCCCCGGTGATGAAGCCGGTGTGAAAAGCGTAACGCTTCTCATCAAAGGGCACAACGCGTACGGGTACCTCAAAGCCGAGAAGGGCGTTCACCGCTTGGTGCGCATCTCGCCGTTTGACGCATCCGGACGCCGCCATACGTCTTTTGCTTCACTCGATGTCATTCCGGAACTGGACGACGACATTGAAGTGGAGATTCGCCCGGAAGACCTTCGGATTGACGTGTTCCGTTCCTCCGGGGCAGGTGGTCAGCACGTCAATACGACCGATTCGGCAGTTCGTATTACACACTTGCCGACGGGCATTGTGGTATCGTGTCAGAGCGAACGGTCGCAGATTCAGAACCGCGCCGTCGCTATGAACATGCTGAAGGCGCGTCTCTACGAGAAAAAGCGCCAAGAGCAAGAAGCTGAACTGGCTGGCATTCGCGGTGAGCAAAAGGACATCGCGTGGGGCAGCCAGATTCGGTCGTACGTGTTTCATCCGTATTCGCTCGTGAAAGATCATCGAACCGGGTACGAAGTCGGGAACGCCCAGTCTGTTGTGGACGGCAACCTGGACGGCTTCATCGATGCGTACCTGCGCTGGCAGCTCGCGATTCAGCAGGGCAAGGCGACAGCCACGGTCAACAATGATCTCGACGTGTAACACCGGTTCATACGTGAGTGGAAATGGGCAGCGTATAGCGCTGCCCATTTCGATTTCACGGATGGTTCGATGCCATACGCCTGATGGCGCGGAAATTGGGATGTGGAGGGTGTCAGAGCACGCCACGCGTCATGTATCGGCTGAATGGAGCATTTGCTCGTGACTTCGCAGAAACTTTTTCAGAAGCATGGAATCATGTACAAAGCCCACGCATAGACTATGCGTGGTTAGGATCAAATTTCCTGTTGATTCTATCTGGCGAACCGTGCTATATTATTCGACGTCGCCGCTGTGGCGGCGATGAAAAATGAAGCAACAAACCGCGTCACATCAGCGTTTCTGAAGTCGGCAGCGACCATGCCGGAAACAATTTCCGGTGGATCTCCAAGAGAGATTCGTGATATATTGGTCGACGTCGCTTCGAGAACCAGTGAAGCGGTCGGACAGCAAAACCAAACATTTCCGCTTTACTTGAATGAGTGGAATGTGGTAACATAGTTGAGCTGTCTCGGGGCNGAGACTCCGGTCAAAGCTCCAACACAGAGTGGTTCCTTGAAAACTAAACACGCGCAGAGAGTGATTCAAAACACGCAAGTGTTTCGTCGGCAATCCAGATGCG
>NZ_AXAR01000009.1 GCF_000472905.1 Alicyclobacillus pomorum DSM 14955 | reverse complement strand
TGCATGTATTAGGCACGCCGCCAGCGTTCGTCCTGAGCCAGGATCAAACTCTCAAATAGAATTTGGTGCTCATTTCGAAAACACTTGCGTGTTTTGAATCACTCTCTGCGCGTGTTTAGTTTTCAAGGAACCACTCTGTGTTGGAGCTTTGACCGGAGTCTCCGCCCCGAGACAGCCCAACTATGTTACCACATTCCACTCATTCAAGTAAAGCGGAAATGTTTGGTTTTGCTGTCCGACCGCTTCACTCGTTGTCGAAGCGACGTCGAATAATATAGCACGCCCTGCGGCGAAGATCAAATAGTTTTTCGTTGAAATTTATGGAACTTGACATCGAGCGTCAATTCCGACACCGTAATCCCAGCGAGAATCATCACAACTCCCATCCAGCGCAGCCACGATACATCTTCGCCGAGCACAACACGGGCCACCAGGACTGCGACAGGAAGTTCAATGGATCCAAGGACGCCCGCCATTCGTCCACCGGTGTGAGGAATGGCGACAAGCATCAGACTGAGTGGGATGACCTGACTGAACAGGCCAGACACGACAGCCCATGGCCACAGGTGGTGCCACAGTCCCGACACCATCAGGCTGGTCGGAGGAAAGACGCAGAAAATGGCGACCGTGGCGATGGTGGCCGTGAGGGCGGATCGGATGGCTGGATTCACGTCGGCATCCGCGTAGCCAGATACGTATAGCGTGATGGCGTAACAAAATCCGGAGCAAAGCCCCAACATCACCGCCCACATCGGGAACGGACCAAGGGACTGTTCAAAGAGGCCCACGGCAAACACCGTGCCGGCCAGAATCAAGAGTAAGCCCATCCACTTTTGTAGGCTGGGCAACCTTTTGGTGACAAGGATATCGATGAGCACGACCATCCACGCAAATTGGAACAGCAGCACAATGCCGAGCGATGCAGGCAAGTGCGTCAGGGCGATGTAATACGTATAGCTGGTCCCCGCGCCTGACAGCCCAATGACCAGCAGTACCAGCCATTGTTTCATGGACTTCGGGAATGTTTTCTGTCCGGGTCGGAGTAAGGCAATCAACCACAACACAAGTACACCCACGAGATACTGTGCGTCCGTCGCTTGCTGGACGGTGAAACCTTGGTTGTACCCTATCTTCATAATGGACGAAACGAATCCGAAACTGCTCCCGGCCAACAGGACCAGGAATGCGTACCACCACACACTTCGCACTGGTATACCCTCCCCCATGAAAAAGACCGGGAACAATCCCCGGTCAGGTCATCTATACATTGTGGCTCTGAATTACTTCAGCGAACCCGCGATGTCTCGTCTGAAGTGTTTCCCTTCAAAGTATATCGCGTCCGCATCTGCATATGCAATGTCGCGGGCGGTGGCAAAGGAGTCAGCGACACCGCAGCACACGATAACCCGGCCCCCCGCCGTTAGCAGCGTTCCCTGCACCCGACGAGTGCCCGCATGAAAGATCAGTCCGGCGGTGGCGTCGCCCGTCTGAATCTCGCCGCCCGTGCGTGGCTGCTCTGGGTATCCTGGGGAGGCAAGGACCACGCAGATGGCTTTTTGCGGTTTCCACCGGATGGAGACATCTGCTAGGGAATCGTCTGTGACAGCCCATAGGATTTCCAGCAAGTCCGAGTCAAGAAGCGGAAGGACCACTTCTGTTTCTGGATCGCCAAAACGACAGTTGAATTCAATCACGAACGGTCCGTCTTCGGTCATCATCAACCCCGCGTACAAGACGCCGCGGTACTGGATGCCCCGTGATTTGAGTTCGTTCAAGAGCGGCGAGATAATGCGCTGCTGCACGACTTCGACCATGCCACTTTCGACAAAACCTGGGACAGGTGCGAAGGCGCCCATGCCTCCCGTGTTTGCCCCCGTGTCTCCTTCACCGACGCGCTTGTGGTCGCGCGCAGGAATCATGGGAACCGCAGTATGTGCGTCCACAAAAAACATCATGGACACTTCCTCACCGCGCAAACACTGTTCAATGACCACGGTCGTCCCAGATGCGCCGAACTTCGCGCCGACCATCATCTCGTCGATGGCAGCACAGGCCTCCTCTACGGTGTCGGCTACCACGACGCCTTTGCCGGCAGCCAACCCGTCCGCCTTGACCACAATCGGCGCGCCGCACTGGTGCACGTACGCTTTGGCGGACTCAGCGTCTGTGAACGTCTGATAAGAAGCGGTGGGAACGCAGGCAGCCGCCATCACCGATTTGGCGAACGCCTTCGACGATTCCAGGCGCGCAGCAGCCAGTTCTGGGCCAAACACGCGAATGCCTTTCTCGAAGCACCGATCCGCCAAGCCTCGCGCAAGCGGCAGTTCCGGTCCGACCACCACGAGGTCCACAGCTTCTTTTTCGGCGAATTCCACCAGCCCCTCCACGTCATCCACCGTAATGTTCACGCACGCGGCGATGTCCGCAATACCGGCGTTGCCTGGCGCAGCGTACAACGTCACGTCATGAGAGCTTTGACGGAGAGCCCAGGCAATGGCGTGCTCACGGGCACCGTTGCCCACCACGAGCACCTTGGGTTGTTGGGGAATGCTGAAAGTCATCGTCATCCTCCTTAGTGCAGGAAGTGCCGCTGGTGCGTAAACACCATGGCAATGCCGTGTTCATCCGCCGCAGCGATGCTGTCCGCGTCCTTGATGGAGCCGCCAGGCTGGATAATGGCCCGGATGCCCGCCGCCGCTGCCGTGTCGACAGTGTCGCGCATCGGGAAGAACGCGTCGGAGGCTAGGACTGCTTGTGCCGCTTTCGGTCCGGCTTGCTCAATTGCAATTTTCGCGGCTCCGACTCGATTCATCTGCCCTGCACCAATGCCCACGGTCTGCTGTGCTGTCGCGAGGACAATCGCATTGGACTTGACGTGCTTCACAACCAGCCACGCAAACTTGAGCGCCTCCCACTCTGCTGCAGATGGGGCGCGCTTGGTGACCACGTCGAACGATGATGGAGATGCGAGATCCACTTCCTGTACGAGCAAACCTCCGGAGACCCGGCGGAACAACACATCGCCCGGGCGCCACAGTGGCTCCTGCACGTCAATCTGCAACAGGCGCAGGTTCTTCTTCTTGGCGAACAACGCCAGTGCGTCGTCCGAAAAGCGCGGTGCAATGACGATTTCCAGGAACATCGACGTCAGCCGCTCGGCCAGGGCCGCGTCAATCTCTCGGTTGCAGGCGATGATGCCGCCGAAGATGGACACCGGATCCGCGTCGTAGGTCCGTTCGAACGCTTCCAAAGCCGTTTGACCGAGTCCGACACCGCACGGGTTCATGTGCTTGACAGCGACGACGGCAGGAGAATTCAGATGGTCTAGGCTGCGCAAAATATTGATGGCCGCGTCCGCGTCCTGGATGTTGTTGTACGACAGTTCTTTGCCCTGCAGTTGTCGAGCGCCCGCAATGGTCGCCGCGGAGGCGTTGGGCTCCGCGTAAAACTGTGCAGCCTGATGCGGATTTTCTCCGTAGCGCAGGACCTGTTTCTTCACATACGACACCTCAAACCGCTCTGGCCATTGCACGGCCTTCGATGCCTCCGCAGAGCCCGTCTCCAGCGTGTCGGCCAAATATCTCGAGATGGCCGCATCGTAGGCCGCTGTGGTGGCGAACACTTTTCGAGCCAGTGTCCGGCGTTGTTCGTCGGAGAGCCCTTGCCCTGACACCAGAGCTGCACCAATCCATTCGTAGTCGTCGGGATCCACCACGGGGATGCAGTACATGTGGTTTTTGGCAGCGGATCGGAGCATGGAAGGCCCACCGATATCAATCATCTCGATGGCTTCTGGCAACGTCACGCCTGGCTTCGCGATGGTCTCCTGAAATGGGTACAGGTTGACGACAACCACATCGATGGGGTCAATCCCGTGCGTCTGCATGCTATCCATGTGGCCCGCGTCGTGGCGCAATCCAAGGATGCCACCGTGTACTTTGGGGTGCAGCGTCTTCACGCGGCCGTTCATCATCTCCGGAAACCCGGTGTAGTCTCCGACTTCGGTGACAGGGAACCCTGCGTCTTTCAGGTGCGCTGCCGTGCCGCCGGTGGAAAGAATGCCGTACCCCGCTTTCACGAGTTGCTCACAGAACGGAACGATGCCCCTCTTGTCATACACACTGACCAGTGCCCACTTCTGCATATCAGTTCCACTCCCTCTTGTCGTGCCGGATCTACCTGTCACATCTGTCTGTCCATAATCACTTGCGCGATAGTGGCTGGGTACAACTCGTGTTCCACAGCGTGTACGCGCTCCAATAAGTCTGCTTCCGTCATCCCTGGCTCCACCGGAACCACCCGCTGTGCGACAATCGGACCGGTGTCAATGCCCTCGTCCACGTAGTGCACGGTCACGCCGGTTTCCGAGACGTTTGCCGCCAACGCATCCCTCACCGCCGTCCGCCCGGGGAACGCGGGCAACAGCGACGGGTGAATGTTGAGAATTCGGTTCCTATACGCATTCAATAAGGTGGGACCGACCAGTCGCATGTACCCTGCCAATACAATCAACGCTACGTCATATTCCTGCAACGCACGCAGAATATCCGCCTCGTACGCCGCCTTGTCCGGATACGCCTTGACCTCGTTCGCGAACACCGGAATGCCGGCCCGGCGCGCCCGGTCAACAGCCTGACAGCGCGGTTTGTCAGACACCACCAGCACAATCTCGGCCGGCCAATCCGGATGCAATTGTTGATAATCCATGAGCGCCTGCAGGTTGGTGCCGGTGCCAGAGACAAACACGCTGATGCGGCACTTTCCTCGAATCTGCCCAGGCATCGTCACGCCTCCAGTAGTACGGATTGATTCCCGGGGACAATGTCGCCGATGAGATAGGCGGGTTGTCCGCTGTCTGCGAGCAGACGAATCGCTTCGTTGGCCTGCTCTGCACTGACTACCAACACAAATCCAATCCCGAGGTTCCAAATCGTCGCCGCCTCCGCAAAGGGAAGCCCGCTCTTCTCGAGCAGCCATTGGAATACCGCTTGCAGTGGCCAGCGCTCTGGGTACAGTTTTGCGGATACATGGCTGGGAAGGCATCGCGGCAGGTTTTCCGGCAAACCACCTCCGGTAATGTGAGCCATCCCTTTTACCTCGATGCCCGCGTCCAACAGCGCATGCACCGGCTTGACGTAGATGGCGGTGGGACGCAGCAATTCCTCGGCCACAGTACCGCGCCATCCCGGAACCACGTCGTTCCACTGCAGCCCGTGTTCGGCAATAAGCTTTCGGACCAGGGAATATCCGTTCGAGTGCAGCCCGTTGCTGGCCAGCCCCACGACGACATCGCCTGGCTGAATCTGCGTGCCATCAATCAGTTCACTCCGATTCACAACCCCGACGGCTGTCCCGGCCAAATCGTACTCACCCGGTCCGTATAGATCTGACATTTCTGCCGTCTCGCCGCCAATCAGTGCGCACCCGGCTTCCGCGCAGCCATCTGCGACGCCCTTGACCACGGCCTCCGCCACATCCACGTCCAGCCGGTTCACAGCGAGGTAATCCAGGAAGAACAGCGGTTCCGCGCCGCTGGTGAGAATGTCGTTGACGGACATGGCCACGCAATCAATGCCGACTGTGTCGTGCCGCCCGGTGGCAAACGCCACTTTGATTTTGGTTCCGACGCCGTCGGTGCCAGAGACCAGAATCGGCTCCGGGTATTTCTTCACATCGAGCGCAAATCCGCCGGAAAACCCACCGATACCGCCAATGACCCCTGCGCGGCGCGTACGCTCCGCCAGCCGCGCATATTTCTTGGCCGCTGCGTTTCCCTTGTCGATGTCTACCCCCGCCGCCTGGTACGCCTGCTTTCCGCTCATCGGACAACCCCCTGCACTCGTTCCTCGTTTTGAAGCTTGTTCACTTCGTACACTTCCGTGGGATAGCGACCCGTAAAGCACGCGTTGCAGAACGGATACCGGTCGCCCGCCTTGAATCCAAACGCCGACATCAGTTCCTCCACCGTCAGAAATGCGAGCGAGTCCGCGCCGATTTCCTGGCAGATTTCGTCGACCGAATACGTGCTGGCAATGAGCTGTCCTTTGGACGACGTGTCAATGCCGTAGTGGCACGAGCTTGTGTACGGTGGACTCGAGATACGAACGTGCACTTCCCGCGCGCCTGCGTCCCGGAGCAAGCTGACAATTCGGCGGCTCGTCGTGCCGCGCACGATGGAGTCGTCAATCAAGATGACTCGCTTGCCTTCCACCACGCTCCGCACCGCGTTGAGCTTCAATCGAACGCCGGATTGCCGCAGTTCGTCGGAAGGTTGAATGAACGTCCGCGCGATGTACTTGTTTTTCACCAGCCCCATCTCCAGCGGAATCCCGCTCTGCTCCGCATAGCCCGAAGCGGCTGAAATGCTCGAGTCCGGGACACCGATGACGATGTCGCCGTCGGCCGGGTACTTCTCAGCCAGGATGCGCCCGAGTCGTTTCCGCACCGAGTGCACGTTCCACCCGTCGATGTCGCTGTCTGGCCGCGCAAAGTAGATGTGCTCAAACGTGCACATCGCCCGCTGCGTCGCGTGCGCAGCTGGGTATGACGTCAACCCACCACTGTCAATGACCAGTGTCTCCCCCGGTTCGACATCGCGTACGAACGTAGCGCCAATGGTCTCAAACGCGCACGACTCAGACGAGAGCACGTATGCGTCGCCGAGTCGGCCGAGCGCAAGGGGGCGGAGTCCGAGCGGATCGCGCGCCGCGATGAGTTGGTGGTCAGACAAGAACAGGTACGCATAGCCGCCCTTGATGACGCGCAGGCTGTCCTGCACATTTTCGAGCAGTGTCGGATACGCGGCTCGCGCAATCAGATGTGCAACCACTTCCGAGTCGCTCGTCGACTGAAACAGGCTCCCTTGGCGTTCCAGCAACACGCGGAGCGCGTGTGCGTTCACCAGGTTTCCGTTGTGCGCCACGGCCAGGTTCCCCTGATGCGTGGTGAACGTCATCGGTTGCGCGTTCTGCAGCGTGTTGGACCCCGCCGTCGAGTACCGAACGTGCCCAATCGCCGCATGCCCCAACAGCTCCGACACCTGGCCTTTCGCAAAGGCGTCCGTCAACAACCCAAGTCCCCGGTGGCTGTACATCCGCTCGCCGTCCACAGATGCGATGCCTGCCGCTTCTTGACCTCGGTGCTGCAGTGCAAACAGCGCGTAGTAGGTGAGTTCCGCAGCCCGCTCGTGGCCGTATATCGCAAACACGCCGCACTCTTCTTTCGGCTTGTCGTCCGCGAGGCATTCGCCCTCGCCGTATTCCCGCAGTGGCATGTCTCTGCTCCCCCTTCGCTGTGCCAAACGCGCGTAGTCCCAAAATGCGCACTTCAACCCGCTTGTGAGACGGGCCTATCCATCGCTTCTTGTAGCGTCTTCCGGTACACATCTTTCAATTCAGAGACCGACACCTCGAGCCACGTTCCGCGTCCATCGCGCACGGTCAGAGTAAATCCGCCTGTGACCCCAAGCACCGCGGCCGGGACACCGAGCGCCTTGGCCTCCTCCAAAACCCGTTCCACATCCTCGGCCCGCACTTCCAAGCAAACGCGGCTCTGCGCCTCGGAGAACAGCCAACCCAGGCGGTGGTTCGCGTCGTCTCGTGCCTCTGCCACCTCAACCTGGAGCCCCATGCCTCCATCGATGCACATCTCAGCCAGTGCCACCGCCAATCCGCCTTCACTGACGTCGTGCGCCGACCGGACGAGGCGCTTCCGAATCAGCGTGTGCACGAAGCGCTGTACGCGCACTTCCTCGTCGAGGTCAAACCGCGGCGCATCGCCAGCCGCCTGACCCGCTTGTTGCTGCCAGAACAGAGATCCGTCCAGGGCATCGTCGTCAGGTCCAACCAGGATGACGGCCGACCCGGTCTGCAGGAATGAACTCGGCGTCACATATCGCTCATCTTCCACGACGCCGACAGCGCCAATGACAGGTGTCGGGAAGATGTCCTTTCCGCGGCTCTCGTTGTAGAGGCTGACATTGCCGCTCACAACGGGGGTGTTCAAAGCGAGGCACGCCTCGCTCATGCCTGCCGTGGCTTCAGCGAACTGGTACATGATTTCGGGTTTCTCCGGATTCCCGAAGTTCAGACAGTTGGTGATGGCCAGCGGCGTTCCGCCCGTGCACACGATGTTGCGCGCTGCCTCCGCCACCGCGATGGCACCCCCTTTGCGCGGGTTGAGGTAGACGTAGCGCCCGTTTCCATCACAAGCGAGGGCGACCGCCCGGTCCGTACCTGGAACGTGTACGACCGCCGCATCGCTGCCAGGGCCGACCCGTGTCGCGGCCTTCACCGTGGTGTCGTACTGGCGGTAAATCCAGCGCTTGTCGGCGATGGACGGGTGCGCCAACAATCCGAGCAGCGCGTCCTTGAGGTTGACATCGGCGTTCGGAAGCGGGACGTGCTTCGCTGGTGCCTCTTGTGGCGCTGCCACAGGTCTGTCGTAGACGGGCGCATCGTCGACCAACAGCTTCACTGGCACCTCAGCAACTTGCTCGCCGTGGAACCAGAGCCGGAGCATACCGTCGTCCGTGACTCTGCCGATTTCACCAATCTGCAGGCCCCACTTGGCCAGAATGTCGAACGCGAGTTGTTCCTTGCCTTTCTCCATCACCACGAGCATCCGTTCCTGCGATTCCGACAGCATCATCTCGTACGGCGTCATACCGTTCTCGCGAACAGGTACCTTGTCCAGGAACAGTTCAATCCCGCCGCCTGCGCGACTGGCCATTTCCGCGGAGGAGGAGGTCAGGCCGGCAGCGCCCATATCCTGAATGCCGACCACGGCCCCCGTTTCGATGAGCTCGAGGCACGCTTCCATCAGAAGTTTGCCGAGGAACGGGTCTCCCACTTGAACCGCCGAGCGCTCTTTCTCATGCGGATCTTCCGCGGAAGCAAACGTCGCCCCGTGAATGCCGTCACGTCCCGTGCGCGATCCGACCACAAACACGGGGTTCCCTACCCCGGACGCCGTCCCTTTGACAATCTTGTCTGCGGGCAGCACGCCGACGCACATGGCGTTGACCAACGGGTTGTCGCGGTACACGTCGTCAAAGACCGCCTCGCCACCCACGGTCGGAATCCCGACGCAGTTTCCATACCCACCGATGCCGGCGACTACATTTCCAAAGAGGTAGCGCGTGTGGGCGTCCTCGAGGCTTCCAAATCGCAAGCTGTTAAGAAACGCAATCGGCCGTGCGCCCATGGTGAAAATGTCGCGCAAAATGCCGCCGACGCCCGTGGCCGCGCCCTGATACGGCTCGATGGCGGACGGGTGATTGTGGCTCTCCATTTTGAAGGCGATGCCAATGCCATCTCCGATATCCACAACCCCCGCGTTCTCGCCGGGGCCTTGGAGAACTTGTGGCCCACTGGTCGGGAACTGCTTGAGGTAGCGTCGCGAGCTTTTATAGCTGCAGTGCTCAGACCACAAGACGCCAAACAGCCCGGTCTCCACGTAGTTCGGCAGACGCCCGAGGCGGGCGACGACCCTTTCGTATTCGCTGTCCGTCAAGCCCATTTGCCGGTAGATCTGGTTGTCGCGAATTTGCTCTGCTGTCGGTTCAGCCAACGTGGATTGCCTCCTTTGCGTAGCGGCGCATGGAAGCGAACAACTGCAGTCCGTCTTCCGAGCCCATCCAGTTTGCCACCGCCCGCTCGGGGTGTGGCATCATACCCAGCACGTTCCCGCGTTCATTCAAAATTCCCGCAATGTTCCGTACAGAACCGTTCGGATTGGTTTCGTATTCGAAGGCAATGCGGTGGTTGCGCTCCAATTCGAGCAGTGTTTGTTCGTCCGCAAAGTACCGTCCTTCACCATGAGCAATCGGGACCGACAGGGTCTGCCCAACCTCGTAACCTGCGGTGAATGGAGATGTGTTGTTGCGAACCGTGAGTCGCACCATTTCGCAGCGAAACTGCAGGTTGTCGTTCCGGAGCAACGCGCCCGGCAACAGGCCGGCTTCGGTCAAGACCTGAAACCCGTTGCAGATGCCGATGACCAGCTTGCCCTGGAGGGCCGCCTCCTGCACGCCTTGCATCGCCGGTGAGAACCGAGCGATGGCGCCGCTGCGGAGGTAGTCGCCGTACGAGAATCCGCCTGGCAACACAATGGCATCGTACGCGCTGAGATCCCGCTCTAGATGCCAGACCTTCTCGACCGAGTCATCGCCCAGTCTGCGAATCGCAGCCACAGCGTCGTCGTCACAGTTGGATCCCGGAAATACTACGACCGCCCACTTCATACCGCAGCCTCCGCAGTCCGTTCCTGGATGGTAAACGAGTACGTCTCAATGACCAGGTTGCAGAGGACCGTCTGGCACATGACATCGACCTTGGCCCTGGCAGCAGCCTCATCTGGTGCTTGCACCGTCAACGACAGGTTTTTGCCAACCCGCACATTGGACACACCGTCGTGTCCAAGTGTCGCCAATGCCTGTTCAACGGCGTTTCCTTGTGGATCGAATACGCTGGGCTTCAGCCACACCTTCACTTCCACGTCCCATACCTTCATACCCGGACCTCCTCTATCACGCGTCGAAAGATTTCCTGATACGCTTCCTCCACTCCGCCGAGGTCGCGGCGGAAGCGGTCCTTGTCCAACTTGTCGTGGGTCTTTGCGTCCCAGAACCGACAGGTGTCCGGCGAGATCTCGTCCGCCAGCACAATCTTTCCGTCCGGAAGGCGGCCGAACTCGAGTTTAAAATCGACAAGAATCACGCCTCGCGTGCGGAAGAAGTCTTGCAGAACGTCGTTCACTTGAAGCGCGAGTTGGCGCACCACGGCAAGGTCTCCTTGGCTGGCCCAGCCGAGGACCGTGATGTGATCTTCGGTGACCATTGGATCCCCGAGCGCGTCGTCTTTGTAGTAGAACTCCACAATGGGGCGCTGCAGCGGCGTAGCTTCAGCCAGGCCGAGCCGCTTGGCCATGCTCCCTGCCGCGAGGTTTCGCACCACGACTTCAACCGGGATGATGTCCACCGATTTAACCAGCGTCTCAACCTCCGACAGTTCCTTGACAAAGTGCGTCGGAACGCCGTGTTGCTCAAGCATGGCAAACAAGCGGTTGCTCATCTGGTTGTTGATGCTGCCTTTCCCGCGGATTTGCCCGCGTTTCTCGCCGTTGAAAGCAGTGGCGTCGTCCTTGTACTCCACGATGTACATGTCTGGCACATCCGCCGCGTAGACCTTTTTCGCTTTTCCCTCGTACAGGAGATGTCCTTTGCTGGTCACTATGGTCACTCCGTTCTTTTGCTCACGTGGGCAGAATCAAATCGGCCCCCGATGACGGTGCGTTTTGGGCGTTTGCGTCACTGGGGGCCGACCCAACACATCAACCTCTATAAGCCGAGGCGTTCAAAGATGGTGTCGACGTGTTTCAGATGCCAACTCGGGTCAAAGCAGGCATCGAGTTCCTGTTCACTCAGATTCTCCTTGACGAGCGGCGCTTCCTTGATGATGTCGCGGAAGGGGCGCTCCTCCTCCCAGGCACGCATCGCACACGGTTGGACCGTGTCATACGCCACTTCCCGGGAGATGCCCTTGTCAATCAGTGCAGTCAACACGCGCTGGCTGTAGGTGAGACCAAACGTCCGCTCCATGTTGCGCTTCATGTTTTCGGGATAGACGTTGAGGTCGCGCAGGATGCGGTTCATTCTGTTTAGCAAGTAGTCCACAAGAATGGTGGAGTCAGGAATGATGACGCGCTCGACGGACGAATGGCTGATGTCGCGCTCATGCCAAAGCGGTACGTCTTCCAGCGCCGGGATGACGTAGCCGCGAAGTACCCGCGCCAATCCGCTGATCTGCTCACACGAGACAGGATTGCGCTTGTGCGGCATCGCCGAAGAGCCTTTTTGCCCCTTGTAAAACGGTTCTTCCAACTCGCGGATTTCGGATTTTTGCAGGCCGCGAATTTCCGTCGCAATTTTGTCCAGCGTGGTGCCAATGAGGCTCAAGGTAAACACAAATTCTGCATGCCGGTCGCGCTGCAGCGTCTGCGTGCTGATGGGCGCTGGCTTGAGGCCCAGTTTCTCGCAGACGTATTGTTCGACCTTGGGATGGACGTTGGCGTAGGTGCCGACCGCGCCGGAAATTTTGCCGTACCGCATCCGCTCGGCCGCTGCGTCAAAGCGTTCGAGATTCCGCACCATTTCGGCGTACCACAGCGCAACCTTCAGCCCGAACGTCGTAGGCTCTGCGTGGACGCCGTGCGTACGGCCCATCATCACGGTGTACTTGTGGTTCGCAGCCAGGGTCTTCAGAGTGTCCAGCAATTGGCCGATGTCGTCGCGCAAGATGGCAACCGCCTTCTGAATCTGCGCCGACAGTGCGGTATCGACCACGTCCGTGGACGTCAGGCCGTAGTGCACCCACTTGCGTTCAGGACCCAGCGACTCTGATACCGCCCGGGTGAACGCCACCACGTCGTGCCGGGTTTCCTGTTCAATCTCGAGGACCCGTTCCACGTCGAACGCAGCCTTTTCCCGGATTTTTGCCACGTCTTCCGCCGGGATGACGCCGAGGTCCGCCCACGCTTCGCACGCCAAGATCTCCACTTGAAGCCACCAGTAATACCGTTGTTCCAAAGTCCACAAACTCGCCATTTCCGGGCGAGAATACCTATCAATCACGACGGTTCCTCCATCCGATGAATTTGTTCCGCCGACCAGTCTACCAAATCCCAGCGTATTTGATTTGTTCCAACCCGTCCTCAAGGTCGTCACACAGTACGTTGACGTGCCCCATCTTGCGGTTGCGTTTGGCCTCTGCCTTACCGTAGAGGTGCAACTTCCAATGGGCTGGCCAGTGTTTCAAATGCGTCAGGACGGATGGTAGATGTTGACCCAGCACGTTGACCATGACCACCGGGCTCCATAGCTTCACGTCTCCCAGCGGCAGGTTGCAGATGGCCCGGACGTGCTGCTCAAATTGAGACGTCGAACAGGCGTTTTGCGTGTAATGCCCAGAGTTGTGTGGGCGTGGTGCGAGCTCGTTGACCAAAATCTGCCCATCCCGTGTCAGGAACATCTCCACGCCGAGCACGCCGACGACGCAGAGCGATTCTGCAATTTGCTTGGCAATCTCTTGCGCTCGGCGCGCGGTTTCGGCATCCACCCGCGCCGGAACAATGCTCATGTGTAATATGTGATGAACATGTATATTTTCAGCCACAGGAAACACCGTCATCTCGCCGCGCGGGCTTCGTGCCACCATGACCGAAAGTTCCCGCTCAAAAGGAATCAGGCGTTCCATGATGAAGGGGGCTTCCTCCACGCGCTTCGTTGTGCCGTGTCGCCCCGGTATGGTTTGTGCGGCCGCGATGGAGCTCCACAAAAGTCCGAGGTCGTCCTCGGCGGTCAGCCGCCATTGCCCCTTGCCGTCGTAGCCGCCTGCCGAGGTTTTGAGTACAGCCGGCAGCCCAAGCTCTTTCGCCGCCTGGCGCAGTCCTTGCAGCGTTGTGACCTCCCGGTAGTCCGCTATCGGGACACCCGCTGCTTGCAGAGCGCGCTTTTCACGCACGCGGTGCTGCGTCGTGTGGAGAAGAGACGCGCCTTGCGGCACGTAGGAGCACTCGCAGAGACGCGCCGTCACGTTCGCGTCTACGTTCTCGAACTCGTAGGTGACGACGTCGGACTGGCGACCCAGTTCCTCCGCAGCCGAGACGTCCGTGTAGGGCGCCACGATGTGGGTGTCGGCGACTTGAGCGCAGGGGCAATCCGGTTGCGGATCGAGCACGGCAATGCGGTAACCCATGGCCTTCGCTTCGAGCGCCATCATCCGCCCCAGTTGACCGCCGCCGAGGATTCCGATGGTTTGCCCAGGATGCACGGTTTTCGCAGGCTTGCTACTCTCCAGGATTGCCACGTTCCAACACCGCCTCGGCCATGGTCTGTCTTCGTTGCTGGAGCTTTTGCCGTAACTCCAAGTCGTCTATCGCTAAGATCTGCGCCGCGAGCAGCCCTGCATTGGCAGCACCCGCAGGCCCGATGGCGACCGTCGCGACAGGCACGCCGGCAGGCATCTGCACGATGGACAGCAGTGAGTCCAAGCCATTCAGCGCGGAGCTTTTGACCGGCACCCCAATGACGGGAAGCACGGTTTTCGCGGCCACCATCCCTGGTAAGTGGGCGGCTCCGCCGGCACCCGCGATGATGACTTTCAAGCCCCGGTCAGCCGCCGTGTCCGCGTATTCAAACATCCAATCTGGAGTGCGGTGTGCAGACACCACCTTTTTTTCGTAGGGAATCGCCAGTTCGTCGAGGACCTCGCAGGCCTTCACCATCGTGTCCCAGTCCGACTGACTCCCCATAATGACGCCAACGACTGGTTGCATGCACGGCACTCCTTTCTGCCCTTCCAGTCTACCTTCCGCAGAAAACACACGTCAACCCAAAATACGAACATTTTTATTCCAGATCAAATTTTTGTTCGGAATTTGATAAACCTGGCAAACGGCCGGCACGAAAAACGGGAGGGGTCGAAAGACCACCTCCCGTTGTCCTTACAGCATCCAACCGTAGCGCCACACCGCGAGAATCACGATGATAATCATCAGCCAGTGGATCTTCGTATACTCTTTCCTGCGTGCAATCCACAGGAAGAAATTGATAATGACGAACGACGTAAAACCGACGGCAATGCCGTTGGAGATGCTGTACGTCAGCGGCATTGTAATAATGGTGAGGAACGCGGGCAACGCAATGCCAATATTGTCCCAATCGATGTGCTTGACTGCACTCATCATCAGGACACCGACGATGATGAGCGCGGGTGCAGTCGCCTGCGCCGGGATGACCAGGGCGAGCGGGGCAACCAACAAGGAAGCGATGAAAAGGACGCCCGTGGTGACCGCCGTCAGCCCCGTGCGACCTCCTGCCGCAATCCCGGAACCACTCTCAATATAAGCAGTGATGGTGCTGGTCCCGAGCAGCGCGCCGAAACTCACGCCAAACGCATCCACCAGCATGGCCCGGCCAATGCGCCGCTTTCCGTCTTCGCCTTCCATGAGTCCAGCTTTGGTGGCCGTGCCCACCAGGGTGCCGAACGTGTCAAACAACTCCACAAACGTAAAGGTGAACAGCGCAGTGACAAGGCCGACGTCGAACACGCCGCGCAAGTCCAACTTACCCACTGCGAGGTGGTTGAAGCTCGGCAGCGACCAGTGTGACAGGCCACTCAGGTCGGTCACGCCCAACGGAATCCCAATCAGCGTGGTGATGACAATCCCAATCAGAATAGCCGCTGGCACGCGCAGCGCCATCAGCGTACCAATGACCAACAGGCCGATGAGGGTAAGCAGTGTGCCCGTGTTGTGCAATGATCCGAGATCAGGCAACCACGAGCCGTTATCAATGAACGACCCCGGCGTAAACTGCGTCGCTTTGTCGCCGATAAACTGCATCGACATCAATCCGCCGTCTTTGAAGCCGATAATGGTGATAAACAGGCCAATCCCGACGGTGATGGCAAACTTCAACGAATCCGGCACAGCAATGACGAGCAGTTGGCGAATGTGAGTGACGGTCAAAATAATGAAGACAATGCCGGAAATGAACACTGCGCCAAGCGCAGTCTCCCACGTCATCAGCGCCCCGGGCCGGTGCGCAGCGACAACAGCAAAGTAGGCGTTCAAGCCCATGCCCGGCGCTAAGGCAATCGGGAAGTTGACCAGCAGGCCCATGAGCAACGTGACAACACCTGCGCCAATACAAGTGGCGAAGAACACGGCCTGCGGATCCATGCCGGTTCCACTCAAAATGAGTGGATTGACAAACAAGATGTAGGCCATGGTAAAGAATGTCGTGACGCCGGCAGCGATTTCCGTGCCGACGGTGGTGTTGTACTTCTTTAACTGAAAGAAGTTTTCCAAACCCGTTTCCTCCTCGAATGCACGTTTTGCAACATGCTCAGCGATACATAACGACAAACCACTGGTTCAACATGACGCGCAATGGACGTAACGTCGATTTACTCCCACTCGATGGTCGCCGGTGGCTTCGACGTGATGTCGTAGACCACGCGGTTCACCTCTGGCACTTCGTTGACAATCCGCAGCGAGATCTTCTCTAACACGTCGTACGGAATTCTCGCCCAATCGGCTGTCATACCGTCCTGGGATGCCACGGCGCGAACCGCAATGGTGTGTGCGTAGGTCCGCTCGTCCCCCATGACGCCGACACTGCGTACGCCCGTCAGGACGGTGAAGTACTGCCACACGTCCCGCTCCAAGCCCGCATTGGCGATTTCTTCTCGTAAGATGGCGTCCGATTCGCGCACCACGCGCAGCTTCTCTTCCGTCACCGCGCCAATAATCCGGATGGCGAGACCAGGTCCTGGGAACGGTTGCCGCCAGACCAGCGACGCGGGCAAACCGAGGACTTCTCCCAACGCTCGAACCTCGTCTTTGAACAACTCACGCAGGGGTTCAATGATGGTGAACTGAATGTCTTCCGGCAAACCGCCGACGTTGTGGTGTGACTTGATGGTTGCGGCCGTCGCAGTACCACTCTCAATAATGTCTGTGTACAAGGTCCCTTGGACGAGGTAATCGAACGGGCCCAGCCGCTCGGACTCCGCTTCGAACACGCGGATGAACTCCTCGCCGATGATTTTGCGCTTCCGCTCCGGGTCTTCCACGTCGGCCAGTTTTCCGAGGAACCGGTCCTTGGCATCCACCCGAACCACGTTGACGCCCAGTTGTTCGCCCAGCGTGGACATGACCGCTTCGGATTCCCCTTTGCGCAGCAATCCGTGATCCACAAAGACGGCGGTCAATTGATCTCCTATCGCCCGATGGACCAGTGCGGCAGCCACGGATGAATCCACGCCGCCGGAGAGCGCGCAAAGGACACGCTTGTCTCCGACCTGCTCGCGAATTTGCGCCACCGCGACATCGACCAGAGACGCCATGTTCCAATCCCCTGCACAGCCGCAGATCTTGAACAAGAAGTTGGATAAGAGCTGAGAACCGTATTCGCTGTGCTTGACTTCCGGATGGTATTGGACGGCGTACAGTTGCTTGTCCGGCCGACTCATGGCAGCGATGGTGCCTGACGTCGTGACCGCGTCCTGTTGGAACCCTGCGGGCACTTGCGTCACCACGTCACTGTGACTCATCCACACGTTCTGTTCCTTGGGCAGACCGTCAAACAGCGGATTGTCTGCAGACTGGACCAGCAACGTCGCTCGGCCGTACTCGCGGACTTTTCCTCTCTCCACTTGGGCTTCAAAGCGTTTCGCCAACAACTGCATTCCGTAGCAAATGCCAAGAATCGGAACACCCAGGTTGTAGATGGCTGGATCCACGTCGGGTGCGCCGTCGGCAAAAACGCTGTTGGGGCCACCGCTGAATACGATGCCTTTGAGGTTCCGCTTTGCCAGTTCCTCTGCGGAGACCGTGTGCGGAAGTAATTCAGAGTACACGTTCATCTCTCGAATCCGGCGGGCAATCAATTGATTGTACTGCCCCCCAAAATCGAGGACGACCACCATTTCGCGGCCTGACATATTGTCACACTCCCTCTTTCGTTGCAGTCGCTTCAGCAGAAATAAAAAATCCCCGACTCCCGCTGTCCGGTAGGGTTCCTAAATGACCCAAACGACATACGAGGAGTCGGGGATGAACTCCGCCACACCCACGGTCGATGTAGCAGCGCGTACTCCCTGATGAAGCAAACCTCGTAGTCGGACGATTTCCGGTCGTCCGGTAGAGACTGCTGAGCCATATTCCCAGCGTTATACGAGTGCGTGTACAATTTTCGACACTATTCTACTTTCCGGAATCTATTTCGTCAACGTCGTGCAGACGCCGCGCGGCCACGGAATTGACCATCCTCGGGCGAAGCAGCACCTACGAATCTCTCCGCAGGACGCGAAGAATCCAGCGAAGCCACGTTTGCCGTGCCCTCCGCAGGTCGTCCTCCGAAGGTGTCTTTCTTCCATACCAGTAAGATTCCGCCGTCTGCACCAGGTGGCGGTAGTCCTCCCCATCCACACCGTACGTCTCGGCAACCTGTCTCAAATCGCGCAGAGTAGTCGAATTATGTCGAGGAATGTCACCCATTCGTCGAAGTAGGTTCACCAGGTGTTGCAACGCGCGTAACATCGCCTGATCTGTGAGCTGTCGCCAGATCCACTGCGACCTCATCACTTGCACACGGCGCCGAAACACCCACAGTCCGACCAACAAGACTGCTGCCGCAATCGCCAATCCCCAAAGCACCGTCCGGAACCATGCTCCCCAGTCCATGGAAGCGTTGGCTGTCGTCGCGGCATGGGTGTCCGTTTTGTCGACTTTGCTCGCCTTTGGAGGATTCACCGTCATGTTTGTCGTGGTCTGGCCTACGGCAGGCGTTGGGGTGGCGGTCGAGTCTGTCGGCAAGTACGGCAGGTCAAAGTTCGGCGTTGGATCAAACGGCACCCACCCATAGTTTGGGAAGTACACTTCGACCCATGAGTGGGCATCCGCGTTTTCGTAAGTATACTTGAAATCCGGTCCTTTGTAGGAGGGATCTTCTTCACCGGGCGCAAAGCCAGTGACCCATCGGGTGGGGATGCCAAGTGCCCGTAACAGCACCGCCATGGACGTCGAGAAGTTGTTGCAGTACCCTTTCTTCGAGTCAAACAGAAATTGGTCCACGTAGTCTTGGTTGGCGGCAGGTTGCGGGATGCCTTGCGTCTCGTACGTGTAGTTGTACCGCAGGAAATCGCGCACCGTCGTCACGATGTCGTATTCACTGTGTTTGTTGCCGGCCAATCGATAGGCGAGTTGCCGCACTCTGTCAGGAATGGCAGGCAACTGCAGATACGTCTCGCGAATATCCACCGGAAACGCAGCCTCCCGTTCATCCGGCAGAGGCGGAAGTTTCTGCAGCGTGTCATCCGGTGTCTGCATCTCGTAACTCGTCACCGTATACGTCAGCCCCTTGGGCATCCCGTGTACAGACACAATGCCAGTGTCTTGGGACACCTCCAGCGCATCCCCGTCCGTGAAGCCGCTCCCTTTCACTTGCTGAACCGCGTATGCGCCGAACAGGACGCTGGTGCGCAAGTTCTCTCCTACCACCGTGATCTTCTGTTGAACGGGCTTCCCCTTTACTTTCCTCTGGTCCAGACCATACTCTGCAAACGTTTCGCCCACAGGTACCGGCACGAAGTGGTTGTATCCAGGTTGCCATCCCTGCCCCGTGTAATACGAGTAGACCATGCCCCGGAGATACGCCGGGTACTTGCTCACCATGGTCAGCACGGGATCATGGTTCATCACAAACGATCCGCCAAGATGCTCGTTGTTCTCCTGATACCCGATGACCTTTTGAGCCGCACCGCCAGGGCCGTTCCCGTGCCAAGCCGCAATGGCTTTCGCCGGATCCGCCCAGACTGGCCCGTCCTTGGGGAGAACCCATGCCACCGTCAAACTGATGGACAGAAGCGCGAGAAGCGATGCAAAGTACCGCCTTGATGGTGCACCGCGCCCGCTCTGCACCACGCGAGTCCGCAGCCTCCGAAACTGTAGAAGTCCTAAGTTGAACACACAGAGGATGAGGACGACGACCAACGCCCAATTTGGATGCACCGCCGTGTTGCCGTCTACAATGGCCAACAGGACGGCTGCCGACACGTTGTAAAACAGCCACAACCGCACCCTCGCAGAGGCGTACGCAATCAACCAGTACATGCAGCAAATGCACCACAAAAAGAGGTGGGTCTGGAGCGGATCGGCCCATCCCTGCTCGGTACCGTGCAACAGCCAGACGCCCTGTTGCCACTCATAGCGCGTGATATCTATCAGGGACTGCGCCACGTTCTCGTGTCCAATGTGGCCGCTGCCCTGCAAAACGCCCACTGGACCGGCGTAGTAGTGGACGATGTACGCTTCCGTCACGACAAACGCGGCGATGCCACGCAGCCAGCGCCAAGGCGTCATTTGCGCCACCAGCAGGCCGAGAAAGACCATGGCAAACGACGTGGCTTGGTTCACGAGGTGCAGCTGCTCCATGGGGCTGAGAAACATCCAGAGCCAGAGCGCAGAGAGGATGGCCGTGAAGATTCGAAATGGCGCCGAGAGCGCGACGTCATACGCTGGTGACACGCTGCCCACCTCCTCGCTTCAGCGTCGCAAGCTGCTCCGGTGCGCCAATGAGATACACGTTGACGCGGGCTGCGTGAAGCATCGCCAACCCCTGTCGTTGTTCAGCAGAAAGTTCCCCTTGCTCCCTTGCCACTGGCACAAACCATTCCACCGGGGTTCTCCGTCTCACCACTTCTGCGGCAACAGCGGCGTCTGGATCCAGACGCGGAGAAACGACGACCAAGGTAGTCCCCATCGGCGTGTCCTGCGCCACGCGAACCAACGTTTGTGGAAAATCCACGGAACCGTTGGGCTCAGCCAGCGCCAGCGCTTCCATGCAGCGGAGGAACAGCGACTCATCGCACCCAGGTGGGAACTTGGTCAGCTTTTTTCCATGCAGGGTGGCTGCGAACGTACGACGCAATTGGTAGGCGTGTTTCATCAGCGACGCGACCACGGTCATCTCCAGCTCAAACAACGATGGACTTTGCTCTCCAAAGCTGGTCGACGCGAGGTCCGGGATGAACATCCACTCGCTGGACACGTGCAATTCAAACTCCTTGGCCTGCAGCGTCCCCCGCCGCGCGCTGGCTGGCCAGTGGATGCGGCTGAGCCTATCTCCCGGCACATAGTCGCGCACCCCAAGGACGTTTGTCGATTCTTCCGCACGGCGGCGTGTAGGCTGTCGCAATCCAAGTTCCACGGGCTGATATCCCATCCAACCGCGCACGGGAACGACGCGGGGGTACACCATCACTTCGTCCCGCCGCTCGTCGCGTCGCTCTCTGCGGACGAGTCCGAGCAAGTCTCCCGTCTCAACGATGGTGTCGCCAATGACATACAGGCCTCGTTGGAGCCACTGCACTTGGTAGGTCCATCTCAACTCTCGCGCCCACAGCGGTTGAAGGACCGTGTCCGCCCCCTGCGCCTGAAGCAACCACTGCCCCGGCAGCGCTTCCCGGACCCGAACCCAAAACAGAGGCCACAACCCACGCCGCTGCAGCGTCAATTGAATGGTCAACGTTTGGCCCGCAGACAATCTGCTAGCCGAAATGTTGCGCTCGGTGGAAACAAACCGCAAGCCAATGACCATGGTGATCCATTCGTAGATGGCGATGGTGCACGTGAAGTAAAAGAGGAACCACGCAAAAAAGCCGCCCTCTACTTTGCCAAACACGTAGGTTGCCGCCACACACACAGCACCAAGCAGCAGCGCCACGGCCCGCCTTTGCATCAGCGGCCCGCTCCTTGCAAGATGGGCACCGGAATTGAGGCGACAATTTCGCTCAACAGATCACTGACCTGTACGCCAGACAGTCGGGCGTCAGCCGATAACAAGATGCGGTGTTGCAGTACGTATGGGGCGAGGTACCGAATATCGTCCGGCACCACGTAGTCGCGGTTGCATAGGAATGCCAGCGCTTGTGCAGCCTTAAACAGCGCGATGCTAGCCCGTGGGCTGGCGCCCAGATAGACACTGCTGTGGACGCGGGTCGCTTGCACCACCGAAACCAGGTACTTGCGAACGCTGTCCACGACGTGCACGTTGGCACAGGCGTGGCGCCAGGCCAACACGTCTTCCGGTCCTGCCACCGCTGCCAGGGCGTCAATCGGGTGTTGCCACTGTTGCCGGTCGAGGATGGCCACTTCGTCTTGCAACGTGGGATACCCCATAGAGAATTTCAACAAGAATCTATCTAACTGTGCCTCCGGCAGGGGAAACGTACCTTCAAATTCAATCGGATTTTCTGTTGCTAACACGAAAAACGGAGAGGGCAACCGGTACGTGTGCCCATCGGCAGAGACACTTTGCTCCTCCAGCGCCTCCAACAGGGCAGACTGCGTTTTCGGAGACGTGCGGTTGATCTCATCGGCGAGTACAATCTGTCCAAAAATGGGACCTGGCCGAAATTCGAACTCTTGCGTCTTTTGGTTGTAAATGGACACCCCCGTCACATCGGACGGCAGCAGATCCGGAGTAAATTGAATGCGTTTAAAATCACATCCCAGGGACTTGGACACTGCCCGGACCAGCATGGTCTTTCCCACACCTGGGACATCTTCTATCAAACAGTGCCCGTTCGCCAGCAGCGCAACCATGACAAGGCGAATCACGTCCTCTTTGCCGACAATCACCTTCTCCACATTCTCTACAACCGGCTTCACAGCCGGGTGCCAACGGTCAAGTTCAAAAGGACGTGGTTGATTCGTCACTCGGTTCTCCCTCCAACACCAGCGCTCAATCGCCAGCGATTTGCAAATCGCTCCACATGCAAAAGACCTCTCTACTGACGATTGTACATGTCATTTCGTTACAATGTAGCTCGAAGTTTTTGAAAGTTCTACAGTTCACGCCGCCCTCAATCATATACCGTCCATAGAAATCATGGCTTATTTTAATGTGGTCTTAACATTTCTACTTTACACTTCTAACAACTGCTCAAATAGATTCACTCGCATGGCGTATTTGATATGAGAATAGGAGATGAAAAAGTGAACACAGGCAGAGCCAGCGCTCTACGTGACGCTGACGCCCCGTCAAGAGACCTGCAGATGTTGAATAAGGTTCCGGAAGTCACGATCTTTTTCTGGACCATCAAGATCTTGGCAACCACCGTGGGTGAGACAGCCGCAGACTTCCTGAACACAAACCTGAACTTGGGCTTGACCAACACGACTGTTGTCATGAGTTGCTTCTTGCTCATCACGCTGTTCTTCCAGTTCAAGTCGAGGAAGTACGTGCCGGGGCTCTACTGGCTGACGGTCGTGCTTATCAGCGTTGTCGGCACGTTGATCACCGACAATCTCACAGACAACATCGGGGTCCCTCTGGAGACGACCACCATCATCTTCACGGTGGCTTTACTGTCGACCTTTGCGGCTTGGTACGCGAGTGAGAAGACACTGTCCATCCACTCCATCTACATGACAAAGCGAGAAGCGTTCTACTGGTTGGCCATCCTGTTCACCTTCGCCTTGGGTACTGCAGCCGGTGACCTCACAGCAGAAGCTCTCAACGTCGGATACTTGAATTCATTACTCATGTTCGCCGCACTAATCGGGATAGTGACCATGGCCCACTACCGCTTCAAACTACATGCAGTGCTTGCCTTCTGGATTGCTTACGTCTTGACCCGTCCTCTCGGCGCCTCTTTTGGTGACTACCTGTCACAGCCTCGGGATAATGGTGGCCTTGGTCTGGGTACGGTAGGAACCAGTGCGATCTTCCTCGTAACCATCTTGAGCTTGGTTATCTATCTAACCAAGACCGGAAGAGACAAGAGCCCGCTTCAGACCTTAGTTGAGAAGTAAAGCAAGGTGAGCTTTTTTTACTGCCGGAAAACAGTCTGCCAAAAAGGATTGGCCCTGCCACACCCTGGCAGGGCCGTATGAATTGTTCTCTTTCACACTCCGGCGCAAGGGCGCACAGATAAGGCCCTAAATTCCGCGAAATCAAGGGGCGGTTTGTCCAGACATGACGAGATGCGCTAGCGTAGTATAACCCAAGCCTGTGGGGACACGTGCGAAGCCTCCCAACTCACACCCTCCCTCCCCCACAGGTCCCTCTTATGCCCGAGGCGGTGTAGATGTATAGAAACCATGTTCAATGAGCACTTCGGCAGCCGCACGGTCCAACACGAACGTCACGTTTGGATGAACCTGCAGTAAGCTCGCCGGTAGACTCGTGCGTACATCTCCCTTTACGGCCTCGTAAATGACTTTCGCTTTTTCCTTGCCAAACGCCAACAATAGCACTTGTTTCGCCAACAGAATCGCCTGTAGACCGACGGTAATCGCTTGCGTCGGAACAGTCTCTTCTGCCGTGAAGAAACGCGAGTTGGCCTGAATCGTCTCGGGCGCCAGTTGAACCACGTGCGTGTTCGCCTTCAGAGCCGAATCCGGTTCGTTGAATCCGATGTGTCCATTGACTCCGATGCCGAGAATTTGCAGATCAATCGTGTGTGAGCGAATGATGTTGTCGTACCGCTGACACTCCTGTTCTAGATCTTCCGCGTCGCCGCGCAACAGGTGAATCTGAGATTCAGGAATGTCAACGTGGTCAAACAGGTGGTGGTGCATGTAGTAACTGTAACTCTGTGGATGGTCCGGGGCCAGTCCGACGTATTCGTCGAGGTTGATGGTCGTCACGCCAGCCATCGAAAGACCACTGCGGTGAAAATCCACCAATTGCTTGTATAACGCGATGGGTGTTGAACCCGTTGCCAAACCGAGCACAGATTTGGGTTTCGAGCGAATGACTTGCTCCACAATCGCAGCCGAGTACACCGCAGCAGTCTCCGCGTTGTCAAAGATCCGGACTTGTATCTTCCTCACCCCTCACTCGCCTGTTCTGAGAGAGATTCTACCACATCGCGATGTCCGCAACGCCAACAAAGGCCCTCGCCACACGGGCAAGGGCCTTTGTCGCTCACGACTTCTTCTTCCGGCTTGCAGACGAGGTGTTCAGTGATATCACACCGCCCGCAAATGCCAACAAGGAAGCTACCGGTATCCACATCCACCACTTCATCTGCATCACCCTGCATAGCTTGTGCGAGAGTACCAACATCATGCACGATTGGGCACAATGTATAATCGCTGGGAAGACACACATGATATGTTTGCACTACATCACTCACTGGAGGATGAACAACATGGCAAACAACAACCAGTATGCGACTCCAAATGCAGGCAGTGCGCTCGAACAAATGAAGTACGAAATTGCGTCAGAGTTTGGCGTTCAACTCGGCCCGGACACGTCTTCGCGCCAAAACGGATCGGTCGGCGGTGAAATCACGAAGCGGTTGGTGGCATACGCAGAACAGCACCTGGCTGGCGGCTTCCGCCGCTAAGGGGCTCAATGTACCCGAACCAAAGAGACCCAGCCGCGTCGGCAGGGTCTCCTTTTCGTTGTATGGCGTGTGACAGAACAGCCTGTGCCCTAGCAGTCACAACGACTGTTGCTCGAACGTACGCCTCGTGTATGACCTTGGGTCCATAGGGCCAATGTTGGCTCTGAGGCAGGTCAATGTACCACAATAGAAAACGGTGACCCATCCGTTTCAATGGATCACCGTGGTGAACAGGTACTCATTGAATTAGAAACGCTGCAAGCCCTACCTCTCAAGCAACCATGTGGCTCCTAGACCACGCCTGTACTGAATCTAACACCGAACACCCTTGCCTTTCGCAACGAGACCGTGAGAAGTCTAAAGCAAACCCGTTCGCTACCTGTTATTACATATAATACTCCATTTGCTTTCGCTAGGCAATCTCAAGTTGACCCGGGCGTGCATCGCTGTATTTTCAGTCTTTCACCTGATACCATTTGCCGTATTGGTCAAGGCCATCTATCGTTAGAGATGAAGTGAGGTGTCCACGTTGGAAATCACGAAAAACGTTCATCTATTGGAAAGTGCGAAGGGAAGTTTCGTGTACCTGGTTTTAGGAGAAGAACCCGTTCTGATTGATACTGGCATGCCTGGGAGAGGTGAGCGTCTACTCGCGGACTTGTCCAAAGTAGGCATTTCCCCCAAAGACATTGCGCACATTCTGTTGACACACCACGACGTGGATCATATTGGGAATGCAAAAATGCTCAAAGAAGTCACCGGAGCTACCTTGTGGGCGCCTGAAAAAGACGTGCCATACATTCATGGCGAACAACGTCGCGAGGGGATCAAACGCATCATTGCGACGATGTTTCGGCCAGATCCTCCTGCCGTCGATGCCATCTACAAACCCGGACAGAAGATTGGCAGCTTGGAGATGATTGAAACACCAGGACACACCCCGGGGCACGTGTCGTTCTTGTACAAAGACGTCTTGTTTCCCGGCGATTTGGTCATGAGCAGGAAGGGCAAAATTCTACCGAGCCCAAGGTTTCTCGCCTGGGACAACCACCAACTCCATCAGTCGATTGAAAAAGTCAAGCGCATGACATTTGACTGGGTATGCCCAGCACACGGCCATCCCGTGAGACGTACACCCCTGTTCTAATCACGTCGCGCGTTTACCATTAGGCACGAAACCTGCCATCATCTCCTCCGGAGAGCGGATAGGTTGTGATGTACATGGGATATACAAACATGGCACCGCCTTCGCGAGCAAAGTAACTGAAGTAAGCGTCCAGTACGGACCCGATTTGCCGATACAACTTCATCCGTCGCACAGAAACCAGCTCGCCCTTGCAGAACCGATGGAAATCGTACACTTTCGTCCGCACGCGCCCACCTCCAATGGATGACTTGCTGAAAGCGTATTCCCATCGGACAGTGATTATATGTTGTCCAAAACCTTGAAAAAAGGACCGCTTGTGGGGCTTCCCCCTCAAGCAGTCCCTGATTTTGCGAGTGTTACACCCAACCGCGGTGGTACATGGCTTCCGCCATTCTCTGGACTCCAACCATGTATGCTGCGAGCCTCATGTGAACATCATGGTCCTGCGCCATTTGGTAGACCGTCTCAAAGGAACGAACCATGACGTGACGCAGCCTCTCCTCCACTTGTTCCTCGTCCCAGTACAAGCCTTGATTATTTTGCGCCCACTCGAAGTAAGAAACGGTGACTCCTCCCGCGTTCGCGAGTACGTCCGGGACCAACAGGATGCCCCTGTCCGCCAGAATCTTCGTGGCCTCCAAAGTGGTCGGGCCATTTGCGGCCTCCACAACTATGCTGGCTTGAATCCTATGCGCGTTGGCCGCCGTGATTTGATTCTCAATCGCGGCAGGAACCAAAATGTCACACGGCATCTCCAGGAGCTGTTGATTGGAGATGGTGTTCTTACATTTCGTCGTCACCGTTCCAAATGAATCTCTCATGTCGAGCAGTGCATCGATGTCGAGCCCGTTCGCATCGTAGAGCGCACCGTAAGCGTCAGAGATGCCAACTACTTTCGCGCCAGCGTCATGCATGAACTTGGCGAGATAACTTCCCGCGTTGCCAAAACCCTGAACAATGATTCTGGCGTCCTTCAGAGAGATACCACGTCGTTTCGCGGCTTCCTCAATACAAATGGTAACGCCTTTGGCAGTCGCGGTTTCTCGCCCATGCGATCCGCCGAGAACAAGCGGCTTACCCGTAATGAATCCGGGAGAGTCAAACTCGCGCAGTCGGCTGTACTCGTCCATCATCCACGCCATGACTTGTGAGTTGGTAAACACATCGGGCGCGGGGATATCTTTGGTCGGTCCGACAATCTGGCTGATGGCCCGGACATACCCGCGGCTGAGACGTTCCAATTCCCCGATGGACATTTCTCTCGGATCGCAAATGATGCCGCCTTTTCCGCCCCCATATGGAAGCCCTACGACACCGCATTTCACACTCATCCACATGGACAAAGCCTGGACCTCTTCCACGGTTACACTCGGATGAAAGCGAATGCCGCCCTTCGTGGGGCCCACTGCGTTGTTGTGCTGGCAGCGGTATCCCGTGAATACCTTGACAGACCCGTCGTCCATGCGAACCGGGATGCGCACGGTCAAGGTGACCAGTGGTTCTTTCAGCAGGTCGTAGTACTTCGGGCCGTATCCGAGGTGGTTCAAAGCATCTTGAATCACCTGTTGGGTCGATTCGAGAACGTTCAACTCGCGTTCTTTGCTTTCTACCTGTGCGGTTGCACTCATGGTTCCACCTCGATGAAGGTCATTTGAAACGATGTTCATTCCGGCGATTGCAACTTCGTCTCAGGATTCTTGGAACACTTTCTCGACTCGTTCAAACGCCCAATCCAACTCATCCTTGGTAATCACGAGCGGCGGCGCAAAACGGATGGTATTTTCGTGCGTTTCTTTGCACAGCAGTCCGAGGTCCTTGAGCCGTTCACAGTATGGACGCGCTTTGGTCGTCAATTCGACGCCGATGAACAAACCGCGTCCCCGAATTTCTTTAATCACAGGGTTCTTCAACGTCAACAGACGCCCGAGGAAGTATTCTCCCAATTCACGTGAACGATCCGCCAGCTTTTCCTCTTCGATGACCTCCAGTGCAGCAATGGCGACTGCACTTCCGAGTGGGTTCCCACCAAAGGTTGAACCGTGGGAACCTGGCTCGAAGACACCGAGAATTTCACGGTCTGCCGCGACGGCGGAGACAGGAAATACGCCGCCCCCCAGCGCCTTCCCAATGATGTACACGTCCGGGAGAACGTCTTCCCAGTCACACGCGAACATTTTTCCGGTTCGACCAAGGCCGGTTTGAATTTCGTCCGCTACAAACAGTACGTGGTTCTCTTTGCAAAGATCGTACGCCGCCTTCAGGAAGCCTTTTGGCGGAATGATAATGCCCGCCTCCCCTTGAATGGGCTCTACCAAAAAGGCCGCTGTGTTCGGAGTGATGGCTTGTTTCAAAGCCTCGATGTCTCCATAAGGGATAATTCGGAATCCCGGGGTCAGCGGACCAAAACCTCGGCGGTATTCTTCGTCCGATGAGAAGGAGATCACGGTCGTCGTCCGCCCGTGGAAGTTCCCTGTAGCCACAATGATCTCCGCCTGATTGTCGGGAACGCCCTTCACGTCGTACGCCCAGCGGCGAATGGCTTTGATGGCGGTTTCGACGGCCTCGGCGCCCGTGTTCATCGGAAGAACCATGTTCTTTTTCGTCAATTTCGCGAGCTTCTCGTAGAGAAGTCCGAGTTTGTCGTTGTGGAAAGCACGAGACGTCAGCGTAATTTTGTCCGCTTGGTCTTTGAGTGCCTGAATGATTTTCGGGTGTCGGTGTCCCTGGTTCAACGCCGAATATGCACTCAGCATATCCATGTACTTGTTCCCGTCGGGATCTTCTACCCAAACACCTTCTGCCTTCGACAATACAATCGGCAACGGGTGATAGTTTTTCGCACCGTACTCTTCTTCGAGATGAATCATAGACAACGTGGTCGTCATGGTGCTCCATCCTCCTTTGGTGGATGAGCGATTTGCAAAACTCGCGTGGTTCGTCGCGAGTTTGCAAATCGCCCGGGTGAATCTCGCGCAACATGTGTGCTTACAGCACTTCAGAACTTACCTTCGGTTGCGTGAACAGAAGCAAATAGTCTGGACCGCCGGCTTTGGAATCCGTACCTGACATGTTGAATCCGCCAAAGGGATGCACACCCACAATCGCGCCGGTGGACTTGCGGTTGAAGTAGAGATTCCCGACGTGGAACTCTGCTCTCGCCTGTTCAATGTGCTGGCGGTTGCGCGTGAACACAGAACCGGTCAAACCAAACTCAGTGTTGTTTGCGACCGCAATGGCTTCGTCAAAGCTCTTCACTTTCGTGAACGCGACGACAGGACCAAAGATTTCTTCTTGAGAAATGCGGGCAGTCGGCGCAACGTCAGCGAAGATGGTCGGCTGAATGAAGTATCCCGGCGTTTCCGTCGCTTCACCGCCGCACATCAACTTGCCTTCTTGTTTCCCAATCTGAATGTACTCCGTGATCTTCTTATAGGCCTTTTCGTCAATGACAGGGCCCATGTAATTCCCGGCGTCTCTGACGTCGCCGACTTTCAATTCCTTGGTCAGTTCAACCACTCGCTGGAGCAGTTCATCGTACACGGCTTCATGTGCGATGACGCGCGAGCACGCCGAACACTTCTGGCCGCAGAACCCGAATGCCGAAGCAACGATGTTTTTGGCAGCCAACTCAAGGTCTGCGGATTCGTCGACGATAATGGCATCCTTTCCACCCATTTCAGCAATCACGCGTTTGATCCAAAGCTGCCCCGGCGCTCTCTTGGCAGCTCGCTCATTGATGCGAAGACCCACGTCGCGCGACCCGGTGAACGTCACAAACCGAGTCAACCTGTGGTCAACCATGTAGTCGCCGATTTCTTGCGGATCGCCCGGCACGAAGTTGACAACGCCATCTGGCAGTCCTACTTCCTTCAACACCTCAAGGAACTTGTACGCGATGACAGGCGTTGGACTTGCCGGTTTTAAGAGTACCGTGTTCCCTGCAACAATCGCAGCGGCCGTCATACCGCCCATGATGGCCAGTGGGAAATTCCAGGGTGGAATAACGACGCCCACACCAAGTGGAATGTAATGCATTTGGTTGTCTTCACCCGGCAGGGGAACGAGCGTGTGTTTGCCGCGCTCCGCAAGGGCAATCATTTGCCGACCGTAGTACTCCAAAAAGTCGATACATTCTGCAGTATCTGCGTCCGCTTCGGCCCGGCTTTTTCCTGACTCCAACAGCAACCACGACGAGAATTCATGTTTTCTGCGGCGAATGATGGCCGCCGCTTTGAAAAGGTAACCGGTACGTTGTTCTGCAGGTACGCGGGACCAGGTTTTGAACGTCTCCGTTGCCACTTGAAAAGCCCGATCCACGTCAGCCTGGCTTGCTTTGGATACACGCCCCACAATTTCACTGCGGTTGGACGGATTATATGAATCCAGCAGGCGGTCTGTGAAGATTTCTTCTCCACCAATCACGAGCGGATACGTCTTGCCAAGCTCACGCGTGACTTTTTCAAGTGCAGCGTTGAATGCGTCGAGATTGGCTTGGACTGAGAAGTCGACGAGGGGTTCCGGACTGTACGGAATCATGGGAAAGCCTCCTTATGAGTTCATCATGCTTGCTGAACAAAACGTCCCAACATGCATGGCGCATCAATAAAGCGTTTTCAAGCGTATGATTCTAAATGATGCAAAAGAAATTTGCACAAATCAAGTGCCGTTGTTTGTTGCAGGTGCAAAATTAATTTGCATAACGTCCGGTCGCGTTGTACCATGAGGCCATTGGAACGCCGTCATCCGTTGGAACAAATTGAGGTGGAGATGGAATGGATAATCCGAGTGGCCGGTGGAAACTCGATGAGTTGTTCAACATGTATGAATTTCTGCTGGATCAACTCGACGAGGGGGTCCACGTCATCGACAAGACGGGCAAGACCGTCATTTATAACCGCAAAATGGCTGAAATGGAGGGCATGGCAAAGTCGGATGTCTTGAACAAAGACGTCCTCGACGTGTTCAAGTTCCCTGAAGAGGGGCACAGCACGCTACTTCACGCGCTGCACACCGGACAAGCGACGGAAAACGTCAAACAGACGTATTTCAACGTGAAAGGCAAAGAAATTACCACCGTGAACAACACCATTCCGATTGTCATCGATGGGGACGTGCTGGGAGCGGTTGAAATCGCCCGGGATATTACAAAGATGGAGCGCATTCAGGAAAACATTCTGAAACGCGGCGATACCCGATACACATTTGACAGCATCATTGGCGAAAGCGATGCCTTACACGAAGTATTGGAGCACGCGAAGCGAGCGGCGCGAACGAATTCTTCGGTTCTGATTGTCGGTGAAACCGGCACCGGAAAAGAGTTGGTCGCACAGAGTATCCACAACGGCAGTCCAAGGTCTGGGGCTCCCTTTGTTTCTCAGAACTGCGCTGCGCTTCCCGAGTCACTCATTGAAGGCATCCTCTTCGGCACCACCAAAGGCGCGTTTACAGGAGCCATTGACCGTCCGGGCTTGTTGGAACAGGCCGATGGCGGCACGCTGTTACTCGATGAATTGAATTCGTTGAGTTTGGGGCTGCAAGCGAAGCTTCTCCGATGTCTCCAGGAAAAAACGGTACGTCGCTTGGGAGATACAAAGGACAGAAGCGTGGACGTGCGAATCATTGCAACCATAAACGAAGACCCTTTGGACGCTGTCGCGGGTGGGCGGCTCCGCAAAGACTTGTACTACCGTCTAAGCGTGGTCACCCTGTTTCTCCCACCCCTCCGGGAGCGCCGAGAGGATATCCCTCTCTTAACCCAGTTTTTCGTGGAAAAGTACAATCAGCTGTTTCACATGCACGTGTCCGGCGTGTCTGAAGATGTCATGAAGTACTTTTTGTCCTATCCGTGGCCGGGGAACGTACGAGAACTGGAACATACCATTGAGGGCGCAATGAACATGGCGACAGATTACTCCGACATCGAAGTTGTGAATCTGCCGTTTCATATGCGCTGGAAGATGAATTCACTGGATGAAACGGAGTTACACGCAGACGGCAGCGACCCGACAAGCCCGTCAGGCGTCCGGCAAACCAAGCGGTTGCAGAATCAACTCGATGATTACGAACGAACGTATATACAGAAAATCCTCGCCAAACATGATGGAAATATTTCGGCTGCAGCGCGCGAGATGGGTATCAGTCGCCAGAGCTTACAATACCGATTGCGCAAGTTCGACATCCAAAAGTGAAGACACCATAACAACCTCCCCTCCTGCAAAGAGGATTCATGATACAGTCTGATGTGCAAACGATATGCAAACGATTTTTGCATTCCGCCGATGAATTTGGCGGAATTTTTGCTTTGTCGACACACAATCCATGGAAGTTCGTCCAAATCATCTCCTATCCACTACGAAGGAGATGTAGTATGCTTATGGTTGCGATAGAAGATTACAAATTTCGAGATCTATTGCGATGTTGGCACGAATCTTGCTGCAAGTCGTATGTTCAACCGAGAAAACGGTTACAAACCGGTATTTTCAGAACCTACAAATGTTCCATACAGATGCGAACAGCTTCTGACAGTAGACAGGGGGTACACACGCCATGGAACAACTGAACCAAATTATTAAAAAGGAATCCGGGCTAAAACGAGGCATGCGAAGCCGCCATATGTTCATGATCTCGATTGGCGGCGTCATCGGAACCGGGTTGTTCGTCGGCTCCGGGTACACCATCAACCAAGCCGGTCCCGGAGGTGCAGTTCTCGCTTATATCTTGGGCGGGTTGCTGGTCGGCATCGTCATGATGTGTCTCGGAGAACTCGCGACCATTATGCCCGTCGCGGGATCGTTCAAGACGTACGCTCAAGAATTCATCAGTCCAGGCGTTGGATTTTTGAGTGCTTGGTTGTACTGGTTGAACGGTGCCATCACGATTACTGTGGAGTGGCTCGCCGCGGCGATGATATTGCAGCAGTATTTCCCACATGTCCCGCTGGGAATATGGTACGTGTTGTTCTTCGCGATTTACCTGCTGCTCAACATCATGGCTGTCAGTGTGTATGGTGAGTCGGAATTTTGGTTCGCCAGCATCAAGGTCATCGGTATTGTCGTGGCATCTCTCGTCGGTCTTGCGGTCATATTCGGGTGGACAGGCCACACTGCGTTAGGAGCGCAAAACTACATACACCACGGTGGATTGTTCCCGAATGGGTTTACTGCCGTCTTGTTTGCACTCGTATCCGTGTGTTTCTCCTACAGTGGGACTGAGCTCATTGGCATTGCCGCGGGTGAAAGTAACGACCCAGCGCGTTCGGTTCCCCGTGCTGTCCGTACCACGAGTATTCGCACCCTGCTGTTTTACGTGCTTTCGATGGTCGTGTTGGTCGGCATTATTCCTTGGCAATCCGCAGGTGTGAACGACAGTCCGTTTGCAACGATTTTCCAAGTCGCGGGGATCCCCTACGCCCACATGATTATGGATTTTATCGTCGTCACATCTGCATTGTCTGCGGGGTCATCTTGGACGTATGCGTCGTCACGCCTGCTGTGGTCGATGTCCCTCGATGGGATGGCACCTCGTTTTCTCAGCCGCTTGAGCAAACGGCAAGTGCCCGTCCGGGCGGTCGTTGTCACCATGGTCGTTGGCGTCGCAGGATTAGGGCTATACATGGTGTCGCCGGACAAGCTGTACACCTGGATCTTATCGGGGATTGGGTTAGTGGTGGTCATCGATTGGGCCATTATCTGCTGGGCTCAACTCGGGTTCCGTTACAAGTACATCCGCTCTGGCGGTGATGTGAGCAAGCTGCCGTATCGCACGCCCCTGTTCCCGGTGTTGCCTATCCTGGGCATTGTTGCAAATGTGGCGATTGGCGTCAGCCTGTGGTTTGTTCCAGGGCAACGGATCACCATCTACACAGGTGTCCCCATCATCGCCATCATTATGCTGTACTACTTTCTGTTTGCGAGAAAACGCATCATACGAAAGCAAGGAGAAACACAGACAGCGATGCAGCATCAGCCAACCGCGCTGTAACCTGTGGGGCCTCATACACAACGAACCAGGCAGGCAATCCGCCTGCCTGGTTCATCACAAAGTCGCATGCCTGTTAGGACATATTCACGACATCTGTCCCGTCCTCCTTGATTCGTTCCTCAATCTCTTTCCGCTCTTCCCGCCACCATATCGAGCCCTCGTTCTCCTTCAGAGCTTCGGCGATTTCAGCTTCGCTAGCAACTGCCGGCGGGGACCCACGAAGTGGTCTTCCGGAAGTATCCTTCACAAAAATCGTGAGGACGACCAGGCCAATCACGCACGCGAAAATCAGGTAATACGCGGGAACCATGCGGTTGGCAGTGAGATTCATCAGCCACGCAACAACCAACGGAGCCGTTCCCCCAAATAAGGAAGTTGAAATATTGTACGTGATGGCAAGACCACCGTAACGGACATTTGTAAAGAAAAGGGAGGGCAGTAATGCAGGCATCGTGCCCTGGAACGAGGCGAGGAAGACCGCAAGAACCATGAGGCCCAAAAATACGCCGATATTCGTGCCGCTGTCAATGAGCCAGAACGAAGGGATGGACAGTACAATCACTCCGATTAGTCCCAACTGTACCAGCCGTTTGCCGCTGATGCGGTCGCCAATGCAGCCCATCGCGATGACAATCGGAATCATGATAAACATAACAATCAAAATCATCAGCAATCCCTTTGTGGCACCATAGCCGAGTACGGCGGTTAAGTGCGATGGCATATACGACAGGACGATATAGTCCACCACGTTGTAAAAGAACACGAGGATCAAGCCAACCAGCAGGGGGCGCCGGTGATACAATAGGATCTCTTTGATGCCCACATGTTTTCTTTCGTCGCGGACCTTTTCCATCTTCTCGAATGCAGGGGTTTCCTCCAGGTGCGTTCGCAAGTAAAGACCAATCAGCCCCAACGGTGCCGCGATAAGAAAGGGAATCCGCCAACCCCATTGCAACATAGCTGCATTTCCCAGCCAAAACGTCAGCAGGGTGACGATGCCGGATCCAAAGATGTATCCGACGAGTGTCCCGACTTCCAGTCCGCTCGCCAGCCTGCCACGTTGCTTATCCGGTGACGATTCCGCGATAAACGTCATGGCTCCGGCGTACTCGCCTCCCGTCGAAAACCCTTGAACCAAACGGCCGAGCAGGAGCAAAATGGGTGCCGCCACGCCAATGGATGCGTATCCAGGGATTAAGCCGATACTCAGTGTGGCCAAGGCCATCAGCAGCAGTGTGAACGTGAGGACTTTTTTACGTCCAATGCGATCCCCCAAGGTTCCGAAGAACATGCCGCCGATTGGGCGCACGAGAAAGGCAATCGCAAAGGTGGCTAGACTGTAAAGCAGTTGTGCCGAACCCGTGAATTGTGGAAAGAAGACCTTACCAATGATTGTGGCTAAGTAGGAGTAGATGCCGAAGTCGAACCACTCCATGGCATTACCGACTGCGGTGCCAACAACGGCTTGTTTTACCACACGCAGATCCACAACCATAATGTCGTCTCTTCGCAATCGTTTTTTCGCCGCCAATAAACACCCTCCTATTGTGGTTTTTTAGGTAACGAACGGTGTCCAGCGCAAAAACCCCCCGTAGACCATCTACGGGGGTCAGGATAAGTGCGCATAAATCCACTCTCTTCTCTTATACGCTTACGAAGTTAGCTGACGGATTAGGACGAAGAGATTGTCCTTCCAGTTCACCAAACTGGATTCACCCCAAGAACTTGGTTCCCCCGTTCCCTTACGGGATTCAGCGAAAACGTTATTTAGTTGTGTGTGTAAGTGTAGTTTGAAAATGATGTAACATCAACCAGGGTTCTGAGCAGCGAATGTCAGGATCCAAGTGGATTCCAGAGGATACGTTGGCCGACATACTGTAATGATTGATTACAGCGATTGCGTAGATATTTTCGATAATTCTGTTTATTGACTCACTTGGACTACTCTTCTTTGGTTGTGGGCTAGAATCCCGGGTGCTGTTCTTTTGTTCTCCGCTGAATCCACACGATAACCACAATCTCTCCATATCTTCTGTGCAGATTTTTCACATCTGCCTTGTACACTATGCTTGTAGGTAAGGCGACACAAGGGGTCGCCACTGTTACTGGCGAAGGCGGGGCCAGTAACCTGCACCCTGCGTATTCCATTTCACGCTCCTACTCCATGTATGACGCTCGCTGATGTGAGCGTCCCTTTTTTTGAATCCGACACCCAGTCAATGTACTACTTGCCGCTGTTGAACTTTGGTTTCACTTCGATGGATTGTCGAACCCGGAATGAAGGCTTGATATGGGGAGAAATATTCACTTTTCACACCCTAACCACAATCTCTCCACAATCTGTACACATATTTTAAACATTTATCCTGTACACTCTTTCTTGGGTTGAGTGCTCGCGTTTGTCTCAACCGTCGCTGGTGTAGTGTGTGGCCAGTGACGATTCCCTCTCTCCTTTTCGATATGTCACGCTCACTGAGGTGAGCGTCTTTTTTTATCCCACGGAATTCAATGTAGTTCTCAGCACAAACACTGTATAAGGAGCTCGGCTTCCGGTGAACCCTTCCTCAAGAAAGGGGGTGCTGAAATGAAAGAACCTTTGTTATTGGTCGCTGCAGGTACGCTGCTCTGTATGGTTGCGTACTTCATGCTGGATGCTCTGATGACCAATAATCCAGCTCGTCGCCGCCGTGATGAACAGGATCTTCGGATCATCGGCGAAGCGGCGGGTGCACTGCAACCGATTGTCGAGTTCTGATACTCGAAACAACTAGCCCACACCTACCATGTGTGGGCTGTCTTTGTTCACCGCTACTCCGCAGAGGGATTGGACATGTGAAGTTCGTGATCTTCAGTTGTACTGATCGGAAAATTCAAGAGATTGAAGGAAATGCACGAAATGGCCCTGATATGGCCCCTGCTCCTGCTACTCCTTCTCCGGCCAAAGCCGCCGCAGAAACCAGTGCGCCAGCCACAGCACCGACAAGCTCCCAAGTAGGCCCCCAAACACCAGCCCAAGCAACAGCCACACAAATCACCACTCCTATTGTTGACACCAACGTAACATCCGCAAAAAGACGTTTACACAAGCATTAGTATCTGCACTCCAAGGGCTGATTAACCACATCAAACAACTTGTACCCCAGCTGCAAAGCCGACAAGGAAGGACTAGCTATCGCCGTGATATAGGGAAACGAAATGCATACCGTGTACGAAGGCCTCCACGATGAAATGAGTGGGGGTCTTTTTATATGGTCAAACAAGAACCCCCTCATGGATCATCGAACCAACCATCTCACCTTGATATTCGAACATACGTTCGCATAGTATAGGATATGCTACATCGAGATCAAAGTTCTCTCGAGGTGATTTATCATGTGCGGACGGTTTACGATGGCCTATGAAGATTGGTCTTTCATGATGGATTACTTTGAGCTCACCGACTACGGATTTCGCTATCCCCCACGATACAACATAGCGCCTACGCAGAAGGTCATGGCTGTCATCTCTGACGGCAGGGAACGCCGCGCTGGACAACTGCGGTGGGGATTGATTCCGGAGTGGTCTGAGACGGAGACAACGACGTTTAACACCTTCAATGCGCGGTCAGAAACACTACTGGTGGCACCGTCGTTCCGAAACCTAGTGAGCAGGAAAAGGTGTGTCATCGTCGCTGATGGAATATACGAGTGGCACCGCACGACCAAAAAGCCGTACCGGATCCGCCTCAAGAAGCAGGATGTGTTCGGCATGGCCGGGTTGTGGAGTACGTGGCGGTCACCAGACGGAAAGAAGAAAGTACACTCCTGCACAATCATCACGTGTGATCCGAATCTGTTCATGCGCCATCTGCACGACAGAATGCCGGTGATACTGACGAAAGACACCATGGACATGTGGCTGGACCGCAGCATCACGGACACTGACACGGTGATGTCCGTACTGCAGCCGTATGAGGGCGAGATGTACGCGTACCGAGTGCCTGAGTTGGTCGGGAATGTGCGGAATGATGGACCGGAGTGTATTGAGAAGGTAAAATGACAAAACGCCCGTACAGGAATCGGTACCCAAGGAACACAGCGGCATTGCCTTGTCTTCGGTCACCCTGTTTCAATCCGTCGGAATGACGATTGGTGTCAGCATCTACGGCAGCATGCTCGCATCGCAGATTACGTCCGGAATGAGTAAATTAATCGGTAAACTGCCGATGGACAGCGCCGGAACCCTCGGTCAGGTGGCAAAAGGCGGCATTCCCGAAGGGCTCGACGTGAAAATCGTGGAGCAGATCAAAACGGTGTTTGCGCACGCGTTTCAGCATCTGTATTGGGTCTCGTTCGTGGTCTCGCTCGTCGTGGTTGTCCTTTGCTGGTTCCTGAAAAACGAGGTGCTGTCCACGTTATCCTCAAAGGTGAAAGAAGAGATACCTTCGGAAGCCTGAGTAACCGGAAGGCGAAGAAAAGAGCTCGAAAAGAGAGCGCGACATAGAACGTGAGATGGAGCCGCTGCTTGTTCTGCCCATGGCACGGTGCGGACTCGTCGGCACGAAGCAAAACGCCCTCATCCAATAATGGACGAGGGCGTTTGTATAGAGAAGAGAGACGCACCCATGCGTGTTCAGTGTGGGTGTGTGCATGCTCACGGATCCCAATACTGCCATCCCGGTTGCTGACCGGGCCGTTGCCGAGTCATTGGTTTTCCGTCGCCGACTGGGGGGCCCAGAATGACGGATTCCTTAATCGGTGCCACTGCTTCGGCATAATCCTCTTCATTCACGCCGTAAGCCCGATGCATGATTTCCTTCGGCGTAGCACGCAGGAAGTCCGATCCGTACACAATGTCTGGTGTCGGATGGTCAAAGATGGCTAGGATATGAACGTTATCGCTTTTCGCCACAATCCAGTGAAACCATCCCTTCGGAAACACGGATACTTGACCAGGGCTCAGCTTGTAAGTCAGAAGTTCTTGAGTAAATGGGTCAAAAACAGACGTGATGACTTTACCACTGACTACAATCACCATCTCCGTCACATTCGTATGCCAATGGGGTTGGATGATGATACCCTTGCTCATATAGACATTGAAAAAGCCGTTTTTTATCGCTGGAAATTGCTCTCCAAACAGCTGAGTGATGTAATTATGTGCGTCTCGTTTGTAATTTACCACTGCGTTGGAATCGGCTTTCAGTGTTAGGTCTGGAGACTGCAAAACGGAATCATGCATTGAACAGTACCCTCCCCTTCTGGGTAAACTATGCCCGAGGGGAACGGGTTGCTACTGGGCCTCCGCTTCATCGAGAGCGCTCTACTGTGTCACCTACTCTTTGGCACGAAACAAAAATGCCCCCATTCCATACGGATGAGGGCCATTGTGGGGAAGAGAGAAGCTCACCATTGCATTATGGCCAGGCAGGCGTTCACATAAACACACCTTGAACAAACGGAAGGAGCATAATAGATTGGTGTTTATCCAGGCGATAAAGTGATTGGTTTATTGATTGGTTCCCGTGTCAAACGTCTTCGCAATGGCTGCAAGCTGCTGCGGCGAAAACTGCGAAAGAACTTCTTGTGCCAGTTCTTTCTCTTGCTCAGGCGTGAGGGAGTCTCTTTCATTGTAAGCTTGTAGCAATTTCATATCTTCGCCTGGGGACATATGATTGATGGCATATTCAATGGCGTCCTGTTGGCTTTTAAAAGTCAATCCGCCTGTGTCTTGGGATGCATACTTGTGTATCAGGTATTGGACTTCCGGATTGTTCAATGCCTCATTGATCCGTTGTTTTAGCTCCGGGGAATTGAGTAAAGAAACCACTTTCGCACTGACTTTATTTACGAGCATATTCTTCGCGTACCAACCGACACCAACGACGACAATCGCCAATACTATCACAGTGGTAAGAAACTTCTTCACAAATACCCCTCCTTCCCGAAACAAGTATAACAAATTGTCCCCACTTCTTCGTGAGATGGAGTTTCCAGTGACAGGCGTCAACGCGTCGAAAAGACTTCCGAAACACGAGGATTAGAAAACGATTTGCAAACCGCCACAACAAAAAAGGAGAACCCCTGTCGAAACAGGGATTCTCCCGAGCGGGCTGGGCCCGAAATTACATCATGTCCATGCCGCCCATGCCGCCACCTGCTGCCGGTTTTTCCTTCTCCGGCTTGTCGGCGACAGCCGCTTCCGTGGTGAGGAAGGTAGCGGCAACGCTGGCTGCGTTTTGCAGCGCGGAGCGGGTAACCTTCGCCGGGTCGACGATACCAGCGGAGATCATGTCTACCCATTCGCCGGTTGCTGCATTGTAACCGAAGCCAATCTTTTCCTTCTTGATGCGTTCCACGATGACGGAACCTTCCACGCCAGCGTTCTCTGCAATCTGGCGAATCGGAGCTTCCAGAGCCTTGCGAACCAGGTTCACACCCGTCAGCTCGTCGCCTTCTGCCTTGACGTTATCCAGCGCAGAGAGGATGTTGATGAACGCCGTACCGCCACCAGCGACCATACCTTCTTCGACACCAGCGCGGGTTGCGTTCAGCGCGTCTTCGATGCGCAGTTTCTTTTCCTTTAATTCGGTTTCCGTTGCGGCACCGACCTTGATGACAGCTACGCCGCCAGCGAGTTTCGCCAGGCGTTCTTGCAGCTTTTCGCGGTCGAAGTCGGACGTGGTTTCTTCGATTTGCAGTTTGATTTGGTTGATGCGAGCGTCGATTTCCTTCTTGTCGCCAGCACCGTCCACGATGATGGTGTTTTCCTTGCTTACGCGGACTTGACGAGCGCGGCCGAGTTGGTCAATCGTGGTGTTCTTGAGTTCGAGGCCGAGCTCTTCGCTGATGACTTGACCACCCGTGAGGATGGAGATGTCTTGCAGCATCGCCTTACGGCGGTCACCGAAGCCAGGCGCCTTCACAGCGACAGCCGTGAACGTACCGCGCAGCTTGTTGACGACGAGGGTTGCGAGCGCTTCACCTTCGACGTCTTCAGCAATCAGCAACAGCGGACGACCGGATTGTACAACGCGTTCCAGAACCGGCAGGATCTCTTGGATGTTGCTGATCTTCTTGTCGGTGATGAGGATGAACGGATCATCCAGAACGGCTTCCATCTTGTCGGTGTCCGTAACCATGTACGGAGAGATGTAGCCGCGGTCAAATTGCATACCTTCGACGACTTCCAGCTCCGTGTTGAAGCCCTTGGATTCTTCAACTGTGATGACGCCGTCCTTACCGACTTTCTCCATTGCGTCAGCAATGAGAACGCCGATTTCTTCAGCGCCTGCGGAGATGGCAGCCACTTGCGCGATGTTTTCGCGGCCTTGAACCGGCTTGGAGATCCGCTTGATTTCTTCAACAGCGGCGGCTACAGCCTTTTCAATACCCTTGCGCAGAACCATCGGGTTTGCGCCAGCAGCTACGTTCTTCAAACCTTCACGAATCATCGCTTGAGCCAGAACCGTAGCCGTGGTGGTACCGTCACCAGCGACGTCGTTCGTCTTGGTGGCGACTTCCTTCACCAATTGCGCACCCATGTTTTCGAATGCGTCTTCCAGTTCAATTTCCTTCGCAATCGTCACACCGTCGTTGGTAATGAGCGGTGAGCCGAACTTCTTCTCCAACACAACGTTGCGTCCCTTGGGACCAAGGGTTACTTTTACAGCATCAGCAAGCGCATCCACACCGCGCAGCATGGCGCGACGGGCGTCTTCGCTAAACTTAATCTCTTTCGCCATGTTCCGTCGACCTCCTCAGTGAAATATGTAGGTTACTTTTCAACAATCGCGAGAATGTCGCTCTCGCGGAGAATCAGCAGTTCGTCGTTATCAATCTTCACTTCGGTACCCGCGTACTTGGAGTAGATCACGCGGTCGCCGACTTTAACTTCCAGTTCAACGCGCTTTCCGTCTTCGAAACGGCCCGGTCCAACTGCAATGACTTCGCCTTCTTGCGGCTTTTCTTTTGCAGTGTCCGGCAAAACGATGCCGCTAGCTGTCTTTTCCTCACGGGAAAGCGGGCGTACAACCACACGGTCAGCGAGTGGTTTTACCATGTAAGAACCCTCCTTGAATGTCTGAGTTCATTTGTTAGCACTCGTCTTGCGTGAGTGCTAAATCCAAGACTTATATTACTCAAGGGCTGCCGTGTTTGCAAGAGATCCTTGCACAAAAATTTGTTGGCTGGGGCAGCTTGTAACGGGCCAAAAATCTGGCCATTTTCCTACCCTTCCTTGCCCGTTTTCGGTGCCGCTTGACCGCGCTTATTCTCGACAAGGGCCGACAGGACTATGCTCACTTCATACAGCAAAATCATGGGGACAACCACACTCAGATGAGAAATCAATTCGGGCGGGCTGATGAGCACCCCGATAACGACGCAAATCAGGTACGCAAACCGCCGTACTTTTCTGAGATACCGCGGCGTCATGACGCCAATTCGGGTCAGAAACACCACCGCAATCGGCAGTTCGAAAATGAGCGACAAGGGCAGACAGATGTTCATGATGAACCCGAAGTAAGAGCCTGCCCTCAACATGACGGTGAAGTGCTGGTGTGCGATGTTAAGCAGGAAGTGCAAGATGGTTGGGAACACGATGAACCACGAAAAGCATAGTCCCAGAACAAACATGAACAGCGTAACGGGCAGCAGGCGCAGCGCATAGCGCCGTTCCACGGGCGTCAGTCCGGGTTGGACGAATTTCCAGATCTGATACAGCGCAAACGGCATCGTGAGCCCTACGCTCACAAACCCGGCGATGCCCATGTACACCGTAATCACTTCACCTGGCGAGGTCACCATCAACTTGTATCCCTCGCGCACGAGCGGAGAAACTAGATAACTGTAAATGTTCGCAACAAAAGCAAGACTTGCTGCCATCAACACGACAAACACGACACAGACGTAGATGATGCGTTTTCGCAAGTCTGACAGGTGTTCAACAAAGGTCATTCGCGACGGTGCCATCGCCAGCCTCCAATGCGTTGCAAGCGACTTCAGCGTTGCTCGTCCGACTTCAAATCAATCGGCTCTACTTTCACAGGCGAGCTGGACTGCACGGAATCTTGCGAGTTTTCGCGCGTGATCTTATTCTCGTCGTCCATAATGCCCTTTGTGGCATCTTTGAACTCTTTGAGGCCTTTGCCAAACGCCTTTCCAATCTCCGGGAGCTTACTTGGACCAAACACCAGGAGTAGTGCAATCAATATGAGTATCAGGCCAGGGATACCGATGTTTCCTAACACTGAAACCTCACCTCCCGAGATGGTAGCAAAGCTGAACCACGTCGTCCTCATCATACACTCGCCACGAGTCTCCGACAAGATGGGCCACTTCGGGTGAGCTGACCACCGCGTACACATTCTGCAGCGCTTGACGGTTCAGCCACGCCACATCCGATGGACGGCGGACGGGCACGACCTTTTTCAATCGACTAGACTTGTAGCCTTCCACTATGATGATGTCGAGGGGTGTTCCACTGCTCGCAGCAGCATCCACCATCCGGCGGCAGAGCGCTTCCACGTGGTCCGCATCCTTGTCTGCTGTCACGCGGAGCAAGGTCTGTCCGCCGCCGGCGACCATCGTGACGGCGGCGCCTGCCTGCGCATAGCGAACGGTGTCGCTGTCCGGCTTTTCCCAGTCGTCCCAGCCACGCGCATCCGCGTGTCCGTCGTGCTTGAGGACACCGACGTGCAGTCCCATCTTTCGCCACTCCACGCACATCCGGGCAATCAAGGTGGTCTTTCCGGCGTCCTGAGGACCAACCACCGACACCACGAACGGTCGCCCTGTCCGAGAAGTACTTTCGTTACGCATTGAGCCAACCGCCGACGCCAAGCCGGGCGATGTCGTCACGCGTGAGCTTCTGACCTGCCAACACGCGGGGAAGCAGGATGTCGAACGACGTCACCGGATCGTAAATGACTGCGCCGGGGAGACCAAAAATCGCTGTCGATCCGCGGTACGCCAACATCAACATGGAGCCAGGCAGCATCGGCGTACCGTACGTCACCACCTCGTCGGCCGCAGCGCGAATGGCCGCCGGTGATCTGTCATCCGGGTCCACCGACATACCTCCGGTGACACACACGAGCGGGATGCCTTCTTCGCAGGCCAACTGAATTTCCTTCGTAATCTCTGTCTGTTCGTCCCCCGGAAAGACCTGGCGAACCACCTGTACGCCATAGGCCGCGAGTTTCTCGCCCAAAACCGGCCCTGCTTTGTCGGCGATTCGACCCGACTGAATCTCGCTGCCGGTGGTGACGAGAACGGCTTTGTCCACCACGTAGGGGAGCACGTCAACAACCGGTTGGCCGGTTGCGATATTCAAAACTTTCTCTACTTTTTGCTTCTCAATCAGCAGTGGAATTGGGCGAATGCCAGCGACGGAAGTGCCGGCTTTGACATGAATGTTCGGTCGGCGGGTGGTCAACGAGATGCCGTCAATCCGGTTGATGTCGAACATCCGTTGCTCATCCACTGCAAGCATGCCATCACTGCGGGCCTTCAACACCACTTTGCCCTCGTGGACGTCGGAAAACACAATCCCGTCCCCTGCAACGGCCCGGGACATCGCGACGGCCGCGTCATTTTCGTGCATTTCATCAGGCCCTATCTCCAGCACGTAGATATGGCGTTTCCCGATGTCCAGCAACATGGGGATGTCTTCCTCTCGAATCACGTGACCTTTGCGAAACACCGGGCCTTTGAACTCCCCGGGCACAATTCGAGTCAAATCGTGAGCCAGCACAAGGCCTACCGCTTGCTCCACAGGCACTTCGCGTTTCACACGCCACTCCTCCCATCACTCAGCCACGCCTCGTAATCCTCCGGCGTATGTATCGGCCGCGTCCACCACGCTGGCCACTGCGCCTCGTCTGCATCCACCACAGCGCACGTCAAATCGGCCACCACACGCATCAATCGGGTCTCTCCGTGTTGTACAGCGCTGCGCCAGGCTTGTCCCACTGCACTGCGGTAGGCCGCGAGCAGCGGTTGCAACCGCCCGTCTCGACGCACCACAACCCCATCGGCGGCAATCGCATCCTGCTCCAGTGCGGCCTTCAGCTCGTCCAACACCTGTCGCTGGAGTCCCGGCAAATCCCCCGCGCAGACGAGGCATGCGTCGCGCACGGTCCAGTCCACCTGTGACCACGCGTGTGCGAGGGCAAACAGCGGGCCGCGGTGGGCGTGTGGATCGTGTAGGATGTGTGCGCAAGGAAACAGCCCCTCCGGGAACGTACCCGGTGCCGTCACAACGTACACGTCATCGACTACCGCTGAGACCACCTGCACCACGTGTTGCAAGACGGTAGTGGTGGCGTCGGGGTGTCGCGGCAGACGGAGCTTGTCCACGCCCATGCGGCGGCTCTGGCCGCCAGCTAATACAATGCCGCCAATCCGCACGAAACCACTCCTTCTTCCGTCACCACGAAGTGCATGCGGACGTCGTGTGGTTGCAGCGGTAGCCAGTCCGCCAATTGGGCCGCGTACGCGACCCCAATGCGCAACACGTCGCCACTGAGGCGTTCAAACAGGCGGTCGTAATAGCCCCCGCCGTACCCCAGCCGCCCCCCGTCTTTGGTGAAGGCGAGTCCAGGCACAACCACCGCAAACAATTCGCCATCCGCCATCCACGGTTGCGTGGAAACAGGCTCCCAGATTCCATACGCCCCCTTGACCCACGAGGTTCGTTCATCCGCCTCGCGAAACGCTATCGTGCGGGTCTCGGGGTGGGTCACCGGAAAGCCGGTTTTCCAGGATGCTCTTCGCAGAGCGTCCGCTGCGTCCATTACGTCGACTTCTCCGCGGTGTGCGCGGTACAGCGCGACCGACCGTTTGTGGACCTTTCCTTGTTCGCGAAATTCATGGAACAGTCCCACCAGGTGTAAAGCGATGGACACCTCCGCCGCATGGCGGGCGTCCATGGTCAATTGACTGCGGATCTGTTGGTAATGTTGACGCAGTGTCCGCTTTTGCTCGGCCCATCCAGTGGACGGACGGCTTGTGTGTTCGGCATCACGCATTCGGTTCGCCTCTTCGGTACACGCCGCACAACTGGAACACATACGGGGCGCCGAGCGTCCCCCACAGTCCCATCAGGAGATCTCGGCTCACCAGCCAGATGGTGTCAGGCGGCCATTTTACAATCCATTTTAACGCAACTAGCCCCGCAATGCCGATGACACTGGCACATACGCGCTTCCAGACGGCGGGATCCATCTCCGTGCCAAGGTACCTCTCTTCGAGCAGAGCGCCCACCCCGAGGCCAAGCAGCATCGCCGCATACGCTGCGGAGGCAGATCCGCGGTGTACCACCAACAGGACGCCTGGCAGCAACAGCGCAAACGTCATGCGAATCTTGAACGCAAATGTGCGATACGTCCACCACTTCCCCATCCACCAACCACAGACGCCAAACAAAAGACCCAGTGCCCACCCGATAAGGACGTCAATCGGCCAGTGCAACCCCAGGTATAGCCTGGATACGCCAATGGCCAACACCAAGAGCAGAGCGATGGGCCAGAACCACTTTTGGCGGATCCACTTGCCGATGATGACCCAGAACGTCATTGGCCCTTGGGCGTGTCCGCTCGGAAATGAGTAGATGCCATTGGCCGATTCGGTATACAGGGACCGGATGCCCGGTACCCCAATCGGGCGCACAATGCTGGTGACCTGCTTCAACCACTCATTGCTGTACATGGAGGCCAGAAATACGTAAGCGAGGCGCAACCCAACGGTTCTGTGGATGGACCAAAAGACAATGGGCAAGGCGACCATATAGACGTTTTCCAAGCCGACCATGGACAACCACTTGGCCGCTTTGTCCAGGTCTGGTGTTGCGTACGATTGCAACCACACCAATAAGTTATACTGCCACAGGTACCCGTTAGGCAGCGGAAAGTCCGGTGCGTACACAGGCATGCCCCCCGTCCCATACTTGAACAACCTTCGCTTGCGCACGATATCCTCTGCGCTGGCTAGCGGTTATTCCACCCTTTTCGTACAACCTTGTAGAGTGTATGAGACAAGGGAGACAAGGTATGCTCCCAGTATGTAAAACGGGACAGCCAGAAGCCGTCCCGTTCCTCATCGATGGATCCGTACCGTTGCGTTCATTCCTGGTACCAAACCACTCACACCGGAAGTGAGCTGGATTTTCACAGGAATGACTTGAGTGACCTTCGTGTAGTTGGCATCCGTATTTCCTGTAGGGAGCGGAGAGAATGTCGATGCCGTCGCGTAGCCGATTTGTTTCACGACACCGCTGTACGTGGTGCCTGGATACGCATCAATGTACACGTCGACGGTTTGACCCACTTTGACGTGATTGATTTCCGTTTCCTTGATATTGGCGGTGACCCACAGGTTGTTCATGTCGTACGCGTACGCGAGCGGTGTACCTGCAGCGACAAATTGGTTGTCGACGGCCAGGTTTTGAACAATGGTGGAGTCCGATGGATCCGTCACGTTGACATTCGCCGTACCATTCCCCGTCGAGCCTTGAATCGTACCGACGGTATCACCACTGTGAAAATGCTGTCCAACCTGTCCATTCCAATTGGTCAATTTCCCCGTTGCAGGCGCAGCAATGACGATTTGCTGTCCCGATACCTGCGCGTTATCCGTTTTGATGTAATTTGTCGACTGGTTGTAGAAGTAGTACCCGACAAAGCCCGCAATGATGACGATGAAGATGAAGCACGTTTGAAGTACAATCATACGTTTCGCATTCACAGTGTGTCAGTCTCCTTTCACTCCGAGCATGGGTCGATGTCCTGGTGTCTCCACGATGGGACCGATAGCAAGTGCAGGTTTCCTCTGAAGCTGCTCTTTTTGTACAAGGGACCGACCTTTTCCAGTGACCGCCATCCCGATGGAAGCGACCGCCATGATGACACCAGACACAAGCAGCATCGTGAATAGGTCCTGGTAAGCATTCAGCAGAGATGCCTTTTGTGAATTCATCATGAGCGTGGCAAAGGCCAATGTCTTCGCGCTCGCCATCGCATGGCCACTGTCCACAAAGTGTTGCGTGAGTCCGGCCATTTCCATGTTCACCTGCGGGTTCGCTAGGCTGATCTGTCCACGTAGGTTTTCGTAGTGAATGGTCGTCTCCTTGTACAAAAACCACGCAACGACCGGTACAACAATGGCAGCGATAAAGTTCCGATTGAAATGCAGCGTGACAGAACGCCACCGTGCTTGATGAATGTCGCCGGCCAGCGCAGTTGCTAATGCGCCGGATACCAGTACCATTCCGATGGAACCGCCCACGCAGCCCATCTGTAGGTTCAGCGTGGTGAATGAAGTGTCTGGTCCAATGTTCCGCCATTGCACGCTGACCAAGATGACCGCGAGAGACCCTATCATACCGAGCATCCCAGCGCCGACTTTGTCATATAACCAGGTACTCAGAAGAGCGGCTACAACGACGCCCACGATAAACCAGAGATAAAAGTAGGTCAGTGGTACGAATGGGGCCTCTTTCACGTTTCGTAGAAATCCACTGGTCCCCATCAGTGCGACAATCAATGCAACATGGCTCGCAATGGCCATCACGACCCCAGAAGCTTGTTTCACAGATTGGATGGAACGGAAAGGAACCAAAGGGGCTTCCACAGTACACTCAACCACGATGAATATCGCAAACAGAATCACTGTGGCGACGAAGAATGGCCACACATATACGGAGCCAAAACCCAACTTCTCGAGATTCACTAATGGGAATAGAACGACGGTCACCGTAGCCGCAAGAATGAGCGCACCCCATCTGTCAAAAGGAGGATGATGGTGTTCTTTGGGCTCATTTCTCGGCAAGACCGCGGCCCCGACCCACAAGCAAAGCAATGAGGGCAAGCAGCACAGCATAAACAACCATCGCCAAGCGTCCATACTTAACGACAAACTACCTAAAAATGCGCCAACCGAAGACGCCCCAAATAGTCCGCCAATCGCTAAAAACAAAAACCAATTTCGCACCTGGTTTGGAAAGGAAATCAAACCGACAGGCAAGATGGTCAAAAACAGTGCACCAGCGCTCAACCCTTGAATGAGTCTCCCGATTGTGAGAAAAGGCATTTCTGGAGATACGAGACTTATCACTGATCCGAACAGGAAGATGAGCACCAGCGTTAGATAGCTTCGCCGAAGTCCAAACTGTCTTGAAAAGACAGGTCCAAACGGTACACACAGGGCAAAAGCCAAATTGGATATCACAGAAGGCAGGAGTAAGTCGTACGAACCAGCCGCAAATGTATTTTGGATAATGGTCTGGTTCAGCATATAGGAGACGTTGAGAACATACTGAGGCCCAAACGCAAACATCGTTAACAAGGAGATGAACAAGTGTCTGGGGGCATGTCCTGTATTCGCACCGGCTGCTGTTGAGCCGTTGAGTTGACTCACCGAGATACCTCCTTCTCTTGAAATGTCCGCAGCTGATGGAATCGTGGAATGCTCCGCAAGTGAATCCATGAACCAGCGATGTACAAAACAGCCAACAACAGGTTCCGTACAATGCGCGGTGTTTGCGGCAAGCACGTTGACGGATCCATTTTAGGAACCCATTCTCATGATGTAAAATACATAATTGGCTATAAGTTAATTTATCTTGGTCTATTGATTTTGTGGATCAGGTGAGATGATTGTGGAGTTCCTTCAACTCAAGTACTTCCAAACTGTTGCTCAGCTGGAACACATGACGAAGGCTGCGGAACAACTTCAAATCGCGCAACCCTCTCTGAGTAAAACGATTGCACGCTTGGAGGAAGACCTTGGCGTTCCTCTGTTCGACCGCCAGGGACGTCAGATACGTTTAAATGCGTATGGCAAGGCATTCCTGGATCGTGTAAAACGAGCCTTTATGGAACTGAACGAGGGGAAACGTGAGATACGAGATTTAGCGGGGCTCAATCAGGGAATGGTGACATTGTCCGTATCCATCCCTAGTATATTGCCTGGATTGTTAAGTTCATTTTTGGCTCAATATCCTGACGTTCATTTCCGGCAATACTTTGAATCTCCTTCATCCATGAAACAACAGCTCGAAAATGGGGAAGTTGACTTTTCCATTTCTTCGGAGCCCATTGAAGGACCAGACATCGAATGGAGGCCCCTCATCACGGAGGAAATTTTCTTAGTCGTCCCTCCGGGGCATCCTTTGTCTGGACGTGACAGCGTGCTGCTGAGTGAGGTCAAACATGAACCTTTCATCAGCATGAATGCTGGTAATGGATTTCGTGACCTGACCGATAGGTTTTGTCACATGGCTGGGTTTACCCCGAACATTTGTTTTTCGGTAGATGAACCAGATGTCATCGGCAGACTCGTGAGACAGGGACTGGGTATCGCTTTCGTTCCAGCGTTATCCTGGCTCGCAGCATCTCCACGGTTGTCCAATCGATTGCGCATTATTGAACCGACGTGCCAACGTACCATTGGGTTGGCATGGTCCAAGAGACGTTATTTATCCTCTGCAGCGCAACGCTTTCGCGAGTTTGTCATCCAATATTTTGCGACCCTCTCGTCTGAGGTCGAGCGTATCTAGCCGCGAACAAAGAAACCACCTCCCGGCGAGGTGGTTTCGAGCGTTATTGGTACCCTTGTGGTTCATGAAGCCGTCCCACTTCCACGCGCAACACATCTCCTGTGCGCAAAGAGTGAACCGTGGCCGTTTTGTTGTCTGGATTGACGTCGTCAATCCACACCGAATCCCCTTCGTACAACACGTCGTATTGCTGCTGAGATTTCAGAATTTCCAACGCACGCTGAACTTCCATGAGCACCCCTCCAATCCCGTTTAGAATTTTCCTTAGATTGAAGGTTTATACAAAAGCCGCGGATGCTCAACTTGGCGGCGCTGCCGGTGTTCGGTACACTGGCGGTAGATATATGAACCGCGGCTCACCACCATGGCGCCGCAGGAACTGAACAAACGAGGAGACACCTCATGATTCTGCTACAAGCAAGCCATATCGCAAAACATTACGACATCCACGATGTGTTGATAGATGCCAGTCTGACGGTGCAAACCGGAGACCGCGTTGCGCTGGTGGGGCCCAATGGCGCCGGTAAGTCCACCCTGCTTCGCATTGCTGTCCAAGAGGAACTGCCGGATGCCGGAGAAGTGAGCGTCGCAAAGGGAACGAGTGTAGGATATGTGTCTCAGTTTGTAGACGCAAAACCCGGGGCCACCGTCTTCGGGTATGTGGCGGAGACGTTCACCGACTTGTACGACATGGAACGCAAGTTGCGCGAGATGGAACAAGCGATGGCGGACCCTGCCGTGTTCGGTGACGAGCGGAAGTTCCAGGAACTCTCCACCGCGTACGATAGGCTGCGCAACCAGTTTGAAGCAGCAGGAGGATACGCGGTAGAAGCCCGCGTGCGCCGCGTGCTCGACGGCCTGAGGTTTCCGTCTGACATGCACCAGCGGCGGGTCGAATCACTGAGCGGCGGCCAAAAGACGCGGCTCTCTCTGGCTCGCTTGCTCGCTTGGCAACCCGACCTGCTCGTGCTCGACGAGCCCACCAACTACCTGGACACCGAGACCATCTCCTGGCTTGAGAGCTACCTGGAAGGATACGAAGGCGCGCTGCTGTTGGTCTCCCACGACCGCTATTTTCTAGACAAAGTCGCCACCGTGATTTACGAGTTGGAGGACGGAAAAACAACGCGGTACGTAGGCAATTACAGCGAATACATTGAGCAAAAAGCGGCACGTCTCGAAGCCGACATGAAGCGCTACGAAGCACAGCAGAAAGAGATTGCGCGGATGGAGACGTTTATTCAAAAGAACATCGTCCGGGCGACCACCACGAAGCGGGCCCAGAGTCGCCGCAAGATGCTGGAACGGATGGAGCGCATTGAGAAGCCCAATGTGAACACGCCGCAGATGGCTCTGCGATTTTCGTGTGCGAGGGAGTCCGGCAAGGACGTGCTCACCGTCGAAGACCTCGTCATCGGCTACCCCGGCAAGACGTTGCCCGGGCCTCTGCAGCTGCGTGTTGCCAAAGGTCAACGCATCGCCATCCTCGGACCCAACGGGACAGGCAAGTCGACGTTTCTCAAGGCGATTGTCGGTAAAGTGAAGCCCCTCGCGGGCAGCATCCGCTGGGGCACCCACGTCACCATCGGCTACTACGACCAGGAACAGGCAGATCTGCATCCCAACAAAACGGTGCTGAGCGAAGTGTGGGACGAGTACCCGACACTCGACATGACCACCGTCCGCACTGCGCTCGGCCGTTTCCTGTTTCGCGGCACGGACGTGGACAAGCCGGTCGCGTCACTCAGCGGCGGTGAACGGAGCCGCCTTGCACTGTGCAAGCTGATGCTAAAGCAAGCCAACGTTCTCGTCATGGACGAGCCAACCAACCACCTCGACCTTGTCAGCAAGGAAGTGCTGGAGGATGCACTGCAGGACTACGAGGGTACGTTGCTGTTCGTCTCGCACGACCGTTACTTTATCGACACCCTTGCCACGCACGTCGTCACGATGGATGAACGAGGGTTCCACGTGTACATCGGAAACTACAGTGAGTACGTGGCAAAAATCGAGGAAGAGAAAAAGTGGGCAGACGAAGTGGTATCGCAGACGCCTGCGGCAAAAGGGGAGCGAAAACCGCCCGCGCCCCCCGCTGACGCCCGCCGCCACGTCCGATCCGCCGACATCCGCAAACTCCGCGAACGCGTTGCGGGCCTGGAAGCCCGCATAGCAGAAGTGGAATCTCGCCAGCAAGCGATTGCCACGGAGTTGACGGAGGCGGCCATCGCCCAAAACGTCGAACAGACCATCGCCCTGAATGACGAAATGCAGCGGCTGGAACAGGAGATGGAAACCCTCATCGCAGACTGGGAAGAAGCGGCTGCGAAACTCGAAGAACTGGAATCCATCCAAAGCCAGAACTAACCCGGAGCACTCGTGCAAGGGGCATCTACATCGGCGACGCTCGGTTTTTCAACGGGTCATTTGCCGACCATTCCCACCACCGGACTGCTTGGGGAGGCCGTTTCGGATTTTGGCATCCTGCCGGCTAAGTAGGCCGCGCGGCCTGCTTGTACGCCCAATGCCATCGCGCGAGCCATTTCAATCGGATTCCGCGCCTTCGCAATCGCTGTGTTGACAAGCACGGCATCTGCACCGAGTTCCATCGCCAATGCGGCATCCGAGGGTGCGCCGATGCCAGCGTCGATGACCACCGGGACTTTGCCCCGAGCGACATCGATAATCCGCAGAAGGCGCTCTGGATTGGGCAGACCTTGTCCTGTACCAATGGCCGATCCGTACGGCATAACGGTCGCACAGCCGACGTCGATGAGGCGTTGGGCCACCGTATGGTCGTCCGTCGTGTACGGCAACACGACAAACCCTTCTTCGACGAGCGTTTTTGCGGCTTCAACAGTGGCTATGGGATCCGGAAGAAGGGTCCCATCCGCCGGAATGACCTCGAGTTTGACCCAATTGGAAAGTCCGGCCGCACGCGCGAGACGAGCTGTGCGCACCGCCTCCTCCGCTGTCTGGCAACCCGCTGTATTCGGCAGGATAAAATAACGGTCGAGATTGATGTAGTTTAACAAGGATTCTTCACGAGTGTCGAGGTTGACGCGGCGTACGGCAACGGTGACAATCTCTGTGCCAGACGCCTCCAAAGCTTCTTTCATTTCTTGAAATGTCGCGTATTTCCCCGTCCCGACCATTAAACGGGAGTGGAATTCTCGGTCCGCGATTCTCAACGTATCTGTCACTGGAAGCCCCCCTGGATGGATGATGAACTGCTTGCTGATTGCTGAATCCTCCGCCGTGCTCAACCGCCGCCAACAAACCGAACAATTTCAACCGTGTCCCCCTCGGATAAGAGGGTGTGTTCGTAGTTCACTCGTTCGATGATGGTTCCATTCTTTTCAACGGCCACTCGCTCCTGGGTGAGCTGAAACTGGTTCAGTAAATCCTGAATGGATGAACCACCGGTTACTTCGCGCCGCTGTCCGTTGACCGTTATCACCATGTTGCATGTCCCTCCTTCATGGCAAGATGGACTTCGGGCCGAAATGCGGACCACAGTTCTGGCGCTGGATTCCCCTCAATGGAATGCACCACCATCTTTGCTGTCAGTGGCGTGAGCAGAATGCCGTTTCGGAAATGACCCACCGCAACGTGGATCCGCGGATGTCCGGGAATCGGTCCGATGGCAGGGAATCCGGTCGCCGAACCGGGGCGAAGTCCACTCCAGGCACGTTCGAACTGTGCATCGGAGAGGCCCGGTGCAATGGATTGCACTCGGCTGAACAGTTCATGCAACGCTTCCATGGTGACGGTTCGGTTGTACCCTGCACCATGCTCCTCCGTTGCACCGACGACGATGCTGCCATTGCGTTTTGGCACGAGATAGATGTCGTCTGAGAACACCGTCTTGGTCAGGCGAATGTTTCCCGTCGGACGGATGGAAAACAGTTGACCTTTGACGGGAGCAATGCCAAACTGAACGCCACTTCCTTGAAGGATTTTGTCCGCCCAGGCCCCCGCAGCGACAACGGCGGTATCTGCGGTGAAGGAATCGGTCGGTGTATGTACCACCACGTGTGTCCCTGTGGACTGGATGTCTGTCACGTCGGCACCCTCCAGGACGGTGCATCGCTTCTTCGCCGCCACACCGACCGCGCAAGCGACGCGCGGAGCGAAGACATTTCCGTCCTCCGGCAAAAACAATGCACCATGCACTGGGGCCAGTGCCGGTTCAAGTTCTGCCACCAACGTGGAGGGAATCCACTCCGCTCGACCGCCGTCTGCCGTTTGCCAGCGCATCCGTTCCTGTAATACCTCGACCTCTCCTTCACATGTCGCGACCTGCAAGATGCCGTTTCGGGTGTACTCGATGTCAATGCCTGTTTCTTCAAACAATTCCATGCTGAATCTTGGGTACAGAGACCGGCTTTCTAAGCAGAGATGGTAGAAGGGGCCTGGCTCTTTTACCTCGAGTTGCGCGCCGAGCATACCTGCTGCCGCGCTGGAAGCTTCCTGACCGATTTGCCCACGCTCCAACAACAAAACCTTTCGCCCGGTCTGACCGAGGCGCCATGCAATCGCTGAGCCAATGGCACCACCGCCCACGACAATCACATCATAGGAATTCGCCAATCGCATTCACCGTCCCAACCGGAAACGCAAATCTAGGTTTGGTTCTCGCCTTGTCCATTTCTTCTTTCAAGCGCTCTGTCGCATATCGTGGATTCGCGTGATGGAGGACAGCGCCAATCACCGCGACCCCGCTGCAACCTGTATCCAGCACAGGGCCGACGTTGTGCACGTCAATACCACCGATGGCGATGACCGGAATGTCGACCGCACCGACGACGCGCTCCAGTGCCAACAGACCGCGTGGTGGCTCACCTTGGTGAGACTCGCTGGCGAAAATGTGTCCAAACGTGACGTAATCTACTCCGGCAGCCGCGGCCAATTTGGCCTCTTCCACACTGTGTACGGAGACGCCGACGAGGCCGTGCCACGAAGATTGTTTCGTGACCGTCTTGACCACACCAGGGGGGAGGGATCGACTCGCCAAATGAACCCCATCCGCACAGACTGCCATGGCGACATCCACCCTGTCGTTGACAAACAACTGAGGCGTACGGTCCATTTGGCTCAATTTCTCCTTGAGTGACGTGCAGAGTTGGTAGGTTTCTATGGCGGGTGCCTTCTTCTCACGAATCTGAATGACGTCTGCTCCGCCTTCCGCGGCTTGGGTGAGCACGTCGAGCAATGGGACGGGCTTTCGCTGCCGGTCACTGATGACGTGCAATACGGCGCGCATTGCGAGCACCTGCCTTTCGGGGAAAATCACGGAGATGCATCACCGGGTGTCTTGGAACGAAAAAAACCGTACCTCAAAGAAAAGGTACGGCGGGTGTCCATTCTCAGCCCAGCAAACGCAACCACGTGAGACTATCGTTGTGGTATTTTCATGTTCATCTCGTTGGCCATAAGGTACCATGCTGTACTTCCGTCGTCAAGCAAAGGTAGATTTGTGGTAGAACCTGTGTGGTCGCATATGTCATGGCGTCATGAGAAATGACGTACTTGTGCGAACATCACGACGGATGAGATACTCGCGGTGGGCCTCTGGGTGTAAAATGGAGCAAATTCTATGAAAGGAGACCCGATATGTCAACGGACACGATGCGCGAACGGTATTCTCGACAAATGTTGTTTCGCCCGATTGGACCCACAGGACAGGAACGTCTCGCGCAGGCTCGCGTTGCCATCGTTGGCATGGGCGCTTTAGGCACGATATTATCCACACAAGTGGTTCGTGCCGGGGTCGGCTTTGTGCGCTTGATTGATAGGGATATCATCGAGCCCTCCAATCTTCAGCGCCAGGCTTTGTACGATGAAATCGATGCCAAAGAAGGTTTGCCGAAATCAGTGGCTGCGAAAGAAAAGTTGCAGCGGGCAAACTCCGACGTAGAAATAGAAGCGCTTGCCACAGATCTCACGTGGCGCAATGCAGAGTCTTTGCTCACCGACGTGGACGTGATTTTGGATGGCACGGACAACTTTCAAACGCGGTATTTGATCAACGATGTCGCTGTGAAACACGGGATTGCGTGGAGCTACGGAGGTGCCGTCAGCTCCTATGGCACCACGGCATTTCTGCGCCCGGGCATCACCCCGTGTCTCGTGTGTCTATTGGGTCCCGAACAAGGCGGTGGTACTGACACATGTGATACGGTCGGTGTGATTGCGCCGATTGTGTCCATCATCGCTTCCTTGCAGGTGGCGGAGACGCTGAAATACCTCACTGGAAACGCGGAGTCGCTGGCCAATGGCCTGACCTATGTCGACGTCTGGAGCAACGAGTTCCGCCGTATCGGCTATCCTGGACGAAACGAGGCTTGTCCATGCTGTGGACAACACCAGTATCGGGCACTTCAAAAGCAACAGGATGCACTGACAGTATCTTTGTGTGGCCGTCAGACGATTCAGGTCCGGCCGGACTCGGGAAGAACTGTGTCTTTCGATGGGATGGCCCATCGATTGCGTCAAGTCGGACAGGTTCGGTACACAGAGCATCTGTTGCGGTTTGAAGTCGAAGATGTGGTCATGACGCTGTTCAGGGACGGCAGAGCACTGATTCAAGGGACCGAGGACCCATCCCGGGCCCGCAGCCTATACGCGAGGTACATCGGGATGTGAACGAGGCGCTGATGCAGCGCCCCGTTCTTCAAGCGACCCGTTACCAGATGACCATCGCAATGAACGCCAGAGTGGCCAACCCACCAATCATGTGGTCCCAAACGCTCCCGGTGTACACCAATCGGATGCCTTGTCGATGTCGCCACGGCCAAAACAACGGGACGCCCCCTGAGACCCCGTCTGCCATCATGTGGAATGCGTATCCCAAGATGATGCCATCGGCGACATTTCCAAGGTGGTAGCGAGAAAGCGCGACCAGTGCGCCACAGGAGAGCAACACCAGGCCCAGCAAACTGTGTGTGAACGTTCGGTGCGGCGTGAACATGGCTCCCGCCGCCCAACACGCAAGCAAAATTCCAGCGAGGAAAGGAAGGTGTCCGACGAATGATAGGAGTAACAATCCCCCTCCTAACACCGCTAACCCGACCCTTCGCGCTGTATTAGACCGTACGCCACTCAGGAGGGCAAGCAGAACCACAAGTGCCCACGCAAAGATGGAAGACTGCATGTGCAAGAGAAACACCAGTGCAATCAACATAGCCGTCAGCACCAGCTGCCCGATACGTTCCACCTTGTGAGCCATGAGTGAATGGCGTTCTTCCAAGTCGGGCAAGAGACTGCCGACCAGCGCACCCACCACGAGAGATCCCTCAGCTACAACCGTGTGAGGTACAACGTCCCAGTTCAAACTCACCACATCTCGCAGGGCTATCCAATGCACGCCGAAAACAGCGGGCGCCAGTGCGGCTGTAGCGACCGCGCCGATGGCCATGTGGGTTCTGCCGAGCATCGGTGACTCCTCCTCTTCTACGTCACTCCTGCCATAACAAGGGTATTATTACCATTCATGCCATGACAGATCCTATTCATTATATATTATCGTTTTTTAGGTAGGGATTGGATTGTTGTGATCCGACATGAACATAAGCGCTGGTACGGCATTGGGGCCTCCCTCTCGTCTCACCCCTACAAGAAAACGAACCACGCTCCCCACTGAGGGGATCCGTGGTTCGTTTTGCATACAGGGCACAATACGAAGCCCTACCTGTGAATATCTCGCACTTAGTCCTGGAACAGCGGGGTGGACAAATAACGCTCGCCGTTGGACGGAGACACCGTCAGGACGCGGTGGCCTTTGCCCAGTTCCTTGGCCACTTGCAGCGCGATGTGCACGTTGGCTCCGGTGGAAATGCCGACGAGCAATCCTTCTTCGCGGGCCAGGCGGCGTGCCACTTCAAAGGCAGTTTCGTTCTCAACCGTACGCACTTCGTCGTAGAGGTTTGTATCCAGGATGGAAGGAATGAAGTTCGCACCAATACCTTGAATCTTGTGCGGGCCCGGTTTTCCACCGGAAAGAATCGGGGATGCTGCCGGTTCCACGGCAATCAGTTTGCAGTTTGGAATCTCGCGGCGCAGTACGCGTCCGACCCCCGTCAGCGTGCCGCCGGTACCCACACCGGCGATGAAGGCATCCAGTTTTCCGTCCACTTGCTTCACAATTTCAACACCAGTAGTCCGTTCGTGGATCTCGGGGTTGGCCGGGTTGTCAAACTGCTGAGCCATAAAGTAACCGTACTTCTCCTGCAGTTCGCGAGCCTTCTCGACAGCGCCCCGCATTCCGTCCGCACCTGGCGTCAAGACCAGCTCTGCACCGTAGGCTTTGAGGAGGCTGCGACGTTCTTGGCTCATCGTCTCCGGCATCGTGAGGACGACTTTGTAACCTTTTGCGGCAGCCACCAAAGCGAGGCCAATGCCGGTGTTCCCACTGGTGGGTTCCACGATGGTGTCACCAGGCTTCAGCTTTCCTTCACGTTCAGCAGCTTCAATCATCGATAGCGCAATCCGGTCTTTCACACTGCCGCCAGGGTTAAACCACTCCAGCTTCACGAATACCTCTGCAGAGCCTTCTTCAGGCAGCCGATTGAGTCGTACCACTGGCGTGTTGCCAATCAATTCGAGAATCGAATTTGCCACATTCATGGATCATGCCCTCCCTCATATGTAGGCGAATGTTCTGCAAACACGTTGGTGCAGATGGTGTAGATATCCACATGTCCACAGGGTTATCCACAACGCGAAATGCAGTCTACAACAGAGATTTTGACACGTTTCCACAAAATCCACAACTACACTTTCCACACACTGTGGAAAAACGACAGGGCCGACAACGGCCCGTCTATACCTTCCCCGCCTGCCAATCGGATAGGGAAAACGTGGCATGGGCGTTCAACCACAAGTTGTGTCGAACACCGGCCCGGAGCAGGAAAGTCCCTGCGGCAGCAATCATCGCCGCGTTGTCAGTACAGAGTTGGAGGGGCGGGAAATGCACGGCGAACCCATCGGCGTTCGCCCGCTCAGACAGTGCGCGGCGCAGGCCCTGGTTGGCGGCAACGCCACCTGCCACGACCACCGTTTGGTATCCCGTGTGCTTTACCGCTCTCGCCGTTTTTTCCACAAGCACTTCGACGACCGCCTGTTGAAAACTAGCACACACATCCTCCACCACAATCTCTTCGCCGCGGTTCCGACGCTTGGTGAGTTCGTTGGCAACTGCCGACTTGAGGCCGCTGAACGAGAAGTCGTAGCTGTCTTCCTCTATCAGAGATCTGGGAAACGCGTACGCTTCTGGATTTCCGACCGCGGCCAACCGGTCCACTTTCGGCCCGCCCGGATACGACAGCCCGACCAATCTCGCCACCTTGTCGTACGCTTCGCCAGCCGCGTCGTCTTTCGTCCCGCCCAGTTTGCTGAAACGGAACTGCTCGTCCACCACCAGAATTTCCGTGTGTCCGCCGGAGACTACCAAGGCGAGCGCGGGAAACTGGAGATCCGTATTCAGGCAGGCCGCTGCCACATGGCCGGCAATGTGGTGCACCCCCACCAGCGGCAGTCCCGTCGCCAATGCGTATCCCTTGGCTGCCGAAACACCGACCAACAAGGCGCCGAGTAATCCCGGTCCGCAAGTGACAGCGATGCCGTCCAATTCTTTCCATGTCATGCCAGCCTCGGTCAGCGCCTGGTCGACCACCCACGTCACGGTTTCCACGTGCTTGCGCGACGCAACTTCCGGTACCACGCCGCCAAAGCGTTCGTGCGTGTGGATTTGGGACGCAATGATTTGCGACGCGATGGTCCGACCGTCCACGACGACCGCTGCCGCCGTCTCGTCACAGCTCGTCTCAATACCCAATACGTTCACACATTTGCCCCCAAGTCCGCCCACATAATGAGCGCGTCTTCGTTGTTGTCCGTGTAATATCCCTTGCGCGTTCCAACGCCGACAAACCCCAATTTTCGGTACAGGTTTTGTGCAACCGTGTTGGAGACCCGCACCTCCAGAGTCATTCGGCGAATCCCTTGTCCTACGCATTCTGCCATTAACGCCCGCAGCAGCGTCTCACCGAGATGCCTGCCGCGAAAGTCTGGATGCACAGCAATGTTCGTCACATGGCCCTCGTCCACAATCAACCAGACGCCAGCATACCCGATGACTCGCCCCTGATATTCCGCGACAATGTAACGAGCCAAATGGTTGTCCGCCAATTCCGTGAGAAACGCCTGTCTGGACCACGGCGCTGTAAAAGAGCGGTGTTCTACTTCCAGCACCTGCTCTACGTCGGAGAGCATCATGCGTCGCAGCGTGACGCGCTCCTCCTCGTGCAACTCGCCAACGCTCACTGGCCTTCACGCTCCTTCTCCGCCAACCGAACCTCCGCTTCCACAGGCAGTGCGTAGTCCGGGACCACGGTGTGAATATCCGTGCCGGACGCAGAGGGTAAAGGTTGATGGTGGAACAGCCGAAGCAGCGCGGGGGCCAAGTCCGGTGCCACCTCGGATAAATGCACGCGCGTCTCGCCGGTGGCCGGCAGGTCCTCCAGCACTTTGTGCTTCGGCTCGAAGTCGTGGACAATCACCGCCATCCTCGCATCTCCGCGGCGTTGTTGCATCGCGTCTCCCCACTCAGACACTGGGCGCACCTGGGGCGGCAACAACGCCTCCCAGCGCCTTCCGACTTTTCGATATAAAGCCCCATATGCACGTTTGCGCCGGGCGTACAGAAGCGGCAGCGCGATGACACCCCCCGCCTCATACGGCACGGCGGACTCCGCCATTCCGAGGAGCGTCGATACCGACACCAACGGGATGGTCAGAGCACTGGCCATGGCCTTGGCCGTAGCCACGCCAAGTCTCACACCAGTGTATGAACCAGGTCCAATGCCCACCACAATCTGCGTCAATTGTGTCGGCTGCAAAGACGCTGTTTCCAGCACCGCAGCAATCGCGGGTTGCAACACCCGGGAATGGCCGCGCGGCACCATCGACGCCATGCTGGCCAGCGGTGTTGCCCCCGCTCCAACAGCAACAGCGGCCACATTCGTGGCCGTATCTAACGTTAAAACAGCCATTTTTTCACCCACTCGTCGAGCAACGCAAAGCTCCGTTCACCGGTCGATTTACAATGAAATACGCGCTCGTCAATCCGCGGCAGCGGTTGCCGGGCAATCTCAATGTGCAGCGCGTCGGGGATCTCCCGCTCAACGCCGGATGGCCATTCTATCAACACAGCGCCATCTCCCTCGAGGTAATCTTCCCAGCCGAGGCTCTGCAGCGCTGCCTGTACGCCATCCGCATCCACTGCTCCGCCTTCGTACAGGCGGTATAGATCCATGTGCACCAGGGGAATTCGGCCCTCGTATTCAGCCACGAGCGTGAAGGTGGGACTGGTGACCTCATCTTCCACGCCAAGCCCCTTGGCCACCCCTTTGCTGAACGTCGTTTTCCCAACGCCCAGATCTCCCGACAGCAGCACGACGTCGCCGGGCTCCAACAGTTCACCCAGCCGCTGTCCCAAGTTGTTCGTCTGTCCTGACGAATGCGTAGTAATGGCCATCTCGCGAACCATCGGACGCCTCCTCCTGCCACAGGACCATCGCGCAATCTCCCGTTACTCCTGTGCAAAATGATTGTACCCTTTCGGGCGGATCACTTCTAACCCAGACGGTGAATCCGCAATCACACCATCCCCAGGTTCCACTCTGCCGATGGCGGATAGGGAGATGCCGACGCTTTGGCAACGTGCCAGCGCCCGCGCAAACACCGTGGGTGGCGCAGTCCCCACCAGCTGAAAGTCCTCTCCCCCGTACCAAGCGTACGCCAGGGGGTCTTCGCCACGCCGGCGGGCAAAGTTCTTCGTCGCCGGGTGGAGTGGAATCTTCGCGCTGTCAATCCGCAGCCGCACGCCGCTCGCTTTGGCAATTTCGTTTAACTCGCTCGCCAGCCCGTCGCTGATGTCGTTGCAACTGTTTGCTCCCTCTTCGCGGAGAATGGCCGCAGCCGCCACCTGTGGCTCCGGGTGGCGGTGAAAGTCGATGAGTTGCAGTGCTTCATCGGACGGAACTGCAGCGGGCCGCTCCAGCAAATACCGTAACCCAGCTTCGGAGCCCCCGACGCTGCCCGTCACAAACACCACATCGCCCGGTTTCGCCCCACTGCGAAGGAGCGCTTGCCCCTTCGGTACCGCACCAAGCACCGTACTGGTCACCACAAACGGGCCTGACGTACGCACCACGTCCCCACCTATCAACGCGCACGCGTAGGTTTCGCACGCTTCCGCCACGCCGTCGTACAGCGCTTCCAGATCCGTCAGCGTGCGCTCCTTCGGAATCGCCAGCGACAGCAGAACCTGCCTCGGCGCTCCGCCCATCGCCGCAACGTCGCTCAGGGACACCGCCACCACTTTGTACCCCACGTCCCGCCACGTCATGGTCTGGGCGGTGAAATGGACCTCCTGCACCATGGTGTCAATCGTCGCCAGTTGGTCTTCGTCCGCCCCGACCGTAAACACTGCCGCGTCGTCGCCGACCCCGACCTTGACTGACGGGTGGGTCGACTTCACGCGCTCCACCAGATGATGAATCAATCCGAATTCGTCGAATCCGTTCACGCTGTCCACTCCGCTTCTGATCCGTCCGCCGCGTAAGCGACTGCCCCACCCACGATGGTGTACAGAACGCGCGCGTCACGGATGTCATCCGCCTGGGCAGGGTCTGCAATGTCCCTGTCCACAATCGTGAAGTCCGCGACATAGCCCGGCGCAATCAAACCTTTGCTGTGCTCCGCGCCATTCGCGAAGCACGCGTCATGGGTGAACAGCTTCAACGCCTCCAGCGGCGTAAAGGCTTGTTCCAACCCAAATCCCGGTCCGTCCGCGTACGGTTGTCTCCGCACCACCGCCGCGTGCATGCCAAGCAACGGTTCCATCGGCTCAATGGGCGCGTCCGATCCGCCCGCCAACCGCAGCCCCGCCTCTTTCAACGTCCGCCAAGCACAGGCAAGGCGCGCCCGCTCGGCCCCGATTCGCTCGATAATCCAAGGAAAGTCGCTGACCGTAAAGCGCGGCTGAATATCGAGCACCACTCGGTCACCCAGCTGAACCATCCGCTGAACCAAATCCGGGTTCACGACTTCCGCGTGGATGATTCTATCCCGCATCGCCACGGGCGGCGCCGCTTCCAGGGCCGCCACCGTCGCCTCCAGCCCCGCGTCGCCGATGGCGTGGATGGCCGCGCCGAACCCTTTCTCATGGGCCATTCGGACGCGTTCCACGAGTTCTTCGCGGCTGTACATGGGCGTCCCGCGCCAGCCCGGCTGATCCGCGTAATCGTCCAATAACCACGCGGTGCGGCCACCGAGCGCACCGTCCGAGAACAACTTTGCATCCCCCAGTTCCAGCCACTCATTCGGCTTTGGTAACTCCGTCATCGCTTCGCGGCATTCATCGAGGTAATGCCAGTCCACCAGGGCGTGTACGCGCAACCGCACGCCGTCCTCGTGGATGAGGCGGTGGTACAGTTCCCACATGACCGTGAAGTTCTGTGGACCGCGCACGTCGTCCGTGTGGACCGCTGTGATGCCTGCCCGCAAAGCCGCCTCCATGCCAGCGCGAAACGCTTTGTACCAGTCGGCGTAGGTCCGCTTCGGAACCGCTTTCCAAATCGGCGCTGACGCGTTGTCATAGACAAGGCCGTTCAAACGGCCCTGAGCGTCTCTGCCGTACGCACCATCGGGCGGATTGGCCGCATGGTCATCGAGACCGGCTGCGGCAAAGGCAGCCGTGTTGACCAAGTAGACGTGATGGCAGATGCGGTAGAGCAACAGCGGGCGGCCACCCGCCGCCGCATCGAGTTCCTCGATGGAAGGCAATGTTTTGTCCTCCCACTGATTTTCGTTCCAGCCCCCGCCGAGGATCCAAGCGTCTTTGGCAAGTTGGTTCGCATAGGCCGCAATCCGTTCCAACAACTCCCGGCGATGCCGCACGCCGGTCACGTCCAGCTGCAACGATTGCTCACCGACACCGGACACATGCAGATGGCTGTCCACAAATCCGGGCAGCACTGTGGCCCCTGCCACATCCAGGACGCGGTCAATGCCCCCCGCACATTGCAGCGCCAAGTCGGGTCCACTCCCGACCGCGACAATTCTGTCTTCATCTACAACCACCGCGTCAAACGTTCTGCCGGTTCCGTCCAGCGTGTAGCCATTCGCGTTTTTCAGCATCCACACCGCGGTTGCCTCCGTTCGTCAATCGGACTGTTTCCAACCATCATAGCAGGAATTTTCCCGATTCTGAAACGTTGCACCTTCCAGGTCATGTCCCCCGACGGAAAGTCGTATGTATGAAAGGACAAGGTCCGAAGTGACGCGCAGAGGATGTGGTCGGTTGTTTGACTGGTTCGGATGGATGGCGGACAGTGTGCTCTCACTGGGCTATGTCGGGGTGTTCTTGGCATTGGTGTTAGAAGGACTGGGGCTCCCCTTTCCGGGAGACGTCGCAATGGCGTTTTACGGCTTCGCGGCTGCGCGCGGAGATGTGCACCTGGGTGCCGTCATGGGCTGCAGCCTCGTCGGTTACATGACCGGATCGACCATAGCGTATACCGTGAGCCGGAAATTTGGCGGCCACTGGTTGGATACCATGTCACACCGGATGTTGCTGAACCAGCGCAGTGTCATGAGTACGTCCGGATTGATTCGCAGATACGGCGCGTGGTTGCTCATCCCAGGCCGCTTTCTCCCCGGCGTAAGATCCGTCAGTTCCTACGTGGCTGGTATCAGCCGCATGGATTTTCAGGCGTTCCTGCTTTACACTGGGATTGGAGCAGCACTATGGTGCGCGGGTTGGGTGGCGCTCGGATTCTGGTGCGGGGAACACCTCACGGCGGTCCTGCACGGAGTACAGTCCAGCTTGGCCTACGTACTGGCTGGCGTACTGGTCGCACTAGTCGGCTTCCTGTGGTACCGTCGCAAAGCCCGTTGACAGGAGGGACACGGTTTGACGAAGCGCAAAATGGAGTATTGTGTGAGCAACGAGGAACGGGGTTCTGGCGAAGTCGCGGTACTCGTCCAGCAACAGTTCCCCGATGTGCGCGTCAAACGTTGGGGGTGTCTCGGGTACTGCCACTTGTGCATTCACAACCCGTACGTGTTGATAGACGACGTGGACTACTTGGAAGCGCCGACGGCAGCCGAATTGTGGGAGCAAGTCAAAGCGAAACTCAGCCACCCAGTGCACACGGAATAAGGAAACGCCCCGCCTCACCCAAACGGTGACGTGGGGCGTTGTTTGTCGCTCGTTTGCAAGTCGCTGGCGTTAGGCAATGGTGGCGCTGTCCGTGGAAACCTGCACGGCACCTACCTTCTTCACGATGGCGCCTTGCGGAAACGCAAAGATTCCCTTGGACACAATCAGGTCCATCGCCTTGCTGACGGCATTCCCATCCAGCGGTTGCTTCGGATTCGGGATGGAAATCCGGACTTTCTTGTCCTGGTCCGTCATAAACGTCAACTGCAGCGTCGTCTTTGCGGCCATCACAGGTCACCTCCCTTCCGTCGTCGCGCGGTCGTTCCGCCAACTTCATTTACGCCTCAATGCCGTTCTGGTCCACCTTCGACACCCCGTACAGGGTCTCTGCGAAGAGCTCTCCCAAGGCTTGTCCAACTGCGAGAATGTCGTCGTCGGAAGCCTTCGGTGACACGTGCGCGTAGTTGCGGTTCTTCAGTTTGGGCAAGCCGCTCGACGTGGTGCCGACCTGAAACTGCAACTGCAGGTGCCGGGAAACCGGAGTCACTGTCGCCATGGAACTCGCCTCCTCTCTTGCGCTGTATCGGGTGCGCACTGCTTCACATGCAAAAAGTCCCCCAGGCGGGGGACAAGAGGTTTCAGTGGTCCAGCTCAGCGCCCGGACGAAGCGGCTGCCACCAGCCCCTGAAACAGTCCGTGGTGTTCTGGATACGTTCGCCACAGGTTTTCCGGGTGCCACTGGACGGCGACAAGAAACGGGTACTGGGCATGCTCCATGGCTTCCACCAGCCCTTCCGCGTCCCAAGCACTGGCCAAGAGGCCACGGCCCAGGTCCTTGACAGCCTGGTGGTGGAAGGAGTTACAAAGCAGTTCGCTGCGCCTCCCCAGGAGTTGGTAGAGTCTGCTGTGTGGCTCCACAGAGAGGCCGTGGCTGAGGTGATTTCGCCGTGCACGCTGCCGGTGCTGGATGGTTCCCCGCCAGTCACGGGGCAAGTCCTGGTACAGCGTGCCGCCGAGCGCCACATTCAATATCTGCATCCCTCGGCAGATGCCGAGAATCGGCTTTCTCCGCTGCATCATGCGGCGAATCAGTGTGAACTCCAAGGCGTCGCGTTCCGGGACAATCTGGCCAAGCCCGTGGTGAGGCTGCTCTTCCCACAGCGACGGATCCACGTCCTCTCCTCCGGCCAGAAGCAGCCCGTCTAGTTTATCCGCGAGGGCGCCAGCTGTGTCAGGGGTTTCAACATAGGGCACGACAACCGGAAGGCCGCCAGCCGTTTCCACCCCCTGGGCGTAGTCGTCGCCAGACACGACGGCAAGTAATACTGGGGATGACGAATTCGTAGCGATGACGTGTCGCGTGCCGGTGATGCCAATGAGCGGTCTCAACTAGGTTCTCCCTCCCGAACTTCTTCCACTGAAGCGAGCGCGGACGTACCGCCTCAGTGATTCGCAGGGCACTCACCTCTACAAAAAAGGCGATGCGGCTTCTGCCACATCGCCTCCATTCGCGGCGATACTCGTGTATCCTACGCCGTGACCACGCTTCCTGTGATCCGCGATGTGCAACCTTCCACGCGAACGATTCGTCCCGATGTTGCGCATCGCGGGTGATGTTTATTCGGTCCAACTGGACAGGTACTTTATCTGCGCTTCTGTCAGGGTGTCAATGGAGATGCCCCATTCCTGCAGCCGCATGGTGGCGACCATGTCGTCCAGGTGTTTGGGAATGGAGTGCAGACCTGGTTGGTAGTTGCCCGTCACCACTTCCCGCAGGCCCAGCGCTTGCAGCGAAAACGTCATGTCCATGACCTCGGCCGGATGTCCATCGCCCGAAGCCAGGTTCACCAGCCGGCCTTCTGCCAGCAGGTAGACTTTGCGACCGTCGTGGAACGCGTACTCTTCAATGTTCTTGCGCACCGTCCGCACAGATTTCGACATAGCGCGCAAGTCGGGCTTGGAGATCTCGACGTCAAAGTGACCCGCGTTGGCGAGCACAGCGCCGTCTTTCATCACTTCAAACGCTTCTCTGGTAATGCAGTCCTTGTTGCCGGTGACTGTGACAAAGAAGTCGCCGTGTTTCGCCGCTTCCACAATCGGCATCACCTCGAAGCCGTCCATCACGGCTTCCAAGGCCTTGATGGGGTCCACTTCCGTCACAATCACACGGGCGCCAAGTCCCTTCGCCCGCATGGCGAGGCCCTTGCCGCACCAACCGTAGCCTACAATGACGGCAGTCTTCCCCGCCACCAGCAGGTTGGTGGTGCGCATGATGCCGTCCCACGCCGATTGACCTGTCCCATAGCGGTTGTCAAACAGGTATTTGCAGTAGGCGTCGTTGACAGCAATCATCGGAAACTTCAAGGTGCCTTCGGCGGCCATGGCCTTGAGGCGCAAAATCCCAGTGGTCGTCTCCTCGCATCCGCCAATGATTTCTTTCGTCTGCTCGGGTCTTTCGCGGTGCAGCGTGGTCACCAAATCTCCGCCGTCGTCAATGATGGCGTCCGGGTGGAAATCGAGCAACTTGTTGATATGCATCTGATACTCTTCGGGCGTTGCGCCGTGCCAAGCGTAGGCGGTCACACCGCTGTCCACCAGCGCGGCAACGACGTCATCCTGGGTCGACAGCGGGTTGCTGGCTGCCACCGCAACTTCCGCGCCGCCAGCCTGCACCACCAGTGCCAGGTATGCGGTCTTCGCCTCTAAGTGAAGACAAATGCCGACCTTTTTGCCCGCAAACGGGCGCTCTTTCTGGAACTGCTCGCGAATGCGCCGCATCAACGGCATGTGGGCTTCCACCCAGTCGATTTTCAAGCGGCCTTCTTTGGCCAGACCAATGTCGCGGATCAAAGATTGTTCCACGGACGTCATTCCGCTCACTCCTCGCGCACCTTTGAGATTGTCTCCTCCATGCATTTCACGGGAACGGGTTCAGCTATCGCCGGCGTCTGCCGACAAGGGTCGCCACATACGAAAATGGAGACGGTTGTCGTCCGCCTCCAGCTCAGTTCGTGCGTCAAAACTCCACGAGACCCAAGCTAATCTGCAGGGCATCGTTCACGCGCCGCATGGTCGCGTCATCCAGGTGAGTGATTTTATCCGTCAAGCGCTGCTTGTCAATGGTGCGAATCTGCTCCAATAAAATGACAGAATCCCGCTCGAGCCCATCTGGCTCTGCAGGAATTTCGACATGCGTGGGCAATTTCGCCTTTTGAATTTGCGCTGTGATGGCAGCGACAATCACCGTGGGGCTAAATCGGTTTCCGATATCGTTTTGAATAATCAAAACCGGCCGAAACCCGCCTTGTTCAGACCCGACGACGGGTGAGAGGTCGGCGAAAAAAATGTCCCCACGCTTGACGTTCAAGTCGTCACACCCCACTCACTAAGCGTTCGACCGTTCCCCCTGCCTCCTGTTCCAATGGAAACGACTCAGACGCAATCCGCAAATTGATCCGCGCCATTTCCATGTAACCTTGTTGCATGGCTGCACGTATATCGCTCATGCGCCGCTCTGTCACATACCGCCTCATCGCTTCGCGAATCACCTCGCTGCGATTCGTGTGTTGCTGATGCGCAATGCCATCCACCTGATGTAATAATTGCTCAGGGATGTTCACTACAATGCGCTTGTGATTCGACACACGCGGCACCTCCACTACAGTACGTACCTTATGACTCATCTGCTATTATAGCGAGCCGGGAAAACGCCTGTCAAAGTGATTCGAAAAAAGTCGTCCACGAAGTCGCACAGGCGAGCGAGTGCCTTGACACGGCGAAGCATTGCTGCCCTGACACTCACTTCACATAGATCCGAGGTACGCGTGGAGACAGAGCGCACATCAATTCGTAAGAAATCGTCCCGAGGCGATTCGCCAGCTCATCCAGCGACAATACAGGTTCCTCTCGGGCCGACTCGCGGAAGGTGGTCCGTAACCACTCCAGCGCCTCGTCCGTGCCGATGCCATAATGAGACAAGTTTTGACGAGTCCAATCGGAAGGTGCCCGGTGTCCATACAACGTGACACAGTCACCTGTAGACACCTCGTCGACGTCTGTCACGTCAATCATCAATTGATCCATGCAGACATTTCCAATCACTGGAACGCGCTGACCCTTCACCCACACGAAGCTCTGGTTAGACAGTCGCCGCGGGTATCCATCCGCGTAGCCCACCGGTACTGTCGCCACCTTAGTCACCCGAGGCGCCGTAAACGTGGCCCCATATCCAACCGATTCTCCCGTTTGAATGGTATGCACACGCGTCACAAAGCTGTACAGATTCAGTGCTGGCTTCAGCGATACAGATGGCACAAATGCATCGCTGGGCGCATACCCATACGCACTAATGCCAATGCGCACCATGTCAAACTGCCAGTCTAAGCGTCGCAGCGCAGCCGCACTGTTTGCAGCGTGAACGAGTTTGGGATGGAGACCAACATTCGACAGGATGCCCAACATTTCTTGAAATCGTCTGATCTGTTGTTCCGCATGATGCAGCGTCTCAGCATCCGCGCAAGCCAAGTGTGTAAAGGCGCCTTGACACTCTACGTCTGACCGAGCCAATATCCACTGTGCCAAGCGCACACATTCTTCGTTTGTTCGGACACCCAGCCGCGTCATGCCGGTGTCAATTTTCAAATGCCCCTTGATGGGCGGTGACAAAGGCACATCTGGCCAATCCAAACAATCTTCCGTCAACGTCACGTCCAATTGGAATTTGGCAGCCGCCATCGCGCTTTCGTACGTTGACGCACCCAACACCAAAACCGGCGTTTGAATCCCTGCCTCGCGCAGCGCAATACCTTCTTCCACGCTGGCGACGGCTAGGTACGACGCGCCTCCTTGCACTGCCGCGCGAGCGACTTCCACGGCACCGTGACCATAGCCGTTAGCCTTCACCGTGACCAACACTCTAGTGGTCGGCGCCAGCCGCGCGCGAATGGCTGCGACATTTTCCCGAATCGCGTCCAAATCGACGACGGCGAACGTTCCACGGTACACGTCGTCACCCCCAAGTACTCCACTTGTCCGCCCGAAGGCAATACCCAAAGTGTACTCGAGAGCTCCGGATTCGGCAAATTCAACAATGTGCAAATCGCTCGCTGAAAATAAAAACGCCCCTTCCCTGCGTTGAGGGAGAGAGGCGTTGCCAGTCTTACTTGCCGACTTGGCCAAACGTAGAAATGGCGACCGCCTTCATTTGTTCCAAGGAGAGTTTCCCACTGCTCAAGGAGAACTCGTAGCCGTTGTTGAGCCAGGTCAACTGGTGCGAATCGTTCGACCCATAGTATAACGCCGGAACGCCGTAGAGGTCTACGAGTTCCCCAGCCGGAACCCCAGCAACCCCGGGACCCGGAATCGATTCGGCCAGCGTGAACGTGTGGTCTCCCGTGTAGCGGAGCAGCGCGGACGTCGCCGAATCCTGTCGTTCGACATCCAGCGAGTCGCCCAGCGTTTCGTCCGGTGCCACCCAGGCGAAATTGTCACTCACGTTCGCCATGGTGGCTTTCGTCGAACTGGTCGCGATTTTGTGCGGATCGAAATCGGTGTTGCTATACTTCACACCCGTCTTGAAACTGGTGAACTCCAGCGTCACGATGGCCGTGTCGTCTTTGTCGAAGAGCACCACTTTTTTCGGCTGATAATTCTGCGCATTGATGGTGACTTCCTGGCGGGAGACGATGTCGCCGCCCTGTGTCGCAGGCAACGTGAATCGGTAGTCTCCACCCTGTTTCGCCAGCTTCACGTTCTTGTCGGTCGACAGTTGCTGCAAGAGTTGATCATATAAATAGATGTGTCCTTGATTTTGCGCCCAATTGCCGTTGAATCGGAAGACCTTTTGCAACGACGGACTCACGACGAACATCCCGTTGCCGTTGCGGACAATCACCTGATTGATATTCTTGTTGGCGTCTCCGAGCTCAATCTTGTAGACATCTGGTGATTCGTAACTGGTGTGAATATAGTATGTTTGCGATCCGTTGTCCATTTGTACGGTCATCTTGGCTTCACTTTGGTAATTGACCGTCTCCAGCTTTTCCGCCTGTGTCTGCAGTTTCGACGTGACTTGGTTTTTGGAAGGTGCACCGCATCCTGCGACAAGCCCGACTACCAGCCCCATCGCCAATATCCATCCACTGATTTTACGCATAGTCCACCTCGCCTTTCGTCGACAAAACACCCATTCACAGCGATTCCTCGGGATCCGCGTCGAAATGGAGGGATATTGCGCGGGAAATATTTTCGACAACATCCGTCGCCATGGTACTGGCTCTGCCCAAGTGCTGCCCTGCCAACTCACCCGCCAACCCGTGGATGTAGGCGCCAGCGCAGGCCGCGTCGAAACTGGGCACCCCTTGCGCCTGCAGACCGCCAATGACGCCGGCCAGTACATCTCCGGTCCCAGCCGTGGCCAGCGATGCGTCACCCGTCGGCACCACGCGCAGCCGGCCATCGGGATGGGCAACCAGAGACCGGTACCCTTTCAGCACCACCACTGCCTTCGTCTGTTCGGCCAGTGTTTGCGCTGCGCGGATTCGATTGGCCTGCACCTCTGCCGTCGACCACTGCAACAGTCGGCCACACTCCTTGGGATGTGGCGTTAGCACCCAGTCCCCGTTCAGACGAGGAACGTCCTGCATCAGTGCCAACCCATCGGCATCCAGGACACCGGGCCCTTTGTGGGACGTCATGACGGATTGCCAGTCACTCCGGTCTGGCCCCAGCCCAGGGCCGACCACAATACTGTCGCAATCGTCGAAGAGCGCGGTCGGCGACGTGGCTTTGCGCAACACGAATTCGTACGGAGCGCCGTTTGGAATGTCCGACCCGCCGAGAATCACCAGGCCGGCGCCTGCGCGAGCCGCACCCAGTCCCGCCAAAATGGCGGCGCCGTGCATACTGCCGACAGCGATGCCCACTCGGCCGTACGTTCCCTTGTGCGTATCCGACGACCGCCGAGGGAAGGCGATCCGCACAGCATCGGGCGTTACCCAGGCTGCGCACATGTTCGCATCCGCAGGCTCAATGCCGATGTCGACCACTTCGACCGCGCCGGCCAACAGACAGCCTGGCGTGACCGCCGTGCCAAGTTTTTGGTAGCCCATGGCCACCGTGACATGAGCGCGTACTGCGGCGCCGTCGACCCTGCCCGTGCTGGCGTCCACACCGGACGGGACATCCACAGCCACCGTCCAGGGGGATACTGCGTTGACGCGTTCCATGAGTTCGGCGAGCACACCGGTCACCGGGCGTGTCACACCCGTGCCGAGCAAAGCGTCCACGTACACGTCGGCAGGCGGAATGGATCCACCGGATACGTATACTTCATACGGAACATCTGCCGCGAGGGCCATGTCCGCTGCCTGCTTGGCGTCCCCAGACAAGGCGTTGGGTTCCACCGTCGTGACCACGTGGACGAAAGGCACACCGAAGTGCCGCAGCCAGCGCGCAGCAATCCATCCATCGCCGCCGTTGTTGCCCTTGCCGCAAAGCACCGTTACGCGCTTTGGGTGTTGCTTCATGACGACCTCTGCCACTTGTTTTCCCGCATGCTCCATTAAGAGAATTCCGGGTATGCGCCGTGTTGTGATGGTGCGTCTGTCTAGTGCTTGCATTTGCTCGCTCGTTACAAGATACACTCGGTACCCTCCCCGAGGATTGGTATTACATATATTCCGCCCGTCCCACGAATAGTACAATCCTCTACTCGTCCGGGTCTGCCTCCAGAATGGCGGTTGCAAAAGCCATGGTCGACGTGTGCGTCACGGAAACGCTCCACCGTCCACGAAATTCTTGTGGCAAATCGCTGTGCAGGAATCGGACCTGCAGCCCCCTCTGACCAACAACTAGTTCCACGAGATTCATCCTCAGTCGCCCAATGCCGCAGCCTGCCGCCTTCGCTATCGCTTCTTTGGCGGCAAATCGGCCTGCGAGAAACTCCACCATCCGCTCCACCGAAACATTGGCGCACTGGATCCGTTCGTTGGGCGCGAGGATACGCTGTAACAGCCTGTCGCCCTGCCGCTCGTACGCCGCACGGATTCGCCCGATGTCCACGAGGTCCGTGCCAAGTCCCAACAGCATCCGGTCGCCTCCTTTCACACTTGAATTCAAGGCATGTCCATGTAGAATGAGTAGGGAATCGACGAGTTTTCCAAATCGTTCGATATGTATGATAGGCCAGCGATTAACTCGATAAGGTGGTCGATGTCGTGATTCATCAATTCTGGCGTTCCATCCTCGGTCTCATGCTCGTCTGCACGGTCTTTACCGCGGTGTCCTGGTGGTATCTGGTGTCCACGGATATCGTACTGACAGCACCCGCCATCCGTGAACAGCTGTTGTCTCTGCCAACCAGCATTCCGTCCATTTGGAACATCATCCGCCCTAGCACCAATATATCCTGGTTGTCGCCGTTTGTCGTACTGCTTGTCCAGGTGTTCCTCACCGGCGGATTTTACGGCAGCCTTGTCCGCATCAACACACGTCAGGCTGTATCTCTCACGACGTTCCTCCACGACGCCGCGCGCAGCTTCTGGCGACTGTTCCTGTGGTACCTGCTGTGGACCGGCATCAACATCCTCTTGGCGGGTGTCGTTCGGGTGTTCCCACAGATGAACGTGACGTTGACCGTTTTGGTTCTTCTGCTGCGGTTTCTCTTCCTGTTTGCCGACGTGGCGCTGGTCTCCGAGCGCAACATTCCATTGGCGTTCCAATCGGCGGTTGGCACGCTGCTGTCCAGCGTGATGGCGATGCTTCCCTACGGCGTTCTCCTTGTCTTTCTGACGGGATTCTCGCTCTCTTTGTCCATTCACGTGTCCTGGTTTGGATTGGCGGGATTGGCTGTCGCGTACGGAATCGCAGTGACGTGGCTCCTCCACATGGTGGTGGCGCGCTACATATACTTCTCGAATTGGGCAGACCGCGCCGGGGTTCGCGCACAGGCGTAAATCCGCTGACGTTGGCCGCCGAGCCCATCCGACCGCCGGCTGAACGTCAGGGATGGCTGGGATGGTGCCACACCACCGGCTTGCTCACGATGAATCCATGCCCGTCCACCAATGTCACCAGTTCCGGCAGACAAGGTTCCAAGGTCTCCGCTTTGTCGAGCACGGTGACCACGATGGGTACGTCACTCTTCTGAAACCACCGGGCGCGCGAGCGAATTTGGCGCATGTGCCCGTACCCGGAGATGCTGCGCGCCGTGGAGACCCAGAGGATGTCTCGGTGACGCAGGAATTCAGCCACCGCCTGGTAGACCGGCTTGCCTCCGATGCGGTTCTGTTCCAACGTAAAGATCTGCACCTGTAGGCCGTCGTACGCGACGCCAGACGTGTGCTCTGGAACGTTCATTGGTTGCTGATGTCCCGGCTCCTTCACCGCATCTCCTCCTCCACCGTCTCCAGTCGGCCACACATGCCCCTGCTCCACCACCAGAATGCCCTTTTTCCCCATCCGCTTTTGGCACACGGGAATGAAGCGCTCCAGAGCGGGCACCGTGTCCACAAATTCCAGCAGCACTGGAAGCTGATTGGACGACACTTCACTTTCCACGGTTCGAAACGTGCGCTTGGACCGACTGCCTTCGACGTGACTCCACACCGTGCCCCCGCGCAGCCCGCAATCCATCGCGTCCTGGAGCAGCACTTTGTACAGCAAGCGTCCCCGCCAGTCTGTCTCGGCGCCGTTCCACACCCCCGCTTTCAGCACGCTACACGACGAGCACAGTGCTTCATTCATGAAAAAACCTCCATCCGCCATGTGGACTGTGCAAGTCTCGGGCGATTGTGGCACAATGTCTGTGGTACTTGTTCCAAGAGAGGAGTCAGGCTGTGCATACGCTTCTACACCTCGGACTCGACGCTGTCTTTTGCATTGTGATTGCCGTTCTCTTCACCATATTCGTCATCGTGCGACCAGATGCGAACCGCACCGTATCCCGCCGTCGCCTGATTGGCATTGCCTGCGTCGGACTGGTCATCGGCATCGTCTTTCTGAGTACGTCGTCACTTTACGTACAGTCCTCCTGACAGGGCCTTGCTTTCTCTATCAGGATGGCCTCTCAGCGCCTCGTTTTAACCGGGGCATAGGAAAACGGGTTGCCTCGGCAACCCGTAGATAGGACGTAGATAGGACACGTCAGAATATGCATCATTCCATACTTTCCCCAACGCCAACGCACCGTGCGCTCGTCAAATCTTCCAGTCGCTCAATCTTCCACGACGGTCCAAAATCGGCTGTAGTCGTCTGTCACTGGATCTCGGCTTATCCCGCGAGGTGAATGCTCCGACTGCGGAATGACCGGCTTGCCGCAGTACGGGCAGTTCCAGATCCGATTGAATTCGGCGCTCGAAAATGCGGATTCCCCGCAATGAGGACAGACGGCTGAGGGCACCTTTGGTCACTCTCCCTGTACGCTCCGCGCCGTACACTTCGCCAGCAGAGCGAAACGCAAGTTTCTCATACATGGTATTCTGATTCTATTATATCCATCGATTGGGAACCTTGCGACGAAAAAGGCACCTCGTCTACCCTTTCACGTGACACACAGAATATGGTGGCATGTCCGTCGCATCCGGAATCGGTTTTGGGTATGATGGAACACAGTGAAAGAGGTAGAATAAGCGGGTGACGGACGTTTTTAGGGCACAGTACATGTGACTACCGTGTGTAAATGGAGGTTTCACGTTGATTGTCACGAAGAGCAATTACGAAATACAGCTGATGCGCGAAGCAGGCAAGGTGGTCGCGGAATGCCATGCGGCATTGAAGGACTTTATCAAGCCCGGCATCACCACCTTGCAAATTGACGAATTCGTGGAGAAATTTATTACGCGCCACAAGATGATCCCGGCGCAGAAGGGCTACAACGGGTATCCGTTCGCAGCCTGCACGTCGGTCAACGACGTGATTTGCCATGGGTTCCCGAGCGACTACGTGCTCAAGGATGGAGACATCATCACCGTGGACATGGTTGCGTTGCACAAGGGGCTGCACGCCGACTCCGCCTGGAGCTACGCCGTCGGCAACATTAGCAAAGAAGCACAGCACCTGCTCGACGTGACCCATACAGCCTTGTTCAAAGGCATTGAGCAGGCCATCATTGGCAACCACATTTCAGATATTGGCCACGCGATTCAGACGTACGTGGAATCGGAAGGTCTGTCGGTCGTTCGCGACTACATTGGCCACGGCATTGGCCGCAAGATGCACGAACCACCGGAAGTACTGCACTTCGGACCGCCGCACCGGGGACCGAAAATCCGCAAAGGCATGACGTTTACGATTGAGCCGATGGTCAACATCGGAACGTATGAGACCGTGTTGGACGAAGACGGCTGGACGGCCCGGACGGCAGACGGCAGCCTCACCACCCAGTACGAACATACGCTGGTCATCACGGACAACGGCCCGGAGATTTTGACCGCGCTCTAAGGGCAGGAGCGATTGGCAAATCGCAGAAATGGCGCGCCCAGGAAAGGCGCGCCATTTGCGTGTTCAGAGATTCGGTTGTGAAATCGCCTGAAACCAGACGTCCTAGACCGCTGTGACGCCGAAAATGGAAGACCCAATGGCCCCAAGTGCGTAAGACACAACGCCGACGATGATACCGACCAGTGTCATTTCGAGACCGCTCGACCACCAACTCCGAACGGTGATGAGGCTCTTCGCAGCACCGACAGCGAAGTGCGCCAACAAGCTGACAATCGCGGCAGCAACCATGGCTGGGAGGCCACTCAAGAAGAAGAAGGGCACCAGCGGAATAATGCCGCCGACGAACGTGGACAAGCTGCCAAACAAAGCAGATTTCCACGGATTCCCGCGTCCTTCCTCGTGAAATCCAAACTCCTCCTGCACCATGGTCTTGAGAAACTGGTCCTTATCCTGGGCAATCGTCTCCGCAATCTTGGCGGACTCCTCCGGCGTGAAACCCTTGAGTTGGTAGAGCAACGCCAGTTCCTCGATTTCGTGCTCTGGTTCCTCTTCGATTTCCCGCCGTTCCTGGGCCAACGTGGTCTCCATCACTTCGTTCTCCGACTTCGTCGCGAGCCAGGCTCCGGCCCCCATGGACAACGTGCTGGCCAGCGCGCCAAAGAAGCCACTGATGAGCACTGTGTGCGTGTTCTCCGTGAATCCAGCAACACCGGAAATGATGCCAAAAATCGCGCCCAGGCCGTCGTTCACCCCGTAAATGGCGTCCCCGACCCAGTCCTTGGATCCTTGACGGTGACGCTCACGACCCCACAGGCTGCGGAGTCGCTTCTCCGGACTGTGTCCTTGCTTCAACAATTCATCCAGTTCTCCGTGCGCCGCCTCGTCGGCGTCAATCTCGTCGAGGATGCGCAGGATGTCTTCGTCGTTGATGACGTTGCGCAGGGAGCGGTACCACGTGGCATTGCTGTCTTCAATGGCTTCAATCCGCTGCACAATCCCCACTGGATTCAGGCCTTTGATGGAGACATGCGGTTTCTGGAGGGTGGTCACGTCATACCCCGACGCCCTGAGCTTTTCCTCCCACATGCGCGCGTGCTTGTACTCCACGTCCGCAAGCTGGGCGAAAATGTTCTTCCGCCGCTCATTGGTCTCTTGCTGTGCGGAGAGTTCGTACAGGGCGGCCGCTTCCATTTCGCGCCGCCAGTTTTCGACCATGGTTTTCTGTATATAATCGCGGTTTGCGGATTCGGTCGTCATCCTACGCCTCCTTCGCGCGTGACTTTCGCGTGCAGATCTGTCGTTGCGTTGCAAATGTCGAGTATAATAGCATAATACCTGATCCTTTCGCACGGCTAAAGCGCTCGGAGGAACACGCACCATGCACGAACTACAGTTGAAACGAGTCTACGAACCATGGTCCACAAGCGACGGAACGCGCATTCTTGTGGATAGACTGTGGCCCCGCGCGGCGCGCGATCCGATTCACAACCACGCCCAAGTCCTGTACGACGTCCTGAATGCAAATATGTAAAGCCCTCGGCCGATACCGAGAGCCCATACAAAATGTTGCAAATTACTCCTGTTTACAGGTCAAACAGCTCCGGGTGGAGCCACTTATCATCCACTTCAAAATGTGCGTCTGCGAGGACGCGGGCCAGGTGTTCCAAGGGGGTTCGCGCAACTTCCCGGTACATGCGGCGCGTGTACAGGTGTTTCGCGTTGGGCAACTCCCTTTTCAATTGACTCCGCAATTTCATGCCCGATGCATCCGCATCCACCAGCACATACACGTCTTCTTCGTCTTGCAGTTCCTGAATGAACATCTCCATTTTCTCGTAACTCAAGGTCCCGAACGTACACACAATCCGCACGGGTTCATCCAAGACGGCGAGCAACCGCTCCCGGTCCGTCTTGCCTTCCACAATAATCACTTTCTCCGCGTCCTCGCTTCGAATCGTCATGAAAGCCACCCTTTCTTTTCGGGCCTTTCCACAAAGTACGCGCGGCAAGGAAAAGCGGCACGGCGTGTCCTTTTCATCAAACGACGAATGTATCGTTCAGTGTATGCTAGAGACACCGGAAAGACTCGTCCGAAAGTAATCTGCCTGACGCTCGTAGTGTTCCGTCACAACGCGCACAGCCAGGTCGACATCCTTGGCCCGCAAGGCATTGAGAATCTCTTGATGGCGCGCAGGGAATTCCGACAAGTGTGCGGCATCTTGGATACCCGTAGTATAGGTCACCCCATGCAGCGGATCGAGTGCGTGAAAGGCCATGGACAAGCGCTTATGGTCAGCAAGATCGACAATGAATCCGTGAAACGACAAATCCGCGTCAATCCACGCGGACACATCCAAACCTGTAGAAGCACACGCTGACTGCATGTCCTGAAGAAACGATTGCAGCGTCTCCATGTCGCGTTCGCTCAGGTTCGGCAATCCCAAGCGGACGGCGAAGGCCTCCAATGTGCCGCGGAGTGTCTGCACTTCCCACGCTGTCTTCGCATCCAACGAGCGGACTTCAGCACCGCGCCGAGGGTGAATGACCAGCAATCCTTCGGCTGCAAGTTGCTGAATCGCCTCGCGCACCGGACCGCGACTGATTCCCATTTGCTGTGCGATGGCAAGCTCCACAAGGCGACTGCCTGGCTTTAATTCGCCCCGTAAAATGGCCTGTCGCAACGTACGAGCCGTGTGTTCGGTCAAGCTGACCGCGCGTGGTTTTTCCAGACTCATCACACTCCCTTCCCCTTACCTTGTACGCGTTGTGATTCAACACATTACAGCAGTGACGCGGTAAAGTGACGTGGGTGAGAGAGAAGCAGAGGAGTCCCTCTGCCTCTCACCTTGCAACGAATCAGTGTTTGGATACCCAGATGTCCGCGAGCGGATCCTCCAAGACCGGGTTGGTGTAGAAGTTGTGTACCCAGGACTGGTGAATCGTTGTTGCCACCGGGTTGTACAGAGGCACCCATGCGGCGTCATCGAGAATCTGGTCCTGAATCTTGTCGTACAGCGCGTAGCGCTCCGGACCGTCCGGCATGGTTGCAGCCTGTGCCAGTTCCTTGTCGACTTCTGGGTTCTTGTAGTTCGCCCAGTTGTTGATAGGTGCCTGCGCACTGTTGAAGAGGACGTCCAGGAAGTCGTACGGATCTGGGAAGTCTGCAAACCAACCGTACAGGCCCATCTGCGCCTTACCAGACTCCGCCTTGCTCAGGTAGTCGCTCTCACCGACTTGCTGCAGGTTCACCGTGATGCCGACGGCCTTCAGGTCCGCCTGGATGGACTGCGCGCATTCGGTCAACGGCGAGCGGTTGCGGACCACCATGTTGACGGTCAGGTTGGATACGCCCGCCTGTTTGAGGAGTTCTTTCGCCTTTTGTGGATCGTACTTGTAGTTGACATCGTCCTTGCCGTGCAAAGTCTTTGTATACCCTTCAATACCAGGCGGCAAGATCTCATTGGTCACCTGCGCACGCCCGTTGTTCAACTTCACGAGGTTGTCCTTGTTGATGGCGTACTCGATAGCCTGACGGACGAGCTTGTTGTTGAACGGCGCAACCTGCGTATTGAGACCGAGGTAATAGACACCCATCAGCGGTTGCTTTTTAATAAGCGACTGATACTGCGGGTCATTGCTCCACTTCAGGAAGGACTGCGCTGGGATGTCTTGCGTAAAGTCACTCATAAACGCCGTGTTGCCCTGTTCAAAACTGAGCGCCGTAGCGCTTGGATTGCTGTTGATGTGGACGTCGATTTCATCCAGGTACGGCTTCTTGTCCTTATCGAAGTAGTTCGGATTGCGCACCAGGACCATTTCCTTGCCGAAATCATAGGATTTCATCATAAACGGACCAGTGCCCATGGGTTTGTGGTCAAACGCCTTGTCGCCACCGATGGATTGGATGTACTTCTCGTCCACCGGCGAGAAGAACGGCATGGCCAAGATTTTCGTGAAGTACGTCGCCGGTTTGGTCAGTTTGATGACGAGCGTGTAGTCGTCCTTCGCGACCACACCGGTCAGTTCCTTGGTTTTCCCATTGTAGAAGTCGTCTGCACCTTGAATCGCGGGATCAATGAAACCGACGGCCGGAGATTGCAAGCTCTTCGTCAAAATCCGTTTGAACTCGTCCACGAAACATTGGGCGGTCACCGGATCACCGTTGGCAAATTTGACCCCTTTCCGCAGGTGGAACGTGTAGGTCAGTCCATCCTTAGAAATGTCCGGCATCGAGGTGGCCAGGTCCGGTTGCAGTTCAGCCGTACCCGGTTTGTACGTCAGCAGTTGGTTGTACAATTGTTGCGGCAGGAATTCCCAGTCCCCCTGGTCGTACGCCACCGCAGGATCCAGGTGCGCCAAATCGTCGTTGATATCGATGTCAATCTTGCCACCCTTTTGCGGAGTACCGGTGTCTCCAGAAGGAGTGCTTGTCGGGGCATTTCCCGTGTTTCCGGTGCTGCCACCGCCACAACCAGCCAGGACGGCCGTTGCGAGCGCTGCCGTGCTCAGCACGGCAAGTCCCTTTTTCCACAAACTGTTCATCACATGAAGCCTCCCTTTTTCTCATCGAGAATGGATGAAACGTTTTGATAATTGCTGAGAAATGGCTTGCGGCCTCCCGGAGATTCCTCCTGTGCCGCAGGGCATCGCCCCTTTCTCGCAAAAGTTTGTTCCACCAAACGCTGTCTCAGCTCAGGCTGATGCGCGGGTCAATGACGGAGTAGACGATGTCGACCACAAAGTTGGCCACCACCACGAACACCGCGGCGAGCAGCACGGTCGCCATAATGACTGGGAAGTCGAGGTTTTCAATGGACTGCCAGGCAAGTTGTCCAATGCCCGGGTAGTTGAACACCGTTTCCGTCAACACAACCCCGCCGAACAGCTGTGCGATATCCATCCCCGCGTAGGTGACGGCGGGCAACAGCCCGTTTCTCATCGCGTGGTGGGTGATGACCCGGCGCGGCGGGACGCCAAAGGCGCGCGCGGTGCGGATGTAATCCTGGCCCATGACTTCCACCATGGAACTTTTCATGAGTCGCTGATAGAACGCCATACCGGTGACACCCAGGGTGATGGACGGAAGAATCAAATGCGAAATGCCTCCAGCCCCGCCCAGAGGCAAAATGCCGAGGCCGTGCGCGACGTTCTGGATGAGCCACATGCCGAACACGAACACAGGCATAGAAATTCCGACCAGCGACAGGAACGAAAGAATGTAATCTGCAATGCGGCGGTGGTACAGCGCGCCGAAGATACCGAGCGGAATCCCCAGGATTAACTCAACAATCCAGCCGCCAAGGGCCAATTGCACGGTGTTTCCCAGGCGCTGCCCCAGCAGCTCGGTGACGGGCAGGTTGTTGTGGTACGAAAAGCCCAGGTTCCCCTGCAGAAGCCGCCCGACGTAGTGAATGTATTGAATGGGCAGCGGCTGATCCAGTCCTAAGTTGTGGCGCACAGCGTCCACCACGCTCTGCGGCGCCTTCGCACCCACGATGAGGCGTGCGGGATCTCCAGGCGCTGCGTAAGCGATGATGAACGTGATGATGGAGATGCCGAAGAGAACGACGACAGCGCCGATGAGCCGCCGGATGATATATGATGCCATGCGAGCTCCCTCCTATTTTCCAACCTTCGGATCGAGCCAGTCGCGAAGACCGTCCCCGAGCAGATTGAATCCAATCGTAGCCACGAGCAGCGAGATACCCGGGGCGTAAATCAGCCATGGCGCGAGTTGATAATAGCCCATGCCTTCCTGAATCATGTTCCCCCAGCTGGGGTTGGGCGGCTGAACGCCAAACCCGAGGAAGCTGAGCGCGGCTTCCAGCATAATGTTTTGTCCAATGGCGAGCGCCAAGTAGATGATGACCGGCGTCACGACGTTTGGCAGCACCTCGACGAAGATGATGTTCCAGGCCGATGCGCCCAAGGATTTTGCCGCCTGCACGTACTCCAGTTCCTTGACGGACAGCACCTGGCTGCGGATGATGCGCGCCATCTGCGCCCAACCGAACACGCCAATGGCGATGAATACGTTGTGCACACTCGGCGAGAGCGCTGCGACCAACGCAACGACGAAGAGTAGAAACGGGAACGCCAACACCATGTCGGTGATACGCATGATGACCATGTCTACCCAACCGCCGAAATACCCCGAGATGACCCCGAGCAGCGCGCCGATGAAGAGGCTGATGAGCCCGGCGAAGAACCCGACTTCCAACGACACGCGGGCACCAAATAGGACGCGCGAAAACACGTCTCGGCCTTGCGTGTCGGTGCCGAGGATGTACTCGTGGCTAGGCGGCCTCGGCGCCCCCAGCTGGGTCAGGCCATCCGGCATCGGCTTGAGCGGATCGTAGTGGGCGATGACCGGCGCAAACAGCGCGATGATGACCATGACCAGGACAATCAGGCCGCCGATGACGACCGATGGATACCGCTTCACAAACTTGAGTAATTCAAACTTTCTTTTTGTCTGAGTGACCGACCCTGCACCCGGTGAGAGGGACGGTTCAAGAGCAACGTTGTTCACGGGGTATTTCCTCCCTTTTCACACGGATTTACGAATAGAGGTGGCAGGCCACGTGGTGTCCCGGCTTGACTTCTTTCCAAACCGGTTTTTTCGCCTTGCAGACGTCCATTGCGTCCTTGCACCGCGTGTGGAACGGGCATCCAGACGGCGGATTGGCCGGACTGGGCAGATCTCCGCGGAGCAGAATGCGCTCCCGCTTGACCTCCGGGTCTGGAACTGGAATGGCGGACAGAAGCGCCTGTGTGTACGGGTGGAGCGGGTTGTCAAACAGCTCCAGGCTTTCCGCCAACTCCGCCATTTGCCCAAGGTACATGACGGCAATCCTATCGCTGATGTGCCGAACGACACTGAGGTCGTGCGCAATGAACAAGTACGTGAGTCCAAACTCCTGCTGCAGGTCTTCGAGCAAGTTGATGATCTGCGACTGGACGGAAACGTCGAGCGCCGAGACCGGTTCATCGAGGACGATGAGACTTGGATTCAACGTCAGGGCACGGGCAATGCCGATGCGCTGCCGCTGCCCACCGGAAAATTCGTGCGGGTACTTGTTGGCAGCCGACGGGTCGAGGCCGCAGCGTTCGAGTAACGTCCGTACTCGCTTGCTGCGCTCCGCGGGGGTATACAGCCCGTGAATTTGCATCGGCCGCTCCAGAATCTTCCCCACTTTGTACCTGGGATTCAGCGAAGCATACGGGTCCTGAAAGACAATCTGCATCTTCTGACGGAGATGACGCAGGCTGCTCTTCGAGAGCTTGGTCAGGTTTTTGTCCTGAAACAAGACGTCTCCGCTCGTCGGTTCAATCAGCCTGAGGATGGAGCGCCCGGTGGTGGACTTACCGCACCCGGACTCTCCGACAATCCCCAGCGTCTCTCCCTTGTGCACAGTAAAATTGACATCATCCACCGCTTTGACGTATCCGACGGTGCGGCGAAGCACGCCTTTTCGAATGGGAAAGTATTTCTTCAGGTTTGATACCGTGAGCAATGTCTCTGTCATTGTGCAACAGCCTCCTCTGCCAACCAGCAACTCACCCGGGAACCTGCGGCCACTTTCGTCAGTGGAGGATGCTCCGTGCGGCAAATCTCCTTGGCGAAGGGGCAGCGCGGTGCGAATCGGCACCCCACCGGCATGTTGGCCAGCGAAGGCACGTTGCCCTTAATCGGGGTCAAGCGTTCTCTCTCTCCGGTCAGTTTTGGAATCGAATTCAGGAGACCAACGGTGTACGGATGTTGCGGGTTGCGAAAGACGCTGCGAACATCCCCTTCTTCAACAACCTTGCCCGCGTACATGACGATGACGCGCTCGCACATCTCTGCGACCACGCCGAGGTCGTGCGTGATGAGCAACAGCGCCATGTTGTTTTTGGCCTGCAGCTGGCGCAACAAGTCGAGAATCTGCGCTTGGACCGTGACGTCGAGCGCGGTCGTGGGCTCGTCCGCAATCAGCAGCTTCGGTTCACACGCCATCGCCATGGCAATCATGACGCGCTGGCGCATGCCACCGGACAGCTGGTGCGGGTACTCTTTCGCAATTTGTTCTGGGCGTGGAATACCGACCGAGCGGAGCAACTCCACGACGCGGTCATGCATCTCCCGCTTGGACATTTTGCGGTGCATGCGCAGCGGTTCGCTGATTTGATCCTCAATGCGCAAGACAGGATTGAGGGCGGACATCGGCTCTTGGAAAATCATCGAAATGTCGTTCCCTCTGTATTTGCGCACTTCAGACTCTTTTAAGCCCAATAAATCCTTGCCTTCAAAACGTATGGAACCCTCGATTTTCGCGGTCTTGGGCAGCAACCGCATGATGGACAGCGACGTGACACTTTTTCCACAGCCAGACTCTCCGACCAAACCTACGGTTTCCCCAGGCCTGAGAGAGAGACTGACACCTGCCACCGCGTTCATATACCCCGTATCCGACTTGAACGAAATCCTCAAATCGGAAATATCCAAAAGTGGTGCGCCACTCATCCCTTCACATCCTTCTTTTCTGCATCTGCGGCGTACGAGTGCGCCTCTCACAGGCGTCCGCTGCATTGCGGAACGCTGCGATGTCTCACAGTTGAAATTCAAAGATCATTCAAATAGTCTTAATAGTTGACTGTAAACTATTATTCGTAGTAGATCGTCAACTGTCAACAAAATTTTAACGGTAAATTATCACTATTAGACATCATTCGACATCAATCGCGGTTTGTCGGGCTTGTCCAAGTGTTTTCCCCTCTTCCACGCTGACTGAATGGAACAGATAGTAGACACTGTCCCGCGCGCATCTTGTCGGTTGAACATAGCATGGTAGGAGTCGTGAGAGGAAGCGCGTGAACGTCCCGTGACAGGTGGGGCGTCTTCAGGCACGACGATGTGATCCGGAGGTGGCAACAGACATACCCTTTGCATACGGTACCGAAATGATAAATGAGGAGGACTTCCGCCTCCTCCGCACGAGTTACCCGTGGTGATTTTGCATCAGACGGCGGTCGTCGTGGTGCAAGTCGTGGTGGTGTAACCCGGGACTATCTGAAAATGTAGTGAGTGCTACACACACTGTTAATACATGCGGCGGGACAAATGGAGGTCAGGGACAAAAGTCCAGACCTAGGGGAATTCGGCGTACAAATTCACCCGACCTTCCGCCGCAGCGGGTTTGAAGGGGAGTTTATCGTGTCTCGCACATCCTATCTGGCACTCGGCGATTCCATCACATGCGGCGTGGGGGCAACGGCCCCCGCCAACGGATTCGCGCAAGGGGTCGCAGACGCTCTCGCGCAGAGTTCACTCTGCGCGGGGTGGCAGTCCATCGCCGGTCCGCATTGGACGACCCAAAACCTGCTGCGCACCATGCGCAGCCTTGACACGCAGGTGTGGGAACAAGCACGCGTGGTCACGGTACTCATTGGCGGCAACGACCTGCGCCGACGCTACTACAGCTTCCTGTCCCACCCTGCCACCATGCAGGCGATTTCCCGCGCCGTCGATTCGTGTGGGCACATGCTGGCGCACGTATTGGAGCTCGTGAAGGAACAGGGCATCCCGTGTGTTGTGGTGGGGACACTGTACAACCCCCTGCCCCATGCACACGTGGCCGTCAGTGCGGTCACTCGTCTCAACGAGCAGATTGCCTGGGCTGCCTCTCGCTCAGGTTGTCACGTCGTGGACCTGTATTCCCTGTTTTTGGGGCATGAACACGAGTGGATTGCCCAGTATCGAACCGGCCACATGCAAGACCTCGCCACGCCGTTTTGCCGCCCCATCCACCCGAATGATGAGGGACATCAAGTGATTGCGAGCGCCATGTTGAACAAAGTCCTTGAAGTCTTAGCCTGCGAGGTATAAGACGGTCCGTTTTCATCGAATCAAGCCATTTGCTACAATGTTGCCGTGCACTTGAAAGCGCTTGGATGCATATCCAGCGCACAAGATGCGCGGCATGTTTGCAGTTCCATTCGGAGGTGTGCAGCGTTTGAAGTTCGTCGTACTCGGCCCCGGCCGCATGGGAACTGCACTCACTCTCGCGCTCACGTCGCTGGGTCACTCGGTGCTCGCGGCACACGGACGCGTCCCTGACAGCAGGGCAAGCCAACAGTACCAGTCTCTGACGGGGGTACCTGTCATAGGCTGGGAAGCGCTCGCACCGTACGTCCGCGAAGCCGACGTCGTCCTCCTCACCGTCCCAGACAAGGCTGTGACAGTCATGGCAGAGACCTTGGCGGACGAAGGGTGGATTGACAACGGGACAGTGATGATTCATACAGCGGGATCCCTCAGCGCTGCAGCGCTTCAGCCCGTGGAATCGCGTGGAGCGCTGCGGCTGTGCATGCACCCGCTGCAAACGATTGCCGACCCTGCAAAAGGCGCATCGCTCTTTCAAGGCGTTTACTTTACGCTCGATGGCGACGATGACGCCGTTCTGCTCGCCCAGCAGTGGATTGAAGCCTGGGGTGGAATTCCCCTCTCCATCCGCCCGGATCAGCGCCCTGCGTATCACGCGGCGGCCGCCCTCGCATCGAATGCAGTGGTGGCGCTCGCCTCGGTAGCAGCGCAGGTCTCAGGATTGCCGGACGGTCTGAAAGCGCTTCTGCCACTGCTTCACGGCGCGGTCGACAATTTGGACAAGCTCGGCTTGCCAACAGCGCTCACTGGCCCTGTCGAACGAGGAGACCTATCCACCGTGAATGCGCACCTAAGCGCTTTACAACACAACCCCACCGCATTGTCTGTGTACGCTGCCTTGGGGAAGGCCACGGCGGACGTGGCCCGCAGCAAGGAAAGTCTCTCGCAGCAACAGTGGGAGGACTTCCAACAGCTTTTCACATCCGTTCTGGGGGGTATGTAGTGTGTCAAAACCAGTCACCGTCCGCACGTTTCTGAACATGAAGCAGGCCGGCCAGAAGATTGCCATGGTCACTGCCTACGACTACCCAACTGCGAAATTGCTCGAAGAATCAGGCGTACACGCGCTGCTGGTTGGCGATTCGCTGGGCATGGTGGTGCAAGGCATGCATACCACGCTGCCGGTCACATTGGAAGACATCCTGTACCACACGAGCATCGTGTCGCGCGCAGTCACGCGCCCATTGGTCGTAGCCGACATGCCGTTTTTGACCAACCAGGTGTCCGTGGAGGAGACGTTGAAAAACGCGGGGCGCCTCATGAGCGTAGGCGGCGCACACGCGGTCAAAATGGAGGGCGGCGCGGAAGTCGCGGAGTCGGTCTACCGATTGGTGCAAGCGGGGATTCCCGTGATGGCGCACGTGGGTCTGACGCCACAAAGCGTTCACGCACTCGGTGGCTTCTCCGTGCAAGGGCGTAAAAAACCTGAGGTGGAGAAAATGCTCGACGACGTCACGTCGCTGGAACAAGCCGGCGCGTTTTCTGTCGTCCTGGAGATGGTTCCCGCTGAGGTCGCCGAAGCCGTCACAGCGCGGCTGACCATTCCCACCATTGGCATCGGTGCAGGCGCGGGATGCGACGGACAAGTTCTCGTGTTTCACGATATGATGGGTTTCACGTCGGGGTACATTCCGAAACACAACAAGCGCTACGCAAATCTCGCGGACACGATTGTGCAGGCCGCCAGATCCTACGTCGAAGAAGTGCAATCCGGCGCATTCCCAGGTCCAGATCAGACTGTGTACCTGAAGCCGGATGAACACGCCGAACTACAACCTCTGTTGAAAGGTGAACCGCTATGATTCAAATTCATCACATCCATGAACTCCGCAAACACCTGAATGAGGAGCGGCGTGCCGGCAAGAGGATTGGACTCGTCCCGACCATGGGTTACCTGCACGAAGGCCACATGGCACTGGTCGACGCGGCGCGCAAAGACAACGACGTCGTGGTCGCCAGCGTGTTCGTCAACCCGCTCCAATTCGGCCCCAACGAAGATTTTGCGAACTACCCGCGGGATCTTCAGCACGACGCAGAGCTGTTAGCCGCGCACGGGTGCGACATACTGTTCGCTCCGAGCGTGGAAGAAATGTATCCCAAACCGATGGTGACGCAGGTCGAAGTCCCAGCGCTCAGCACGCAACTCTGCGGCAAGACCCGACCCGGCCACTTTCGCGGCGTCGCCACCGTGGTCAGCAAGTTGTTTCACATCGTTCAACCGGACAGGGCGTACTTTGGCCAGAAGGACGGTCAGCAGGTGGCCGTCATTCGGCGAATGGTCGAGGATTTGAACTTCCCCATCCAAATCGTGGCGGTGCCTATCGTGCGCGAAGCCGACGGACTGGCCAAAAGCTCGCGCAACGTCTACCTGACGCAAGAAGAACGCCCACATGCCACCGTGCTCTACCGGGCGCTGCAACACGGGAAGTCACTGTTGGAAAAAGGGGAAAGATCTCCGTCCGTCGTCGCCTCGGCGATGGCCGAGGTGGTCTCAGCCGAACCCGGCGTCCGTCTGGACTACGCGGAGGCCGTATCACTGGACACGCTGGAAGCCCCCGAACGGCTGTCTGGCCCAACCATGCTGGCCATCGCCGCCTACGTCGGGAAAGCGCGACTGATTGACAACTTCCAGTTGGACGTCAGGTCGGACGGAGTGCGTACGCTCTAACAGACTCCGGCCCCATGTCGGAACCTGTTCCTCACCCCATCCAGCCATCCGCTGCACGTGATGTGGCGGATGGCTAGATGGCCGCCTGTACGATGCCGAGGTACTCGTGAAGGACCGTCCAGGTCAAGTCCATCGCCTGGCCACTCGGCACAAACTGATTCACGTACCACTTCGGTTTCGCACTCGTTTGATAATCACACGGATACGCTTCTACCCCCACACCTTCCTTCGCAAAATCCAGCACCGCCCGGCGCATGTGAAACGCGGACGTGATGAGCACCGGATGCTGAAAGTGGTGTTCTGCCAGGATTTTGCGCGTGTACTTCGCGTTTTCCTCTGTATTCCGACTCTTGTCCTCGACGTAGATATCTGCCGCAGGTACCCCCATGCTTATCAACTGGCGACGGGCAATGTCTGCTTCCACCCCATCGTCCGGGTACACCTGACCGCCAGAGAGGACAATCGGAAGCTTCGTCTCCCGGTACAAGCGCAGTGTGGTGAACAGGCGGCTTTCGGCGGACGAGGACAACATGCCCACGCCGTCCACGTCCGGTGTGTCCGGCGTCGCGCCACCGCCCAGCATGACCAGTACGTCACCGTGCACCGCGCTCGGATGCGGCACAGACTGCTCCAGTCCGCGCATCAGTCCGTCTGCCACGGCCGGAATGCAGCAAAGGTAAAAGACTACTGCGAAGCCCATGAGGGCTGTTGCCAGGCGACGCTGCTGACACTTCTGTGCCCACACGGCAAGTAGGGCAGCCGCGAGGATGAGTAATCCTGGTGGCAAAACCCATCCAACGAGCGCCTTGATTACGTACATGTTCCACCCCTCCACATCCCATCATAGCAAACTGGCAAGCCATTCCGAGTTGTGCCATCATGAGGTAGGGTGAACAGCGAATGTTTCGCGAACTGACAGAGACGGAGCTCCCGTCTGCATTGCAGTCCACTCAAGGCAAGCAGGCGTTCTTTTTCTACACGCCGCTCTGTGGGACATGCAAACTCGCGCAGAAAATGTGTACGGTGGCCATGGAAGCTCTGCCAGGCACGACGGTCTACGCATGCAACGTGAGCCGGTTTCCCAATCAAGTGCAGGCATGGAAAATCGAAAGCGTCCCTTGCCTGGTGATTGCTGAGGGCAACGAGGTGCTGCACAAGGTATACGCGTTTGAATCGGTGGACAAGGTGTACCGCCTTTTGAAAGCTTGTCAGACTCTGTAGTAGAGAGAACAGCGGTAAAGGGGAATGTACGTGGCGAGGCAGCGACGGATTACGATTGAGGATGTGGCGCGTGAAGCTGGGGTCTCCATCACCACCGTCTCGCGCTTTCTCAACCAGGACTACGGGGCCATGCGCGAAGAAACCAAAAACCGCATTCAATCGGTGATTGAACAACTCGGCTACCACCCCAACAAGTTTGCGCAAGGGCTCAAGCGCAACCGCAGCAAAACGGTTGCGGTGGTCGTTGTGAACATGGGATATCCGTTTTGCGTAGGCGTCATTCGCTCCCTGTCAGACGTTCTGCACGAGGCCGGGTACAGCTTGCTGGTGGCAGAGACCGGGGCGGACGCGGATCGGGAAGAAAAAGTGCTCCGCTCCTTGATGGCGCAGCCCGTGGACGGCATCGTCATACAAACCAACGGCGCCAACAACGAATTGCTCGCGGAGATTGCAAAATCGACTCCGGTCGTGTTGATTGACCGGCAGTTTGACGTGCCAGGCGCTGTCAACATCGTGACCAACAACGCTGAGGCCTCCGAACAACTGACCGCCAGTCTGTTTGCACAAGGGTACCAGCGCGTCCTGTACGTGACCGAGGAGGTGCAGCAGATCAGCACGCGCGTCGACAGACTGCGTGGGTATGAAGCCGCGTGTATGAAAGCAGGCAAGTTGCCCTGGGTGGCGTGGATTGACCGTGCGCGCCCGTCCACTCTGCAAGAGGCGGTCCACGACGTAATGGCAGCGCGCCCACAGGAACCGTTTGCTGTCTATGCCGCGAACGGGCTGATTATGTTGGACTTGTACCCACTCATCCGCCAATTGGACTACCCGGTGCCATCCGCCATGGGGATTGCCACGTTTGACGAGCCAGACTGGGCCAAGATTGCCACGCCGCCACTCACCTGTGTTCGCCAGCCGACGCGGGAGATTGGTGAGTCCGCTGCAGACGTGCTGTTGAAAGCCTTGCGAAAGAAGCAGGATGCGCCTATTCGCCGTACGTCCCGCATCATTCTGCCATCCACGGTCATTCCTGCGGGCGCCACCCTGCGGCTTCCGTAGACGCCGTTGCGCCCGCAACGTTTCCCCATCAGGAAGACTTGTTCAACCCAAGCAGCTCGGCCAGCCGCCGGAATTCCGCGTATTTGTGCTGGTACTTTTGATGTGCCTCCGCGTTCGGATACACGACGCGGATGAGGTCTGCAGACTGAAATTGCTTGTGTCGCAGCGCCACATCCTCCCAGCCGTACGTCCCGGATGCCAATTCCGCCAGCATGACGGCCCCCACCACAGAAGCGTCCGCCGTCGTGGCCGGAACCACGTCGGTACCGAAAATATCGGCTGCCATTTGTCGAATCCACGGCACCTCCAGCAGTTTCCCGGACGCCAACAGGCGCTTTGGCTTTCCAACCTCCCGGGTCAGCGCGGAAGCAATCCAGTACGCGTTGAGCAGCACCCCTTCCACCGCGGCGCGCAGCAGGTGGGCGCGCGTGTGTGACAGCTTCAGGCCCACCACCGTCGACGTCGCGTCTGGGTTCCAGAGCGGGGCCCGTTCCCCGGCCACGTACGGCAGAAACAGCAAATCGTCGACGTTCACCTGTTCTGCTTGGGCCAGCAACGCATCCAATGCGGCCTTGTCTTCTGTTTCAGCCCCGCCCATGGGGTCGCTCAGGACCTGTCTGTACAGCCAATCCACCACGACGCCGCCACTGTTGCTGGGGCCCCCGACGACGAAATAGCCGTCGTCCAGCACATAGCAGAACAAGCGCGTCTCTGCATCCGTGACCATCTGCCGCGTCCCCGTCCGAACCGCACAGCTGGTGCCGATGGTGACGACCATGTCGCCAGACTCCGTCACACCTGCGCCGAGATTGGCGAGAACGCCGTCCGAGGCGCCGATGTTGAACTGCGCGTGGTCGAACATCCCCGTGCTGCAGAGGGGTTGCGCTTTGAGCTCGGATCGGACGTGCGTGGTCGGCACGATGGTGGACAACTGATTGACCCCAACGCCGGCGAGTTCGAGCGCTCCCGGCAACCAATCCTTGTGGGCGATGTCGTACAGTCCCGTGGCACTGGCCATCGAGGCGTCGATTTCCCATACGCCAAACCAACGGTACCACACGTACTCTTTGAGAGACACAAACTTGAACGCCTGGCGCAGCAACGCCGGTCGATGTTCCTTCAACCACATCAACTTGGCCAGCGGAGCCATGGGGTGAATCGGCGTTCCCGTCGCTTGGTAGATGCCAATGCCTTCCGACGAAGCCCAAAGCTGCTCCGCCTGTGCCGCGGCGCGCGTGTCCATCCACGTCATGGCTGGCGTCAAGGGCCGGCCTTGCTCATCCACCGCGAGGAGGCTGTGCATGGCCGCGCTGAAACCAACCCGTTCCACCGTCCACCCGTCGGGCTGCAGGCGGCGGACGACGTCCAGTATGCAGTGCTCGACGGCGCGGTACACTTCTTCCGCGTCTTGTTCAGCCCGCGCAGGCTGGTCCTTCAACAGCGTCAGCCGCTGGCTCGCGCGGCTGAGTTCCCTTCCGTCGGTCGAAAATGCGACGACTTTCACAGACGTTGTTCCAATGTCCACTCCCAAGGTGCATGTCTGATTCATCGGTTTGAAGACTCCTCACTCATCCACGGAGATAGGGTACGCACACGGCTTCCTGCACCGTACCGTACCCTATCTCTGGGTGTTTGCTGTTCTTTCGTGATGAACGATTTTGGGCTTATTTGCTTTGTACCGCGCCCGTCTGGACGTTCATCTGGGCATACGGCGTGCGAATTTGTTCAATCGGGCCGAGCAGGATGAGGTACGACAAGATGCCGAGCAACAGTACCACCGCCGCCACGACGAAACCGATTGAGAACGATCCCGTGCCCCCCGCGATGTATCCCGTCACAATTGGGGCGAGAATGCCCATGACGTTGTTGGAGAAATTCATGATGCTGCCGACGGTGCCCACCGTGCCCTTCGGCGCAATGAGCGCTGGAATACTCCACGCAATCGGAGCGGAAAACGCCAGTCCCCCGAGCGCGATGGAGATGAAGATAATGGCCACATTCGGATTGTTGGTAAACGCGGCGCCGCCGACCGCGAGTCCGAGCAGCATCCCAATCACCAGCAGGGTTTTCCGCACTTTCGACGGGTTGTAGCCTTTGCGGATGAGCGCGTCGACCAACACCCCGCCAATCAGGAAGTCCGTCACAGTGGCCACGGCCCACGGGATCATCACGTAGATGCCGCTTTTCAGAATGGTCATGTGCATCTGCTTCTCCAAGTACCCGGGCAGCCAGGTCAGGAACAGGTAGAACGAGTACCCGTACGCAGCAAAACCAAGCGTCAATCCCCAAACTTTGCGGGTGCTCAGCAGAAATTTGAGGTTCCGCCAGGTTCCCCCCGGTGCTTCCCCTTCCTGCTGGGCGCCGCCTTCCTCAATATACTGGCGCTCTTCGGCCGTCAGCCGCGGGTGTTCGTGCGGATCGCGGTACCAAATCCAGTAAATGAGGGCGTACAGCAGCGAAAGGATACCGGTCATCCAGAAGCCGCCGCGCCATCCCCATTGCGTGACCGCGAACGCCACAACCGGCGCACCGATGACGTTGGAGAACTTGGCCGCTGCGTCAAAGGTGGAACTGGCAATCCCGCGTTCACGCAGCGGGAACCAGTACCCGGTTGCTTTGGACGCGCTCGGAAAAGCGGGTGCCTCTGCTGCGCCGAGCAAAATGCGGGACAGGATGACGAGGCCGAGACCGCTCACGACGGCCGTCATCAGCGTTGCGACGCCCCAGATGATGGTGCCCACGCGCATCAACCACTTGATTCCGATTTTGTCCAGCAATACCCCAATCGGAATTTGCAACAGCGCGTACGACCAGGCAAAGGACGACAACACAATCCCCATTTGCCCACTGGTCAAGTGGTATTCCTTCGCGATGGGCGCCGTCGCAATCGACATGTTGGTCCGGTCGAAGTAGTTGATCAGAATGCCAATAAACAGTATCACTGCAATGCCCCAGCGAACTTTCCCTCGAGAGTTCACAACATTCTCCTCCTCTTGGAGCCAATACAGGTAGGTTTCCCAGATTCGCCAAATCGGTAAGCGGATTCACGACAATGTCCGGGCAACGCTTAGAAAACGTTTTACGAAAACGTTTTACTTAACTTGTATATTAAGAAAAAGCGCTTTCATACACAAGGGTAAATTTAGGAAATCCGGTGTATAAGCTTCACCGTTGCATAGAGTCCGGGGCAAGGTGTATACTTCGACAGTTAGAACAAGGGGGATGGGACGCTGTTATGCTCATCGTTGGAATTGCAGGGGGCACTGGCTCCGGTAAGACGACAGTCGCCCATAATATTGTGGAAACGCTTGGGGAAGGCAATGTGGCCTTAATTTCCCAGGATGCTTACTATAAAGATCTCTCCAAAATCAGCTTCGAGGAACGGCAACGCCTCAACTACGACCATCCAGATGCGTTTGACAACGACCTATTGTTGGAGCACCTCCACCAGCTGCGAAACCGACAGGCGATTCAGCTGCCTGTGTACGACTTCGCGCTGCACACGCGGTTACCTGAAACCATTCCGGTAGAATACAAGCCCGTCCTGGTCCTGGAAGGCATCCACGTGCTGGTGGACGAGCGCATCCGCAATGTGCTGGATATCAAAGTGTTTGTAGACACGGACGCGGATGTCCGGGTCTTGCGGAGAATCATCCGAGACGTCAAGGACCGCGGTCGGACCGTCGACTCGGTGTACGAGCAGTACCTGTCCACTGTGAAACCGATGCACGACGCGTTCATCGAACCATCGAAACGGTACGCGGACCTGATTATTCCAGAAGGCGGCGAGAACAAAATCGCCATCAGCCTGTTGACGACGCGCATTCGCCATTTCCTGGAGGAACACGCGTACGCCCGTTGAGGGACGAGCCACCTCATATGAAGCATGACTTCACCGGCGGAGCGGAAAGGATACGCTCCGCCGGTTTTTTGTCTCCAGCAAGCCCTTTCGTGTTTCGATTGGCAAAACATCGGGCGTTTTACACATCGCTCACCGCTGCACAATGACGACGTTCAACCCGTGCAGCGTTTGGACCGATGAGGTGCGCGGCGCGCCTGCGGATGGAACCGCGCTTTCGGCTTTGGCCGGCTGCGCCACCGTCATGCGAAAGGGGCGCTCTCCGTGCTGCGCCACCCACTCGGCACCTTCCCCATCCTGAGCGGTGTGAAAGACCAGCTCCGGCCCCAGCCCTCTGACGACAGCGGTACTGCCGTCCGAAGATACACTCATCTCTGCACCTTCGTCGGCATACCAGGTGTTCCAGCGCTCGGCCAACTGGCGGACATCGCGCACGCGGGACTCAACCTTGACCAACTGGAGCCTATCCGCTGACCCAGCAGGAAGAGCTCCAGCGGCCACCAGTCCGGCTTCCCTTTGGCGGTCGTCCTCTTCCCACTCAATCAAAAACGGAAGCGGGAACGCCTCGACGTCCGTGCGCGCCGGAAACAACAGTCGCCAGCGCAAGGTCGCTCCGTCCTCCCGCCGACGCAACCCTTGCACAGGACCGACAGCGTTCAGACCCCGGGCACGCCATGCTGCTGCAATCTCGTCCAGCCGCCGGGTGCGGAGGGCAAACTGTTGAACCCCTTCCCCCCGCTGCAGATCTGCCAACACCCACTTGCCAAACTCGCTGGTCTTGGCCAGCGCCTCGTCAAACACGCCCACCCACTCGATGTAGGACAGGCCGAAGTAGGAGAGCCCGTTGTACGTTCCCCACTCGACGTGTTTTCCGCCCGGCACCGTGCGCCACCCGAAGGCGTCTGCGAAGTGCTGGCGGACAGAGTTCGGATCATACACTGTATGTACCAGATGATCAAATTGCAGGTCCATAAGACCGCCTCCTCTGTTCCGCGATGTGCAACCTGGCGACAGACCGCTCTCGTGGAAGGTGGTCCATCGCTCCTGTTGTGAATCATTGGACGCGACCGGAACGACTCTTGATGATTTTTCGAATCTTTTGTACAAAAGCGTTGTTGCATCGTGAGCGCACATCCTCCACGATGCAAGGGAGGCAAAAATATGCGGCCGATGGCAAAGATCATTTCGTTTACCAGTGGATCCATTCCTGCCAACCTCGTCAGCCTTGCCTACGGATCTTATGTGCAGAGTTACTACATCGACGTCCTGCATGGTCAGCCTGACTGGATTGGGGTGGCCGCCACCATCCAGGCAGTGTACGCGACCCTGGTGTACCCGTTTCTCGGGTACCTGTCGGACAGAACCTACTCGCGGTGGGGGCAGCGAGTTCCATTCATCATGTACGGATCCGTCCCACTCGGCGTCGCGTTCATGTTGGTGTGGACTCCGCCGGTGTCTGCCCACCAAGTGCTCCTGTTCTCCCTGTACTTTCTCCTTACCGCCATCTTCTACGACACCATGTTCAACTTGACGATGGTCAACTGGTCCGCGCTGTTCCCAGAGATGTTCCGCACCCCTGCGGAGCGGGCGATGGCCTCGGCGTGGAAGCAGATGTTCGGCATCATCGGGCTTGTGGGCGGACTCGCCCTGCCCACGCTGATTGCCGCGAAGATGGGCTGGCCAGCCATGGGTGTCCTGTTCGGCATCATCAGTATCCTGGCGCTCCTGACCACCATTCCCAGCATGGAACTGAAGCGGCGGCGAGCAGAACAACGGGCGGGGCGTGCGCACGGCCAATCTGTCGGACTGCCGGTGCGGCAAGCGCTCAAGCATACGCTCGTCAACAAATCGTTCGTCACCTTCATCGGTATGCGCTTCTTCGTGCAATTCGCGTTCACCATGCTCACAGCTGACCTGTACTACTACGCGAAGTACAACCTCGGGCTCGTGGACGGCCAGCAATCCTACTTACTGCTCGCCACACTGGCTGTGGCGTTGCCGCTCGTGTATGTCTGGGGCTGGTTGGTGCCGCGGATTGGGGCCTCGCGCGCCGTCGTGCTGGCCATTCTCTTGTTTGGCCTTGCGCTCTGCAGCTTCAACTTCACAAATACGTTCTCCGCCGCGTTGATGGCCGCCTTCTTTCTTGGCGTCGGGCTCTCCGGCATCCTCGTCCTGACCGACATCCTCATCTCAGACATCATCGACGAAGATCAGGTGAGGACCGGCGTCCGACGCGAAGGGATGTTTTACGGTATCCACGGCCTCCTGGTGGGCCTCTGCACCCCCGCGCAGGCTGTGGTGACCACTGCGGTGTTGGTCAGCACAGGGTACACCAACGCGCTCGGGGCACACCAACCGACGTCCGCCTTGTTTGGATTCAAGATGATGATCACGTGGATTCCGTTGGTGGCACTCGCAGTGGCCCTGCTGTTCTTCTGGCGGTACCCACTACACAGAAAACACGTGACCCGGATTCAGGAGCAACTCCGACACATTTCAGGTTAAGACCCCAACAGACCAAGCCGAATTGCAAAAGGAGGAAACTCTATGTCCCTGTCCCATCTCGCCCCCATCCCCAACTTGTTGAACGCCAAGCGCGTCCTGTGCATCCAGCCGCACCCGGACGACATGGACATCGCCTGCGGTGGCACGTTGGCGGTGCTCGCAGACAGAGGCGCCCACATCACGTACTTGACGGTGACGGACGGAGGCGCTGGCTCGCCGCTGCGCCGCGACGAAAACGAACTGGCCAACGTCCGCAAACACGAGCAACTCGAGGCGGGTCGCTACATTGGCGTACAAGAGTACATTTGGCTCAGCTACCGCGATGCGGATTACCTGCCCGGTCAGCAGCTCCAGCACGAATTCATCCGCGCCATTCGGCAAGTCCGGCCCGACACGGTGGTCACCATTGACGGCTGGCTGCCCTACGAAGCGCACCCAGCGCACCGGAATGTGGGACTCTCCGCAGCGGCCGCGGTTCTGTTTAGCGCCATGGGCAACATTGGGAACAGCCACGAGTTGCAGCCGCACGGCGTGCAATGCATCGCCTTCGGGTTTACGGCAAGACCCAACACGTTTGTGGACGTCACGAACACGTGGCAGCGGAAAATGGCGGCCATCCGGGCGCACGAAAGTCAATTTCCAGATCACACTTGGCCGTTTTTTGAGCATTACTTCGAAGCGAAGGCAGCCCAGCACGGACCGGCTGCAGGGGGTGAAAAAGGAGAAGCGTTGAAAGTGTTTGCCCCCATCCACCTCCACTGCAACGTCGACGCAGAAAACATGTAGAGAGCCCGACTTCCGTTACGGTCTCCAATGTCACCGCGTCCCTGCAGGGACGACCCGCTTTGCGCATACGGGCCATCCTTCTGACGCACGATAGCCAGTGGAGGGATGGCTGTGAAAACCAAACCCACAGGAACGATGGTAGGCATTGTGTTAGGTGGCGTACTCTTGATATTTCTGCTGCTGTGGATGTACTTCGCACGCTTCGGCTTGGGATTGTTTATCGGCCATTTGACTGCGGAGTGATAAAAAGCTACGCTCGCCGGGGGGCGAGCGTTTTTGCGGGTGAGTCGCTGTCTATGAACCTGCTTGATAGTCCATTTTCGAAGTTGGAACAGTGCCCAAGTGGTCTTCTGCCATTATTGACCCTCAGCCAACGCTGCAAGACGTTGGTTTGCGTTTTCTTTGTACACTCCACCGTGATAACAGATGACGGTTTCGATGTCGTATTTCGTGAACTTTTTGAGTGACTTGAGCGCTGTCTCCATATCCGGTGTGACTTCGGGATTGGGTCCAAGCAGTTCACCGTTTGCTGCCACAAGCGCATCTCCAGTGATCAATGTTTTGCTTTCATGGAGGTACAAGCTGATATGCCCCGGCGTGTGGCCTGGTGTGAAGATGACCATGATGCCCCCGCAGTATGGCAATACCTCTCCGTCTTCCACCGTTTTATCGACCTTGGCCGTTATCGGGGTTCCGAACAGCGCTTGCACTCGCTGACGCTGTTCTGCTGGGACGGATTCAAGCATCTTCGCGACGCGCTCCGGATTCATCTTCAATGGCGGTTTGTCGCCTTCGATGTACGGTTTATCTTCTTGATGCGCCAGCACCTCAACAGGATGGTCCACCGCCTTCAGAATCGCGGGTAGACCGCCAATATGGTCGAGGTCCTGATGTGTGAGAATGACCTTGCTCAGTTTGTCAAACGGCACGCCAGCGTGCTCCATCGCTGCGCGAATTTCCGCAAGTTGACCAGGCATTCCCGTGTCCACCAAAATGACTTCATCTTCATCCCAAAGAAGGGTCGGATGTATCACCATTTGCCGTCCCATCATGTTGACACTTACGTCTAATGCTTCTACACCGTTCGCTATCTTCATGGCATTCGAAGCTCATGTTTGAGCTTCCGCACACCTCCCTTGACGACATTCATTGCATCTTTCATTTTCCTCCTGATTGCCTTCAAACGCAATGTACTTTACTTAATAAAAAATTTAAGCATATAATCACTTGTTTCATGAAGGATTTGACTTGAGGGAAACAAATTTATTTAGATATCATAAAAATTAATTGGTTAAACATTATATACACTAAAGCTGAAGCCATGGAAACAACGGGGTGACTTTATGTATCAGGGCATCCATTCAGGGACAGAGCGATTTGATGCAACTTAGTTTGAAAGGAGGTGTTTCGTATGGCTCAGACGACCGCACACAGCTATGAAATTGAACGAATCAAGTCCCCTGCATTACAGATGACCATTATCATCCTCGGTGTGTTTATGGCCATTTTGGACACGAGTGTAGTGAATGTGGCGATTCCCAAGATGGAGACGGAATTGAACGCGACAACCGACCAGATTCAGTGGGTGATGACGGCGTACATGCTCGTTCTCGGCGTTTTGATTCCGATTTCCGGATGGCTAACGGACAAATTTGGCGCAAAGAAGCTGTTCCTGTTCTCTCTCGCCACGTTCACCATCGGATCCGCGCTCTGCGGTGCCGCGTGGAATCTCAGTTCCATCATTGCCTTTCGAATCTTGCAGGCCATCGGCGGTGCCCTGATGCAACCGGTCGCCATGTCCATGATATTTCGGATATTCCCTCCGCATCGCCGCGGCATGGTGATGGGCGTTTTTGGCATCGCCATGATGGCAGCGCCAGCTTTCGGGCCTGCGCTCAGTGGGTATCTCGTGGACGATTGGTCGTGGCGATTCATTTTTTACATCAATGTCCCCATTGGGATTGTCGCGGTGATTCTCGGCACCCTCACGATGCACGAGTTTCCGCACGAGGTAAAAGGGAAGTTGGATATCTGGGGGCTTATCTTCACCATCGCTGGCTTCGGAAGCTTACTGTATGGATTTAACCAAGTCTCCTCCAATGGGTGGCGTTCCACAGAAGTGGAGTCCTTCCTGACGGTAGGTGTGGTTTGCTTGGTCATCCTGATCATCGTTGAGTTGTCCGTGAAGAACCCCATCATTCAACTGCGGGTACTGAAAAACTACATGTTCAGCATGAGTCTGCTCCTGGTCTCGCTGATCAGTGTCGCACTGTTTGCAGGGATTTTCTTCCTCCCCGTGTACCTACAAAACGTTCAAGGGTTTTCAGCGGTGCGCACAGGGCTTTTCATGACGCCTGCTGCGCTGGTCTCCGCTGTGCTGATGCCGGTCGGCGGTCGACTGTTTGACCGCATCGGACCGCGTCCGTTGGGCTTCGTTGGATTGCTGATTGTGACATGGGCGACGTATGGATTTACTACGCTGGAGGCGAATACAAGTTCAAGTACAATCCAGTGGTTGTATATTGTGCGCAGCGCCGGAATGGCTCTGACCATGATGCCCATTATGACAGCTGGCATGAACACGGTTCCCGTTGAATTGACCAGCCAGGGAACTGCGATGAGCAACACGGTACGGCAGGTTGCAGCCTCGTTGGGGACTGCTGTGCTCACCAGCTACATGACCACGCAGACAAAGATTCACGCCGCCCAAATGTCTTGGCAAGTGACACCCACCTCACCATCGGGTCAATTCATGATGAGGATTCAAGCATTGATGCAAGCACACGGGATGTCGATGACGGCCGCGAAAGAGGCTGCAGCATCCGTGATGAATGGTTTGATTCAACGCAATGCGTTTGTGGCAGGGATGGACGATGCATTCATGGTCTCAACGATTTTGACTGCGCTGACCGTCATCCTGGTGTTGTTCTATGGAAGTAAACGAGAACGGGCTGTTCGTGAAAGACACCGTAAAAAACCCGTGAGAGTGGAGGCTGAAGAGCCGTTGTTGCTGGAGTGAGCAAATTGCAAATCCGACTGTGTTTCACCAGTGCGAAGGCGCGATACATTGTGCTGACCCCCGTTGTCAGGCACTATGTTGCAAACCGCTGGAGCAGCCAGTTGAGTACATACTGACTCAATGCGCATAAATCGAAGGAGGAATCTTGATGAAGGCGACTCGCTTACTCATTGTAAATTTCGTGATCATTGTGCTGGTCATTATTGCTGGATTTGTGGGCTACTACTTCTACAACCAGTCCACGCTGTACCTCACGACGGATGATGCGCAAGTCGCGGGCCAACAAATCGCGATTTCGTCGCCAGCGGCCGGAAAACTCGTTTCTTGGAATGGCACGCAAGGAAAGACATTCCATTCCGGAGATACGGTTGGCCAAGTGACAGTGTCCAACGGAGGGACAACCCAAAGCATCAACATCCCCATGCCACAGGACGGAACCATCGTCCAAAACAATGCGGTACCGAACGAATACGTAGCCCCCGGCACTCCCCTGGCCTACGCCTACAACATGAACCGACTGTATGTCACAGCCAACATCAAGGAAACACAGATTCAGGACGTGAAAGTCGGGGACACGGTCGACGTGTACATTGACGCGTTTCCGGGAACATCCGTGACGGGAACCGTCAGTCAAATTGGGCTCGCCACAGCCTCTTCGTTTTCTTTACTACCTTCAGCCAGCACGAACGCCAATTACACGAAAGTCACGCAAGTCATCCCAGTCACCATCACGCTGCAAGGATTACCCACCGGGTTGGCTCCTGGTATGAGCGCGACGGTTCGCATTCACAAATGACCATTGCAAAATGCCTCTGAAGGGGTTCAGCTCGACTCGATGTTACTGGCGTTTTCCAAATCGCTCAAAAAGGGCAATGTTGAAAAATAGGAGGCATCATCATCTATGAAAATCTACGTGGTGTACGACAGCGAAAGTGGACATACCGAAGCATTGGCTCAAGCGATAGCACAAGGTGCGAGCGTGGAAGGCGCTGACGTCTACCTCCGCCACGTCCATCAGGCGGATGTTCGCGACCTGGTGGATGTGGACGCCATCATTTGGGGGTGCCCGGGCCACTTTGGAACCATCAGTTCCGCGCTGAAAGAGTGGATTGACAAACTGGGGTATCTGTGGGCCCAGGGCAAACTCATCGGAAAGGTCGGCGCCGTATTTTGTACTACGGCGACCATCCACGGTGGAATTGAGATGACGCTGTGGAACCTGATTACCCCCATGTTGCACAATGGCATGATTATTGTCGGTCTTCCGAGTAACGTACCGGAAAATGTCATGTACGGTTCTTACTACGGTGTCGGCATTACCTGTCCGGTTGAACTCTCACCGGATGCGCCGCTGAATATGCCCAGTGAATCTGATCTGGCACTCGGACGCGCACTTGGTCGGCGGGTTGCCGAAGTGACTGCCAAGTTGGTTCGTTGATGAATCTGGCTGAACTGGAATGAAACAAGGGGGATTCCCGTGGAGTTTATCACCATCTATGTCGTCGCCATCGTGATTGTCAGTGTAATTGTGATTGCCATCAACGTCCGACTCATTCGTCGTGAAAAGAAGGAGAGCGCGGTTGAGGCCGCGAAAGCACGTCCATCAGAGGAGCAGCCGCGTGAAACCCTCTCTCAGCCAACCATGGCGTCTCAGTCCTCTAGGGCACCTGCGGATGACATCGGCCGCCCCACTGACGACGACTATCGTGACGCGCTTCGACGTTTGTCAGGTCTCTCTCCATCCGATACGACGGCTGAACCTGATGAAGCACTGCTAGGTAGCAGCGATGATGCGTATCGTGACGCATTGCGCTCCATGATGAAGAACAAACAGGATTAACAGACCTGCTACGCGCTCCCCAGGGTTCCCCCTGATAGCGCAGCAGTGCGTGAAAGCAACAATGAAGGCGATCCTAGCGGTGGGTAGGATCGCCCTTTCTAATTCCGCAACGAAAAATGCACATACAGGCAACATCATTGTATACCGCATCTTTTATACCTTCATGCGCATGTGCGGAGTCACACGCTTCTGTCGGTAACGTCCCCTGATTTCTTCGATCTCAGGTTTTTAATGTCTCCAAATGTAACGAACTTAGCGCTCTTCTCGTCCCATAGGCGGTATCGAAGCGAACGCAAACTGGACAGCAACCCAATGGAGGGGACATTCTGCAATGCCTGGATGCTTTCACAAGCTCGTTGCAGATTGTAGTTCGGAATTCGGGGACTTAAGTGATGAGCGTGATGATATCCTATGTTCCCTGTCATCCATTGCAAGACCTTCGGCAGTTTATAAAATGAGCTGCCTTTTATCGCTGCACTTACGTAGTCCCAATGATCCGCTTTCTCAAAATAGGTATCTTCAAATTGGTGCTGTACGTAAAATAACCAAATACCCATCATGCCGGACAAGTAAAGGCATAGTCCTTCCACTAAAAGGAATTCTCTCCATCCCAATGCCCAACAAAGCAATCCGGCGAATGTGAGCAGTGCTACATTGGTAGCGTAGGTGTTCCATCGTTCCTTTCGACCCGCGCGTTTCCTGTTAAACCTGTATAAAATCAGGAGAAGCAACACGGGTCCAATCCCAAACAAGACAACCGGGTTTCGATAAATTCGGTAAACAAATTTCCGAAAGGGGGACAATGCTAAATACTCATCCACCGTGAGCGTCCAAATGTCCCCTGTCCCCCTTCGATTCAAGTTGCCGCTTGTTGCATGATGAACCGCGTGTTCGAACTTCCATTGTTCATAAGGGAAAGTAGTGAGTAAGCCAGTAATATTTCCGACGATAACATTCGCCTTTCGGCTTTTGAAAAAAGAATGATGGCAGCAATCATGGAATATGATGAAAGTCCGGACCAGAAAACCACTTGCCGGAATCACGAGGGCTATTGTAATCCAAAATGAAACGGACAGACTTACATAAGCTAGGTACCACAGTACGAAAAAGGGCAATATAGTATTTGCAAGTTGCCATAAACTTTTCCGGGTATCGGGCCTTTCAAATGGGGAAAGTGATTTTCTCCAGTTCATTTGTGCTTCTTTGTCAATCATTGCGATTCCTCTTTCTCAGATCCAAAGCGAAACTAGCACCCACATCATGAAACGGGGTAGTCTTAGGATCCCATTACTTTTGGGGGCACCCCCCCCCATCATTATACTCCGTAATTCTGAAAATCATGAACAGAAACATAGCACATACGCTAGTAGCATTCATTGGTTTGCCAGTTGGAATGACTTGGTCTTTTCGCTATGTAGGAGGCCTGCCTCGTGGAGTACCGCGTTCTCCAGAAGAACGCCCCCAGTAGAAAGCGGGCGGCCCAACGAGTTTGTGGCACGGCCGCCCTTGATGATGACTTCCCTTTGACATCACAGCGACTAGGGATGTGAACGGTTACACTTCGTCCGCGTGGAACACGCAGTCGTTGAGCGGAATCACCCGGGTTTTGCGAATCCATTTGTACAGCAGCCACAAGATGAGAAACACGGGTATGCCGATGTACGTCGCAACGACATTTCCCCACTGAATCGGGCCGCCGGTGAAATCCCCGTAGCCCTGACCCAGGATGACAATCGTACACAGGACAAATGCAAAGATGGGCCCAAAGGGATACCATTTCGCCCGGTACTTCAGATCATCGAGGCTCCTTCCCTGCGCAACATACGCTTTGCGGAACCGATAGTGGCAGATGGCAATCCCGAGCCAGGTGATGAATCCGGTCATCCCCGAGCAGTTTAACAGCCACATGTAGACGACGCCGTTCCCGTACAGCGAAGAGAGAAACGCGAGGAATCCGAAAACCGTGGTGACAAACAAGGCATAGCTCGGAACCCCGCGGGAATTGACCCGTGTGAACAGCTTCGGTGCCTTGCCCTCCTTGGCGAGCGCCCACAACATCCGGGTCGACGCGTACATGGATGAATTTCCGCAGGACAGCACGGAAGTCAGTATCACGGCGTTCATGAGCCCGGCCGCAAAAGCCAGGCCCGCGCGCTTGAACACCAGGGTGAATGGGCTCACTGCAATGTCCGTCACGTCGGACTTGAGCAGGTTGGGATCCGTGTAGGGAATGATGAGGCCGATAACCAGGATGGACAGCACGTAAAAAATGAGGATGCGCCAGAACACCGTGTTGATGGCCCGAGGCACGTTGCGCGAGGGGTTGTCGCTTTCCCCCGCTGCAATGCCGACAATCTCGGTGCCCTGAAAGGAGAACCCAGCAATCATCGCGACACCGAACACCGCCATAAATCCGCCATGAAATGGACTCCCACCGAGCGTAAAGTTGTGGAGACCCACAGCAGGCTGAGTGAGGATGCCGAAGATCATCCCGATGCCGACGAGAATGAACACGATGATGGTGACAACCTTGATGCCGGCGAACCAGTACTCTCCCTCGCCGTAACTGCGCGCCGAGAGAATGTTGAGCACGAAGAGAATCGCTAGGAAAATAGCGCTCCAGAGAATGGAAGGGCTGTTCGGGAACCAGTACTTCATGACCAGCGCGCCCGCCGACAGTTCCGCCGGAATGGTGACCGCCCAACTGAACCAGTAATTCCAGCCAATCGAGAAACCCAGCGCCGGATCCACAAATTTTGCTGCGTACGTTGCAAAAGATCCGGAAATCGGCATCAGAGTCGCCATTTCACCAAGGCTCGTCATCACAAAGTAGACCATCAGGCCAATCGCGAGATACGCAAGCAACGCTCCGCCCGGCCCTGCCGAATGGATGGAGGCGCCGCTCGCCACAAACAACCCTGTACCGATGGCACCGCCAATCGCAATGATGCTGAGATGACGCGATTTTAAACTTCGCTGCAACTTCCCGTCTGCCACGGTCCCTGCCGTGTTGAACCCAACCTGTACGTCCGCCACAACATAACCCCCCATGAGATTAGAGATCCAGGACGAGGCGGTCTCCTGCCGCACGTGATACGCACGCAATGATGGATGTATTCGCTGCCTTCTCTTCATCCGTCAGGTAAACATCGCGATGTTCCACCTCTCCTTCGACGACGCCGAGTTCGCAAGTCCCGCACCCGCCTGCGCGGCACGCGTAGCGGACCCGCACGCCAGCGCGAAGCAGGGCGGCGAGCAGCGTTTCATGCGCTGCTACCTCGACATCCCGACCGGATTTGCGCAGCGTTACCCGGAACGGGCGCGGATTTTCCGGCGTCGGCGCCGTGAACCGCTCGGCGTGGATGTTGCTCTTCGGGAAGCCCATCGCTTCCGCCTGTTGAGAAAACGCCTCGATAAACGAAGAAGGGCCGCATATGTACACGTGCGTACCCACCTTGGCACCGCAGAGCACGTTCGGCGACAACCGCATCCCTTCTTCGGAAAAATAGAAACGACTCTCTGGATAAGAGGTCTCGATGACCTCACGGAAGGCACAGTAAGACCGTGATGGCGCGGCGTAGTGTAACTCAAACAATCCGTTTCTGGCCCGAAGCTCCGCCATCATCGACAGAAATGGCGTGATACCAATCCCCGCTGCGAGAAATACGTGGTGGCGTGCGCGCTGGCTGAGCGGAAAGTGGTTTTTCGGCGGACTGATGTGCACCGTGTCGCCCACGCGGATATGATGGTGCCAGCCCGCGGAGCCCCCCTGTCCGTTGTCTGACCGACGAATGGCAATCTCGTACACATTGCGCGTGCCCGGATGGTTACAAAGAGAGTAGTTTCGCTCCAGAACCCGGCCGTCGAACGCAGCGTACGTCGTGATGTGGGCGCCTGCCGAAAACGGCGGCAATCGGTCCGTCCCCACAGGCACCAGCGTGAAACGTTTCACCACCGGCGTCTCTTGGTGAATCTGCGCAACGCGGACGGTCAGAATCGCATCGTGCCTCATGTGTTCCCCTTCTTTGTCACGTTGTCCAGTATCGGATAGCCCATCACGGCATCCCATCGTGGGGAATAATGATCCGACACCGAAATCACCCTTCCACACTGTCTGCAAGTGACTGTCGATGCGTTATCGATGGGATTTGTGGTGTAACACGCAATGCAAAAAACTTGGTGGTACTTTTGCCCAAAGCCGCGGACCTGGATGTCCTCTTTGGCGTATCCCACCGTCTCCGCAAGGCGGACAATGGAGCGACCCCAGCCCCAGGGGGCCGTGATGTACAGATGCGTCCCCATCGGTTGGTCCTCGAGATACGTTCGAAGGGCATCCGAGTCATGGATATCTGGCCACGACCGCTTGGCGGAGATGAGTGCGTCAAAGCCGTAGTCCGATGTCTCTGCCCCGCCTTCCCCGATGTGGTTCCACTCGACCGGATATCCGGTGGCGGCCATTCTCCGAATATCCGGCGCGACATGCGCTGCCCCGAGCGGATGGACAAACAAGAGATGCTTTCGGCAGCGGCTGTGTATGTCAAATGGTGCTAGCGCTTTCAAATTGGGCTCCATCATTGGCATCGCTCCAAATATTCGATGACCTGTGCTCGATATGCGGTCAACCCTTTGTACGCTGCCACCTGCTCCGGGAGCGTGACCAGCACGGAATGCAGCTTCTGCGCCCAGTCCGGGTTCTGAGAGAGCTCACCGACAGATTTCAGGTACGTGTGGATGCTGAACAGCAAGGCGTTGCTTCCCGGCAGCCGCAGGACACACTGCTCCTCGACGCGAAACTGGACCTCGTCGGCCACATTTTCGGATGACACCTGGTAGCGCGCCGGCCCCCACTCATGAAACGCCTCCGGCGACAGGTCGAGCCGCCTGCCCACGTGCATGGCCCAGTTCACACGTGTCCACGGTTTGCCCGCCTCAACGCGCAGCAGAAATCGGCGGATCTTTTCGGCCAACTCGTGATTCCACGGTACCGGCCGATGAATCTCGTGAAATGCCATTCCGAGATCAAACGTGAGTGACCAGGCACTGGGAAAGCACAGTTGTCCGGCTTCGAGGTGGAGGTCATCGTCACGCTGGACCATGAGCAACAGATCTTCCTGCACGTGCCTTCCTATCCAATCAAGCGGTTGCACCGGGAGTGTGCTCGAATCGCCAAACGTGAACTGTTCGGTCTCGTTCAGCAACAGGTTCCGAAACGTCCATTCATCACCCCGGTTCTCGAGCGTGAAACAATCTGGATAGGTGTCCACCAGCTGGTGCACAATCTCATCTACCACCTCCCATTGTGCTGCCAACGTACCTGGAAGCGCGTGGAAGCAGCGCTCCGGATGATTCGCCAACAAGCGGCGCTTCTCGGCGACTTCGTGAAAATACTCGGTGGTCAGTTGGATGCAACACGGCGGTTGGAGTGGTTTGAGGTTGTTCGAATAAAAATAGCTGTTTTCCTCCAACGGAAACGGGAAACGCTGTTGCAAGGCCATCATCCGCACTGTCCCCCTGCCGCCTCTCACCGAATTTTCATTTATACTATAAAATGATTCTGATAATTTTGTCAGTAATTAATGCATTACGCCACGCATTCTATCGGGAACGAGAATCCATATATTTCATCTCTTTTCCGTAGGATGAACTCAGTCATTGGCGCGAATGATCTCGAAAAGTTCTACGCGGTACAAGGCCTATGTATCGCATTTCTGCTCATTGGGGTTGTCTTGCCGCAATGGTCTTTTTGGAAATTTCCATACTTGTTGGTGTTTGGTCGGAATGGGCAATGGTTCAGTGTTCAATATCAGGACGAGCAGTTCGAGAAAGCCCCTCAATGAACAATCAAAGGGACTTTCTCGGTGCTGCTGGGGGGATATGTCCTACCCCCAACCCTACCGTGCCTGATGATTGAATGTGGAACTTGCAACCGACCCTATTATTTTAACACGTAGACTTTTACGTGTTGAACTCCGAAACGCATCGCTTGACTGTTGCTCACCGGCAGGAAGATGTCGATGCGATTCCCCTTAATCGCGCCCCCTTCATCTGTGGCATGTGCGATGAAGGTAGATGGGAAACCGGGGAAAGACATGCCTTCAATCCGGATGGTCGATCCGAGTGGAATCACCTTCGGATCCACTGCGACAGTTCCAAAATGGACCTTGTTCCCAAGGCAATCGACAGCACCTTGAGCGCCTGTATATGCGGTAGCAACGGCATTGATTTCCTTGGTGTAAGCTGGCATCATGGCCGCCATATGCACACCCTGCGTCGCTTTATGTGACGCCGTCTGATGTGTCGCTTGGTTCGGTATCACAATCGTGTGTCCTGGGATTAACCTCGTGGCCTTGACGTGGGGGTTTGCCTTGAGGAGTGCGTTGAGTGAAACGTGGAAGCGTTGCGAGATTTTCCAGAATGTATCACCGGGTTTGATGACGTACCTGCCGGAGTGAGATGAAGCGGTGGCATGAACTCGCTGTTGATTGTGCTTTACCGTCGATGTACTTGCCAACGCTGGAGACATGTTCGCTATCATCGTGGCGCCAAGTGCCATAGCAGCGAGGTTTCTTTTTGAAGCAAAAGACATTCTTCGGTATCCTCCTTTTATCGCTTCCGAGGTTAGTTGTCGGGTGCGGACTAAGGAGACAGCCCGGGCGTTCATAGGAACGCACTTAACCCCATAGGCGAAACGTTCGCCAAAAAAATCCCCCGTACTGATGGCCCTTATCCCAAGCCATCAGATTCAGCTGTTCTGTCATTCTACCATATTTGTGGTAGAATGCAAAGTTCAATAGGAGGTAGACCGGTATCCAAGCCCCTTACTGCCTGAATCATACATCGCATTCCCACCGCCCGTGACCAAAAAAGAGGCTGAGGTGGTTCACAAAGGCGACCCCACTTCGTCAAACCACTTCGGCCCATTCATCCACGCGTCGATGTCTACCGGTCCTTGCACTTCCATGAGGCGGCAGAAATATCGATATGGAGCGCGCACCTGCCGTAAATCTGGGAACGGTAACACGCTCTCATATCCTGAGACAAACGCCGCCGCGCTCGCCTTGTCCAACAGGTACTCCAGCGCCACCAGTTCCAGTTCTCGTGGCCCCAACGCGTACACTTCGGTGTCCACCAAGGCCGTGATCCGCCCGTTCTCGTGCAGGAACTGCGTCGGATCCATGTCCAACATGATGAGGCTCGCGTGCCGCAACGGTGGCAACGCCAGCAACTGTGCGCACATCTCGTCCAACAAGATGGAGATCTCCGGTACATCCGCGTAATACCGCTGTACGAGTTCGCGCATGGTTGCAGCCATCCGCTTGTGAAACTGGCCCACGGGATAGCGCAGCCGACCGGACAGGGTGCCGCACTCGCTGAACTTGCGCGCATGGATCCGCGCCAATGCTTCGCCGAGCTGAACCAGCGCCTCTGTGGGCAAGGATTGAAACGAACGCAACGTCGTTCCCGGCATCTTTTCCACCACCACGTACGGCACGCCGTCCACCACGGCCTTGCGCAGGACTTGCGGCACCGGAATGGGCGAAAGCTCGCCCAAGACGCGGTTCATGCCCTCCAACGCAAAGAGGTCGGTGGGATCCACGCCAAATAAGTCCCGGCAGCCCCACCAAAAGTCGTTGGCGGGCTCGGAAGACATCCGCGTCCGGCGGACGATGACAGACTCGTCGCGGGTCTCCACCAGCCAGACATCGCTGGCTTGCCCAGGGTGGACGTCGGGAAACAGGCATTGGCGCAGTATCGGTTGTGTAAACAATGGCTGCAGATTCATGGTTCACCTCGTCGTGGAAAAGGCGGCCGCTGCCGGCCACCTGAAACAAATCGTTGATGATAGATATTAGATGGGGCCAGGACTACTGGACTTCGCGGCTGGCCGTCACGTTTTGGTACCAGCGCGCACTGTCCTTCCAGAGCCGGCGCTGCGTTGGGTAGTCCACGTAGAACAGGCCAAACCGCTTCGCGTACCCTTGGTGCCACTCGAAGTTGTCCATGAGCGACCAGACGTAGTAGCCGCGGACGTCCACGCCTGCGTCCATCGCTTCGCGTACAGCCAGCAGGTGGCGGCGAAGGTAGGAAATGCGCGGAGCATCATGTACGATATCTCCCTCCACCACGTCGTGGAAAGCTGCCCCGTTTTCCGTCACGTACATCGGGATGTCTCCGTAGTCTCGCCGGATGCGCAGGAGCACATCGCGCAGTCCGTTCGGCGAAATGCCCCACCCCATGGCCGTCAAGTCGCCCGTCGGTTCGAGAACGGTCGCTTGGATGATGGGGTCCGCGGGATTCGCCTTGACGCGATGTTCGAAGTAGTAGTTGACCCCGAGGAAGTCGATAGGCTGTGACATCAGGGCGAGATCGCCGTCCTTAGTGAACTGATCCACGCCCAGCGCACGCAGTTCCGTCGGGTAGGTCGCTTGGAAGATAGGCAGGAGAAACCAGCGGTTGGTCAGCGCATCCATTCTCGACGCGGCCGCCACGTCATCTGGGTCGTCAGACGCCGGTACAATATGCGACAAGATGTTGGTCAACCCCACTTTCCCCACCGCCCCCGACTGCCGGAACGCCTGCACGGCCTTGCCGTGCCCAAGCAGCAAGTGGTGCGCGGCGGCCAGCGCCTTACCGTAGTCGGTATCACCTGGCGCATGCACGCCCACGGCGTGTCCCAGCACGGCGCTGCACCACGGTTCGTTCAGCGTGATGAACATTGGAATCTTATCTCCCAGCCGACGGAACACGGTGTCTGCGTACGCTGCAAACGCGTCTGCCGTGTCGCGGTTTGCCCAACCGCCTTTGTCCTGTAACGCCTGCGGCAAATCCCAGTGATACAAGGTCGCCATTGGAGTGATGTCGTGCTTGAGCAGTTCCTCCACCAGCCGCTGGTAGAAGTCCAATCCCTTTTCGTTTAGCGCGCCGGTACCGTGCGGAAACAGGCGCGGCCAGGCAATGGAAAACCGATAGCTATGAATCCCCAGTTCCTTCATCAAGGCGACGTCTTCGCGGTGGCGGTGGTAGTGGTCGCAAGCGACGTCACCCGTTTCGCCGTTCACCACTTTTCCCGGCGTGTGACTGAACACGTCCCAAATGCTTGGACCTCGGCCGTCTTCCCCCGCGGCACCCTCCACTTGGTACGCTGCAGTGGCCGCACCGAATAAGAAATGTTCCGGAAACTTCGCCATGGTGGTTCCCCCTCTCCCCGAGCGAATGGCACTTCGCGGGTACCTTCAGAGTACCTGAAAGACGAGGCGTTGGGGGAGCAAAAAACCGCGCTCCTTCGCGAATTATGCCTCGCCCAAGTGGGCGGCCCGGAGCACGTCCAGAAAGTGGGTGAGAATACGCGCCGTGAGCCCCCATACCACGTGCTCGCCAAACGTGTAGAAGTACTGCCGCACCTTGGTTGTCCGCCACTGATAGCCTTTCCCGCCCACCACCAGGTGGTACGGAAAGTCTTGTGGCGGCTGCGGTTGGAGAGAAACGTCATACACCGCCGGCTGCGTGTTCAGCAGGGTGTGGAGCGGGACGGTAAACACTTCCGCCACCTCGGCCGGATTCGGATGGATGGCCGCAGGGCGCGTCAGCACACCGACGTGCGGATACACCAGCAGCCCTGACCATGCCACGAGGACGTCAAGGGCACCGATGTAAGAGATGTCTGCGGGGTCCAGTCCCAGTTCTTCGCTTGTCTCGCGGAGCGCCGTCGCCGCGTCGTCTACATCTGACGCTTCGCGGTGACCGCCTGGAAAGGAGATCTCCCCCGGTTGCCTCCGCAAAGACAATGAGCGCTTCGTAAACAACACGGATAGTTGCCCGTCCTCGTCTTGCAGCAGCGGCACCAACACGGACGTCTTCACTTGTGGCGCCTGCCCGATGATGCCACGTTCCCGGTACCGGATGACGCGGTCGACGTCTGCCACTTGGATGCCCGGTTCCTTCATCACCATCCGCCCCTTCCCGTGCATCTCGATGTCTCGTACACTTACTTCTCATACTATCCCATTTTCGATCCTCTGAGCGGCGCGCATATCAAAGCCCCTCCGTCTGCCAACGAAGGGGCAAGGATTGTGGCAACCATCGCGGAAATCCTGCGCGAAAGCCCATGGCTTCAGGCATGCGGAGTGTCAATGAATGTCCCGCTTTGCCCCCGCGTAGTGCTGCGCGTAGTACGGATTGGACATAGACGAGATGGTGACGCTGCCTTTCCCGGAAGACGCGTGGATGAACTGTCCGTTACCGATGTAAATCCCGACATGCGAGATGCCGGACCGATACGTGTCGTTGAAGAAGACGAGATCTCCCTTGCGCAGTTCACTCTTTGCCACCGGAACGCCAGTCTTGAACTGATCTGCTGAATTGCGCGGCAGGACGATGCCGTTTTTCAGAAACACGTATTCCGTAAATCCGGAGCAATCGAATCCAGATGGAGACACGCCGCCCCACACGTAAGGCGCTCCGATGTACCGCTCTCCTGTGGCAATCACGTGATTCGCTTTGATTTCGGCTGCAGAAGGGATCCACAGCTTCTGCCCAACGTGGATGACATTGGGATTTTGCAAACGGTTTTCTTGCACCAGGTCTGCGATGGAAACACCGTGTGCAGTCGCAATCTTCCACAGCGAATCTCCTGCTTTTACCGTGTACGCGGTGGTGCCCGGAAACGCAATGGACGGGCTGGTATCCGCGTACACAGCGGGAGTTGCTGTGCACAGTGACAAAGCAGCAAATGCGGTCAGCGCTGTGTTGCGCCAGTGAATCATGAGATACTTGCACGCCCTTTTCGTAAAATTAGCACGACGATGTGCGTATCATTGATTCCATCTGACGCAGCCACTCCCCTTCACAATGTTTCTGACAGGGCTGTCAGGCCATGTCGCATTTTGGACAGGTTTGGAACGCATACTACGAGCGAAGCCGCACGTGGCGGAGTCCCTTCTCCAAAGGTGGTGGCCGCAGGCGGATGCCCCGCCACAAACACGAACATTTTTGTCGATATTTTAAACAATGTTCGCCCTGGTGGTTTGACAGCGTTTTCTCGCCAATGCATGAGGTTGTAGCAGGGATCCGACTTCGCTAAGATAAAAGCTGCATTTCGTGGACGCCCTGGCGGCGCCACAAGGGGGAGATGTGAGAGATGAAAAAGAGAAAATGGATGGCCGCGCTGATGGCCGTAACAACGCTCAGCGGGCTCGTCGCTGGATGTGGTGCAGCAACCAACAACACGGCAAACACAGCGAACGCGGCTGGTGGTACCACCACCCAAAAGCAATATAAAGTCGGACTCATCACAGACATCGGCGGCTTGAACGACCACAGCTTCAACCAGAACGCGTATATCGGGCTGGAGAAGGCGAAAAAAGACCTTGGCATCACGGGCACTGTCGTGCAATCTCAATCCGCGAACGACTACGTGCCAAATCTGCAACGGTTCGCTCAACAAGGATATGACCTCGTTATTGCCGTCGGCTACCTGATGGAAGACGCCGTCAAACAGGTGGCACCACAGTACCCGAAGACGAAGTTTCTGATTCTCGATGACACCATTACAGGGATTCCGAACGTGGCTGGCGCCGTCTTCAAGACGGAGCAAAGCGCCTACCTGGCAGGTGCGATGGCAGGCCTGCTGGAGCAGAAGACCGGCATTCCGCACATGAACAACAAGAACGTCGTCGGTATTGTGGGCGGCATGCAAATCCCGCCCGTTCAAGAATACATCGCAGGGTTCCAGCAAGGGTTTAAGAAGACAGACCCGAAGGGTACCCTCATTGTCAAGTGGACCAATAACTTCACCGACCAAGCGCTGGGCAACCAGGTCGCCAAAGACGAAATCAACAGCGGTGCGGACATCGTCTATCAACTGGCCGGTGGCGCTGGGATTGGCGTCATCAAAGCCGCCAGCGAAGCCGGGGTGTACGCCATTGGCGCCGATGCGGATCAGGCGTACCTTGCACCCAACGCCATCTTGACGAGCACCCTCAAGCGCATCGACGTTGCGACTTATGACATCATTAAGGACGTCACGGAAAACAAGTTCACGGGCGGCACCCATACCTTTGACTTGGCTGGCCAAGGCGTAGGTCTGACCAAGTACAACGCGGTGGTACCGAAAGACGTCCAGAATCAAGTGCAGCACTATGCAAATCAAATCCAGAGCGGCAAACTGAAGGTTTCGCCGAACATGCAGTAACCCTACGCCCCATCCGCTGTGGCGCCATCACACAGAATGACGGAGCAAACCATGGCGTTGCACAGTCTAACTTCGGTTCTGAAGTAAACAAGAGTGAATTGACGTATCGATTGGCGTGCTCATTCATGGGACAATGAGCACGCCATTTTTGTTGATATGTCTTGCGTTGGCATCCATAAAACCAAGGGGAATTGGATGGGCTCAACCGTTTACAATGTCCCCACCATTCACGTGAAGAATTTGCCCTGATATGTAAGATGCGTCATCGGAGGCCAAGAACACGTAAGCCGGGGCTACCTCAAACGGTTGACCGGCACGCTTCATGGGAACATCGTCTCCAAACGTGGCAATCTGCTCTGGAGGTAAGGACGATGGAATGAGTGGAGTCCAAATGGGTCCTGGGGCCACACCGTTGACTCGAATCCCTTGCGGTGCCAGTGATAGTGCCAGCGAACGTGTAAACGAAACAATGGCTCCTTTAGATGCTGAGTAGTCGATTGAATCTTGCGATCCCAGATAGGCCCGAATGGATGTTGTGTTGATGATGGAGCTCCCTGGACTCATGTATGGCAGAGCAGCTTGCGTCAAGATGAACTGCGAAAATACATTCGTGTGAAAAGTACTTGCTCGTTGCTTCGAATCTACATCCAGTAGACTGTTCCTGATGTACAGTACACCGGCATTATTCACGAGAACGTCAATACGGCCAAATTTGCGAATGGTTTGCATGACAGCTTGTTGGCAGGGCTGCTCATACCCAATATCGCCAGGAATGGTAATGCAGCGGCGCCCGTACTTCTTGACGTAGAACTTGGTTTCTTTTGCATCGCTGTGTTCATCTAAGTATGAGATGGCAATGTCCGCACCTTCTTTCGCGAAGGCGACTGCGACAGCTCTCCCAATGCCACTATCCCCACCCGTGATGAGCGCTACCTTGTTGAGAAGTTTCCCAGCTGGTTTATAGTCAGGGTTATCAAATATGGGCCTAGGCACCATCATGGATTCAATGCCAGGTTTGCTTTGTTGTTGAGGGGGAAATCCCATGGCGTACGCTCCTCTCGGAAATCTCCCCCAAAATGTATGTCATTCGGCGATGGGTTGTTACCCATCCCCCCGTACGCCAACTCGTCAAGGGCTTTCCCGCCAATCTTCTCATGCGACTCGTCACGAACCAGCCGCCCGTGCGACATCGAAGCGCAGGTTCCTTTCGGGGTGAGCCATAGATTGCGCGGAAATGGGCATGTTATCAGTGAACTCTGGATGGAGACGAGGTTGGAGCATGCGCATGATGAAGCTGTTGTCCGTGATGCTTGCCGTGGCAGTGTCCACGTGCACGATGACGCACACTGCTCACGCAGAGACGCGCGATGGCCATGGCCAAACCATCACTGCAGTGACGTACAACATCCACTCCGGCGTCGGCATGGATAAGATGTATGACGTGTATCGGGTCTGCGAAGACATCCGATGGATTCACCCGGACATTGTGGGACTACAAGAGGTGGACGCCAACTGGAGTGCGCGGAGCCACTTTGACAACCAGGTGAAGAAGCTGGCGTACGAGTTGCAGATGAACTACTTCTTCGCGCCCATGTACGATAGACCGCCCGCCAAGCCGGGCGCTCACAACCGTCAACACGGAACCGCCATACTCAGCCGGTTCCCGATATACGAGGAGAAAAACCATCGGATTGCCCGGCTGTCCACGGACCATCCAAACGATGCCCCCGCCCTGGCCCCGGGCTTCGTGGACGTCAAGGTGGAGGTCGGGAAAACGCCATTGCACGTGTACGTCACGCACTTGGACGACCGTTCGGATCCTACCGTTCGCAAAAAGCAAGTGGACGACATGGTGCGGATTATGGAAAAGGATACAGGAACCCAGATGTTGTTTGGCGACCTCAACGCCCCGAGCACGGCGCCGGAACTGCGCCCGCTGTGGAACCTCTTTCAAGACGCCACGGTTTCCTGCAAGCCGTCCTGTAACACCTATCCTGCCGACAAGCCGACTCGGCGTATGGACTACATACTTGTGACGCCAGACATCCAGGTGGTGGCAGCCAGGACCCTGCCGACGACTGCCTCTGACCACCGCCCGTTTATCCTACAGCTGGCTATGCCAAAATCGGGTTGACGTCCACCACAGACGATTGAACAGGATGGCAATCCATGCTATCGTAAAAGCAACAATCGAATCATAAAACGGGAGCTCGGCAAACCGGGCTGAGAGGGCGAATGTGGTCGCCGACCGTCAACCTGATCTGGATAATGCCAGCGTAGGGATTTTATTGCACATGTTTTGTGTCTTTGTGCAGACCGCCGCGCATCATATGTCCGGCGGTCTTTTTGGTTGACCCGCCTCTCAGTCGGTTGTTGTGCAACCAGGGGAGGATCAGTATGTCCGAAACATCGCGCAACATCCGTCATGACAGTGAATTTTTTCCGAATAGCAAGAAAGTGTACGTACAGGGCTCAAGACCAGACATTCGGGTTCCAATGCGGGAAATTAAGTTGTCCCCCACAACCGGACGGTTCGGTAACCAAGTCAACGAGCCAATTCGCGTCTATGATACCAGCGGAATCTACACGGACTTGGACGCTGCGACGGACATTCGAAACGGATTGACGCCGATTCGGCGGAATTGGATTCTCGAACGCGGAGATGTGGAGGAATACGAAGGGCGTAAAGTCATCCCTATGGACGATGGACTCAAAGATGATGCTCAATACGCCAATCGAGAGGTATTTCCGGGTCTGAAACGTAAACCGCTGCGGGCAAAACCCGGCCGGAACGTCACCCAGATGCATTACGCAAGGCGAGGTATCATTACGCCGGAGATGGAATTTGTCGCCATCCGCGAAGGGATGGATCCTGAATTCGTCCGCAAAGAGGTTGCGGAAGGTCGCGCCATCATCCCGTCAAACATCAATCACCCGGAAAGTGAACCGATGATTATCGGCCGCAATTTCCATGTGAAGATTAACGCCAACATTGGTAACTCCGCCGTGGCATCCTCCATTGAAGCAGAAGTGAACAAAATGAAATGGGCCACGTTGTGGGGCGCCGATACGGTGATGGACCTGTCAACAGGGAAAAACATTCACACCACGCGCGAGTGGATCATCCGGAATTCCCCTGTCCCCATCGGAACCGTCCCGATTTATCAAGCCCTCGAGAAAGTCGGTGGAGAAGCCGAAGCGTTGACCTGGGAGATCTATCGCGACACGTTGATTGAACAAGCCGAACAAGGGGTCGACTATTTTACCATCCACGCCGGTGTCCTGCTGCGCTACATCCCGCTGACGGCCAAGCGCGTCACGGGGATTGTGTCGCGCGGCGGTTCCATCATGGCTGCCTGGTGCCTCGCTCACCATCAGGAAAACTTCCTGTACACGCACTTCGAAGAGATCTGCGAAATCATGAAGGCATACGACGTGGCGTTTTCACTCGGGGACGGCTTGCGCCCGGGCTCCATCGCCGATGCAAACGACGAGGCGCAGTTTGCTGAACTGGAGACGCTTGGAGAGCTCACCCAAATTGCGTGGAAGCACGACGTACAGGTGATGATTGAAGGCCCCGGACACGTCCCCATGCACAAAATCAAGGAAAACGTCGATAGACAAATGGAAGTCTGTCATGAGGCGCCTTTTTATACCCTGGGCCCTCTGACCACGGACATTGCACCGGGATATGACCATATCACGTCGGCCATCGGGGCGGCCATGATTGGGTGGTTTGGGACCGCCATGCTGTGCTATGTGACACCCAAGGAACACCTGGGGCTGCCGAATCAAGATGACGTCAAAGAAGGTGTCATTGCATACAAAATTGCGGCACACGCGGCAGATCTGGCGAAAGGACATCCAAACGCTCAGCAACGTGACGACGCCTTGTCGAAGGCGAGGTTTGAGTTCCGTTGGCGGGATCAATTCAACTTATCCCTGGATCCACAACGTGCCATTGCGTATCACGATGAGACCCTCCCTGCCGAACCCGCGAAGACGGCACACTTTTGCTCGATGTGCGGACCCAAGTTCTGCAGTATGCGGATCACGCAGGATATTCGCGAGTACGCCCGGGAAAAGGGACTAAGCGTAGAATCCGCGATAGCTGTGGGCATGGACGAGAAGTCTAAAGAATTTCGTCAGTCGGGCAGCCAGATCTACCAGGACTAACGGTGAATCAAGAGGGGTCAAAGGCTGCATTGACCTCCCTCTGTTTCATTTTGTACCATGGTCACTGGCTCCTTCATGGACGAAATCTCCTCATGTCCCCCTTCTGGCTCTGTAAAGAGGCAGATGATGGTTTTAAGAACAATAAATACATTGTATATACAGAGAAATATACATTTGATATAAATAGACATGGGGATTTCGTATCAGAAATGCCTGTTACACCAAATGACGTTGGTCTGCAGTCTCTGAACCTATCTCTTACACATGGACACCTGGTCTGGAAAGGAGCGTTCTATGCAGAACCTGAACAGAAAGCTCGGAACATTTGCATTGACCATGACAGGCGTGGGTTCGATTATTGGGTCCGGTTGGCTTTTCGGAGCCTGGAAAGCGGCGAAAGTCGCAGGCCCTGCAGCCATTTTCGCCTGGATTCTCGGCATGGGCGCGATTTTGTTGATTGGCCTGACATATGCCGAACTCGGGGCCATGTTCCCTCTGTCTGGGGGGGCCGTCCGGTACGCGCAGTATTCCCACGGTTCCCTCACTGGGTTCATGGCGGGTTGGGCAAACTGGATTGCGATTGTGTCCGTGATTCCCATTGAAGCGGAAGCTTCTATACAGTATATGAGTTCCTGGCCTTGGCACTGGGCTCATACGCTCTACACAGGGACAGCGTTGACGACGCCTGGGTTGCTATGTGCGGCTGTACTTGTGTTGGTGTACTTCTTCATCAACTACTGGACATTGGAACTGTTCGCACGCGTCAATACCTTGATTACGGTTTTCAAATTGGCCATTCCAGCGCTGACAGCGATTGGACTTTTGGTTGCCGGGTTTCACCCCGGAAACTTTTCGCACTACGGTGGATTCGTTCCGAACGGCTGGGCCAGTGTACTGACGGCCATCGCGACCTCAGGCGTGATCTTCGCGTTCAACGGATTCCAAAGCCCTGTCAATTTGGCGGGTGAGGCAAAAAAACCAAACAAGACGGTGCCGCGGGCTGTCCTTGGATCCATCTTCATTGCCGGGGTCATCTACGTCCTGTTGCAGGTGGCGTTCATCGGCTCTGTCAAACCTGATATGGCGGCTCACGGTTGGGGCGGCATCAAACTGAACTCGCCGTTTGCTGACCTGGCAATGGCCTGGGGACTGAACTGGCTCGCTGTGGTTTTGTTCGCGGACGCGTTTGTCTCACCATCCGGTACGGGGACGACCTACACGGCGACGACCTCGCGGATGATTGTCGGCATGACCGAAAACGGTTGGTTTCCAAAAGTGTTTGGAGCCGTCCATCCGTTCTACAAAATACCGCGCCGAGCGATGTTGTTGAATCTCGCCGTGGAGTACGTATTCCTACTGTTATTCCATGGTTGGGATCAACTCTCCAGCGTCATTTCCGTCGCGACCATCATTTCCTATCTCACGAGCCCGGTCGCAGTGGTTTCCTTGCGGAAGACGGGAGCGCATCTGCATCGACCGCTCAAGTTGAAGGGACTCCGCTGGATAGCGCCCATGGCATTCGTGGCGGCTTCCCTGATTCTGCACTGGGCAAAATGGCCGTTGAACGGCGAAGTCATTTTTGTCATGCTCATCGGTCTCCCGATTTTCCTGTATTACCAAGGGAAAGACGGATGGTCCGGATTTGGCCGACATCTTAAGGCGGGTGCCTGGCTCGTCGCATACATGTTCTACATGATGCTCATGGCTTGGCTTGGAAGCAGTGAGTTTGGCGGAATCAACGTGATTCCGTACGGATGGGACATGGTGGTTGTGGCCCTGTCGTCACTGGTCTTCTATTATTGGGGGATTCACAGCGGGTTTACAACCGAGCACGTGGAACGTGTGGAAGCCGAATTCCACCAGTCAACGCAGGCTACGCAAATTCTTGCGTAAAGCGATTTAAGGAAAAGCGGACTTTACTCAGATTGTCGATAAAGAGGCGCGTGGGCGCCTCTTTATCACATGTTTTTGGTTATTTGTGTGTTGTTCAGGCTGCCGAGGGTTTCTCGGCAGCCTGAGTAAAACCACCTAACACGGGTGGTTTTACTTTACTCTTGTGGCGTTAACCAGCCATCGGAGGTATGTATGTACCCCGTCATCAGTTGCCCCGTCCATTCATTGGCAAACTGAATTGGAATCATTCCGCCTGCCCCTTGAGCATTCGTTGAAACCACAAAGTCACCGGAATGCAACATTGCAATTTGCTGACCTGATCCATCATACACGGGTACAGAGGTTTGCGGCGAATTTGGATTCTGAACCGTCACGCGGTACACGTTGTCGAAATGTACATACTGACCGTCCACCCAACCGTACCCCGGGATATGATACCACTCCATCACGTAGGGGCCAGACATGCCTTGTTTCATTTGGTCGATGTGAACGCTCGTCCCCGCAGGAATCACAGAAACGGAGGGTTCAATATATTGCTTCCACAAAGTGTAGTCCCACGTACCCGTTTCCTGCAGGCCATTCTGCTTTTGGAAATTGATGACTGCTTCCTTCGTCAGTTGCCCAAACTGTCCATCCACGACAAGCCCGCTATGAATGGTCTGATTCAAATACGTTTGCAGTGTGACAACATTGGTACCGGAACTATTGAGTTGCAGCGTTTGTCCGTAGTACATCTCCGTTTCACCGGACGCCATGTCTGGGTAATATGGCAAGCCTTGATACGTGGGATTGGTTTGAATCACCCCACTTGCCCCATTCAAATAGAACACTGGCTCCTCCGTGCTATTCGGTGTTGGTGCGGGCGTAGATGTGTCACCCGTCCACTGTTTATAGCTTTGAACGGAGTCGTTCGTCGATGCAGCAAGTTCGTTCATAATTGCCCCGATATTCGCGGCCCAGTTGGGGTCTGACGCGTAATTGCGGTTCATACCCGTTAGAGTCGGAGCTACGTAATGGGATGAACCTGGTGTTAAATAATTGTTGCGAACTTCCCACGCCTGGAACCGGATGGCATAATCGTCACTCGGGAACATTCCTGCCGCATTTGGATCCCAATCATATGCCCCGTATCCATATAGATTGTTGTTATGCGTCGACAAATCACTACCAGTCCAACCAGATTCCTCAATCGAGTGAGAGACAAGGTAATTTGCATCAACCCCATAGGTATTTTGCGCGTATATGTAGGATGCCCCAAGTCCCGTAAACGGGCTGTTGTGACTCTTCAAGAAACTGTCAATCGATGATGCCGTGATATTCCCAGGCGCAGGATACCGCAAATCCACGGTCGTAAATGACGGTGTCAGTTGCCAATCCGTGGCGTTGACCCATGATGACTTGATCCCAATTCGATTCAAGGCCTGCATGACAGACCAGATAGGAATGTATGTTGTCTGATTTCCGGAATAGGGATCAAGGTGCGAAAGCGTATCCGTTCGAATGACGACGGTTCCGTTCAAAGAAATGGATGTACTACCTTGTCCAACTGAAATGTTGGATAGATCTAGATTGTAGTAAGACGGAATGCTGAGACTCCAGGACTGATTTGAAAATGTGTTTGGGATACCGATACTCTTTAGCACATTTTGTATGTACCAGACCGGCATGTAGGTCGTGTTGTTTTTCACGAATCCGTACGGGCTCGACATCAGCTTGCCATCGTAGTAAATATGCCGTACACGAACGTCCGTAATCCCATCACCAGCGGGAGGCATCATTCTCCAATCGGTACCGTTCCATGTAGATTGAATGCCTATCCAATTCAGTACTTTCATGACGTACCAAATCGGCATAAATGTTGTTTCTTTCCCGGACGCAGGGTCAACGTGAACCAAGGCATTGACCTTCTGGACAACAGTACCATTCAAAGAAATGCTCGAATCTCCGGAACCCACCGAGATATTATTCCAGTTTATTTCATACGAAGACGGGACAGAAAGGTTCCATTGTTTGTGATTCCAGGTATTTTCAATACCGATACGATTGAGTACCTGCATGACATACCAAATTGGGAGGTAGGTGGTGTTGTTTTCAACGATGCCGTAAGGACTCGACTGTAACTGGTTGTTGAAATAGATATGTTTGACAGCCAGTGCATTGGAAGTAGACTGCGTGGTCACGGTGGGATAAGTGCTGGCTTGTACAATCGGTGAATGAGCGGCAAGAGCCAAAATGGTTGGTATGGTAGATACAAAAGCAACTGGATATCTCTTCATAAACAGCCTCCATCCGAACATTTCTACAACAGGAATGTGCAGTTTCTCTATCGGTCGACAGATCCGTGGGAGACCTGGCTGTCCTTTCCTGGTGAGCCATCGAAACACACGACGGCGCCACCTACAGCACACGACCCAATAACAGGTACAGCCGCAACCAAACATTGAGGCTTTGGATTTTAGAAGAAAATAATCTCCAGCCTCTACGAATCGCGCCGCAGTTTGTATCTGTCGCTCCGAATTATCTCACATTTGTATAGTGCTTCTCTATCGTTATTTAGTATTTTCATGATGAACACTTCACATTTGTGTTATCGTGCGCGACTCCGGTAAGACGCTGACGTTCTGCATACGGCGCAATACACAGTGGCCGCAGCCACTTTACACATTTTGAAAATCGCTCATGAATGTAAAGCCAGCCCACGGGCGGGGCCACGACAATGAAAAATATGACGATTCAGGTACGTATTTCTGCACCGCAACGTCGCTGAGACTATCTAACGGAAACAGCCTCCGCGTGGTACAATAGCGCGGTCGGGAAGGAGGTTGTGAGCAGAAAGATGACGTGGCACGTCTTCACTTTGATTGGTACCATTGCGTTCGCGCTCAGCGGAGCGATTGTGGCGATGGAAGAAGAGTACGACATATTCGGCGTATTGGTCCTGGCCCTGGTCACCACGTTCGGTGGCGGGCTCCTGCGCAACCTGTTCATTGGATTGCCCGTCTCGAGCATTTGGAGCCAATCGGCACTGTTTAATGCAGCGTTTGTAGCGACAGCCATCATCATTGTATTGCCGGTTCGCTGGGTCCAACACTGGTTGCCGCGGTGGGTCAACGTGTTTGACGCGCTGGGCTTGTCGGCATTCACCATTCAAGGCGCTTTGTACGCGGCGCAGATGAAGTACTCCGTGGGGACCGTCATTGTTGCGGCCGTCATCACCGGCATTGGCGGCGGCGTGATTCGGGACCTGTTGGCCGGCCGCAAACCCCTCGTACTCCGGGAGGAGATTTACGCGTTGTGGGCGGCTGTCGCTGGCGCCGCAGTAGGCCTTCACTTGGTCGATGCACATTCTCCGTGGCAGCTGTACCTGTTGCTCACCGTCGTGTTTGTGTTGCGAATGCTTTCCGTGATCTTTCACTGGCATGTTCCGAAGCGCAAATGGGCGACAACCGGTTCATCCAAGACGGACGCGCATTCCCTGTGACCTAGTGTACCGGGTCTACCGTAGCGGCCGCCTGGTGATTCGCATGGCCTCCGGAGTAGACGCATACGCAGTTTCTCATCTTTTTGGCCTCGTACAGCGCCCGGTCTGCAGCGTCAAACAGCTCATCCGGGCCAACGCTCCGGTTTTCACAGTACACAATGCCACAGGACAGCGTCACTGGAACGCCACAGAGAACCGTGGACTCCAGGACCACGCGCAGTTTCTCGGCGAGTTCCCTCGCTTCTGCCTCACTGGCGTTTGGCAACATGACGGCAAACTCTTCCCCGCCGTATCTGCTCACAACCGCCGGCGAAGCGTGCTCCTGCAAGATTTGTGCTGCTCTCTTGAGGACTTCGTCGCCCGCGCGATGGCCGAGGGTGTCGTTGACCAGCTTAAAGCGGTCCAGGTCAAACAGCAGTAAGCAGAGGCTGTTTACCTTCCAATGGTTGTAATACTCGTTCAGCTTGTGCCGAAAGTAGCGCGCGTTGTGCAGCCCCGTCAGCTCGTCGTAAATGGACAAGCGCCGGTATTGGTGAAACTTGACCGACACCTCGTACACCTGCAGGGCAAGTACCACACTGCCACCGACCATCACCACCATCAGCAACGGGAATTGGTCGTGGAGCATCCGGTACATAGGTTCCGCAGACACTGCCAATTCCACAAAGAAGAACGCGAGTCCCAGTTGCGGCTTCACGCGCACCGAAATGAAACTCCCCGCCACGGCTGAAATCACCAATGTAGAGAGCACAAATTCCGGCTGCACCCACGTCCAAGCCGCAAGCACGCAAGCGGCCATGCCTAAGAGCAGCACGCTTGTCCATCGGGCCCGCTGTGGCATAGACACCGCCACCGTGATCAAAAGAATCGCTGCACCGTTCAAAGCAGCCTGAACATCCATGTGGTTGCTCAACATCACAAATTCGCCAATCACGCCAAACAGCACGGTGGCCAAAACAACTTTGTGTTCGGAAAGCTTTAACAGCTTCAGCACCACCCGGTGAGCAAAGTCCAACCTGTGGCAACAACCCGATGCAACTGTACCTGCGTCTTTCTATGTAAGCGTTTTGCACAATCACTAGCTTGGTTCAGCACGAGTAGATGTTACTTCGGTTGTCGTCGCTTTTTACAAAGCAGAGCGTGTCTGTGAACCTGAATGAGGCACTTCAAAAATTCGCAAAATCCCATCTGTATTCTATGCGATTTTGAAATCTCTGATATCTCAAGCGATGGCGGAGTCGTGTTGTCGGGGCTCATTCAAGCCTTGCATACTTCATGATCTACAATCATAAACGGATTGTTTGCCAGAAACAAGATCATCCGCAGTGAACCCCCGGTGCGTCAACGGGTCTCCCCCGCACACGCATCGGTTGCCCCTGCGGATCTCTCTTAGCGAATGACGGTTGCCCCCAGCGCCCCTTCAAAGTGGCCCAAGGCCCACTCGTGCCCGGCTGGGTTAAAACTGGCCACACCTTTTTCGTGCACGACAATCCGGTACCCTTTGTTGTACGCATCGACCGCCGTGTGCAGCACGCAGATGTCCGTGCATACGCCCACCAGGTGTAATTCATTCACGCCCCGAGCCCGGAGGAACAATTCCAGGTCCGTTCCCGCAAAGGAACTGTACCGCGTCTTGTCCATCCACTTCACGTGGTCCGGCAGTCCCTTCTCTGCCAGTTGCGCAAAGTAGCGACCGAGCGCACCGTACAGGTCTCTGCCCTTTGTTGTGCGAATGTTGTGCGGTGGGAACAACTTCGTCTCCGGATGAAACGCGTCGTTTTCGTCGTGCACGTCCACCGCAAACACCACGTAGTCTCCGTCCGCCACAAACGACTTGGTGAGCTGCGTGATGTATTCGTCGATGGCCTGAGCCGGTTTTCCGCAGGTCAACCGTCCGTCGTCCGCGACAAAGTCGTAGGTGTAGTCAATGACGAGTAACGCTTTGCTCATATGCGCTCCCCCTCTCTCCGAGCATAGACCATGGAATGCGTTGTGTATATACACAACCTCCCCACAAGCTGTTGCGGGGAGGTGATGAACAACGTGTTACGAGATGCCGATGCCCGACCTGCAGTGCGTGCAGATGTCTTCCCAGTCCAGGTAGCGGCGGACAATGTCTTCTTCCACCAGTTCCGATCCGCGCTGCACCTCAATGAACTTCAACCGCGTGGTGGCCCGGATGGCGTGCCACTGCTCGGCGTAAATGCGGATGACGTCTCCGGGAACCACCGGCACGATGCGGTTGTCCAGTGCCAGTTCTCCCGTCCCTTCCACAATCGTCCAAATCTCGGACCGCTTGAAGTGCTTCTGGTAACTGATGTTGTGCCCAGGCAACAGCTCAATGGACTTGGTGAGCACCTCGGTGCCGTCCTCCAGCTTCTGCACGTCGAGGACGCGGTAGGAACCCCACCGGCGCTCTTCGTACATGGGTCGACCTTCGTAGTGTCCGATGACGTCCTTCAGCTTGCTGGTGCTTTTCTTGTCCGCCACCAGAATCCCGTCTGGCGTGGTGACCACCATGACGTCTTTCAACCCCATGGCGACAACGGGAATGTCCAGCTCGTTGATGATGTGGGTGTTTTCGCACGCCACTGCCTCGCCGTTGCCCGCGAACGGATCGGCCATTTCTTCGGACAACGACTCCCACGTACCTAGGTCTTTCCACGTACCGGAGTACCCTCTTGCCACAATCGAATCCGTCTGTTCCACGACTTCGTAGTCGAAGCTGCGCTTGGGCAACGCGTCAAATTGCTCCAGCAGTGCTTTGTACGTGGTCGGATACCCCTTCGCCGCGAGCACAGACTGAATGAACTCGAGCCGGAAGCAGAACACCCCGCAGTTCCACAAGGCCCCTTCCGCAATCAACCGCTCTGCCAACTCCGTGGGTGGTTTTTCCACAAAGGAGTCAACATCCATCCAGTCGCCCGTCGTTTCAGACGGCTTGACGCGAATGTACCCAAACTTGCTCGTCGGTGCTGTCGGCTGCACGCCGAGCAGCGCCAAGTCGGCCCCCGACGCCGACAAGGCGGCTTCCAATTGAACGACTTGGGAAAAATACTCGTCGTCCACAAAGTGATCCACGGGAACCACAACCACCACTTCATCCCCGGAGCATCCTACGACGTCGGACAGGTACAGCGATGCCAACGCGATGGCTGGAAACGTGTCTCTTCGGGAAGGCTCCTGAATAAAGGGAATGTCGCCAATTTGTGAAGTGATGACTTCCCACTGCGCTTTCGACGCACAAACGTAGGCATGTGGGTGCAGGTTCATATTGCCTAGTTGCCGCCACACGCGTTGCAGCATCGAGACTTTCTGGTTGTCTCCTGCAGAAAGCACTTTGAGGAATTGCTTGGATCGGCTGTCGTTCGACATCGGCCACAACCGCTTGCCAGAACCGCCGGAGAGCAAGATTAACTTCATGGCCCAGACTCCTTTCGGAACAGGGTGAGGTAGACGTTCCTTCAAGACTCCACTAGAATAGTACTGTCTGTACGGTCATGTCCACAACTATGAAAACGAGGTCTAAAATTTATGGAACTCAGTATTGTCATACCGACGTTTAATGAAAAGGAAAACGTCCAGACCATCGTAGAGCGCATTGACAGGACACTGGCGCCTGTCGGGTGCGAATACGAGATCTGGTTTATCGACGACAGCAAGGACGACACGCCGCAAACCCTGGCAGCGTTGTCGCAGAAGCACAAGCACGTTCACTACGTGCACCGGGAAAACGAACGCGGTCTGGGCACCGCGGTGGTGGAAGGATTCCGCCGCAGCAGTGGCAAGTACATCGTGGTCATGGACGCGGACCTGCAACACCCACCGGAACTGCTGTCGACCATTTTGGAGCGGCTACGCGAAGGGATTGACGTGGTCATCCCCAGTCGGTTTGTTCCAGGTGGATCCGACGGAGGTTTGAACGCCTTCCGCAAATTGGTCTCGTGGACCGCGCGCAAAATCGGACAACTTGCCATTAAACGGTTGCGATCCATCTCCGACTGCACGGGCGGCTACTTTGGCTTGCACCGCGACGTCATCAAGGATGCCAAACTGAATCCAATTGGCTGGAAAATTTTGATGGAAGTTCTCGTGAACGGTCACTACGAGACGGTTCATGAGATTCCGTACTCGTTTCAGGCCCGCGATGCCGGGGAATCGAAGATGAGTCTGCGCGAGCAGTGGAACTACTTGAAACACATCGGCACGCTGCTCTGGAACAGCCCGGAAGACCGCCGCTTTTACGTGTTCTGCATGGTCGGCGCGCTGGGTGTGGTGGTCAACCTCATCATGATGAGCGTGTGCCTGTACGTGTTTCACATCAAAACGGTGGCGTGGGCGTCTATTATTTCATCCCTCGTCGCCATGGTGCACAACTTCTTGTGGAACGACAAAGTCACCTGGGGTAAGGAGCACGCACATCCCGTCAAGTGGCGCAGAGCGCTGCAAATGCCCATGTTTGTCCTGGTCTCTAGCGTTGGCATCGCCATCACGGCGCTGGTGGCACACATCTTCCATCAGTTGCACTGGCACGCCTTGTTTGGACAATGCATCGGCATCATTGTCGCCACCGCGTGGTCGTTCACGGCCAACAATAAATTCACCTGGGCCACGCCGGCGGAGAAAAAGAAAAAAGTGAAGCGCAAAATTCGCGTCACGCATGAGTAATCCGCCGCCTGTCGCAGTCCTGCGGCAAGGACGAGATGGAAGGAGGTCCTCCTCAGGAATGGAAGTGAGTGAGCGCCCCGAGGTGTCCAAGCGGTTTTTGTTGCCACTGGTCCTTGTGAACCTCGTACTGCGCGGCCTGTGGATTGGATATATGCACCCGCCGCAAAAAGCGGATTTCGAGTGGTACTTCACGCACGCCGTGCAGTTGGCGGAACAGAACATGTACGTCTGGAACGGACATGCCACGGCCTATTGGCCGATTGGCTGGCCGTTTTTCCTGTCTTTGTTCATCCGCGTGTTTGGCCCGCACATGATGGTCGGGCTGTTTGTGAACGCCGTACTGAGCACGGTGATTGTCGTCCTCGTCTACTTACTGACACTCTACGTGTTTCAGTCGAGATTGGCGGCAGCCATTGCGTCTGTCGCCTACACCGTGCTACCAAGTCAAATTCTCTGGAACTCCATTCTCGGCTCTGAGGAACTATTCACCGTACTTTTGATGCTGTCCACATATTTGTACGTACGATCCACCAGTGTGAGTCACAAGGGATGGCTGCGACTGACCATTCTCTCCGGGTTGGCCATTGGCTTTGCCAGCGATGTGCGGCCGATTGCACTGCTCTTCCCGGTGGTTGTCCTGCTCTACGAGTGGGTTATTCAAGGTCGGCGGTGGATGGAAGGATTTTGGCGCACAGTGACGTATGGTGTGTCCATGGTCGTGGGCATCCTGCCCGTGACCATCCGGAACATCCTCTCCTTGCACCATTTTGTGCTCGTCTCCACCAACGGCGGCGTCAACCTGTGGCAAGGGACCAAGACCGACGGCGGCTACTACTGGTCCTGGCTGCCGTGGCAAAATCCGCTCCTCGCTGCGGGCAACAACGAGATCAAAGAAGACCAAATTGGCAAGCAAGTTGCCGTGCAACACATCTTAGCGCATCCGAAATCCACGCTGTACCACGGTTTCCTCAAGATTGTGAGCTTGTACAAAGACGACGTGAACAGCGTCTGGTACACGTTCCGCATCGTGAACAACGCTCTCACCCCGACGGTGAACATGATTTGCACCAGCGCGTACTGGTTGTTCATGCTGCTGGCCATTGTGGGGCTCGTGGTCTGTTTTACCCGGCGCATCGCCTGGAAACTGGCCCTCTTCCCGGTCCTGTGGATTGTCTACAACACGCTGTTGTTCCTATTCTTCCCGGCTTGGGACAGGTTCCGTTACCCGATGATGCCGATGTTCGCCATGTTTTTAGGCTTCGGCATTGCGTGGATGGTGCAGAGGCGACGAAGCAAAGGGGCAGAAGCGTGAGGACTGTGCAGGAAGCTTGAAGAATGACGCAGGACCATTGGGGATTTGAATACAACTGAGAGCCATCGGACAAGGCAGCCCGCCTCAGGGCTGCTTATTGTTTTTCCTGCTGCAATTCCATGTATGTTTCGAGGACCTCCAACCTTGCGCTTGCCTTGTCCTGGCGACGTTCCAACAACTGTACGCGGAACAATTGGCCTTCCATGCCGTCCAATCGCTCATCCACTTTTTCCTCGAAAGCGGTGAGTCTGCGGTTGGTCTCGGCCACTTGGTCTTTCAGCTCGGAAACCTGAACGGTAAGCTCTGCCACCTGTTCTCCGAGCCCTGAGACCTGATCTTTGAGCTCAGACACCTGATCTTTGAGCTCCAAGACCATCGCATGGGTGTTCGCAACGACGCGAATCAAATCTCCCATCATCTCTTGCATTTGGTCAAGCCGCCTGTCATCGCTCACTAGACATTCCTCCTTCCCGCAGATTCTCTTCGACTTTCTTCGACAAGTCCGCGTTTGAATCCTCTCCACCTACCACAACACGTCGAATTCATTTGAGGAGCCCACCGAAGCTCATGTAGAATGAACATCAGCATAGAATGGTGGGTGTGGTGGATCATGTTGAAAGACTTCAGTGCCATTTACGCAATGGTCCTTGCTTGCGTGATAGCTCTCATCATCGGTGGAAAAGTGACGCACCAGGGGTTCGTACTTGGAATTGTATCCATCGTCACTGGGCTGCTTCTCATATACCGCAGTTGGCGCGCACCGAAGCGCTCCTTGTTAGTAAACACAGTCATATTTGTTGCCATTGAACTTACAGCATGTGTGGTTGACTTTATCGGAAACGATCCAACGGAACTCTGGTTCGCTTCATTGTATGCGATATACTCAACACTTCTCATCTGTGAAATGCTTGCACAAAGGTACTTCAACAGGCATACCCGCCAATAGACGGGGGTAGAAAGGCGTATGTAGATGTCCGCGTCAGGGCTCAGCCGGACAACTGGGAGCTGCCCCACTTCTCACGCGAATTGTCTCGCCTCTTCTTTCGTATACATGGAAGGAAAATACTCTCGCTTGCATAAGTTGTGAGTCAGGAGGGCTTCCATGAATAGCGAAGGGCTTATCAATCTGTTTGCGTTTTCTCATGGCAACATTAAGTCAATTGTGCAAGAAGTAAGCTTTGACGCAGCTTTGAAAGTACCTGACGGGTTTAACAATTCGATTTTATGGAATGTCGGGCACATCTTGCTCGCGGCTGAGCAATTTCTATTTGTCATGACAGACCGAGAGTCAATCCTTCCGGAGCATTACAAGCAATTGTTCTCCCGCGGTACGAAACCGTCGGAATGGACGATGGAACCCCCATCACTTGATTCATTGCTAGAGCAGTTAGATACTCAATCAGAGCGAGTGAAGCTTACATTTTCTGAAAATACCAACGAGAAAATGCCAACTCCATTTCAATTTCCCGGCCTTCCACCACTCGAAACCGTTGGCGATGTGTTACTGCTCACGATGTATCATGAGACGATGCACACAGGACAAATCAAAGCGTTAAAACGTCTGGTCTTACTATGAATATCACATTTGCTCGCGACCCGCTTCGGCGGGTTTTTTATTTGCGTCATTCCACCGTATCCCCACCCGGTATTCGCTACGAACGTGTGATTGTTGTTATAGAACATCCTATTGGCTCGAGACCCACTGAAATCGTATCTTCCCCCATCTCGCGGTTGCCCGATTTGCGCTATGCTGTACCATTCACGGGCCCGCATTTACCTATATTTTTTGAAACGTATAACTCCATTTCATCATCACTTCACGAGATATTTACGCCCATTTTGTAGAGTGTCTACGAGGAAGGGTTAGATGCAAGGAGGGGAAATATTTATGAAAAAGTTCTCGAAAGGAAAGAAATTGATGGCTGGCATCACATTGGCAACACTTCTTGCTGGGTCTGGAACCGCGCTTGCAGGCACTTATCTATATGCCGGTCCTCAAACCAACGGAACAGGCGTCACACCGCACGGTTGGACCCTTACGCCTGCAGGTAGCCAATTACCTTTGGGAGATTTCCCAATGGGCGGTGCTCTGAGTCCCGATGGGAAGTACCTTATTGTGTCTAATGATGGACAAGGTACTGAATCTTTGCAGGTTATCGATGTACAACATCAAAAAGTCGTGCAGACCGTTCCATATATAAATGGACAGGGGTTGTACCTGGGTGTGGCTTTCAGTCCAGATGGAAAAACGTTGTACGCGTCTGCAGGCGGTAATAACAAAATCCGCGTTTACACCGTGAATGAACAGAACCCCGCCCTGTTCTTGACCGAGCAACAGCCCATCTTATTAAAAGACAAGAACAATACAGATTTTACACCGATGGGCATTTCCGTTTCTCCGGATGGAAAGTTTCTTTATGTAGCGAACAATGTGGGTAATTCCGTGTCCAAAGTTGACTTATCCACGGGACAAATCGTTGCCACCACTTCCGTTGGAAAAGACCCGTACACCGCATTTCTTAGTAAAGATGGTAGCAAGTTATACGTCAGCAACTGGGGCGAAAGCTCCGTTACCGTGTTGAATCCCAAGGATATGTCCATCGAAAAAACCATTCCGGTCGGTTTGCATCCCAATGCCATTGCAGAAAATCCGGTGACAGGCGAGATTTATATCGCCAATTCCGACAGTGATCAAATTTCCGTCGTTGATCCAAAACAACAAACGGTGGTTCAAACCATCTCCCTTGCCCCATACAAAGGAGCCGAGCCTGGGACAATACCGGATGCATTAACGGTCAGCAAGGATGGGAAAACCTTGTATGTCGCCAACGCAGGCAGTGATGATGTCGCCGTCATTGACCTTGCGAAACGAGACGTGAAAGGACTGATTCCGACCGCTTGGTATCCGACGGGTGTGTTCCTTGATGGAAACACCATCATGGTGCTGAACGCAAAAGGGCTTGGTGCGGGTCCGAATACATTCGGACAATACATCGGCAACATGATGCAAGGAACCATGTCGTTCATATCGGTTCCAGATGAAGAACAGCTGCAAAAGTACACACAACAAGTCCTGAAGAACAACACCGTGTACGGTGCGGATGGGTTTGGTTGGCTCCGAAGCATGGAGGGAGAAAAGGACTCCCCGATTCCGCGGTTTGCAAATCAACATTCTCCCATTAAACACGTCATCTACGTCATCAAAGAAAACCGGACTTACGACCAAGTGTTCGGCGATATCAGTAAAGGCAATGGCAATCCCGCTTACACACAGTTCGGGCAACTCATTACTCCAAACCTTCACAAGCTCGTAAACCAGTTTGTCCTCCTTGACAACTTCTACTGTGATGGAGAAGTGAGTGACCCTGGGCACCAGTGGGCGACCGCCGGAGAATCCAATGACTACTCGGAAAAAACATGGCTTCCAGATTACTCCGGACGCAAAGCCTATGGAGTGGATATTCCTGCGCTGAAGCCGGCAAACGGTTACTTGTGGGATGAGGCGCTCAAAGGGGGGGTTTCCTTCCGAGACTACGGCGAATACATCAATTACTGGGAGTCTCCTGTCAATGGGAAATGGACACCGGACGATCCCGCAATCGGAAACCATTACGACCCCAATTACGCGGGTTGGGATCTTTCCATCTCCGACATGACTCGTTTTAACGAATGGCAAAAGGAATTTAAACAATATGAGCAAAATGGCAATCTGCCGCAGTTTGAAATGGTGTACTTACCGAATGACCACACAGCCGGTACATCAACAGGTTATCCAACACCGCAAGCCATGGTTGCGCAAAACGACCTTGCTGTTGGAAAACTCGTTGACACCGTCAGTCACTCACAATACTGGAAAGATACCGCTATCTTCGTGGTGGAGGATGACCCTCAAGCAGGTACTGACCACGTGGATGCGCATCGGACGGAAGCCTTAGTCATCAGTCCTTACACGCAAACCGGGAAAGTGGATCATACGTTTTATGACCAGGACTCCATGATAAGGACCATGGAACTGATTTTGGGTCTGAAGCCAATGAATCAATTTGACGCATCCGCCATCCCCATGCTGAACGCATTTACGAATCAACCAAATTTCGCACCTTATGGTGCTGTGCCGGAAAGCTATCCAATCAATACGATGAACGGTCAGAATGCTCCGATGGCTGCGGTTTCAAACCAAATGAATTGGAAGTATCCTGACGCAAACAACGAGGATACACTCAACCACATCATCTGGAAAGCTACAAAGGGCAGTGCCCCCTATCCGTCGAAAGATAGCTCGGACCAACATTAGGGGTCAATTTCAAAGGGTATTTTGGAATTACCCAAGGCTTACTTTTCAAAATGAGAGCGTTAAAATACAAGGATGAACGAAGACTTCCCGTACCCTCAGTTGAGGTGTATACGGGAAGTCTTTTCACTATACGCTGGGTCACCTCCATCGTGGCCAAATACAGCATTGTTGTCAGGGACTCATCGGTTGGAAATATACTTTTGCCTTTGGTCATCTTGCGAAGCTGTCGGTGGTACCCCTCCATCAGATTCGTCGCATCAATCACTCGACGCGATCTCGCCCGGGTAACGGAAGAGGTACGTCGCCAGCGCCAAAGTGCGTGCTGGAAAACGCAGAAATCCAATGCTGGTTGACGGCCGTGGTGATGGCCGCTGCGTCCGGATTGGACAATGGAACGTCGTCGTACGCGCTTTGTGTCGGCGCGGATTTCGACACATTCAGTAGAGTGGTCAGATCTTTCACGAGCGTCTCCTTGGAAACGGCGCCTGGGATGGAGCTCGCCTGGGGATTTGTGTCCTGCGGGCCCTGCGAAGCAGGTGGAGACTGTGGCGTATCTGTCGAATTCTGCGTCATCCCCCAGTGCGTGCCGTCCCAGGACGGCGTGATGCCCATGCGCTCAAACACGCCCATGGCGTACCAGACGGGTAGGTACATGGTGGGTATGCCTGAAGCCGGGTCTGTGTAGGCGATGCCGTTGATCTTCTTGACCAACTGGTTATTGATGTAAATGGAGATATCGCCGGTTCCCACGTTTAAATTCGAGTAGTCCACGGTTGTGGAAGAGGGAAAGGTCAACTTCCACTCTTTCTTCGTACCATCCCACGAACTCGTGATGTGGATGCTGTCCAGTGCGTGCATGACGTAGTAGATGGGTAAATACGTCGTGTTGTCGTAGGAAAGCCCTGCGGCTGGGACACCACCTGGCCGTTCAACGAGACCGTCTTCGTGGTCATGGTGGGATGGAATTGGGAGGTCGTTTGTGCTGCGTACCCTGTCTGTGAAAATGCCGTCAAGGTGGTCAATGCAGCCGGAATGACCAGGGATAGGCGGAGTGCATTTCGCATTTTCATGTCCGTCTCCTTTGTTGACGTCGTTCACTGGCGATGAAGGCGTTGCACGCCCCCGTCGCAGCTGGGATTTGTTATGGATGGGCAATCATGTTATACGTGTTGTCGTACAACAGGCGTGTGTTTGGGTCACTCGAGTTGGCTGCTGTGACCAACAATTTCGATCCCGCGTACCACGCATGCGACACATTCCCCGCAAAGCCGTCCGCCACCAGTTGGTCAATGCTCTGGCTGTAGAGCGTCTGGACCTGTGAGTCTGTCGACGTGACTTCCAGCTCGAGACCCATTCCGTGCGCGGTTGCGTATTGCTCAGCGTTGCGAATGCGCCCGATATCTGCGGTGGTGCCTTGTTCGACGTAGTTCGGCTGCAACCAGGCCGCGTCAAAGTCGAGGGTCTGCCAATCTGCAATGCCGGCAGCATCATAGTACGGAATCCAAAACAGCGGCAAGTTGTTCTGGTGCGCCAACGACACCGCATCCTGAATCAGCGGCACCTCACCAGGCCGCTCTTCATTCACCGCTTCGTTCTCCCAGTAGAGCCCCGTCAGTTCGAGGTTTTGGAAATGCGCGTTGTTCCACATCGACAACAGAGTCTGCAGGTACCACTGCATCGCTTGGTGGCGGGCTTGGAGCGCGAGGGGATCGTCACTCGTACCGTTGAGGTTGATGGGATTGCCGTTCACAGATCCCCACACGCCGTCCCCATACGATGCATACGGCAGAGTGAGCACGACTTTCTCCTTGTAGCCTGGCGTAGAGAGTTCTTGATTCACCTGTCCCACCGCGGCATCCAGCGAAGACAGCTGTTGGTTCGATGCGAACAAGTCGTTGAGATAGGCCTGCCAACCAGATTGCGTATCCGCGACAGACCCGTAGGGCAAGAACAGCATAGTGTCAAACATCCGAGCCGACGGCGCAGAACCGGTCAACGACGTGTACCCGAGCATCGGTAGAAAATCCAATTGGGACCACAGCCCTAACGATCCGTGATCTCCCGTATACACGAGCAACATGTTATGTATTCCATGCGCGCGAGCATCCGATGGGCTCAGTGCACTGTGATAGGTCGGGGGATTCTGCAGAACTTCCGAACTCGGCGCTCCACCCGCACCGTTCGGCACCGTGCCGTAAATGTGCAGATGACGCGCAAAGACCCACACAGCGACCAGGAAGCGGATGCGCACTTACTGCGTGTTGATATTGTTCACCTTTACGGAGAACGTCTGGGTGCTAATGCGCTTGTCCGTGGAAAGAATCTTGGTGTGTGCCGTGCTCACCTTGGTCCACTGTCCGTTATACTTGACCTCGAAGTCTGCATGGTTAGGATAATAGACACCAGAGCCCGGGTCTTGCTCCATTTCAATCGAGATGGCCTGAATCGACTCCGTACTCGGCAGCGTCACTGTGACATCGCGCCCCATTTGGCGAAGGTAGCCCTTCCAGTTATCCACCGTGGTCAGCGCCCCACCGATGCTGGCCTCATTCTTTTGAAATGTGGCATCCACTTGACCTTGTGTCGTGGTAGAAGAAATGGTAGACTGTGGTGCGAAGTCCGTCAGTGAGCGGACAAACGCCGTCTAGTCCCGCTCCCGAGACAATTGTCGACACCCCGGCCACTAGAGAAAGTAATAACGCAGATAATGAGACCCTTTTGAGAAAAAAGCCGCTCCGAATGACGGCGTTATGATTGTGGCGACTTCGATATCTTAAGCATTCGGCTAACTGTCACCACTGCAGCTTGTGAATAACCTTCAGAGGATTTATCTTTACAGCAGATTCGGGTATTTCCGAAACCTCCGCCTTACTGTGGCATTGCACCTGTAAGTTGAATAGTCATCGTGGTTTTATCGCCCACTGCAACTGTGTATGATGGTATATCGAGCGTAACGACGGAATTAGCACCTACCACCGCTCCGTCTCCAATCGTCACGCCCTGCAATACTGTTACGGATGCACCCAGCCAACAGTCATTTTAAGGTGGACCCTTTTGTCAAAACACGCTTTTCGTAGTTTAAGTTAATATATTGATTACCGATTCTTCAGATAGCGGTGGGAGAGCGTAGTGTAGCATCCTCCTGGAAGTAAACCTCTGCTGGTGTCCGATAGCCCAGTGATTGGTGGCGGCGTCGGTAGTTGTAGTGTTGTATAAACTGGGAGATTCTTTGCCTCGCCTCTTTCGGGCTGTTGTACTCGTGTAGGTAGACTTCCTCGTACTTCAGAGTGCGCCAGAAGCGCTAAGTGATGATGTTATCCAGTGCTCGGTTTTTCCCGTCCATACTGATTCGAACCCCTGCTTCTTTTAAGAGATCCGTGTATTGTTCACTGGTGAAGTGGCTTCCTTGGTCACTGTTCCAAATCTCCGGTTTTGCTTGGCGTAGAGCGGATTGCACCGCTGTCAGCACAAATGGCATTTCAAGAGTCTGGTCGAGCTGCCAACTCACCACATATCGTGAGTACCAGTCAACGACGGCAACCAGATACATCCATCCGTGTTTGAGGCAAATGTAGGTGATGTCGATTCCCCATACATGATTCGGACAGCTCGGTCTGACATTACGCAGTAGATACGGATACACATTATGCTCCAGGTTGCGCTTGCTGAGATTCGGACCAGGACAGATGCCCTGGAGACCCATCTCTCGCATGCAACGCTGCACACGTTTGCGGTTTACATCCCAGCCCTCAACTCGCAGCTCCTGCGTGATACGTCGACTCCCGTAGACCGGATGGTCCGTATATATTTCGTCTATTCTATGTTTGAGCTATAGCAAAATGTTCCTGACCAGTGTATGTATCACAGAATCTCCGTGACGTAGACGTACACCTGATTTGCCGTCGGCGCTGTTGCCCCCATACCCAGAGCAAACCAAAGTATATTGCCGGGACCTACACGTTGGTTATGTGCCGAACTGATGAAGACTGTCTGTTTTCCCTGATTCGTTACCCGGCCGCCTCGCGTATCCATTCTCCCAGCACTTTCTTGACTAGCGAATACCGGATAACCACTAACGACAGTGCGCACTGCACCGCTGCATGCAGTCAAGGATGTGATGAGACCCTAAGTACCAATACTGTCACTGGCAATTTTGTCTGTAAGACATGGTGCTTGAATTTTGTTCGGTCCACCACTATAATTGATTTTGGATATGTTTGCCAAAAGAAGTCCCCTTAGAGGATTTTAGGGGGACTTCTTGTTTACTACATATTTAGGGACTGTTGAACGGGTCAAACATTCGCCAGCGCATTCAACGGTGCGGACCGAAGGCTCCGCGCGAGAACACGATATAAAAGAAGGCTGAGTTACTGCTCCAGGTTTATTACTAGCAGTTGCATTTGGATAACCGTCACGTGCGTCGTCTGAAGAAGCGCCCGAATAAGACCAAACCCGTTGAGACGCTTGCCTTTGCCTACTATTCAAACACCTCAGCGCTGTTCAATATAGGATGGGCCTGATCCTTAGCTGACAACACAGGATTCGAAGTAGGCCAAGGAATCGCCAGAGCAAGGTCATTCCATAGAATCCCTCTGTCGTGTTCGGGTGAGTAGTACTCGTCTACTTTGTACGCCACAATTGTGTTTGGTACCAAGGTGCAGAAGCCATGCGCGAATCCTTTTGGAATCAGAAGCTGCCTGTGATTGTCCGCGGTGAGAATGACCCCGACCCATTGACCAAACGTCGGAGAACTTTTTCGGATGTCCACAGCAACATCATAAATGGCACCTTGTACCACACGGACTAGCTTTGTTTGAGCCTTCGGGGCCAGCTGATAATGCAGTCCGCGAATCGTTCCTGTTTGCGCCGACAACGATTGATTATCCTGAACGAACTCGTAGTCGAGACCCGCTTCATCCATTCGGGCCCGATTGTACGTTTCTGTAAAATATCCTCGGTGGTCTCCGTGCACGACTGGCTCAACAAGAACCACACCCTCAAGGTCTGTTTTGATGACCTTCATGTATATCCCTCGTTTCATTCGTCAATTAAACTTCATTCAATTCCTGTAAAAACGCCTTCAATGCGTCACGCCAAGGGCGGAACTCCGTCAAGCCGTTGATCCGAATGGACATGTGGTCCATCACGGAATACGCCGGCCTTGGCGCCGGGCGCGGAAATTCCTCCGTTGTGCATGGATGAAGGTCGGCATCCATCCCGGCTTCTTCGAAGATGGCTTTCGCAAACTCGTACCAAGAGCACGAACCTATATTGGATGCGTGATAAATCCCAAACTTTTCGGTGTGAATGAGTTCCGCGATAAAGTCCGCCAGGTCGACCGTATATGTCGGCGAACCCACCTGGTCATCAACGACCGTCAGGCGTTTGCCTTCTCTCCCTAACTTCAGCATCGTCTTCACAAAGTTCCCACCAAACGCACCGTACAACCATGACGTTCTGACGATAAAATACCGCGTGGAAAACGATGTTACGAGTTCTTCCCCCGCGCGCTTCGATTTGCCGTAAACGCCTTGGGGATTGGTCAGATCATACTCTCGATACGGCGTCCGCCCGTTACCGTCAAATACATAGTCCGTGCTGATATAGCAGTATTTGGCTCCGATTCTTTCAGACGCCATTGCCAAATTTCTAGCTCCAAACGCATTGACGGCATAAGCTTGATCAACTTCTGTTTCCGCACGATCAACTGCCGTATACGCTGCGGCGTTGATCACGAAATCTGGCCGTACATCGTGAATAACCTGAATGGCTTGCTCGAGGTTCGTGACATCGAGTTCCCCACGCCCAAAGCCGTAGACATCATGAATGGGTGAAAGTCTTCGCACCAGATCCTGCCCAAGTTGCCCGTTTGCGCCAGCGATTACAATCCTCATACGGTCGACCCCAATCGCTCTCCGTATTGGCGTTCATAATATTCCTTGTAAGCTCCAGTTCGGATCCTATTTACCCACTCTTGATGCTCGACATACCAGTGGATGGTCTCGACGATTCCCTTATCAAACGTATACTGTGGCTTCCAACCAAGCTCCCTCTTGATCTTAGAAGCGTCAATCGCATAACGACGGTCGTGACCTAAGCGGTCCTTCACGAACTGTATGAGCGACTCTGGCTTGCCGAGTTCCCGTACAATCGTTTTTACAATCTCAATATTAGTACGCTCATTGTTTCCACCGATGTTGTAGACTTCACCGTCTACGCCTTTATGAATGACCAAGTCAATGGCCGCGCAGTGGTCCTCGACGTGCAACCAATCACGAATGTTCATCCCGTCACCATACACTGGGAGAGGCTTATCCTCCAGTGCATTACTAATCATCAGGGGAATCAGCTTCTCAGGGAACTGATAGGGTCCATAGTTATTGGAGCAACGCGTAATGTTTACGGGAAGTCTATATGTCTCATGATAGGCCCGGACAAGTAGATCAGCGCTTGCTTTACTAGCAGAGTATGGACTGTTTGGCGCTAACGGCGTCTCCTCAGTGAAGAAGCCGGTTGGTCCCAGTGAGCCATATACCTCATCCGTAGACACTTGGACAAATTTCTGTACCTTGAACTCGCGGGCTGCCTCGAGTAATTGTTGCGTCCCAAGAATGTTTGTCCGAGTAAATGCAAACGGGTCCAGGATACTGCGGTCCACATGCGACTCGGCGGCAAAGTTGACGACAACATCGACTCCGCTCTCCATGATGTTCCGTACAATGGACACATCCCCGATGTCGCCTTTGACGAACCTGTACTTGGACTTCCGCTCGATATCTCGTAAGTTTTCCAAGTTGCCTGCGTAGGTTAAAGCATCGAGATTCACCACATAATAGTCAGGATACTTGTGGAGAATGTATCTCACAAAGTTACTGCCGATAAAACCAGCGCCACCAGTAATCAGGAGTTTCATAAATCAACCTCATTATCTTTGGGATTAAGTCTCACTGCGGTAGATGTTGTTTTAGGACGCCAAACATCTCACCAAAATACAAATCCTTTGCAAGTTCATTGGCCTTCGCGTATGACAAGTGCGTGCCAGCGTCCGTCCACCATCCCGACAAGATATCGTAGGTTAGTTGACCAGCTTCGAGATAGGCGTTATTCACGTCGGTAATCTCGAGTTCACCTCGGTGAGACGGCCGCAATGTTTTAATAATATCGAAGACTCTATGATCATACATGTATATGCCTGTTACAGCATATGAACTTTTTGGTGCAGATGGCTTTTCCTCAATAGAAATAATACGGCCATCTCTCAGTTCGGGAACACCATACCGCTGTGGATCTGGTACTTCCTTGATGAGGATCTTAGCACCGTGTCCTTGTTGTTTAAATTTATCCACGTATGAACCAATATCATCGCTGAAAACATTGTCTCCAAGGATGACGGTCATCAAGTCGTCACCCACAAAACCCTCAGCCAGGCCTAATGCCTGTGCAATTCCACCTGCTTCGTCTTGTACACGGAATGTGAATTCACCACCGAATTCCCGGCCGCTTCCAAGTAAATTCACGACAGCTCCCATGTGTTCCTTACCAGTCACAATGAGAATGTCACGGATCCCTGCCTTCAAGAGCTTAAAAATTGCGTGGTAAATCATGGGGTATCGACCTACAGGAAGAAGATGCTTATTAGTTATTTTTGTTAAAGGATATAGACGAGAACCCGTTCCCCCAGCCAGGATTATACCTTTCATGTTTTTCCTCCCTTATTAATTTAGTCCTTTTACTTTCCGGACTAAATCTCTCCTACACTGAAAAGTAATTGAACACACATGAAATGATCAAGTCCATATTTGTGTGTACTTTCCCTCTTCGGTAGTGCGCTCAAGCGAGTTGCTTAACGACGGAAGCCTTGGACGCACGCCACACCCAGTACTCCTGCATGTCTAGGTAGCGGTGTCCCGTCGCCCACTTTTCATCCATCTCCATCAGTAAAGCTCCCAACAGACGCAACACCGACGCACGGTTTGGGAAGATGCGAATGACGCGCTCCCGGCGTCGAATCTCCTCATTGAGTCGCTCCACACTATTGGTTGTCCGGA
>NZ_AXAR01000008.1 GCF_000472905.1 Alicyclobacillus pomorum DSM 14955 | reverse complement strand
GTCTGGTGGCAATGGCGGAGGGGAAACACGCGTACCCATCCCGAACACGACCGTTAAGACCTCCAGCGCCGATGATACTTGGGGCGGGAGCCCCTGGGAAAGTAGGACGCCGCCAGGCAAGAGAGCAGAAGAGCTCAGTGCTACATGCACTGGGCTCTTTTGTGTATTGGGTTATGTGACGACGGGAACGGCAAAACGGCATGCCGGCACGGACGTGCCGTTTTGTCATGCACGGAAGCAGGGGCTGTCGGCGTTTTGTACTAAGGGAATGGTCACTCGGACGTACCGAGTGAGTGATTGAGCAGGCCGTGTAAAAACAGATCTGAGAACACTTCTGCCACCTCGCGGGCGGACATTTGCCCGTCTGGCTTATACCATCGATACACCCAGTTGCAGGAGCCGAGGATGGCAAGGGCTGCAATCTTCGGATTTTTGACGCAAAACTCTCCACTGGCGTTCCCTTCTTCGAGGATCTGCGTCCAGAGATCCACATACTTATCGGTGAGCTCTTGGATGACCTGGTGTTGGTGTTCACCGAGGGAGAACGCTTCGCGTAACAGAACGGTTGTCGTTTGCAGATTCGAAACGGATACTGTGAGGTGGTTTTCCACCGCTTGCACCAATTTTTCCCGCGCTGGAATGTCCATGGTCAAAATGTGTTCCAGGCGCTGGTTAAACTCAGTGATGGCCTGGTGCGCAATTTGTAAAAGGAGATCTTCCTTCGAATGAATGTAGTGGTATAGGCTGCCCTTTTGCAGGCCGACTTCATCCGCAATGTCTTGCACTGACGTGGCGTGATAGCCTTTCTGTTCAAACAATTTGACCGCCGCAAGGGCGATTTCGGTCTGCTTGTTGGAAGGCATAGATGACAACCTTTCTACAGAGAAATGACAAACAAATGTAACGATTGATTCAAAGTGTATCCAGAAACGACCGGTTGGTCAATTGAATGGTTGTATTCAGGGGGGCGAAGTGTATGTACGAATCAGGTGCGTGCTCTGTGGCTATCCTAGTGAAGAAGAAAACTGTTGCAATTTGAAGCGATCAAGAGTACAATGGTCAACGAAGGTCAAAGTCAACAATAGTCAAAGTCAATTTTGGAGAACACGACCGATGCAAACAGACGTATACATGATGTTGACGGAGGGGGAGGTCATTGGGCAACAACATCTCGGACTTCATCGAGAACTACCTGAAAAAGATCCTGCAACAGAGCAAGAGTGGGGTCGTTGAACTTCAGAGGAGCGAACTCGCCGAGTTGTTTCAGTGTGTCCCTTCCCAAATCAACTATGTCATCAGTACCCGATTCTCCACAGATCACGGGTACATCGTTGAATCGAAGCGCGGCGGTGGTGGGTACATTCGAATCCGCCAAATCCGATTGGATGATGATGAACCGCTGTTGCGCATAATTCGTTCGCTAGGAAATGCCATCAGTCAGCGAGAAGCGGAGGGGGTTATTGAGCGGCTTCGGCGAGAAGAGATTGTCACGGATCGCGAAGCGGTCATGCTCAAAGCCGCCGTCAGCCGGGAATCGCTCTATGTGGATCTCCCAATCAGAGATGAACTGCGGGCGAGGTTGCTGACGCAGATGTTGATGGCCCTGGCGGCAACACAGAACTCATGATGGAATTGTGAAGGGGGTAGCCACAATGCTCTGTCAAAAATGTCATGAGCGACAGGCGACCGTTCATTTGAAGAAAATCATTTCGGGAGAGGAAACCGAATACCACCTGTGCGAGCAATGTGCGACGGAGCAAGGGGATTTCATCGCCCAAGCGATGCAGGCGTTCGACTTCAACCACTTGCTCAGCGGACTGCTGAACATGGAAGCGGCGCCAGGATATCCCGCACAGGCTCCGGCTGCGTTGCGCTGTGATGTGTGTGGCATGACGTACCAGCAATTTACGCAGGTTGGTAGGTTCGGTTGCCCTCATTGCTATGAAAGTTTCGCATCGCGGTTGGACCCGCTCCTCCGGCGCATCCAAAGCAGCACCAGCCACACGGGGAAGGTGCCGCGCCGAGCGGGCGAGCAAGTCAAGCGCAGACGTCATCTTGAGCAGCTGCGCAAGCAACTGAACCACGCCGTGGCAACAGAGCAATATGAAGAAGCAGCCAGGCTTCGCGACGAAATTCGCCAGTTGGAACAAATGTCGGAGAATTGACTCCACATCGGCGCAGTTGGCGTACGAAAGCGAGGGGAACATGAATGTCGCTGAGTGATTTTCTGCAACAAGCAATCAGCCGTTGGATGAAAGATGGCGGTCCGCAGGATGACATCATCCTGTCGAGCCGAATACGAATCGCGAGAAATTTGCAGGACCTGCCGTTTCCCATCTTGCAGACGGATGTTCACGCGGACCAAGTCATACAAGAAGTTCAAAAGGCACTCGCTAGTTCGGCGGTCGCGAAACTCGGCGAGTTCGAATTCGCAAGGTGCCGCGACATGTCACAGTTGGACCGATACGTGTTGGTCGAAAAGCACCTTATCAGCAAAGACCTCGCGGAGCAAGTCCGGCATGGCGCGTTGGCTCTTCGCAAGGACGAAGTGATGAGCATCATGGTCAACGAAGAGGACCATCTTCGCATACAGGTAATTATGCCTGGCTTACGCCTCAACGAAGCATGGCAGCTCGCAAACGCGATGGACGATGCACTGGAACAACAGATGCCCTACGCGTTTGACGATAACCTTGGATACCTGACAGCGTGCCCGACCAACGTTGGAACTGGTATTCGAGCATCCGTGATGATGCACTTGCCTGGACTTGTCATTTCCGGGCACATCAACAGAATGCTGTCCGCCGTGTCCCAGGTCGGTTTGACCGTACGCGGGCTGCACGGAGAAGGCAGCGAAGCGGCCGGGAATATTTTTCAGGTTTCGAACCAGGTCACGTTGGGCGAATCTGAAGAAGAGATCATCAATAACTTGACGAGCGTTGTGCATCAACTGATTGACCACGAACGGTCCGCCCGGCGGCTGCTGTTGCAGCAGAACCGCGAGTTATTGGAGGACCGCGTGTGTAGATCCTTCGGCCTTCTCGCGTACGCAAGGCAGATGGATTCGAAGGAAACATTGCAGAGGTTGTCGGATGTCCGGCTCGGCATCGACCTAGGCATTATCAAGGGTGTGTCGGCAGGCATCTTGCAAGAATTAATGGTCATGACCCAACCGGCATTTTTGCAAAAGTACTATGGACAGGAGTTGAGTCCGGGAGAGCGAGATCTCCGGCGTGCCGCGTTGGTTCGTGAACGTCTGAGACTAGATACGGAGGTGCGTTAACGATGTATACCCGATTTACAGAACGGGCCCAAAAAGTGCTGGCACTGGCGCAAGAAGAAGCTTCCCGGTTGCACCATCCTGGTGTTGGTACAGAACACATTCTGCTCGGCTTGGTGCGAGAAGGGGAAGGCATCGCGGCCAAGGCACTCGTATCGCTCGGCGTGAGTGCAGAGAAGGTTCAACAGGAAGTGGAGAAAATCATCGGTCCAGGGCAGAGTCAGACCAACGCGATGACGTACACTCCACGTGCCAAAAAGGTGATTGAGCTCTCCATCGATGAAGCGCGCAAGCTGAACCACACATACGTGGGCACGGAGCACATTCTGCTCGGCTTGATTCGCGAGGGTGAGGGCGTTGCGGCACGTGTCCTCGCCAATCTCAACATCAGCCTGAACAAGGCACGCCAGCAAGTCTTGCAATTGCTGGGTGGCGAGAGCGTAGAGGCGAACGCGGATAAGGATTCTTCAGCCGGCACGCCGACGCTCGACTCCCTTGCGCGCGACCTGACGCAAATGGCTCGCGACGGCAAGCTGGATCCCGTCATTGGTCGAAGCAACGAGATTGAGCGCGTGATTCAGGTATTGTCGCGGCGTACCAAAAACAACCCGGTGTTGATTGGTGAACCGGGTGTTGGGAAAACCGCCATCGCGGAGGGCCTGGCCCAGCGCATTGTCGCCGGTGACATTCCGGAGACGCTGCGCAACAAGCGCGTAATGGTACTCGATATGGGCACCGTGGTAGCCGGCACCAAGTATCGCGGTGAATTTGAGGATCGGTTGAAGAAGATTACTGAGGAAATTCGCCACGCAGGCAACGTGATCCTGTTCATCGACGAGTTGCACACGTTGATTGGCGCTGGTGGTGCGGAAGGTGCGATTGACGCCTCGAACATTCTCAAACCGGCGTTGGCTCGCGGTGAACTGCAGTGCATCGGTGCAACCACACTCGACGAATACAGGAAACACATTGAAAAGGACGCCGCATTGGAACGGCGCTTCCAACCGATTACGGTGGACCAGCCCACGCCGGAAGAAGCGGTTCAGATTTTGAAAGGGCTACGTGACCGATACGAGGCCCATCACCGCGTGAAGATTACCGACGAAGCCCTGGAAGCTGCGGTGCGCCTGTCGGATCGGTATATCACGGACCGCTTCCTACCAGATAAGGCGATTGACTTGATTGACGAGGCAGCCTCGCGTGTCCGCCTGCAGAGCCACACGGCTCCGCCGAACTTGAAGGAACTCGAAGCTCAGTTGGAGAAGGTTCGCAATGAAAAGGACGCTGCTGTACAGAGCCAGGAGTTTGAAAAGGCGGCAGCGATGCGGGACCAGGAGCAGAAGCTCAAACAAGAGCTGGAGTCTCGTAAAAACGAGTGGAAACGGATGCAGGATGACAACGACATCAAGGTGACCGCGGAAGACATTGCGCACATTGTCTCCGCTTGGACCGGCATCCCGGTGAAACAGCTTGCCGAGGAAGAGTCGGAGCGCCTGTTGAACATGGAGCAAATCCTGCACGACCGAGTCATTGGACAGAACGAAGCGGTCACAGCGGTCGCGCGAGCGATTCGACGTGCACGAGCGGGCCTGAAAGATCCGAAGCGTCCGATTGGGTCGTTCATCTTCCTTGGGCCAACAGGCGTGGGGAAAACCGAGTTGGCAAGGGCGTTGGCGGCCGCTATGTTCGGCGATGAAGACGCGATGATTCGCATCGATATGTCGGAGTACATGGAGCGCCACACGACGGCGCGCTTGGTAGGAGCCCCTCCAGGATACGTTGGCTACGAGGAAGGCGGCCAGTTGACGGAAAAAGTGCGGCGTAAACCGTATTCCGTCGTGTTGCTGGACGAAGTCGAGAAAGCACATCCAGAAGTCTTCAACATACTGCTGCAGGTACTGGATGACGGCCGACTGACGGACGGAAAAGGTCGCACGGTCGACTTCCGGAATACCGTCATCATCATGACGTCGAACGTCGGTGCCGAAATGATCCGCAAGGGCAGCAGCCTGGGCTTCAAACCGGATACGGCCAACCAGTACGACGACATGAAGACCAAAGTCATGGACGAATTGAAAAAGTCGTTCCGCCCGGAATTTTTGAACCGCATTGACGAAATCATCGTGTTCCATCCGCTGACCGAGACGGAAATCGGCGAGATTGTGGAACTGATGGTGCGGGAGCTGCAGAAGCGTCTGGAAGAGCAAGACATCCGCTTCACACTGACCGACAGGGCGAAAGCATTTCTCGCCAAGGAAGGATTCGATCCACAGTACGGCGCTCGCCCGCTGAAGCGCGCGATTCAGCGGCACATCGAAGATCGGCTGTCTGAAGCGCTGCTGGCAGGTAAGGTGAAGCGGGGAGATACAATAGTNATTGATTCCGACGACCAAGGTCTGGTCATTCATCCGGCTGAACCGGTGAAGGCTGGACAGTAACCCGCTTTTCATTCCGACCAAGCATCCACAGTTGGACGGTTCCTCCGGTCCACTGTGGATGCTTTTTTTCAGACGAGATGTTTCCCGACCGAATCTTCCTGTATGATGGAAAGTAGATATTTTGGATACACAGGTGGCGACGGCATGGCGAAGGTATCTACCAAGTTTGTGTGTCAAAGTTGCGGATACGAGTCTGTCAAGTGGAATGGGCGCTGCCCGGGATGCGGGGCGTGGAACACGTTTGTAGAGGAACTGGAAGTACCAAAGTCCCGTACCGGGCATCCATCGGTCTCTGTGGCATCAAGTGCAAAAGTGCTGCAGATTGTCGATATTCCATCTCAGCAGGAACAGCGATTCAGCACAGGAATGGTGGAAACGGACCGGGTGCTTGGGGGCGGTGTGGTGTCCGGGTCCCTCGTACTACTCGGCGGTGACCCAGGCATTGGAAAGTCCACGCTTCTTCTGCAGCTGTCGCACCACCTTGCGGTGGCGGGGAAAAAAGTGTTGTACGTTTCCGGCGAGGAATCGGCGACCCAGTTGAAACTGCGGGCGGAGCGTCTGGAGACGACCCATAACAACATGTACGTGCTCGCAGAAACAGATCTCGATGCTGCCGTCTATGCGGTGGAGCAGGTCAAACCGGACTTTCTGATCATCGACTCCATCCAGACAGTCTATCGGCCAGCGATGTCATCTGCGCCAGGGAGTGTCTCGCAGGTCAAAGAGTGCACGGGACTGTTGTTGCGTGTGGCAAAGTCGATGAACATCGCCACCTTCATTGTTGGCCATGTGACCAAGGACGGCAACCTGGCGGGTCCGCGGATGCTGGAACACATGGTTGACGCAGTGTTATACTTTGAGGGAGAACGTCATCACACGTACCGGGTGTTGCGTGCCGTAAAGAACCGCTTCGGATCAACCAATGAACTCGCTATTTTCGAAATGGCTCAGGAAGGGCTGCGGGAAGTGTTCAACCCGTCCGAGATGTTCCTATCTGAGCGTTCAGATAAATCACCGGGATCCGCCGTCGTTGCTGCGATGGAGGGGTCGCGGCCATTGCTGTTGGAAGTACAGGCTCTGGTTGCCCCAACGACGTTTGCTACCCCGCGGCGCATGGCTACAGGAGCCGACCCAAACCGCGTCAGTCTGATCATGGCGGTGTTGGAAAAGCGCCTTGGACTGCGCCTGCAGACGATGGACGCATATGTCAACATCGCCGGTGGCGTTCGAGTGGAGGAACCGGCCCTTGACTTGGGTGTGGCGCTGGCATTGGCATCGAGTCTACGGGACGTGCCGCTCCCAGCTGGCGACGTCTACATTGGGGAAGTGGGCTTGACCGGAGAAGTTCGGTCTGTAGCAAAGCTTGAGCAGCGGGTCAGAGAGGCAGATAAGCTAGGTTTTAGCCGGTGCATTGTTCCTGCGTACAGTCTCCGCGGATGGCGGCGGAGTGGAGCCATTGAAGTCATGGGTGTCAGCACATTAGCCGAAGCTATGGCATTGGTATTGTAGGGGTGGACGGATGCGAGGAGAAGACGCGAAGCGTGAGACAACCATCAATAAGATATTAAGAATGGTGGCTCCGGGAACCGTTCTGCGCGAAGGCATCGAGAACATATTGCGAGCGAAGACCGGAGGTTTGATTGTCGTTGGCGCTACGGATGCCGTACTTGGCATCGTGGACGGAGGCTTTACCATTCAGTGCGATTTAACACCATCGCACCTGTACGAGTTGGCGAAAATGGATGGGGCCATCGTCATCAGCGAGGATTTGAAAAAGGTGCTGTACGCAAACACCAACTTGAACCCGGATCACACGATAGCCACGTCAGAGACAGGGACACGACACCGTACGGCCGAACGCGTGGCGAAACAGACGGGCCAGTTGGTCATTTGTATATCCCAGCGGCGTAACGTCATCACGTTGTACCAGGGTCATTTCAAGTACTCGCTGAAAGACATCGGTGTCATTCTGACAAAGGCCAATCAGGCCATTCAGACGCTGGAGAAATACAAGGCCGTTTTGGATCAAGCGTTGACGAATTTGAGTGCACTGGAATTTGAAGAATTGGTGACACTACAGGAAGTGACACTGGTTCTTCAAAGATTCGAGATGGTTTTACGCATTAAATCGGAAATTCGACGATATATTACGGAATTAGGCAGTGAAGGTCGCCTCATCAGCATGCAATTGGATGAACTCGTATCTCGTGTCGACGAGGAAGCTTATCTGCTGGTCAAGGATTACGCGGTGTTGGATTCGGATCAAACGCCGCACCAAGTGCTGTCGGCCATTCATGAACTGTCCTCGGAAGAACTGTTGGATGGCGGCACGTTGGCGAAAATCCTTGGATACCCCAACGCGACCAACATCGGAGATACACCGGTGGCGTCGAGGGGATACCGTATCTTGAATAAGATTGCCCGATTGCCACAACCGGTCATTGAAAACCTGGTGGACCACTTTGAAACTTTATCGAATGTCCTCGCCGCGTCCATCGAAGACCTGGATGCCGTGGAGGGGATTGGAACGGTCCGTGCCAGAGCCATCCGCGACGGATTGAAGCGGATTCAGGAGCAGGTGTTTATTGACAGGCACATCTGATAGGGACCATTTGACACGTTAAGGTGGTGTGCAACCGGTACTCGGTGTCGCCTTGACCGTCCCGAGGGGGATTTTCTTTTGATAACGAAATCAATTCCAAGCTTGTTTACGGTGTCTAACCTCATTCTCGGACTCATTGCGCTGGTTCTCTCTTATCAAGGGTACACTGCCGATGCTGCATTGTTGGTTGTGATTGGAATGGTACTGGATGGCTTGGACGGACGTGTGGCCCGCTGGCTTCACGCCGAAAGCCATTTCGGCAAAGAACTCGACTCTCTGTCTGACATCGTCACGTTCGGCGTGGCACCAGCGTTTATCATGTACAACACGTCCCTCCAGTACGATGGCTGGGTCGGCCTGGTGATTACGGTTCTGTTTCCTGTGTGCGGCGCGCTGCGCTTGGCGCGGTTCAATGTGCAAACGAAAACGACCAACTACTTCGTGGGGTTACCGATTACGGCCGCCGGCGGCATCTTGGCGACGATGGCGCTGTATCACGATTTGCTGAACCCGGCTGATGTGATTCTGCCGCTCGGGATGCTGCTGCTCGCCGTACTGATGGTCAGCCAGGTACGGTACCCAAACTTCAAGAAGGTCGCTTTTCCGAGATCCGCTGTGGTCGTCGTTCCGGTGTTGGCGCTTCTGGTGTTTATCGTCTTTCGCTATCATCATTCGGCTGTCAACCGGCTGATCTTTGTACCGCTCGCTGTCTACGCTCTGTATGGCATTGGACGGAAATTCCGCAAGCGCAAGTTGAAGTCTGGAAAAGACTCGGAATCCAAGGTTTACAAGACAAGCTTGAAGTAAAAAGTTTTTTCGAAAGCCGCCTCTCGGTGGCTTTCTTTCGTCATTTCCGCTTTTGACGCATTCGGCGATGGATGATACACTAGGAGCACCACCCCAGAATTTGTTAGGCTTGACGCTCGCTTTCCCAACAGAGGCGGCAGTCAGCCCACAAAAACGAGCACTCGTCTGCGAAACCTATGGAGATATCGCGGATGGATCAGTCATTTCGGATTTGCATCAGCCAAGTTTGGCTGTGCTTGTGATTGCCCATAATAGTACCAGGAGGTGACAGTGTCATGATGGTACGTAAAATGGTACAACTGTTTTTTGCGGTAATCGGGGTGGTGCTAGGTTACTCATTTTCCCCGGCCTTATTCCACTCTCTTCACATCACACAACCGCCTTTTAGCTCGCGATGGTTTGGTGCCGTGTTGGGCGGCAGCGTGTTTGTCCTGTGTACCTTCTGGTTGGTCAACTACGTTACGACACTTATCAAGTGGACGGAAGACAAGTTACAGAAGACGCCGCTTGCAGATATTCTGGGCGGAACCGTCGGCATGGTGATTGGATTGCTGGTGGCCTACCTATTTGCGCCGGCAATTCGCGTGATTCCGGTTGTTGGGCTGTCTGTACAGTTTTTCGTAAGCTTGTTACTCGCATATTTGGGCCTACGCATTGGGTTTACCAAGCGGGAGGATTTACTGTCACTATTCGCAGGAAAGTTGTCTTCTCGAGAGAAAGACAAGGATAAAGACAAGAAAAACTTGAAGGCTGGCGAGGCCAAACTCCTGGATACCAGCGTCATCATTGACGGTCGTATCGCGGATCTGGTTCAGACCGGATTTCTGGACGGCGTTTTGGTGATTCCCTCCTTTGTCCTCGAAGAATTGCAGCACATTGCCGATTCGTCAGACGTTTTAAAGCGAAATCGTGGACGGCGAGGTTTGGACGTGCTCAATCGGATCCAGAAAGAGTTGAAGGTGAAGGTGCAGGTCCACGAGGTTGACTTTGACGACATTCAGGAAGTTGATTCCAAGTTGGTCCGCCTAGCCAAGCAGATGCGTGGCAAGGTCGTGACCAACGACTTTAATCTCAACAAAGTGTGCGAGTTGCAAGGAGTGCCCGTGCTGAACATCAATGATCTCGCGAACGCACTGAAACCGATTGTGCTTCCGGGAGAGGAACTCAGCGTGCAGGTCATCAAAGACGGGAAAGAGTACAACCAAGGTGTCGCGTATCTGGATGATGGCACGATGATTGTGATTGAAGGTGGCCGAGAGTATATTGGCGGCAAACTCGACGTGCTCGTCACCAGTGTCCTGCAGACGTCGGCAGGCCGCATGATCTTCGCCAAGCCGAAGTTGCTCGAAAAGGCACTCTAGTCGCGACGGGGTAAGCACTCGCGTGATGGATACGGGGTGTTGCCTGCAATGGATCTTTCGGGCCGGCAGTTTTTACTGCCGGCCTTTTTGACGACGAGGCATTGCAAAAGAGCCGCTGGCGTGATGAGATGTGGGAGGTGGGTGAGTGAATCATGGTCTATGGCATCGTTGTCGCGGGTGGACAAGGTACCCGCATTGGCTTTCGCAAACAATTCGCCATGCTCAGGGGCAAACCCGTGTGGAGAAGGTCTGTGGAGGCGTTGTTGGCCGGCGGAGTGGTGAAGATCTGGCTGGCCGCACCGGCAGAGGATGTAGAACGGCTACAAAGTGAGGTGCGGCAGGGGCCGCTGTCAGACCGTCTGCGCATCGTTGCTGGCGGCGCATCCCGGTTTGCATCGGTTCGCAATGCGCTGACTGCGCTGCTTGACGAGTGTGGCAGTGGCGAATGCCCCTCGCACGTGGCTGTACATGATGCTGCTCGTCCCTTTGTATTGCCGCGCGACGTGGCTTCTGTGATTGCAGCGGCGAAAGATCACGGAGGGGCCATCCTGGCCACGCCGTCTCCAGACACTGTGAAGTCTGTGCAGGACGGGCGGATTGTGGCCACCATACCGAGGGATGGCGTGTGGCTCGCCGAGACGCCGCAAGTGTTTGCAACGGCCTGGATGAAGCAGCGATATTTCGAGGTCGACCTTGGTGAGATGTTTACAGACGATGCGTCTTTGTTCGAGGATGACGCGCATTCCGTACGGATTGTCCCTGCAACGGGGTACAATCGGAAGATCACGACACCGGACGACTGGGCGTACGCGACATGGCTCGCGGAGCAACGGTGGGGAGGCGAAGGCAGCGAATGAGAGTAGGACTGGGGTTTGACGTACATGCATTTGCCGAGGGGCGAAAACTGGTGCTCGGCGGTGTGGAGATCCCGCACGAACAGGGGCTGGAGGGGCACTCAGATGCGGACGTCGTGCTTCATGCAGTGATGGACGCCCTGCTCGGGGCACTCGCGCTGGGAGACATTGGTCAGCACTTTCCCAACACGGATGAGCGATACAGGAATGCGGACAGCAAGTTGCTCTGCAGACACGTCTTTGACCTGGTTTGTCAGCGTGGATATGAGATTGGTAATATGGACGTTATGATTATGGCGGAGAAGCCAAAAGTGTCGCCGTACACGCTCGCTATGCGCGAAAGCATTGCCCGACTGTTCGACTGCGAGCTGGGAGCTGTCAGCGTAAAGGCGACGACGATGGAGGGCATGGGGTTTGTCGGCAGGCAAGAAGGGATAGCGGCTCACGCTGTCGTCTTGCTGGTACCGAAGAGAAAGGAGATAGAATGATGGCCGTACGCGTTCGTTTTGCGCCAAGTCCGACCGGACATTTACATATTGGTGGTGTACGTACCGCCCTGTTCAATTACCTGTTTGCCAAACATCACGGCGGGGACTTTATATTCCGCATTGAGGATACCGACCTGGAACGAAACGTCCCTGGTGCTGAAGAGGAGATACTCAAGGGTTTTCGGTGGTTGGGATTTGACTGGGCTGAAGGGCCGGACATCGGGGGGCCGTACGGGCCGTACCGTTGTACAGAGCGGTTGAACATCTACGAGGAGTACGCGAATCGCTTGCGTGACACCGGTGCGATATACCCCTGCTTTTGCACCCCGGAAGAGTTGGAGGCCGAGCGTGAATTGGCCCAGAAGGAGGGCCGGATGCCGCGTTACAGCGGTAAATGTCGCCACCTGACCGAAGAACAACGCGCAGAAAAGTTGCGGCAGGGACTCGTGCCCAACTGGCGCTTTGCCATTCCCGCCGGACAAGAGATTTCATTTGTAGACCACATCCGCGGACCTGTCACATTCCAGGCGGACGATATCGGCGATTTTGTGGTTATCAAGTCGAACGGCATCCCCACCTACAATTTTCAGGTGGTCATTGACGATGCACTGATGCACATCACGCACGTCATTCGCGGGGAGGAGCATCTGTCCAACACGCCGCGGCAAATCCTGATCTATCAGGCGCTCGGTTTTACCGTGCCTGAATTCGCGCATTTGCCGCAAGTTCTGAACACCAACAGGAAAAAGTTGAGCAAGCGCGATCCAAACGTGATGCCCGTTCACGTCTACCGCGAGAAAGGTTATCTCCCCGAGGCCATCGTGAACTTTCTCGCCCTGCTCGGCTGGTCTCCCGGAGGTGAGCAGGAAATCATGTCTATGGCGGAGATTGCAGCGCTGTTTGACCTTGACCGGGTGAACAAGAGCGGCGCCGTGTTCGATACGGACAAGCTGAAGTGGATGGCTGGACAGTACATTCGCCAGTTGCCCGTGGAGACCCTGACAGAAATGGTGGAGGACCAGTTAGAGCGGCACCACGTCTCATTGCCGGAAGGCAAGGACAGGGCGTGGTTGCAACGCGTCGTGAGCCTGTATCAGGAGCAGATGACCTGTGCGGAAGACTTCGTAACGCTGGCGGCAGGCTTCTTCACACCAGATATTACATGGAATGAAGAGGCACTTCGCGTGTTGCGGGAGGAAGGCGCATTGGCGGTTGTGGATGCATACCGCCAACTCTGTGAACAGGCGGAAGAATGGACACCAGAGGCGAGTCGGGCGCGTTTCAAACAAATACAAAGCGCACGGGGCGTCAAGGGACGGGCCTTGTTTATGCCGGTGCGCGCGGCCGTGACCGGTGAAGTGCACGGGCCAGACCTCCAGCAGAGCATTTCTTGCTTGCCTAAGGAGTGGGTTCTTAAGCGGCTGCAGGGCGCCATTGCCGCAGCGTCCAAATCGCAGCCTGAGGTTTGACAAAATCCGCATCGTTTGCGCAAAATAACAGATAACAATCGACGCGTGCACGGCGTAGGACAGGAAGAGTACGCGGGAACGGCTGGTCCCAGAGAGAGGGCGCCGGGGCGACTGCCTCGGCTGGAAGCGCCCTTACCACCCCTCGCGGAAGTGCCCCTGTCGGCCTCGGAAGGAACGATGGCGTTTGCTATCTAGTAAAATCCGACGGTTGGCCCCGTTACCGGCCTGGTAAAGTGGCTGTCATGTCAACGGTTTGCAAAAGGAGTGGCATTTTGCATATCGTCATGTGACAGCAATCAGAGTGGAACCGCGGTCACACCGTCTCTGTTCGATAGAGGCGGTGTTTTTCAATACAAGCGATTTGCAACTAAGGGTGTCGAGGAAGGGATAGGTCATGGCAATCCAACTGTACAACACGTTGACAGGACAGAAGGAACCGCTTCAGACCCTGGAACCGGGCAAAGTTCGCTTTTACGCGTGCGGCCCCACGGTGTACAACTACTTTCACGTCGGCAACGCGCGCATGTTCGTGGTGTTCGACACGGTAAGGCGGTACCTCGAATACCGGGGTTACGAGGTTCGATATGTGCAAAACTTTACCGATGTGGATGATAAAATCATTCAGCGCGCGATAGAAACGGGCAGCGATGTCCGCAGTGTGGCCAATCACTACATTCAGACGTATTTTGAAGACGCAGATGCGCTCGGCATTCGACGCGCAACTGTACATCCCAGAGTCACCGAGTGCATTCCAGACATCATTCGGTTTATCCAAGACTTGATTGACGCTGGGCACGCGTACGTCAGGGGGGGCGACGTCTATTTCGACACGTCTTCGTTCCCTGAGTACGGAAAGCTGTCTGGACAGTCTCCGGAAGACATGCGTGCCGGCTTCCGAATTGAGGTCAACGAGCAGAAAGAAGATCCCACCGATTTCGCGTTGTGGAAAGGCGCCAAGCCCGGCGAAGAGTTCTGGGACAGCCCGTGGGGCCCTGGGCGGCCAGGTTGGCACATCGAATGCTCGGTGATGAGCCAGAAGTACCTGGGAGAACAAATTGACATTCACGGCGGCGGCAGGGACTTGGTGTTCCCGCACCATGAAAACGAAATCGCTCAAAGTGAGTCCCACTCCGGCAAGTGGTTCGCCAGGTACTGGATGCACAATGGCACGTTGAACATCAACGGCGAGAAGATGTCGAAGTCACTGGGGAACTTTATTATGACGCGCGACCTGCTGGCCAAGCGTCCGGCGCGCGCTGTTCGATTTTTCCTACTCAGTGCACAATATCGGCATCCTTTGAACTACACGGAAGAAGCGATGGATCAAGCAGAGCAGGCGTTGGAGCGGATTGACAGGTCCCTGCGCAACCTGGCGCATCGAAAACAGACGCTCGAACAGGCGCCTCAGGTTCCGCAGCCGGACGATAAACAGGAGCAGGAGGCGGAAGCAGCAAAGGTCCGGGAACAGTTTGTGACGGCCATGGACGACGATTTCAACACAGCGGATGGCATCTCCGCGCTGTTCGAAGGCGTCCGAGAGGCGAATACGTACCTGACGCGGCAAGAGGTGTCGGTTGCGGGGATTGATGTGTGGTCAGGTCTGATTGAAGAACTGCTCGACGTTCTCGGCCTCAAGGGAACCGCCACAGACGATGACCTCGAGGCGAATATCGCCCGCCTCATTGAAGAACGCAACGAGGCCCGGAAACGCCGCGATTTCCAGCGCGCGGACGAAATCCGGGATCAATTGTTACAACAAGGGATTGTGCTCGAAGACACGGCGCAAGGAACGAGATGGTACCGAGCATGACAGAGTGGAACGCAGACGGTCTATCTCCGCTAGAACTGGCTTTTATTGGAGACGCCGTCTGGGAACTATACGCACGCAGTCACGTATTAGCGAGAGGTATCCGCCGGCCCAATGCGTTGCATAAAGAGACAACAAAGTACGTCCGGGCTAAGGCGCAGGCCGAACTCGCGGCGGTGCTGTGGGACCGCCTGACGGAAGAGGAGCAAACAGTGCTGCGGAAAGGGAGAAATGCAAAGTCCGGCACCGTTCGCAAGAACGCTGACATCCTGGACTATCGCCACAGTACCGGATTTGAAGCGCTCATTGGGTATCTGTACGGACAGGCGGATCGGTCGCGTTTGGAGGAACTTTGTCAGATTGCCTTGCAACACATAGACGATATGGAAGGATGAGTTGGATGCAACGTGGAGGTAGAGAACGCCTGCGCAGGGCGGGTGCCGGAAAGACAGGAAGTCCCGCACGCGGCAGCAGCGGGGGGCGCAGCGCCTTCGCAAAAGGGCAACGCGGCTCGGCACGGGGGGGCGCAACATCCGCCGGACATGCAACCAGTACCAGGCCGGCGGAAGTTACAGGGCCTCGAGAGGACAGCGCGAACATCGTCCGGGGACGCCATCCTGTGCTGGAAGCCCTCAAGTCCGGGCGTCCGATTAACAAGATTCTCGTGTCGGAAGCTTCGGAGGGCGGGAGCCTGATTGAAATTCTCGGTAAGGCAAGGGCCGCGGGGGTCGTGGTGCAAACGGTGCCCAAGGCGCACCTGCAAAAGGTGGCTGGAGAAAACCACCAGGGTGTCGTGGCCTATGTAGCGCCCAGGGAGTACGTGGAACTGGAGGACGTGCTTGCGCGGCAGACCGGCCAACCTCCGCTTGTATTGCTACTTGATGAAGTGTCGGATCCGTACAATTTTGGCGCCATTCTCCGTACCGCAGAAGCGGTGGGAGCGCAAGGGGTGGTGATTCCCAAGCGGCGGGCCGTACCGTTGACGGAAACGGTGGCGAAAGCAGCTGCAGGCGCCGTCGAATACGTGCCTGTGGCGCGGGTATCCAATCTCGTACAGGCGATGGAACGCCTGCAATCGGCAGGCTATTGGATTGTCGGCGCCGATGTCGATGGCACCTCGATGTATACGCAAGTCGATTACAACGGTCCTATTGCCGTTGTGATTGGAGCCGAAGGGAAGGGCCTCAGCCGGCTGGTGAAGGAGCACTGCGATTTTCTCGTTCAATTGCCGATGCTGGGCAAGTTGCAGAGCCTGAACGCTTCTGTGGCCGCAGGCGTGCTGCTGTATGAAGTCGTTCGGCAGAGGGGTTAAACGGCACAAGCGCGGATTGCAGTGTGTGATAGTGGACGGTTACAACGTTGTCGCACAAATGCAGAGATCCGCGCTTGAAGCGCTGGAGGACGTGGACGCGGCGCGGGATCAATTGCTAGATTTGCTCAAGGAGTACAGGGCGTTTTCAGGAGATGACGTGATTGTGGTCTATGATGCCCATCACGCCAAAAAGCCAGGATCAGAGACGATGGAAGCCGGCGTACGCATCATTTTTACTTCCCACCAGGAGACCGCTGACGACCGCATTGAGCGGCTGGTGTATGAACTTCGAGATACCTACCGAAAGATTACGGTCGCGACGTCCGACTTCGCGGAACAGCAGGTCACCTTCGGCGGCGGCGCGCTCCGCATTTCCGCGCGTGAGTTCCTCCAGCAGCTGCGGGACGTCAAGCACAGCATCCGCAGGACCGTGGAAAGTAAAAACGACAGTGCACGCACCCCTTTGATTGACACGATTCGACACGACATCGCGAATATCCTCGAAAAATGGCGAAGGGGATAAATCTAGTACATTGACCTTGATAGATTACATAATGTATAATATCGTCATCCTGGCAGCCGATTCGGGGTGATAACGTGACAACTCAGACGGAAATGGTGAATATCGTTCCTGCCCTTGAGGATCGCGCAGATGAAGATCTCGTTGAAGCTGTTCGGAACGGGGATACTGAAGCACTTGAGTATTTGATTCACAAGTACCGGAATTTCGTTCGCGCCAAGGCTCGTTCATACTTCCTGATTGGTGCTGACCGGGAGGACATTGTGCAAGAAGGCATGATAGGCCTGTTCAAGTCGATTCGCGATTTTCGCGAGGACAAGTTGACTTCGTTCAAGGCTTTTGCCGAACTATGCATTACACGCCAAATCATCACAGCGATTAAGACGGCTACGCGTCAAAAACATATTCCGCTGAATTCCTACGTCTCACTGGACAAGCCTATATACGACGAGGATTCCGACCGGACTTTGCTGGACGTTATCTGTGCGGCGAGAGTCACGGATCCGGAAGAACTTGTTATCCATCAGGAAGAGTTCGACGACATCGAGGTCAAAATGTCGGAATTGTTGAGCGATTTGGAGCGGAAAGTTTTGATGCTCTATCTCGACGGGCGCTCTTATCAAGAGATTGCCGTAGACTTGGACCGACATGTGAAGTCGATTGACAACGCGCTGCAGCGCGTAAAGCGCAAGTTGGAGAAGTACCTCGCCGGGCGCAACTGACGGCACATTGGCGCGATGTTTCTGTCCTGTCACCATGCGTCAGCTCATCGGAGCGTAAAAAGTTGTTTGTGCTGTACCGCATTTGTGACGATTGTTCGAGGCGTTCAGGCTGTCTCGAAACGGCACCCGCGAGGGTGTCTCTATTTATGTTTTGGGGAACGAGAGAAGTCGATTCCCTTTCGCCGACGATTCGGTAGGTACACGCAGGTCTCGCTGAGCACTTCTTTGTATGGAAAAGGATTACCTCTCACGAACGGCTCGCTTTAGCGCAGGAGTGAAGCGAGGAAGGGGTTTCCACCTTGACATGCTAGCCGCGCCTATGCTACTTTTAGTAAAGTCTATGGGGGTTTCTGGGCCCCTTTTATTTATGACGTTGCCCTTTTGAGGGAGGTGTACCGGAATGCGCACTATCATCACGCTCGCTTGCACAGACTGTAAACAGCGGAACTATACCACGACGAAGAACAAGAAGAACGATCCTGACCGTATCGAGCTGAAGAAGTTCTGCCGTTACTGCAATAGCCACACTGTACATCGGGAAACTCGCTAAACGCGAGGGTCCGTTGCCCTGTTGCTGACCTCTTGTATCTTCGACGTAAAGAAGTGAGGTATTTGATCATGGCAAAGCCCAGCGAAAAGGTTGTACAACGCAAACAGAAACGGTCAGGTGTCATAGCCTTCTTTGCTGAAACGGTCAAGGAGTTACGACGTGTTCGGTGGCCGGGTCGCAAAGAGGTTATAAACTTCACAACCGCTGCTTTGCTCATGTGCTTTGTCATGGGGTTGTTGGTCTGGGGATTCGATGTCGGCGTGAGCAAGCTGATGTCTTTGATTGGACTGATTTAGTCTAACTGCGGCGGGGCATGCCTATCCTAGGAGGAGGTACGCCTGGTCGCAGGACTTTAATGCTGAAGTCGGGGGGTGCGGGGCATTCCGCCCTCAACATGGAAAACCTTGAAAAACAGTGGTATGTGATTCACACGTACTCCGGTTACGAAAACAAGGTCAAGAACAATCTGGAAAGCCGCGTGCAGACCATGGGCATGGAGGACAAGATTTTCCGCGTGCTCGTTCCGACAGAAGACGAGTTGGAAGTCAAGAACGGCAAGAAAAAAGTCGTTCAGCGCAAGGTTTTCCCCGGATATGTCCTGGTCGAGATGATTATGACGGACGACTCTTGGTACGTTGTGCGTAATACGCCAGGGGTGACAGGGTTTGTCGGATCTACGGGTGGTGGATCCAAACCGGTTCCGCTGCTCCCGGCTGAAGTACGAGCCATTCTGCGGACCACGGGGACAGAGGATGTAAAGACTCGTGTAGACTACGAAGTCGGAGAAGTTGTGCGCATTGTTGACGGTCCGTTCGCGGATATGGTTGGCAATGTTGAGGAGATTCACGCGGATCAGCAGAAGCTCAAGGTCCTTGTGTCGATGTTCGGCCGCGAAACGCCCCTGGAAGTCGACTTCACGCAGGTGGAAAAGTTGTCCTAAGACATCGCGATGGCAGATCATAGGTCTGCGTATACGCATGACCTATTTTCTGTGGCGCTTTGACAAGCGTCCATATAGCTGTTGGCCCGTTTCCCGGCCGGCTTTTGCCAAAGGGAGACAGAAGTGGGAGGGCATTGCCCGAGAACACCACATTATGTGGCAAAGGAGGTGGACGTGTTGCCGAAGAAAATCATCAAGGTCGTCAAGCTGCAGATTCCTGCAGGTAAGGCCACCCCAGCGCCGCCGGTTGGTCCGGCTCTTGGTCAAGCGCAAGTCGGTAACATTATGGGATTTTGTAAGGAATTCAACGCGCGGACGGCTGATCAGGTCGGGCTTATCATTCCGGTAGTCCTGTACGTGTACGAAGACCGTTCCTACACGTTTGACTTGAAAACTCCGCCGGCTGCAGTGCTCCTGAAAAAGGCTGCTGGCATTGAGTCCGGTTCTTCTGAACCGAACAAGAAGAAAGTGGCCACGTTAAAGCGCGCGAAAGTGCGTGAAATCGCGGAGCAAAAGATGGCAGACTTGAACGCAGCTTCTGTTGAAGCGGCGATGCGCATGGTAGAAGGTACCGCCCGGAGCATGGGTATTTTGATTGAAGACTGACGCCACGGGCGCGGTCATCTGTGGGAGGCCTCGCGCCGCTCAACCACATGGAGGTGTATAAAATGGCTCGCATTTCGAAGCGCCGGGCGGAAGTGGAGAAATTGGTAGACAAGAATAAAGTCTACGATCCCGCTGAAGCCATGGCTCTTGTGAAGCAAACTGCATCAGCGAAGTTCGACGAGACCGTGGAAGTCGCTGTACGCCTCGGCGTAGATCCGAAGAAGCAAGATCAACAGATTCGCGGGGCGGTCGTCCTTCCGAATGGCACCGGTAAAACGGCGCGCGTGTTGGTATTTGCGAAGGGCGAAAAGGCGAAGGAAGCTGAAGCGGCCGGAGCGGACTACGTTGGTGATGATGACTATATCCAAAAAATCTCGCAAGGCTGGTTTGACTTTGACGTCGTCGTTGCCACGCCCGATATGATGGGCTCCGTTGGTCGACTGGGTCGCGTACTGGGTCCCAAAGGCCTGATGCCAAACCCGAAGACCGGTACGGTAACGTTTGACGTCGCGCGTGCAGTGTCTGAGATCAAGGCTGGTAAGATTGAGTACCGCGTGGATCGGCAAGGCAATGTGCACGCTCCAATCGGTAAGGCATCGTTTGATGCGGACAAGTTGCTCGAAAACTTCCGCACGCTGATGGATGCTTTGCTGAAGGCGAGGCCGGCAGCCGCCAAGGGCACCTTCATTCGGAACGTCAGCGTCTCTACGACGATGGGCCCTGGCATCAAGGTCAACCCGCAACGCTTGACTGCTGCGGCAGAGTAATGGTTGAAATTTGGAACTTGACTTCAAGGTCGGCGATGGGCTACCATTAGTCCGTTGTCTGAATATGGATGAACCAGAGACAGTAGGTCCGTAATGGATAATGGGAAACCGCCTACCGAGGTTCGCGACGATAGATTGGCTTGTCGCGCCCTCCGGTTGGAGTGGCGCGACTTTTCATATCGGACGGTTCATCCTGAAAATAGGACACAGGAGGTGCATCCACCGGCATGGGAGTTCGCGAGGAGAAACAACAAGTGGTCCAGGAAATTGCGGATCGCCTGGCTCGCAGTAAGTCCACCATCGTCACTGACTACCGCGGCTTGACCGTGGCTGAAGTGACGGAACTCCGCAAGCAGTTGCGCGAGGCGGGGGTTGAGTACCACGTGTACAAAAACACCTTGACGCGCCGCGCTGCTGCGGAAGCGAAGGTGGAGGGGATTGAGGAATACCTCACTGGCCCATCCGCAATTGCCTTCGGCTTCGAAGACGTGGTCGCTCCGGCGAAGGTTTTGTACGAGTTCGCGAAGAAGCACAAGGCGCTCGAACTGAAGGGCGGTATTGTGGAAGGCCGCGTCGTGACGGCCAAGGAAGTGGAAAGTCTCGCAAGCTTGCCGTCTCGTGAAGGTCTGCTGTCCATGTTGCTCAGCGTGCTGCAGGCGCCAATGCGCAACTTTGCGTACGCGGTCAAGCAGGTTGCGGAGCAACAGGAAGGCGCAACTGCCGAGTAATCTCAACGATTTTACATCCTATTCCGATATTGGGAGGCGTCCAATTTGGCAAACGAAAAGGTTGCAGGTATCCTGGAAACCATCAAGGGCATGTCCGTTCTTGAACTGAATGATCTCGTCAAGGCCATCGAAGAAGAGTTCGGCGTAACCGCTGCTGCACCGGTTGCGGTTGTTGGTGGCGCGGCTGCAGGCGGCGACGCTGCTGAAGAGCAAAGCGAATTCGACGTAATCCTCACGAGCGCTGGTGGCTCCAAGATCAACGTCATCAAGGTTGTTCGCGAAATCACCGGTCTCGGCCTGAAGGAAGCGAAGGAATTGGTCGACGGCGCTCCGAAGCCGTTGAAAGAAAAAGTCAGCAAGGAAGACGCAGAAGCCATCAAGGCGAAGCTCGAAGAAGCTGGCGCATCCGTCGAAATCAAGTAACATTAGCCACGGAATTGGGCACCCTGCGGATGGGTGCCCAATTTTTTAATGGCGTGCATCTGGTGGAATTGGTCTGAGTTTGTGCGTCGGGGGTGGCCGATGTACAATCGACGTGTACAGCGGTGTGGGACAGCCGGATGCGGTGGTTTTCCAATCGCTTTCGTGGAATGTTTCCGTGAACCTCGTGTTGTCTGTCCTGGAAGGTGGGTGATACCGTGGAAAGCAGTCACTATTATTCGGCGGATCCGATGAGTGAGAGCCGTCCACACGATGTGATGGTTCGTGTGCGTGACGTTGAGCTGCGACTGACTACAGACTCCGGCGTGTTCGCGAAGAAAGGGCTGGATTTCGGCACTCGGTTATTGATAGAGACCGTGGACTTGACTGGGCGGGTGCACATTGTAGACCTCGGATGTGGCTACGGAGTTGTGGCCGCGGCCTTGGCGAAGGTGTATCCGGAAACGACGTGGACCATGTTGGACGTGAACCGTCGCGCCGTAGAACTCGCGCACAAGAACACGGACTTTCTCGGCGAACGGAGGAAGGTATACCAAAGTGACGGCTTCGCAGAGGTGCCTGACGTGGTGGCGGATGCGGTTCTGCTCAATCCACCGATTCGGGCTGGTAAGGCCGTGATTTATCGATTGTTTGAGGAAGCCCGCAACCACCTGGTCGAGGGCGGTGACTTCTGGATTGTCATTCAGAAAAAACACGGAGCGCCCAGTGCCAAGAAGAAGTTGGAGGAATTGTTCGGGGATGTGCGCTTAGTAGACCGTGCGGCTGGTTACCACATCTTTCACGCACGTGCGACTCGTAGTTGACAGTTGCACACCAATATGCTAAAGTCATTCAATGCAAACTCATTTGAAGCTGAAGGAATGAATAAAAATCCTCTACTTTGGTGATAGGTGAATATTACGGCGATTTCCGAAAATGTGGTTCCGCGCGACCTCATTTCTTTTTTGTTTCATCACATAGACATTCCAACTTCACATGAGGGGTGACGTATTTGCAGGGACACATGGTCAAGTACGGGTGGCGTGAACGGCGCTCTTATTCCCGTATCCGCGAGGTGCTGGACTTACCGAACCTCATCGAGATCCAGCAAAAGTCCTACGAGTGGTTCTTGCGCGAGGGGTTGCGCGAAATGTTCGCAGACATCTCGCCTATCCAGGACTTCACGGGGAATCTTGTACTGGAGTTTATCGACTACAGTCTCGGTGAGCCCAAGTACGACGTCGAAGAATGCAAAGAGCGCGACGTTACATACGCAGCGCCGCTTCGTGTGAAAGTTCGTTTGTTGAACAAGGAGACTGGTGAGGTCAAAGAGCAGGAAGTGTTCATGGGTGACTTCCCGCTCATGACGGAAACTGGTACGTTCATCATCAATGGCGCTGAACGCGTCATTGTCAGCCAGTTGGTCCGCTCGCCAAGTGTGTACTACAACAGCAAAATCGACAAGAACGGCAAACGCACCTTTGCTGCTACCGTCATCCCGAACCGCGGCGCCTGGCTTGAATTTGAGACAGACGCGAAAGACGTGGTTTACGTTCGTATTGACCGTACCAGGAAACTACCGATTACGGTCCTTTTGCGTGCGCTGGGGCTTAGCACGGACGCTGAAATTATCGATTTGCTCGGGGAAGACGAGTACCTGCGCAATACGTTGGATAAGGATACGACCGATTCCACCGAGCGCGCGCTGGTCGAAATTTACGAACGACTTCGCCCGGGTGAGCCTCCGACATTGGAAAATGCGCGGGCTCTGTTGGCGTCTCGCTTCTTTGATCCGAAGCGCTACGACCTAGCGAATGTCGGTCGCTATAAGATCAACAAGAAATTGCACATCAAAAACCGCCTTTTGAACCAACGGTTGGCGGAAACGCTGGTGGATCTCGATTCCGGTGAGATCATTGCAGAGGCTGGGCAAATCATTGACCGCCGCTTGCTGGATAAGATCATCCCGGCTCTGGAACGCAACGTGGGTCGCCTGGAGGTCAAAGGTACGCCTGACCTGACGGAGGACGACACCATTCGCTTGCAAATGGTGAAGATCTTCAGTCCTACCGAAGATGCGAAGATCATTCATGTCATTGGTAATGGATCTATTCCACGCAATGTGAAGCATATCCTTCCGGCTGACATCCTTGCAGCCGTAAGTTACTTCTTCAATCTGTTGCACGGGGTTGGGACGACCGACGACATCGACCACCTGGGCAACCGACGCCTGCGCTCGGTGGGCGAATTGTTGCAGAACCAGTTCCGGATTGGGCTGTCGCGTATGGAGCGCGTTGTCCGTGAGCGCATGTCGATTCAGGACGCGAGCGCCATCACACCACAGGCGTTGATCAACATTCGACCTGTGATTGCAGCTATCAAAGAATTCTTTGGTTCCAGCCAGCTGTCACAGTTCATGGACCAGACAAATCCGCTGGCGGAATTGACGCACAAGCGCCGTCTGTCGGCGCTCGGACCGGGTGGTTTGACCCGTGAACGAGCTGGCTTTGAAGTGCGCGACGTTCACTATTCGCACTATGGTCGGATGTGCCCGATTGAGACGCCAGAAGGTCCCAACATCGGGTTGATCAACTCGCTTTCGACGTACGCCCGGATCAACGAATACGGGTTCATTGAGACCCCGTACCGCAGGGTGGATCCGGACACCGGCCAGGTCACTGACCATATAGACTATCTGACGGCAGACGAAGAAGAGAACTACATCGTCGCACAGGCCAACGCCAAGTTGACCGAAGACAATTTCTTCGCTGAACAGGAAGTTGTGGCAAGGTATCGCGGTGACATCCTGAGCGTGCCGAAAGACCGAATTGACTACATGGACGTTTCACCGAAACAGGTCGTGTCGGTCGCGACGGCGCTGATTCCGTTCCTTGAAAACGACGACGCAAACCGCGCGTTGATGGGGTCCAACATGCAACGCCAGGCGGTTCCGCTGCTGGTGCCGGATGCTCCATATGTCGGTACGGGTATGGAACACAAGGCGGCGAAAGACTCTGGCGTCTGCGTTGTGGCGAAGCGCGACGGTGTTGTGGAGCGCGTCACTGCGCGGGAAATCTGGATTCGTACGAAGCACGAGGTCGATGGGAAAGTCGTGCTTGGCGACTTGGATAAATACCGTTTGTTGAAGTTTACGCGCTCCAACCAAAACACGTGTATCAATCAACGTCCGATTGTCTCTGAGGGGCAAGAGGTGAAAGCGGGAGACATCATTGCAGATGGGCCCGCTACGGACAACGGTGAATTGGCGCTTGGTCGAAATGTGCTCGTCGCCTTCATGACGTGGGAAGGGTACAACTACGAAGACGCCATTCTGTTGTCAGAGAAAATGGTAAAAGAGGACGTGTACACCTCGATTCACATCGAGGAGTACGAGCTGGAGGCCCGTGACACGAAACTGGGGCCGGAAGAGATTACGCGAGACATTCCAAATGTGGGTGAAGACGCGCTGCGCAATTTGGATGAACGGGGCATCATCCGCATCGGTGCTGAGATTCGCGCGGGCGATATCCTCGTCGGTAAGGTCACGCCGAAGGGCGTCACCGAGTTGACTGCAGAGGAACGCTTGTTGCACGCGATTTTCGGCGAAAAGGCTCGAGAAGTCCGGGATACGTCGCTTCGCGTGCCACACGGTGGCGCGGGCATTGTGGTTGACGTGAAGGTGTTCACGCGCGAGAACGGCGACGAACTGCCGGCGGGTGTGAACCAGCTCGTCCGCGTCTACATTGCGCAAAAGAGAAAGATTTCCGTCGGGGACAAGATGGCAGGTCGCCACGGAAACAAGGGTGTTGTCGCGCGGATTCTGCCGGAAGAAGACATGCCGTTCTTGGCAGATGGAACGCCCGTACAGATTGTCTTGAACCCGTTGGGTGTCCCGTCCCGAATGAATATCGGACAGGTGTTGGAAACCCACCTTGGCATGGCTGCCAAGGCGTTGGGGATTCGGATTGCAACACCAGTCTTTGACGGTGCGCATGCCGAAGACGTGTTCGACACACTTGAGGAAGCTGGGTTCCCGCGAGATGGAAAGCAAGTGCTGTACGACGGCCGGACGGGCGAACCGTTCGACAACCGCGTCACGGTCGGTTACGTGTACATGCTCAAGTTGCACCACTTGGTTGACGACAAGATCCACGCTCGTTCAACGGGGCCGTACTCGCTAGTCACGCAACAGCCACTCGGTGGTAAGGCACAGTTCGGTGGGCAACGGTTTGGTGAGATGGAAGTGTGGGCGCTGGAAGCGTACGGCGCTGCATATACGCTCCAAGAAATACTCACAGTCAAATCGGACGACGTGGTCGGCCGCGTGAAGACGTACGAAGCCATTGTGAAGGGCGAAAACGTGCCAGAGCCTGGTGTTCCTGAGTCGTTCAAGGTGTTGATTAAGGAACTGCAGAGCCTCGGCATGGACGTCAAGATCCTCAGTGAAGACGAGCAAGAGATCATCATGCGGGAGATAGACGAGGACGAAGACGCTGGGGAGAAGCTCAACCTCAATCTCGAAGCGCATGAAGTTGGGGAATGAGTGGATTCTGTTTCAGATGACCGCGGTCTGACTGCCGGGTGCGATGACCGCCTTCCACATACGGAAGCCTCGAGGTACAGCCGCTGACATCTGTGTCAGCGGCGTGCCCGCACTGATGAAAGGGAGGGTGCTCCTTGTTAGACGTGAACAACTTCGAGTTCATGAAAATTGGACTCGCATCACCGGAGAAAATCCGCTCTTGGTCACACGGGGAAGTCAAGAAGCCGGAAACCATCAACTACCGTACGTTGCGCCCAGAAAAAGAAGGGTTGTTCTGCGAGCGTATCTTCGGTCCTCAACGTGACTGGGAGTGTCACTGCGGAAAGTACAAGCGCGTACGGTACAAGGGCGTTGTCTGTGACCGGTGCGGCGTCGAAGTCACTCGGTCCAAGGTGCGCCGCGAGCGGATGGGACACATCGAACTCGCAGCGCCTGTCTCACACATTTGGTATTTCAAAGGGATTCCAAGCCGCATGGGCCTGGTGCTGGACATGTCCCCACGTGCGTTGGAAGAAGTCATTTACTTCGCGTCGTACGTGGTAACGGATCCTGGCGATACGCCGTTGGAAAAGAAGCAACTGCTCAGCGAAAAGGAGTACCGTTCTTACCGTGAAAAGTACGGCTATGCCTTTGAAGCGGGCATGGGCGCCGAAGCAATCAAGAAGCTGTTGCTGGACATTGACCTGGACAAGGAAGTGGAAGTGCTCAAAGAGGAACTGCGCACGGCACAAGGTCAACGTCGCAACCGGGCCATTAAGCGTCTGGAAGTCCTTGAAGCGTTTCGTGGGTCGGGCAACCACCCCAGCTGGATGATTCTTGAGGCTCTGCCGGTCATTCCACCGGATTTGCGGCCAATGGTGCAGCTGGACGGTGGGCGCTTCGCGACATCTGACCTAAACGACTTGTACCGCCGCGTCATTAACCGCAACAATCGCCTGAAGCGGCTGCTTGATCTCGGCGCGCCGGATATTATTGTTCAAAATGAGAAACGCATGTTGCAAGAAGCGGTCGACGCCCTGATTGACAACGGTCGTCGCGGCCGTCCGGTGACTGGACCGGGAAATCGTCCGCTGAAGTCGCTCTCGCACATGCTGAAAGGGAAGCAAGGTCGTTTCCGTCAAAACCTGCTCGGGAAACGCGTCGACTACTCTGGACGGTCGGTTATCGTCGTGGGTCCAGATCTCCGGATGTACCAGTGTGGTCTCCCGAAGGAAATGGCGCTCGAGCTGTTTAAGCCGTTTGTCATGAAGGAACTGGTGGCTCGCGGACTGGCGCACAACATTAAGAGTGCGAAGCGAAAAGTCGAGCGCGTGTCTCCAGAGGTATGGGACGTTGTCGAAGACGTCATCAAGGAACACCCAGTGCTCCTGAACCGCGCACCAACGTTGCACCGTCTGGGCATTCAAGCGTTCGAGCCGGTTTTGGTGGAAGGGCGGGCCATCCGATTGCATCCGCTCGTATGTACGGCGTACAACGCGGACTTCGACGGAGACCAAATGGCTGTACACGTGCCGCTGTCCGCGGAAGCGCAAGCAGAAGCACGCCTGCTCATGCTTGCTGCGCACAACATCCTGAACCCGAAGGATGGAAAGCCGGTTGTTACACCGACGCAGGACATGGTTCTGGGCCCGTACTACTTGACCATCGAGATTGCTGGGGCCAAGGGCGAGGGCAAAGTGTACGCCGACCCGGACGAAGTGATGATCGCATACCAGCAAGGTCATATCACCGTGCATACGCGAATTGCATTGCCGGCTCGCTCGCTCGGTAAGACGTCGTTTACTGAAAAACAGCAAGACGCCATGCTGATTACGACACCGGGAAAACTCATCTTCAATGAAATTTTCCCGAAAGACTTTCCGTACTTGCACAGTGGCAACAAGCAGAATTTGCTGGTCGGAACCCCGGATGAAACGTTTGTGTTTGAAAAAGGCGTCGACTTACAGGCTCGCATACGCGAACGCAAGATACCGAAGGCCATCATCAAGAAGGACCTCGGGAATATCCTAGCGGAATGCTTCCGTAAGTACGGAACGACCATGACGTCGGAAATTCTGGACCGCGTGAAGAAGCTCGGCTTCCACTATTCCGCGCAGGCGGGTATCACCATCTCCGTGGCGGACATCGTCGTGCCGGAAGAGAAAGCCACCATCCTTGAGGAAGCGGAAGCGAAGAACCGGAAATTGACACAGCAGTATCGCCGCGGTTTGATTACCGACGAGGAAAAATACGTCTCCTTCAGCCAAATCTGGAGCGAAGCGAAAGAAAAGCTGTCCAATACGCTGATGGAGAGCATGGATGAATTGAACCCAATTTACATGATGGCGACATCCGGTGCGCGTGGTAGTAACTCGCAGATTACACAGTTGGCGGGCATGCGCGGCCTAATGGCCAACCCGTCTGGTGAGATCATTCAGATGCCGATTAAGTCGAACTTCCGGGAAGGGTTGTCGGTGTTGGAGTACTTCATCTCCACGCACGGTGCCCGGAAGGGTCTCGCGGATACCGCGCTTCGTACTGCGGACTCCGGTTACCTCACGCGCCGTCTGGTGGACGTGGCGCAGGACACGATTGTACGACAGGTCGACTGTGGTACAGATAAAGGCTTGAAGGTAGCAGAGATCCGCGATGGCCGTGAGGTCATCGAAGACCTGTACGATCGCCTGGAAGGCCGCATCGCGTTCCAGGATGTGTACCATCCGGAAACCGGTAAGAAGATTGTCTCGAAGAATGAGCTGATTGATGCTGAAAAGGCCACAGAGATTGTGGAGGCTGGCATCAAGGAAGTCATCATTCGTTCGGTGCTGACGTGCCGCACGCAACACGGGGTGTGCGTGAAGTGTTACGGCAAGAACTTGGCAACCGGCAAGATGGTCGAGATTGGCGAGGCCGTCGGCATTATCGCCGCGCAATCCATCGGTGAACCGGGTACGCAGCTGACCATGCGTACGTTCCACACCGGTGGTGTGGCTGGCGACGACATCACGCAAGGTTTGCCGCGTATTCAGGAGCTGTTCGAGGCTCGTAACCCGAAGGGGCAAGCGGTCATCGCTGAGTTCGACGGTGTCATCAGTGACATCCGTGAGACCAAGGACAAGCGAGAAATCGAAGTCACCGGTGAGTCCGAGACGAAGGTGTACGCAATTCCTTACGGTTCTCGCGTGCGTGTCAGCATCAACCAGAAAGTTGAAGCGGGCGACGAACTGACCGAAGGATCCGTGGATCCCAAGGAAATGCTCCGCGTCAAAGGCTTGCAGGGCGTTCAGAACTACCTGCTGCGTGAAGTACAACGCGTCTACCGTCTGCAAGGCGTAGACATCAACGACAAACACGTCGAAGTGATGGTACGTCAGATGCTGCGTAAGGTACGTGTACTTGACGCTGGCGACACGGACCTGTTGCCAGGTACTTACGCTGACCTCTTTGAGTACGAAGAGGCAAACCGGAAAGTGCTGCTGGAAGGCAAGGAACCAGCCGTCGCGCGCCCGGCGTTGTTGGGTATTACCAAGGCGTCCCTGGAGACAGACTCCTTCTTGTCCGCGGCATCCTTCCAAGAGACCACGCGCGTGCTCACGGAAGCGGCCATCAAGGGCAAAGTCGACCGTCTGCTCGGCTTGAAGGAGAACGTGATTATCGGCAAGCTGATTCCTGCAGGAACCGGTATGTCGAGATATCGCCACATCGAAATCACCAGCGACGACGATCCACAGGAGGATGTGCAGGCTCAGTCCTCTGACCAGGCTGTCACGGTAGAGTAATCTTCTCTATCACGTCGTTCCGGTGCAGATTCATTGGTGCGGGCAGTCAGAGCGTACGCTGCCACCGCCAGACCACCTGTCTGTGGTGGTCTGGCGGTGGGCGGCGGTCACTTCTGACAAAGATCTATAACCACACCAAAACGTCCAGAAATATTCAAGTTGACAGCCCAGAGTGCCGGGTGATAGAATCTGTGAGTGTGCCATGAGCATGGGGTGTTTATTCTGGGGGAGGCTTTTGCGATGTCACTCGATCGCATACGCCTGGCGAAGAAGCGAACCATAGGAACCAACCAAACGACGAAAGCACTCCAGCAATCGACGGCAAAGCAAGTGTTCATTGCTAGGGACGCAGAGTCTCGGGTGACCACTCCGGTTTTGTCGCTTGCGAAGGACAAAGGGGTGCCCGTGGAATGGGTGGACTCTATGAAGCAACTTGGCAAGGCCTGTGGCATCGAGGTTGGAGCGGCAATGGCCGCCATTATTGAAGAATAAACGTCGAGGTACAAACGGCGGAGGAGCCAGGGGAAGCTTTGGTTTGTCTACTCTTTTTATGCCAAGGTGTGAACCACCAGGCACTGTGGACTTGATGAATCTCGCCGTTTCTGAAAGTTGGAAGGAGGTGCAGTGATGCCGACGATTAATCAGCTTGTCCGCAAGGGACGCAAGGTAGTGGAGAAAAAGTCTACGGCTCCAGCACTGCAAAAGGGATACAACAGCTTCTTGAAGGATCAGACGGACCTCCCGTCTCCGCAGAAGCGCGGTGTCTGCACGCGTGTGGGCACGATGACGCCGAAGAAGCCGAACTCCGCGCTCCGGAAGTATGCGCGTGTTCGTCTGACGAACCAGATTGAAGTCACGGCCTATATCCCGGGTATTGGGCACAACTTGCAGGAGCACTCCGTAGTACTGGTGCGCGGCGGTCGTGTCAAGGACTTGCCGGGTGTGCGTTACCACATTGTCCGTGGTGCGCTCGATACAGCGGGAGTCAAGGACCGCATGCAGGGTCGCTCCAAGTACGGCGCGAAGCGCCCGAAGAAAAAGTCCTAATTGAACATGAGGAGAGCGGCAGTTTGATTGCTGCTTGAATTACGGCGCAGAGCTCGCTCTGCGCTGTACATTGGTGTGAAAGGAGGCATTTTCATTGCCACGTAAGGGTCCTGTTCCGAAGCGTGACGTGATGCCAGATCCGATTTACGGGAACAAGATGGTGACGCGTCTGATCAATAAAGTCATGCTCGATGGCAAACGCGGTACGGCGCAAAAGATTGTGTACAGTGCGTTTGATCAGATCCGCGAGCGCACCGGCAAAGACCCCATGGAAGTCTTTGAGGGAGCGATGCGCAACATTATGCCTGTTCTCGAGGTGAAGGCTCGTCGCGTTGGTGGTTCCAACTATCAGGTTCCGGTTGAAGTTCGTCCGGAACGACGCATCACCTTGGGGTTGCGCTGGCTTGTCAACTACGCACGTCTTCGCGGTGAGAAGACCATGGTTGAAAAGCTTGCGAACGAACTGTTGGATGCTGCGAACAACACGGGTGGTGCGGTGAAGAAGAAGGAAGACACGCACCGGATGGCGGAGGCCAACAAGGCATTCGCGCACTACCGCTGGTAGGTTAGCGGGAATCCGGAAGGAGGGTGCTTTTTGGCACGTCAGTTTTCGTTAGAGAAGACGCGCAATATCGGGATTATCGCGCATATTGACGCCGGTAAGACGACCACCACGGAGCGCATCCTCTTTTACACGGGTCGCGTACACAAGATTGGGGAAGTCCATGAAGGTGCTGCGACGATGGACTGGATGGTGCAGGAGCAGGAACGTGGTATTACCATTACCTCTGCTGCAACCACAGCTCAGTGGAAGGGGCACCGCATCAACATCATCGACACCCCTGGGCACGTCGACTTTACGGTGGAAGTTGAACGTTCGCTTCGCGTATTGGACGGCGCTGCAGCGGTGTTTGATGCGAAAGGTGGCGTGGAGCCGCAGTCCGAAACCGTTTGGCGACAAGCGGACAAGTACAAGGTTCCCCGCATTGCGTATGTCAATAAGATGGACATCATTGGCGCAGACTTCCTAGGTACGGTTCAACAGATGAAGGACCGTCTGGGTGCGAACGCCGTTCCGATTCAGTTGCCGATTGGTGCTGAAGACACCTTTGTCGGTATGGTCGACCTCGTCGAAATGAAGGCTATTATTTACACGGATGACCTCGGTACGACCTCTGAAGCGCGGGAGATTCCTGACGACATGAAGGAACTCGCGGAAGAGTATCGCGCCAAGTTGCTGGAAGCGGTGGCTGAAGTCGACGAAGACCTGATGATGAAGTACCTCGAGGGTGAGGAAATTACCGTTCCGGAAATCAAGGCTGCCCTGCGCAAAGGGACCTGTAACGTACAACTGTTCCCAGTGTTGTGCGGATCGTCTTATCGGAACAAGGGTGTACAGCCGATGCTGGACGCCGTAGTAGACTACCTGCCGTCGCCGCTCGACGTCCCTGCCATCAAGGGTGTGACCGCCGATGGCGAGACGATTGAGAGTCCGTCTTCGGACGACGCTCCGTTCGCGGCGTTGGCGTTCAAGATTATGACGGACCCGTTTGTGGGTAAGTTGTCATTCTTCCGCGTTTACTCCGGAACGCTCTCGAGCGGTTCTTACGTATTGAACTCCAACAAGGGTAAACGCGAACGGGTGGGTCGTATTGTGCAGATGCACGCGAACCACCGTGAGGAAATTGACACCGTGTACGCGGGTGACATCGCGGCTGCAGTGGGGTTGAAGGATACCACCACTGGTGATACGCTGTGCGATGAAAAGCACGTCATCGTGCTTGAATCCATGGAATTCCCGGATCCCGTCATCTCCATTTCTGTGGAGCCGAAGACGAAAGCCGACCAGGACAAGTTGGGTGTCGCGCTCGGGAAGCTCACCGAAGAAGACCCGACCTTCAAGACGTTCACGGATCCGGAGACTGGGCAAACCATTATCTCCGGTATGGGCGAGTTGCACTTGGAAATCATCATTGACCGCCTGAAGCGGGAATTCAAGGTTGAGTGCAACACCGGCGCGCCGCAAGTTGCCTACAAGGAAACCATCACCAAGCGGGTCGAACAAGAAGGCAAGTTCGTTCGCCAGTCTGGTGGTCGCGGTCAGTACGGTCACGTCAAGATCATACTGGAACCGTTGGAACGCGGCGCAGGGTACGTCTTCGAGAACAAGATTGTCGGCGGTGCGATTCCGAAGGAATACATCCCGGCTGTCGACGAAGGTATTCAGGAAGCGATGCAAAACGGCGTGGTTGCTGGATATCCAATGCTCGACGTGAAAGTGACGTTGTTCGACGGATCCTACCACGACGTCGACTCTTCGGAAATGGCGTTCAAGATTGCCGGTTCCATGGCGTTGAAGCAGGGTGCTGCCAAGGCAGATCCCGTTTTGCTGGAACCCATCATGAAGGTCGAAGTCACGGTTCCTGAAGAGTACATGGGCGACATCATGGGCGATATCAACTCTCGCCGTGGTCGCGTTGAAGGTATGGAAGCCCGGGGGAATGCACAGGTCATTCGCGGGTACGTACCACTTGCTGAGATGTTTGGTTATTCCACGAGCCTGCGTTCGCGGACACAAGGCCGCGGTACCTTCTCGATGGAATTCCATTCATATGAAGAAGTACCCAAAAACATTGCCCAAACCATCATCGCCAAAAATAAGGGCGAATAAGGACAAGGAGTGAACAGATCATGGCAAAAGCAAAATTTGATCGTTCCAAGCCGCACGTAAACGTCGGGACCATCGGCCACGTCGACCATGGTAAGACGACGCTGACCGCTGCAATCACGGCTGTTCAGGCCGCGAAGGGTAAGGCGCAAGCACAGAAGTACGACGAAATCGACAAGGCTCCGGAAGAACGTGAACGCGGTATTACGATTAACACCGCACACGTTGAATACGAGACCGAAGCTCGTCACTATGCACACGTCGACTGCCCAGGCCACGCCGACTACGTCAAGAACATGATCACCGGTGCTGCTCAGATGGACGGCGCAATCCTGGTCGTGTCTGCTGCAGACGGTCCGATGCCGCAAACGCGCGAACACATCCTGCTGTCCCGCCAAGTTGGCGTTCCGTACCTGGTTGTGTTCCTGAACAAGTGCGATATGGTTGACGACGAAGAGTTGCTGGAACTCGTCGAGATGGAAGTCCGCGAACTCCTGAACGAGTACGAATTTCCTGGCGACGAAATTCCGGTCATCCGCGGTTCCGCGCTGAAGGCGTTGGAAGGCGACCCAGAGTATGTGAAGAAGATTGAAGAGCTCATGGACGCTGTCGACAACTACATCCCGACGCCAGAACGCGACACCGACAAGCCGTTCCTGATGCCTGTCGAAGACGTGTTCACCATCACCGGTCGTGGTACGGTTGCTACGGGCCGCGTCGAACGTGGTACGCTGAAGNTTGGCGACGAAGTGGAAATCGTTGGTTTGGCAGAAGAGAGCCGCAAGACGGTTGCTACCGGTATTGAGATGTTCCGCAAGCTGCTCGACCAAGCGCAAGCGGGTGACAACATCGGTGCGCTGCTCCGCGGTGTAGAACGTAAAGACGTTGAACGTGGTCAAGTTTTGGTCAAGCCTGGCTCCATCAAGCCGCACACCAACTTCAAGGCTGAAGTGTACGTACTGACCAAAGAAGAAGGCGGACGTCACACCCCATTCTTCAACGGCTATCGTCCGCAGTTCTACTTCCGTACGACCGACGTCACCGGCGTTGTGCAGTTGCCGGAAGGCACCGAAATGGTTATGCCTGGCGACAACGTCACGATGGACGTCGAACTGATTGCACCGATTGCACTTGAAGAAGGTACGCGCTTCGCTATCCGCGAAGGTGGCCGTACCGTGGGTGCGGGCGTCGTCAGCGCCATCACGAAGTAAGTGTTCACGTCTTGCAAATATACTTATCAGGAGAAAGGCGAAGCGTCTGCTTCGCCTTTCGTTTGCCCAAATTTGGGAAGTTGCCGAAGCGCCTTGTGTTCTTGCGCGGCGTCTAGTATAATTTCGAATGTTGGTCTCTGACAGCTATGAGGCGAAAGGTTGCTCATGTGTCCTCAGCCATATGGGGCACCACTGAGGTGAATTTTCGCGGAGCATGTCCAAACATTGGGCGACGAAGGAGGGAAAACATATGGCGAAGCAAAAGATTCGGATTCGACTCAAGGCGTATGATCATCAAATCCTTGACCAATCCGCCGAAAAGATTGTGGATACCGCGAAGCGTTCCGGTGCGCACGTGTCTGGTCCGATTCCGCTTCCGACAGAGAAGCAGGTGTTCACGATTCTGCGCGCACCACACAAGTACAAGGATTCGCGTGAGCAGTTCGAAATGCGCACGCATAAACGGATGATTGACATTTTGAACCCGACGCCGCAGACGGTCGATTCTCTGATGCGACTGGACTTGCCGTCCGGGGTTGACATTGAAATCAAACTGTAATTCTGCGTGTATCAGAATGAGATACGCGGCACTGTTGCTACGAATGAACGCAGCGCGTGGCGCTGTGAACGGATAATATATAGTAAGGCTCCGAGGAGGTGCGCATATGAAAGGCATCTTGGGGCGGAAATTGGGTATGACCCAAGTGTTCGCGGAAGACGGCACTGTCATCCCTGTGACTGTGATTGAAGCAGGCCCCTGCATTGTGTTGCAAAAGAAGGAAGTGGCCACGGACGGCTATAATGCCATCCAGTTGGGCTTCGCCGACAAGAAGCAAAGTCGTGCCACGAAAGCTGAGCAAGGACACGCTCGAAAAGCCAACACCGCTGCAAAACGCTATGTGCGCGAGTTGAGAGACGTCGCGTTAGAACAATACGAAGTCGGTCAACAACTTGGTCCGGATGTATTCGAGGTCGGAGAAATGGTTGACGTCATTGGTACCTCGAAAGGTAAGGGCTACGCGGGCCCTATCAAGCGGCACAACCAAGCGCGCGGTCCTATGGCTCACGGCTCGAAGTACCACCGTGGCGTTGGTTCGCTGGGTGCCATCGCTCCGAACCGGGTGTTCAAAGGCCAGACGATGGCTGGTCGCATGGGCGGTGAACGCACGACAGTACAAAACCTGCAAGTGGTCCGGGTAGATGCGGATCGCAACTTGTTGCTGGTGAAGGGTGCCGTTCCGGGACCGAAAAACTCGTATGTGACAATTCGCTCGGCCATCAAGAAGCAAAAGTAAGTAAGGTTTACAGAAAGGAGGCAGACGCATGCCGAAAGTACCGGTCTTCAATATCAACGCAGAGCAAGTTGGTGAAATTGAACTCGACGAGCGACTCTTTGGCGCGGCGCTGCGGCCTGATTTGATGCATGAGGTTGTCACCATGTATCTGGCTGGCCAACGTCAGGGCACGCACAAGGTGAAGGGTCGTTCGGAAGTCAGTGGCGGCGGCCGCAAACCCTGGCGTCAAAAGGGAACAGGTCGCGCTCGTCAAGGTAGTATTCGGGCTCCACAATGGGTTGGTGGTGGCGCCGTCTTTGGCCCGACGCCGCGGAGTTATAAGTACAAAGTCCCCAAAAAGGTGCGCCGTCTTGCATTGTACAGCGCGCTTTCCTCGAAGGTGGATGCTGGAACGTTGGTCGTACTGGACGAGTTGCAGCTTCCCGAGATCAAAACGAAACACATGGTTGCGTTGCTTAAGAAGTTCAACCTGAACAAGGCGTTGATTGTGGACGCCGAGAAGCAGGACAATACGGCTTTGTCTGCACGCAACATTCCAAACGTCAAGTACACCGACGCCAATGGTGTGAACGTCTATGACCTCCTGCGTCATGACCATCTCGTTCTCACCAAGGCGGCGATTCAAAAGGTGCAGGAGGTGTTCGCGTAATGGATCCGCGTGACCTCGTCAAGCGCCCGGTGATCACGGAGCGCTCCACAGAGCTGATGGAGCAAGGCAAGTACGTGTTTGAAGTTGACAAACGCTCGAACAAGACTGAGATTCGTCAAGCAGTTGAAAAACTGTTTGGCGTAAAGGTTGAATCGGTTCATACCATGCGCGTTCCGGGCAAGAAAAAGCGCGTTGGGCGCCATGTTGGCTACACATCGGAGCGGAAAAAGGCAATTGTCAAGTTGACTCCGGATTCCAAGCCGATTGAAATTTTTAACTCGTAATTTTCAACGCATCGACGAACGAAAAGGAGGTCGTATCGGTGGGGATTAAAAAGTACCGCCCAACCTCTCCTGGTCGGCGTTTCATGTCTGTCTCAACGTTTGAAGAGATCACCACAGACAAGCCCGAAAAGTCGCTGCTGGCTCCGCTCTCGAAGCGCGCCGGCCGCAACAACCAGGGGAAAATCACGGTCCGTCACCACGGCGGCGGCCACAAACGGCAGTACCGCATCATTGACTTCAAGCGGAATAAAGATGGCATTCCGGCGAGGGTTGCTACGATTGAGTACGATCCGAACCGTTCCGCGCGCATTGCGCTCTTGGTGTACGCCGATGGCGAAAAGCGCTACATTCTCGCGCCGCACAACCTGAAGGTGGGTGACACGGTCGTCTCCGGTCCTGGCGTTGACATTCGCACGGGGAACGCGCTGCCGTTGTCTGATATTCCGGTGGGTACCACCATTCACAACATCGAGCTGAGGCCTGGTAAAGGCGGTCAGTTGGCGCGTGCTGCAGGCGCGTACGCGCAGTTGATGGCGAAAGAAGGAGACTACGCGAACATTCGCCTGGCCTCCGGTGAAATGCGTCTGGTTCGTCTGGAATGCCGTGCAACGGTAGGACAGGTCGGCAACCTCGACCACGAGAATATCAACATCGGTAAGGCGGGTCGTTCTCGTTGGTTGGGTCGGCGTCCGACGGTTCGCGGTGTCGTCATGAACCCTGTTGACCACCCGCATGGTGGTGGTGAAGGTCGTGCACCGGTCGGCCGGAAGTCTCCGATGTCCCCATGGGGCAAACCGACGCTTGGCAAGAAGACGCGCAAGAAGAACAATCCGTCGGATAAGTACATCGTGCGTCGTCGCAAGAAGTAAATTCCGGAGCCTGAACCAGGCTTCGTTGACTGGGTGAATTTAAGTCAGCGAGGAGGGAGGTTACACGATGGGACGCTCGTTGAAGAAAGGTCCGTTTGTAGACGACCATCTCATGAAGAAAGTCGAGGCGTTGAATGCCTCGGGGGAAAAGCGCGTCATCAAGACGTGGTCTCGCCGTTCCACTATCTTTCCGCAGTTCGTGGGTCACACGTTCGGTGTGCACGACGGCCGCAAGCACGTGCCGGTATATGTGACGGAAGACATGGTAGGACACAAGTTGGGTGAGTTTGCGCCCACGCGTACGTTCAAGGGGCACGCGGGCGACGAAAAATCATCGCGTTCTCGGTAACGAGCGATTTTAGGAAGGAGGATGCGGCATGGAAGCAACGCAAACGCGGGCTCGCGCGAAGTACATTCGCATCGCGCCTCGCAAAGTGCGTCTGGTCGTTGACTTGATTCGGGGCAAACGCGTCGCGGAAGCTTTCGCGATTTTGAAGCTGACGCCGCGCGGGGCATCTCCGGTTGTTGAAAAGGTACTGAAGTCGGCCGTGGCGAACGCGCAGAACAACCACAACATGGACGTGAATCGTCTGTTCGTCAAGGAAATCTACGTGGATCCGGGTCCGACGCTGAAACGGTTCCATCCTCGCGCTCAGGGTCGTGCATACAGCATTATGAAGCGCACAAGTCACATCACCGTCGTCGTGGCGGAAAAGTAAGGAGGGATCAACCGGCATGGGTCAAAAGGTCAACCCAGTAGGACTGCGTATCGGTATCATTCGTGACTGGGAATCCAAGTGGTTTGCCAACAAGAAGGACTACCAGGACCTCCTGCACGAAGACTTACTGATTCGCAAACATATCTTTAAGCGCCTGAAGGACGCCGCGGTTGCAGCTGTGGATATTGAACGCGCTGCAAATCGCATTAACGTGATTATCAACACGGCGAAGCCGGGCATGGTCATTGGGAAGGGTGGCACGGAAGTCGATGCACTCCGGAACCAACTGAACGCCCTGACTGGCAAGCGTGTGCACATCTCGATTTCTGAAATCAAAGCACCGGACTTGACGGCACAATTGGTGGCGGACAACATCGCGAACCAATTGGAGCGCCGCGTATCGTTCCGCCGTGCGATGAAGCAAGCCATTCAGCGCACGATGCGTGCGGGTGCAAAAGGGATCCGGGTGCAAGTTTCTGGTCGTCTCGGCGGTGCGGAAATCGCTCGGACCGAAGGATACTCAGAGGGCACCGTTCCTCTTCACACGCTGCGTGCGGACATCGACTATGCGCTGTCTGAAGCGCATACGACGTACGGCCGCATTGGTGTGAAAGTCTGGATTTACCGCGGCGAGGTATTGCCACAACGGCCGCGCAAAGGTGCGCAGGAAGGAGGCAAGTAAGCCATGTTGATGCCAAAACGGGTCAAACACCGCAAAGAACACCGTGGTCGCATGAAGGGTCAGTCGAAGGGCGGCAACGAAGTCACGTTCGGACAGTACGGTTTGCAGGCCCTGGAACCCGCATGGATTACGAACCGGCAAATTGAAGCAGCCCGTATCGCCATGACGCGTTACATCCGCCGTGGTGGTAAGGTCTGGATTAAGATTTTCCCGAGCAAGCCAGTGACGCAAAAACCTGCCGAAACCCGTATGGGTAGCGGTAAGGGTTCTCCGGAAAAGTGGGTAGCAGTGGTGAAGCCGGGTCGCATCTTGTTCGAGTTGGCGGGAGTCAGCGAAGAAGTCGCCCGCGAAGCGATGCGCCTTGCTGCTCATAAGCTGCCGATTAAGACGAAGTTTGTACTCCGCGAAGAGGTAGGTGGTGAGGCTGATGAAAGCTAAGGAACTTCGCGGCCTAACAACCGAAGAAATCGAAAGCCGCATCGATCAACTGAAAGATGAGTTGTTCAACCTCCGCTTCCAGCTTGCCACCGGCCAGTTGGAGAATCCGATGCGGATTCGGCAAGTCCGCAAGGACATCGCTCGTGCGAAAACGATTTTGAAGCAACGTGAACTCGGTATCGGTTGAGCGATTTACGCGTGGTGAGTGAAGGAAGGAGGTTCATTGATGGAACGCAATTACCGGAAGGTGCGTGTCGGTAAAGTCGTCAGCGACAAGATGGATAAGACCATCGTGGTCGCCGTTGAGGAAAACGTAAAGCACCCCCTGTACGGCAAGACGATTCGCCGGACGAAGAAGTTCAAGGCTCACGATGAAAATAACGAGGCGAAGATTGGCGATACGGTGCGCATCATGGAAACGCGGCCGCTCAGCAAGGAGAAGCGCTGGCGCTTGGTCGAAATCGTTGAAAAGGCTGTTGTGATTTAATCTTCCCTTTAGGAAGGAGGCTGTTCCCGTGATCCAACCGCAAACGAGATTGGTGGTTGCCGACAATACCGGCGCAAAGGAAATCATGTGTTTCCGCGTGCTCGGAGGCTCCAACCGCAAGACTGCGAACATTGGCGACATCATCGTCGCGTCTGTTAAGAGTGCAACACCCGGTGGCGTTGTCAAGAAAGGCGACGTTGTAAAGGCGGTTGTCGTGCGTAGCCGCCGCGGGGTGCGCCGCCCGGACGGATCGTACATTCGGTTCGACGAAAACGCGGCTGTGATTATTCGTGAAGACAAGAGCCCACGTGGGACGCGTATCTTTGGACCCGTTGCACGCGAGTTGCGCGACCGGGACTTCATGAAGATCATCTCGCTCGCACCGGAAGTTTTGTAATACGGCACAGAGAACGTGATGAGTCACGAACGGTTTTGGCGAGGCGGGTTCGGTGAGAGCCAGTGAACCTTCGCCGACGTTCGGCCGCGTGAAGCAAGGAGGTGTCTACGAATGCCGAAGTTACACGTGAAGAAGGGCGACAAGGTCGTCGTGATTGCTGGGAAGGACAAGTCGAAGACCGGGACGGTGTTGGCGGTCTTTCCAAAGGAGCAGCGCGTGATTGTGGAAGGCGTGAACATTGTCAAGCGCCATACGAAGCCGAATCCGCTGCATCCGGAAGGCGGCATCATTGAGAAGGAAGCGCCGATTCACGTATCCAACGTGCAATTGGCAGACCCGAAGACAGGTCAACCGACGCGTGTGGGTTACAAGTTTCTTGAAGACGGAACGAAGGTCCGTTACGCGAAAAAGTCTGGCGAAGTGATTGACTAGTAGCCAGGTGAAAGGAGGGCTAACAGTGACCCGCTTGCTTGAACACTACAAGAACCACGTGGTGGGTGAACTGATGAAGAAGTTCAACTACACCACTGTGATGCAAGTACCGCGCATCGAAAAAGTTGTGGTGAACCTCGGTCTGGGCGAAGCTGTCCAGAATCCGAAAGTCATAGATTCCGCAGTAGAAGACATTATGGCCATTACGGGACAAAAGCCGGTGGTCACCCGTGCGAAGAAGTCCATTGCGCAGTTCCGCGTCCGTCAAGGTATGCCGATTGGCGTAAAGGTGACGCTGCGCGGACAACGGATGTACCACTTCCTCGATAAGCTCATGAACGTCGCACTACCACGCGTGCGCGACTTCCGAGGGGTTTCCCCTAAGGCGTTCGACGGACGTGGAAACTACACTCTGGGTCTGCGTGAACAATTGATTTTCCCTGAAATTGATTACGACAAGGTCGACAAGGTCCGCGGCATGGAAGTTGTCGTGGTGACGACCGCGAACACCGACGAAGAAGCGCGCGAGTTGCTGACGTTGATGGGTATGCCGTTCCGGCACGCGTGAGGCAAGCGAAATTGAATGTGGGAGGAACGATGACGTGGCGAAAAAATCCATGATTGCGAAAGCAAACCGGCCCGCAAAGTTCAGCACGCGAGCGTACACACGCTGCCGCATCTGCGGCCGTCCGCACTCAGTGCTTCGCAAGTTCGGAATTTGCCGTATCTGTTTCCGCAACTTGGCCTACAAGGGCCAGTTGCCTGGCGTCAAAAAGGCGAGCTGGTAAGACGGTTCGCACGGAAGGAGGTTACGATTCATGGTAATGACTGACCCTATCGCAGACATGCTTGCTCGGATTCGCAACGCCAATCTGGTGGGCCACGAAAAGGTGGAGATTCCGGCATCCAAGGTCAAACGCGCCATTGCAGAAATCCTGAAGAGGGAAGGTTTTGTGCGCGACGCGGAGTTTATCGATGATGACAAACAGGGTGTCATTCGCCTGTTTTTGAAATACGGAAAGAACCAAGAACGCGTCATTACGGGCCTGAAGCGCATCAGCAAACCCGGACTGCGCGTGTATGTGAACCACGACAACATCCCGCGGGTGTTGGGTGGTCTCGGACTCGCCATTATTTCCACGTCGAAGGGAATCGTGACGGACAAGGAAGCCCGCAAGATGCACGTGGGCGGCGAGGTACTCTGCTACATCTGGTAATGACGGGCGAACGAACGGAGGTGTAAGCATGTCCCGGATTGGTAAGAAGCCCATTCCTGTGCCGGCTGGTGTAGAAGTCAAGCTGGACGGAACGACGGTTACTGTGAAGGGGCCGAAGGGCACCCTCACGCGTGAAGTTCATCCAGACATGAAGGTGTCTGTGAACGGGCAGGAGGTTGTCGTTGAACGGCCGAGTGACAATAAGTTGCACCGCAGCCTGCACGGTACGACGCGCAGCGTGATTGCCAACATGATTGAAGGCGTCACCAATGGCTTTGCTAAGAGCTTGGAGCTCGTGGGCGTCGGTTACCGCGCAGCGAAGAGTGGAAATACAGTGACGTTGTCTCTCGGGTTCTCGCACCCGGTGGTATTGGAGAACGTCCCCGGCATCGAAGTGGAAGTGCCTGCTCCAACGAAGCTGGTCATCAAGGGGATTGACAAGGAACTCGTCGGCATTTACGCGGCGAAGGTCCGAGCAATTCGCAAACCTGAACCGTACAAAGGCAAGGGTATTAAGTACGAAAACGAAGTCATCCGCCGCAAGGTTGGTAAGACTGGTAAGAAGTAATCTCGTTGTACGAGAAAGGAGTGACCCGGCATGATTAGCAAAGGTGACCGCAATGAGGCTCGGAAACGCCGCCATCTTCGGGTCCGCAAGCGCGTCCGCGGCAGCGCGGAACGTCCGCGATTGAACGTCTACCGCTCGAACAAGCACATCTACGCACAAGTGATTGACGATGTGAACGGCACGACTTTGGTCAGCGCGTCTACGCTCGACAAGGAGCTGCGCGATGTGATTGAGAACGGCAGCAATATTGAAGCGGCGCGCAAGGTCGGAGAACTGGTCGCGAAGCGCGCGCTCTCGAAGGGACTCTCTTCGGTGGTGTTCGATCGTGGTGGTTATCTGTACCATGGCCGCGTTCGAGCGCTCGCAGACGCTGCGCGTGAAGCGGGATTGCAATTCTAAAACGAGAGGAAGGTGTCTCTGTGCGCATAGATCCGAATCAACTCGAGTTGTCCGAGAAAGTCGTCTCGGTGAACCGCGTTGCGAAAGTTGTGAAGGGTGGACGCCGGTTCTCCTTCTCCGCACTGGTTGTCGTTGGCGATGGCAATGGCTACGTCGGCGCGGGACTGGGCAAGGCGCAGGAAGTACCCGACGCCATCCGCAAGGGTATTGAAGACGCGAAGAAAAATTTGATTCACGTTCCGATGAAAAATACGACCATTCCGCACGAAGCGCTGGGCCACTTCGGGGCCGGCCGAGTGTTGATTAAACCAGCTCCCGAAGGTTCCGGTGTGATTGCCGGTGGCCCGGTTCGCGCGGTTCTCGAACTGGCAGGGATCAAAGACATCGCAACGAAGTCTTTGGGTTCCAATAACCCGATTAACATGGTTCACGCGACGCTCGATGCCCTGAAACAATTGAAGCGTGCGGAAGAAGTCGCCCGTCTGCGCGGCAAGAGTGTCGAAGAAATTCTCGGTTAGGAGGGTTGAAGATGGCGAAAAAATTAGCGATTACGCTGACCCACAGCCCTATCGGCCGACCTGAAAACCAACGCAAGACTGCGTTTGCACTCGGATTGCGGAAGCTGCATCAGACGGTGCTTCGGGACGACACGCCCGTCATTCGCGGCATGATCAACCGAATTTCGCATCTCGTTTCGGTTGAAGAAATTGACGCAGAGTAAGGACAAGGAGGTGCCGACATGCAAATCCATGAGTTGAAAGCTCCGGAAGGGGCCCGCAAGGCGCGTAAGCGGGTTGGACGGGGTACCAGTTCTGGTCACGGAAAGACGTCCACGCGCGGGCACAAGGGTCAATGGGCACGCTCTGGCGGTGGTGTGCGCCCCGGTTTTGAAGGTGGCCAGACTCCCTTCTTCAAGCGTCTGCCTAAGCGTGGGTTCACGAATGCGAAGTTCAAGACCGAATACGCTGTGGTGAATCTGGAACAATTGAACAACCTGCCGGAAGGTACAGTAGTGACTCCGGAATACCTGTTGGAAAACCGCATCATTCGCAAATTGCTTGATGGTGTGAAGGTTCTCGGGAAGGGTGAACTGACCAAAAAGCTCACCGTTCGCGCCCACGCGTATTCCGGTGCCGCTAAGGAGAAAATTGAAGCGGCTGGTGGAACCGCCGAGGTGATATAAGGTGTTAAACACCCTCGCGAACCTTTGGCGATTAAAGCACCTGCGTAATCGCATATTGTTCACGTTGTTCATGATTGCCGTGTACCGGATTGGCACGTACCTTCCGGTACCGGGCATGAACGTTCAGGCGCTCAACAACACGACGGGGAACAACGCGCTGTTCAACTTGCTCAACATGTTTTCCGGCGGTGCGTTCTATCGCTTCTCCATTTTCGCAATGAGTGTTACGCCGTACATTACGGCGTCCATCATCGTACAACTCCTACAATCCGGTGTCGTTCGCCGATTTGAGGAGTGGCAAAAGGAGGGCGAGTCTGGCCGCCGGAAGTTGACGCAAGTGACGCGTTACCTAACGGTTGTTTTGGGGATCATTCAGGCTGCGGGATTGACTTACTCTTTCGCCCGCCAAGGGGTTCTGTACACGAATGACTGGTGGACGTATATTGTCATTGTCATCGCTCTGACAGCGGGAGATACACTGCTGATGTGGTTTGGCGAGATGATTACGGATAAGGGCGTTGGGAACGGAATTTCCGTCATCATTTTTGTCAGCATCATCGCCCGACTTGGTCAACTGGGTCAGGAAGTGTATCAAAACTGGTTTTTCTCGCAACCTGGCCAATTGTTCCTGGGCGTCCTGAAGGTCGTCGCGCTCGTGGCGGGTATCACTCTGGTCTTCGCTTTGATTGTGTTCGTACAGCAAGCGGAGCGCAAAATTCCCGTCCAGTACGCGAAGCGGGTGGTTGGTCGGACTGTGTATAGTGGACAGCAGACGCACATTCCGCTGAAGGTGAACGCTGCGGGTGTTATTCCGGTCATCTTCGCGACGTCGCTTCTGATTATCCCGTACACAATCGCTACCTACTTCTCGACACATGCGTGGGCGGAAGCCGTTCTGCGCGTCCTGTATCCAAACTCGGTTTGGTACATCGTCTTAGAAGTACTGCTGATTGTGGCATTTACGTTCTTCTATACGCACGTACAGATCAATCCGCATCAACTTGCGGAACAATTACAGAAACACGCAGGGTACATCCCAGGGGTTCGACCGGGACTGGAAACCGAGCAGTACATCATCCGAGTGGTGAACCGGATTACGGTGTTCGGCTCTATCTTCCTCGGGGCCATCTCGGTACTTCCGTTCCTGCTGTTACAAGGCGCAAACCTGACATCCGTCTACTTCGGTGGAACGTCTCTGCTCATTATTGTCGGTGTCGCGCTCCAAACGTTGCAACAACTTGAGGGCCAACTGCTGCAACGACACTATCGCGGATTCATACGCTAACGCGAGCATTCAGGGAGGAATGGCGATGCAACTGATGCTGTTGGGGCTGCCCGGAGCCGGAAAAGGCACCCAGGCGGAGCGGATTACTTCAGACTATGGCGTACCGCACATCTCTACTGGGGATATGTTCCGCAAGGCGATTGCAGCTGGGACTGACCTAGGGAATGAAGTGAAGGCGTACCTCGATAGTGGGCGGTTGGTTCCGGATGAATTGACCATCAGGGTGGTTCGCGACCGACTGGAGCAACCGGACGCACAAGAAGGGTTTCTTTTAGACGGTTTCCCCCGTACACTGCCACAGGCAGAGGCGCTCGATGAAACGCTGGCGGCGATGGGGCGACGGCTGGACTGTGTGTTGTACATCCACGTGCCACAGGAAGTCTTGCTGGCCCGATTGACGGGGCGACGCATCTGTAAGTCGTGTGGTGCCACGTACCATGTGGTGTTTCAGCCTCCCGCAGTAGCGGGCGTTTGCGACAAGTGTCACGGAGAGCTCTACCAGCGATCCGATGATACAGAGGAGGCTGTGGCGACGCGACTGGAACAGTACGCCCAGACAGCGCCCCTGGTGGACTACTACCGGGATCGAGGCTTACTGCGGCAGGTGGACGGTCAGCGGTCCATCGACGACGTGTACGCCGACATTCGGGGAATCCTGTCGGACATCCGGGCGTGAGGTGGGTGCATGTCAAAGCTGCCAACATTGCCTGAGTTAGGTCGGGTCGTTGAGATCACGCGTGGACGGGACAAGGGGCTGTACTGCGTTGTCGTCGGCCAGGAAGCGGATAGATTTGTGTACGTCGCCGACGGAGACACGCGCAAGGCGGAGCGGCCGAAGAAGAAGAACGTGCTGCACGTTCGCAACACCCCGTACATCGCTCACGAAGTACTCGATGAGCTGAGTGCTCACGGCAAGGTTACGAACGCGAAATTACGGCATGCAATCCGTCAGTACGAAAGTACACGAGCGGAAACCTTAGAAACCGACGCGGAAGGGGGCATGGCAGATGGCGAAAGATGACGTCATTGAAGTAGAAGGCACGGTCATTGAGCCGTTGCCAAACGCGATGTTTCGAGTCGAGTTGGAGAACGGCCACAAGGTGTTGGCACACGTGTCGGGGAAGATTCGGATGCATTACATTAAAATTCTTCCCGGTGACCGCGTGACGGTGGAGTTGTCTCCCTACGACTTGAGTCGTGGTAGAATTACCTATCGATACAAGTAAGTGCAGTTGGCTCAAGCGACCGATTTTCGGTATGATAGCGTAATGAGGGTCTGGAGCAATTTGACTTGCGCCAGACTTCAAGTGAGGAGGGTGTCTGGTGAAAGTTCGTCCATCGGTGAAACCCATTTGCGAAAAGTGCAAGGTCATCCGCCGCAAGGGCAACGTCATGGTCATTTGCGAAAACCCGAAGCATAAGCAGCGTCAAGGTTAATCTTTGCGTTGTGATTTCTATGGTTTAATCACGGTGCAGCAGCGGCTGCCCAAATCGGGGACTGCATCGTGTTGCAATAGATTCAAAACATCACTTGGAGGTGGATTCCCTCAATGGCTCGTATCGCTGGCGTAGACTTGCCGCGTGACAAACGAGTGGAGATTGGCTTGACCTATATCTTCGGGATTGGCCGGACAACCGCCAACAAGATTCTCGAAGAGACTGGGATTAATCCGAACACTCGTGTACGGGATTTGACTGAAGACGAAGTGATCCGACTTCGTGACCACATTGACAAGAACTACAAGGTAGAAGGCGACCTGCGTCGTGAGATTGCTCTGAACATTAAACGCCTTGTAGAAATTGGCTGTTATCGCGGCATTCGTCACCGCCGCGGCCTCCCGGTTCGTGGACAGCGGACAAAGACCAATGCACGTACGCGCAAAGGACCGCGCCGTACCGTCGCGGGTAAGAAGAAGTAAAGGAGGTCTGAGAAATGGCGAAAGTGCAGCGTAAAGGCGCAAATGCTACTCGTACCCGTCGCCGCGACCGCAAGAACGTCGAGGTTGGCGTAGCACATATTCGTTCCACCTTTAACAACACCATTGTTACCATCACCGACACGGCTGGAAACGTAATCTCCTGGTCTACGGCTGGTAACGTAGGTTTTAAAGGCTCCCGGAAGAGCACGCCGTTTGCAGCGCAAATGGCTGCGGAAGCAGCAGCTCGGACGGCGATGGAACACGGCATGAAGACAGTAGAAGTCGCCGTGAAGGGCCCAGGTGCTGGACGTGAAGCGGCCATCCGCTCGTTGCAGGCTGCGGGTCTCGAAGTCAGTGGGATTCGCGACGTCACGCCCATCCCGCACAACGGATGCCGTCCGCCAAAGCGTCGCCGCGTTTGACGGACGCGCTCAAAGCTATGTATTATGCTCACCTGTGCGTGAGTTTACTCGTGACCTGGGTATAGATTGAATTGGAGGTGTCAACACTAGAATGGCAAGATATACCGGATCTGTTTGCCGCCTCTGCCGCCGTGAAGGCGTAAAACTCTACTTGAAGGGTGAACGCTGCTTCAGTGAGAAGTGCGCGGTAGACCGTCGGCCGTTTCCACCTGGACAACATGGACAAGGCCGTCGCCGCAACTCGGAATACGGTCTGCAACTTCGCGAAAAGCAGAAGGCACGCCGCTACTATGGCGTTTTGGAAAAGCAATTTGAAGCGTACTACGACGAAGCCGCTCGCCGGCCGGGCATTACGGGTGAAAACCTGTTGCAAATTCTCGAAAGCCGTTTGGACAACGTCGTGTATCGACTTGGGTTTGCGGCTTCCCGCGCGGAAGCACGTCAGCTGGTTCGCCATGGCCACTTCACTGTGAATGGCCGTAAGGTGGACATTCCGTCTTATTTGACCAAGGCGGGAGACGTGATTGCCATCCGCGAGAAGAGCCAGCAAGTGGCTCGGATCAAAACCCTGCTCGAAAACGCGGAGTCTCGAACGATTGCACCTTGGCTTGAACTGGACCTCGCGAACAAGAGCGGTAAGGTTGTCCGCGTGCCATCGCGTGAAGAAATTGACGCGCCTGTGGCAGAGCAGATGATCGTTGAACATTACTCGCGCTAATCCGACCCACATTCAGGGGAAGGTTGCATGCCGGTCCAATAGGGACGGGGTGTCCAATGGAGAGTACCGGGAAACCGGGCTTGCTTTGGGCGCCGCTGTGTCCGGTGAAGGCGAGGGGGCCACGGGTTTGGTAGGGTGACTACCAAATACACCGTGCCCCGCGAAGCGAGGAGGGTTACGGATGATCGAAATTGAGAAGCCGAAGATTGAGGTTGTCGAGTCTACCGACAGGTATGGAAAGTTTGTGGTGGAGCCACTGGAGCGCGGCTACGGCACGACCATTGGGAACTCCCTCCGGAGAATTCTGCTGTCCTCCATCCCTGGTGCCGCTGTGCGCTCGGTGAAGATTGAAGGTGTCTTGCATGAGTTCTCCACCATTCCTGGCGTGAAAGAGGACACGACAGAAATCATCCTCAATCTCAAACGGCTCTCGCTGAGAATACACTCCGACGAGGACAAGATTCTTGTCATCGACGCGGAGGGCGGCGGAACCGTCACGGCCGCCGACATTCGTGCGGATTCCGACGTCGACATTGTGAACCCGGATCTTCACATCGCAACGCTGTCGGAAGGCGCCCGGTTGTACGCGGAGTTGGTGGCGGGTCGCGGGCGTGGATACGTACCCGCGGATCGCAATAAAACGGGAGATCTGGAGATTGGCGTCATCCCCGTCGACTCCATCTACTCTCCGATTATCCGCGTCAACTTCTCTGTGGAGAACACGCGTGTCGGTCAAGTCACGGACTACGATAAGCTCACCCTCGAAGTATGGACCGATGGCAGTATTGCACCCGAAGAAGCGGTGAGTTTGGGTGCCAAGATTCTCACAGAGCACCTGTTTCTGTTTGTCGGCTTGACGGAACAAGGTAAGGACGCAGACATCATGGTTGAGAAAGAGGAGACGGCGTCCGACAAGACGCTCGACATGCCGATTGAAGAACTCGACCTGTCTGTGCGTTCATACAACTGTCTGAAGCGAGCTGGCATCAACACGGTCGGCGAACTTTGCGCGAAGACCGAAGAAGAAATGATGAAAGTCCGGAACCTCGGACGGAAGTCGCTCGAGGAAGTCGTAGAGAAGCTGAGCGGTTTAGGCCTGTCGTTGCGACAGGAGGACTGACCGACAAACATATGGCATGACATGGACCGCAGGGGAGGGAGACTGAGCAATGCCATACCGTAAACTCGGACGTACATCCAGCGCACGTAAGGCGCTGTTCCGTAGCCTCGTTACAGATTTGTTTCTGTACGAGCGCATTCAGACCACGGAAGCAAAAGCGAAAGAACTGCGCAAGATTGCTGACAAACTGATCACGCTGGCAAAGCGGGGAGACTTGCACGCACGCCGTCAAGTGGCTGCGTTTGTCCGCGCCGAGCTCGTCAGTGACGAGTCGAATCAGGACGTGGTTCAGAAACTGTTCTCCGAAATCGCTCCGCGGTTTAAGGACCGCAATGGTGGTTACACGCGTACGGTCAAGGTTGGACCGCGCCGCGGCGACGCAGCACCCATGGTGATTATCGAACTCGTGTGATGGCGAGCGCCGTGTGTTGTTGTCATTCTTCAACACTGGCGGTGACCTGGCATGATGAAGATTAAACTGACCATCGCTTATGACGGAACCGACTTCCACGGGTTTGCCCGCCAACGCGGGCTTCGGACCGTGCAGGGCACGTTGGAACAGACGCTGCAGCGGATCCTCAAACAGCCCGTGGAAGTTTTCGGGTCCGGGCGCACGGATGCAGGCGTACACGCTCGTGGACAAGTGGTGCACTGGACGCAGGAGAAGGGACCTCCCGCGTCGCGCTATCCGTATTTGTTGCGCCGCGCGCTGCCGTCGGACATCGTACCCATTGCGGCCTGCGAAGTACCCGACGCGTTTCACGCGCGCTTTTCCGTTGAAAGGAAGACCTATCGGTATACGATTCAGCGGGCAGCGGTGGAAGATATCTTTACCAACCGATATTGCTGGCATCAACCACAGCCGCTCGACACAGAGCTCATGCGTGAAGCCGCGCAGTGTTTGATTGGCACGCACGACTTTACCAGTTTTTGTGCTGCAGCAACGCCAGTCGAGGATAAACGCCGCACGATTTACGATATTACGTTGCGTGAGCGCGATACGTATCTTGATATCTACTGTACTGGGAACGGTTTTTTGCAGTACATGGTACGTATCATCGTAGGCACGTTGGTCGATATCGGACAGGGCCATCTGAAGCGAGATATCCGCGATATCTTGCAGGCTAGGGACAGAACCCTCGCGGGACGGACCGCCCCGGCCAAAGGCTTGACACTCTGGGAAGTCCAGTACAAAGCGTCGGATACTTGACCAGAGAGTCGGAGTGTAATACAATACTCGCTAGTGTTTTTCTCACTGCACCCCGTTACAAACAGTGATGAAGAACGTGAAATCAGGAGGGACTCCCATGCGAACGACGTACATGGCAAAGCCAAACGCCGTGGAACGCAAGTGGTATGTGATTGACGCAGCGGGTAAGCGCGTTGGCCGTCTCGCGAGCGAAATCGCATCCATTTTACGCGGAAAGCATAAGCCGGAGTTCACGCCTCACGTAGATACAGGCGACTTTGTCGTCGTGGTGAACGTGGAAAAGGTAGTGTTCAGCGGCCAGAAGTTATACAAGAAGATTTACCGTCGCCACTCTGGATACCCCGGTGGGTTGAAGGAAGTGCGTGCGGTTGATTTGTTGAAGACGCATCCGGAAAGGGTACTGTACCAGGCTGTGAAGGGTATGCTCCCACACAACTCACTGGGTCGCCAACAACTGACCAAGTTGAAGCTGTACGCCGGTCCGGAACACCCACATCAAGCCCAGCAGCCGATTCCGTGGGAATCTGCGAGCAACTAACGGAGGAGGGACTCTGCCATGGCACAATTGGCGTATCTTGGCACAGGCCGTCGTAAGCATTCCGTAGCTCGCGTCCGGCTGGTGCCCGGCGATGGCAAGATTATCATCAATCGCCGTGATATGAACGACTACTTCGGATTGGAAACGCTGCGATTGATTGTGAAGCAGCCTCTGCTTTTGACGGAAACGCTGAACCGTTACGACGTCTACGCAAACGTATACGGCGGCGGTATTGCAGGTCAAGCAGGTGCCATTCGGCACGGCATTGCCCGCGCACTGTTGAAGGTTGACCCCGAATTGCGCGGTACCCTGAAAAAAGCGGGCTTCCTGACGCGGGACGCGCGCATGAAGGAACGGAAGAAGTACGGCTTAAAGGCTGCACGTCGTGCGCCCCAGTTTTCGAAGCGTTAAGTTCAGATTTACGACCGGATGTCGACATTCTTGTCGGCATCTTTTTTTTATGACCCGAGATTTTGCAAATCGCTGGCATGTATACATGACCTCGGTGTCATTGCATACACTGTATGGGGACAATCACCGAATTCGGAAATCGAGGTGACTTCCCTTGTTTGCGCGAACGTCTTTGGCTGCTGTCGCAGCGTTCATCCTGTTGTTCGTATTCGTGCCCACATCTGCTCAGGCTGACGAATTTGGATTAGCCCACAAGACCATTGTCATTGACGCCGGACACGGCGGGCCCGACGGCGGAGCAGAGACGGCGGACGGAAGGCCGGAAAAAGTCGTGACCCTGGCCATCGCGAAGAAGTTACAAGTACTGCTCCAACAGGCGGGTGCCACCGTCTACATGACGCGAAGGAGCGACGACGACTTGGCAAGTGACCTGGATCAAGCGATGGGACGCCGACATCAGTCGGACTTACGAAACCGAACTCGCTTCGCGAAGTCTAAAGCGCCGGATGCGTTCGTGAGCGTCCACTGCAATGCTTCACCATCGCCATTGTGGCGCGGTGCCCATACTATTTTCATGAAAGACAATCCGGATGGTGAGCAGTTGGCAAAGATGATGCAGATACGCTTCAAGGAGCTGCTGCTTCCGACGAAGCGTGAAGCGGATGATATGGACACTCTGTACCTTCTTCGGCGGATCCCAGGGCCGACAGTGCTGGCGGAGGTCGGGTTTCTATCGAATCCAGAAGAAGCGAGCGCGTTGCACACGGAAAAGTATCAGCAAAGGATTGCTTTTGCAATATACCTCTCTCTGTTGGACTACTTTCAACAAGCAACAGCTCCCCCAGATGAGGACGCCTCATGAAGGGATTTTCGCCTCACAAGCGCAAGCTGGCCAGGCGACGACTTTTCGCACTGGCCACTTTGGCCATTATACTCTCCTTGTTGAGCTGGCAGGCGGTGCTGAGCATTCGGGGTGCATCCTCGGTTCCGACAATGAGTGTCAACGGTACCGCAATCACCAAGAACCTTCATGTGTACGATACGGGACGAACATGGGCTGGTGAGCCCCTGTACCAACTGAAGAATAATGATACGGTAGCGCTGCAGAGGATCAATATCTTCAGTTGGAGTGCAAGTTTGCTTCCCATCCTGTACATCGGAGAACAGCTGCCGAGCGACATCGAAAGCCGGCGACCACTGGCCTCCCCCCCGTATACACTTCCCGCCAAGCAGTCATTGTGGTTTGTCGGCCCTGCCTCAGCACAGACCAACATGTTCGGTGTCATCTGGCAGGCTGACGGACACGAGGAATATGTAAGTGTGAAGGTATCCGAAGGCGAATAATGGACGACTGCTAGGCTGTTTGTGTACATTCCTGGAATGCGGTACACTGAATGATGGTGCGTGATTGCTTGCTGGGAGGGCAGATTCATGATAACCAAGGATCAGGTCATGGAAGCACTCTGGGATGTCGAAGATCCCGAGATTCATAAAAGCATCGTTGAATTGGAAATGGTGAAAGACGTCAAGGTGGAAGGCTCAAAGGTCCACGTGACAGTCGCTGTGACCATTTCAAACTGTCCCCTTCGGACCACCATTGAGAAGTCGGTGAGAGAAGTTCTATCTCGCCTTCCAGGCGTCACCGACGTGGATCTCACGATTCACACGATGACAGACGAAGAACGGGCCAAGTTTGCGCAGAAACTGCGCGGTCGAGCTGAACCGCAAAGCAAGCCGCCGCTCCTCGAAGTAGATAACAACACGTTGTTTCTCGCGGTTGCGTCCGGCAAAGGGGGCGTCGGGAAGTCGACAGTGACAGCAAATCTGGCGGTTGCTCTGGCTCGCGAAGGATTGCGCGTTGGCATCATTGATGCGGATATCTATGGCTTTAGCATACCGTCTATTTTTGGTATCAAGCAAAAACGACCGACTGTCATTGATGACCTCATCATCCCGATTGAAGTAGAGGGAGTAAAACTCATCTCCATGCACTTCTTCGTGCCGGAAAACAACCCTGTGGTGTGGCGCGGACCGATGTTGGGTAAGATGTTGCGCAACTTCTTCGGCGAGGTGCATTGGGGAGACGTTGACGTGATGCTGCTGGACCTTCCACCGGGTACGGGCGATGTCGCGATGGACGTTCACCAGTTGTTGCCGAAGAGCAAGGAATTGATTGTAACCACTCCCCAGGCGAACGCCGCCGAAGTAGCGGTTCGCGCGGGCATCATGGGAGTTCGGACAAACCATGAAATTGTCGGTGTGGTGGAAAACATGTCCTACTACCAGTGCCCAGGTTGCGGCGAAAAGTCGTTCTTGTTTGGAAAAGGTGGTGGCGACGAGGTGGCGCGCGCACTGCGTACGCAGGTTCTTGCACAGATTCCGATTGCCAGCATGGAGAACAACTCCGCCAGCTCGCTGTTTGCACCGGATACACCGCAAGGTGAGGCATACGCTGCTTTGGCAAAGAGCGTAATGCTGCGAACGAACTTGAAAGCGGTTGTAAAACAGTAAGCTTTGTGTCAACGAAAGACGGCCACTGCAGGTCAATCCTGGAGTGGCCGTCTTTACAGTATGGGGTGCACGTGCTGTGCGGAGGCGACGACTAACTCCCGCCACCGCCGCCATCGGACTGCCCTTGGTCGCCACCACCCTGACCGCGGCCTTTTTTGGACTGCCCTCCATCTCCTCCTCCACCTCCGGCTTGAGGCATGGATTCAGAAACGGCCTGTTTCAAGGCATCCTGAAATTGCATGCGGAAGCTTGGCGTTTGCAGCGCATCCGTCATGATTTTCATCACGTGGCTGCGAAATTGAGGCGTTTGCAAGAGCTCCTGCAGATGTTGGGTGAATTCCGGTGACTTCAACAATACCATCATGTCACCCTGGTATTGTGGGTCCTTTATTAACTGCTTTTGCAGTTGAATCAAATTGGGCTGCACAGCTTTTGCCAAGGCTGCTGCGAACTTCGGGTCTTTTGCCGCCTGCGTGAGAAATGACTGATTCTTGTTGTTTTGTAAGGCGTGTTCCACAGCCTTCGTGATGTCGGTTTCTGACACGACGATTTGTTGCTTCATTGTTGGGTCTTGCAAAATATCTGCGACGGCCTTTTTGCCGTCCGGGGAGTGTAAAATGTCAACGACCATCTGTTTCGTCTGGCCGTAATCCTGCTGATTTTGGGCGCCACTCACGTCCGCACCCATACCACCACCCTGCCCGCATCCAGCCAGCAGCAGTGCAACCAGCAACGGCGGCCACCACCGACGTACCAGGCTCATGGCTACACCTCGTTTCGCGAACGATTCCACACCGAGAGTATGCGTCTCGCACGCCGGTGTTATTCCGCCGCCAGTTCACTTTTGATTTTCCAGTTTGTTCTCACTGTTTGTACAGTCGCGACGCTGTACGGTATGATGGGAGCGTCGGGAGGCGGAAGCGCGAATGAGACTGAATCAGTTCATTTTTTTACTCGCCAGCACTGTGATGGTCGGTGCACTTGCGGGCGTTGTGACGAGCATCTTGGGGCTTTGGATGCACTTGCCTTGGTACGCCGGGCTCGTGTCAGGCGCTTTTTTCTCGACCACCAGCCTGATGGGATTCTGGGCGTATCTGACGCTCAACTTCGTCGCGCGCGTCACGCTACCGAGACGGGTCTGGCGGTGGGCACAAGTTGTCTTTTTGCTGATGGCCATTTACGACATGTTATGGTGGCGCTATCATTTGAATGCCACGGTGCATGCGGAACACGCCGCGTTTCGCACTTATTTCTTCCAAGGTTTCTGGCCGCTCGTGGCCGCTGTCATCGGAGCTTATCTGAAGCGGCGCATGTCCGGTTCCGCAAGTTTCTTACCTGCTCTATTCTTCCTCTATGTGTTCACTGTCATTGACTCGCTGCCGTTTATTTGGTTGCAGTACGGTTGGGCGCAGTCGGGGCCGCTGGTGAATCAGATTCTCATTGTGATGACGGTGTGCAACTTGTACATTACGTTGATTTACGGGAAACTTCTGACACCTGGAAACCAAATGCAGGTGAAAGCGGCCAACAAGCCGTCCCTGTGACGGCCTGTTGGCATTCCATGGCTTACTGAACTTGCGTTTTCACTTCCGCTTGAGCGAGCAACTCGGAGACCGTTGCAAAGCGGTAGCCTTTGGCGCGTAGACCGTCAATGATTTGGGGCAGCGCTTGTGTGATTTGCTTCGATGAATCGCTGGCGTGCATCAGAATGATGTCACCGGGTACGGTGCGATTCAGCACTCGATTCGTGATGGCCGCGACACCGGGGTTTTTCCAGTCGAGGGAGTCCGTATTCCACTGAATTACGGTATAGCCCATATCGTTCAGGCACTTGACCACGCGCGTGTCGAAGTCGCCGTTGGGTGTACGAATGAGTTTCGTTCGGACCCCAGCGACCTGGTGAATGGCTTTTTCAGACAGCCGTACCTGCTCGATAATCCACGCGTTGGAGTAATTGGAGAAATCCTTGTGCAGGTGCCCGTGGCTGCCAATCTCAAACCCCATCTTGTGGATGCGTTTCACAATCTCCTGATGGCGTAGTGTCCACGGGCCACTGAGAAAGAACGTGGCTTTGTTCACTTTCTTCTTCTCGAGAATGTCAAGGACCGGCTCAGGGACTTTGTTACCCCACGAGATGTCGAAAGTGAGCGCCACAACCTTTTGCTGGGTGTCCACCTTGTAAATTGCGGAAGGTTTTTTCACAGCGGCTCCCACCGAGGCTGGACTCCCTGCACTACAAAGCACCGTCATGAACATCGTGAGGATGGACATGATGATGGAAGTACATCGTCTTGTCCTCATTTCAGCGCCTCCTTTCATATGTCTCTGGAAAGTGTGCGCGGAGGTGATTCTAGATATTCAGATGAGGAAGGGAAGAGGAACGCTGAACGATGTCAAGAGAATGGACGCACTTCCGTGGTTTGTGTTATTGACCACAGCAGTTTTGCTGATTGGGTTTGCCAGCGCCGTGACTTCTCCAGGCCGCTATGCGCACCTTGCACAGCCTGCACTGGAACAACTGCGGCAACTCGCAGCAGGGGCAGGAGCTTCACCCATACGCACTTGGGGGCTGATCTTTGTACACAACATCATCGCGGCTGGGACGTTTCTGGTCACAGGCTTCCTGTTCGGCGTCATCCCCGTGATTACGTTGTGGTACAACGGCGTCCTGATGGGTTACGTGACGGTATTAGGAGCGCATCGGCTGCACGTACCCGACTGGAAGTTGTTCTCATACGCTTTGTTGCCGCACGGGCTTCTGGAATTGCCCGCATTGATTTGGGCGAGTGCGCTGGGTGTGCAAATTGGATTCAGTTTACTGTACGGGATGGGACAATTTCTCCGCGGCCTAGGCACCGGCGGAGCCGAGACGCTCAGGGGGCGGACGCATCTCTCGGATCAGTTTCGCAGGGTGCTGCGGCATGCACCGATTATCGTGGGAATGTTGTTCCTTGCTGCAGGCATCGAGAGTTTCATTACGCCAAAACTGATACAATGGGGTTTGTCACCGTCCTCTTTACGGTGACAAGCCGGTCCTACATACGCACGCGGACGATTTATTGAACAGCTGAAGGAGTGTGAATCATCGTGCGAAACTTGAAAATCATTGGCGCACCGTCCGACCTTGGACAAGGTCGTCGCGGTGTCGACATGGGTGCGAGTGCCATTCGCTACGCTGGACTGAAGGAAAAACTGGAGGCACTCGGATATGATGTGGAGGATTTGGGGAACGTCCCTGTTCCGATGTCCGAGATGCTTCGCCTGAAAGATGAAAAACTGAAATATCTGGACGAAGTGAAAACGGTGTGCCAGTCCTTGCACGACGTCGTGAGCAACGTCGTCAAAGAGGGGCATACGCCCATCATTCTCGGTGGTGATCACAGCATTTCGATTGGGTCGGTCGCAGGCATTGCGTCTGCACAACCTTCCTTTGGTGTGATTTGGTTTGACGCGCACGGCGACATGAACACGGACAAGACCACGCCTTCGGGTAACATCCACGGCATGCCCTTGGCGGCTAGCCTGGGCTACGGACACCCGGATCTCGTCAATTTGGCCGGGTTTGCTCCCAAAGTCAAGGCGTCGAACGTGGTGCTTGTAGGGATCCGCGACATCGATGAAGGCGAAGCGGAGCTCATCAAGGCCTCGGGAATCAAGGCGTACACCATGGCTGAGATTGACAGGATGGGCATGGCGCGCGTGATGGAAGAAGCGATTGCGATTGCCAGCGAAGGAACCGCGGGCATCCACCTGAGCCTTGATCTCGATGCGCTCGATCCGATGTACGCCCCGGGGGTCGGAACGCCGGTCAACGGCGGCGTGACCTATCGCGAAGGACATCTCGCCATGGAACTCCTGGCGGCATCGGGCAAGCTTCTGTCCGTCGACGTGGTGGAAGTGAACCCCATTCTGGATCACCAAAACCGTACCGGTAAAATGGCTGTCGAGTTGGTGGAATCGCTGTTCGGGAAGACGGTGCTGTAAGCGCGTGTTTGAATCCGCTTTCGCACGCCCGTTCTTCAAAAGACGATAGTCTCGGAAGGTCCTTTGCCAGCCTCTTGTGCCCCAGCTGGTAAGGGGCCTTCTTGTATGGATCTGGAGTGGTACCCCATCCACCTTTGCTGCATACGTTGCTGTTGCAGGCCTTTCGTGAACTCGCGCTGTCAGGGGAATGGACAGCACATCGCACATACGCGCAAAGGGAGGAAGGGGTTTGCTGTACGCGGCACTGGGGGACTCCATTACGTATGGATATGAGGCAACCACCGACCAAGCGGGGTATGTACGACGCTTTGCCAAGGCGTTGTCCAAAAGGCAGCCTGTCAATGTGTTCTTGAACGCAAAGCCCGGATGGACGTCGAAACAGTTGCTCAAGTCGTTGTCGCAAGTACAGGAGTGCATCTGGGCGGAAGCCAAAGTGGTGACCATTATGGTTGGGGGTAACGACATTTTGAAAGCTTCTCCTTGGTTGTTGAACGGGAGTGACAAAACCGTGTTCAAAATCGCCCAACGGGTGCAAGATCATCTGGAGCAAATGGTCGAGACGGTTCGACAACCGGGAGCCACGGTTGTCATCGGCACCATTTATAATCCGTTTCCGAATTCCGTGTTGGCAGAAGAATATATGGACACAGTAAATAAATCGATTCTCAGAGTAGCAGAACAGCACAACCTGGCTGTGGCGGACGTGCGGAGTCTCTTTCGCAACCAGGAAGACAAGTACATCAAGGGGTACAAACAAGGCGTGCTCCGGGACATGCGGCTGATTGGCAACCCGATTCATCCCAACGACGCTGGCCATCAAGCCATTGCCAGGTCGTTTCTGAGTGCATATCGTCGGGCGGTGGCGAAAGCCCGCAGATCCAAACAGAAGGCGTAGGACTGAGGGGGCGCCACGACCGCATGTGGACGCACAGGAGTGCCTGTCCTGTGCCACTTGACGAAGTTTCCGATGTAAGAAAAAATGAGAAGGAATTCATTGCAACTACGCGTGGGTGGCGGCGACATGGAATCCTGGATGAACGTAATTCGGCATTTCACCATACTGAACCTCATTGACATCCTCATCGTCACGTTTGTCCTTTATCGGCTGTTGCTGCTCATTCGCGGTACGCGCGCCGTGCAATTGTTGAAGGGCGTCATCGTCATTCTGACAGCGACCGCCATCAGCAGCGTGCTGCATTTGGACGAGCTGAACTGGTTGTTAAACAAAATCATCACCATCGGTCTGTTCGCTATTCCGGTGGTGTTTCAACCTGAACTGCGGCGAGCATTGGAGCAACTGGGGCGCGGCGGTTTTTTCTCATTGGCGTTCGGAAACGCGAACACCGAGGACTTGCATCAGACCATTGTTGAAGTGGTAAAAGCTTCTCAAGTGCTCGCGAAGATGAAAATCGGGGCGCTCATCATCATTGAGAGATCCACCGGATTGACGGAGTATATCGAGACGGGGACACTCATCGAAGGGATCATCAGCTCGGAGTTGCTCATCAACACCTTTATTCCGAACACACCGCTGCACGACGGTGCTGTCATCGTCCGCAGAAACCGGGTCGTGTCCGCCGGCTGTTTCTTGCCACTCACGGAGAACCGAAATTTGGACAAGAAGTTGGGGACGCGCCACCGCGCCGCGCTGGGCGTCACGGAACAGTCAGACTGCGTGGCTGTCGTCGTTTCCGAGGAAACGGGCCGCGTCTCGCTCGCGGTAGATGGCGTGCTGAACGTCGGCCTGGAAGAGAATACCCTCTACGAGATGCTGCAGTCGCTGCTCGTCCCCAAGCGGTCTGGCCGCTTACACTTCCTCAACCGAAAGGCGGAGTCGTAAGGTGGACAGATTCCTAAAGAACAATTGGGTATTGCGGATTATCGCATTGGTGTTGAGTTGCATTATCTGGGTTACAGTCAGCACACAAGGCAATGACACGGGAACGGGCGTGGCAGCCACGCAGAGGTACCCGTATTCGTTTCCTGTGCACGTTTTGGTAGATCCCAACCTCGTCGTCACTCGCATCGACAGTCCGACAGCCGTCGTGGAAGTGCAGGGGAGCGGACTCAGCGTCGCCACTTTGCCCGCGCAAATGTTGGGTGTGGCTGTGCAGGCGGATGCGCGTGGCTTGTCCCCAGGGACGCATCAGGTACGATTGATAGCCACGGGCATGCCGCCGGTCAATTACACGATAGTTCCCCCTACAGTCACAGTGGTGCTCGACCGAAAGATGACCGTGTCCAAAGACGTGAAAGTGAATGTCCAGGGGCAGCCAGCGAATGGATATCACACGGGAGCCCCTATCACTGACGTGCAAACGGTGGGCGTCACCGGTGTGGAGGCGGATTTGGACAGAGTCGCTTATGTGCAAGCCTCCGTGTCGATTCAGGCAGCCACGCAGACGGTGACGAAGGCCGTCACGTTGGAGCCTGTGGACAGTCAAGGAAACGAAGTGCCCGGGGTTGACGTGAATCCGGTGGATGTCAACGTCACCATTCCAGTTCAATCGCCGCAGGCGACAGCCAGCGTAGTACCGGAGATTATCGGAAAACCTGCCACTGGGTTTGCCATCTCGGATGTAGCGGTGCAGCCGCAGAGTGTCCAGCTACAGGGGACGCCGAGTGTCACGTCCAACCTGCTGGCGCTCAATCTCCCTGTGAATGTGAACGGGTTTACATCCACCCATACCCTGCAAGTGAAAGTGCCACAGCATGCGGGAATATCGAGGGTCACGCCAAATACAGTTTCTGTGACCGTCAAAATTGAGCCGGCGGAGACGAAAGCTTTTACCGGGCTGCCGATTGCCATCCATAACTTGTCCGGCAATACCAAAGTCTCGATTTCCAATCCGAAATCTGTTGACGTCACGGTGTCCGGGCCCAAGTCGGTGGTGGACAGGCTACAACCATCGGATGTGACTGTGTACATCGATGGCGCTCATTTAAGCAACAGTGACACGAGCGCGCCACTCAGCGTTTCCATCCCGAACTGGGTTCAGGTCACAGACATGTCTTCACACACGGCTGAGATTACTGTCAGTGGTGCAAATACCAATCCGTAGTTAGCAAATCGGGAATGACCAAGCTGTCGGAAAAGACAGATTGCCGGATACTTCGACCTGTGGCACAATGAGTTGTGACTCGAAGGGAGTAGAATGACGTGGCTCGTATGTTTGGAACGGACGGTGTCCGTGGCGTAGCAAATACAGAATTGACTCCAGAGCTGGCCTTTCGTCTTGGCCGCGTTGGTGCCTATGTCCTGACGAAAGACAGATCTGGCTCTCGCATTGCCATCGGAAAGGATACGCGTATCTCCAGTGACATGCTGGAGGCCGCATTGATTAGTGGAATCCTGTCGATGGGCGTAGATGTGTTGCGGCTTGGCGTCATTTCCACGCCAGGTGTTGCATACCTGACGAGACACTTGCATGCAGACGCAGGCGTCATGATTTCCGCGTCGCACAATCCTGTGGAGGACAATGGCATCAAGTTCTTCGGCGCCGACGGCTTCAAATTGCTCGACGACATGGAAGATGAAATCGAGAAAATCGTGGCCGATTCGGAGGATACCCTGCCTCGTCCTATCGGGGCCGCAGTGGGCCGCATCTACGACGCACCAGCTGTCGGTACATATGTAAAGTTTTTGCTCAGCACGGTGAAGCACCGCTTTGACGGCTTGCACATCGTCCTCGACTGCGCCAACGGCGCGGCCTCCGGGATTGCTCCGGAAGTCTTCGAGAAGCTGGGCGCGAAGGTCACTGTGTTGAACGCCCAACCGGACGGCGTCAATATCAATGTCGGGTGCGGATCGACCCATCCTCACGTTGTACAGCGTGCCGTGCTGAATTACGAGGCCGACCTAGGGCTGGCGTTTGACGGTGACGCAGACCGCTTGATTGCTGTCGATAGCACTGGACAAGTGGTCGACGGGGATTTCATCATGGCTATCTGCGCGAAGGCGCTCAGCGAAAAGGGCTTGTTGAAGAACAACACGGTCGTCGCGACGGTGATGAGTAACCTCGGTTTTATGAAGGCGATGGAGGAGCTCGATATTCGCGTAGAAACGACCGCGGTTGGGGATAGATACGTGATGGAAGCCATGCGCAAAGGAGACTTCGTCCTTGGCGGGGAGCAGTCCGGGCACATCATCTTCCTCAACCACACCACGACGGGAGACGGCATCCTGACGGCCATTCAACTGGTGGACATCCTTGTCGAAAGCCGCAAGTCGCTGGCAGAGTTGCGGCAAGTGATGAAACGTTATCCGCAGATTTTGGAGAATGTCCGCGTGCGAGACAAGCACGCTTGGAGAGACAACGAGAAGATTCAACAAGCACTCAGAGCAGGCGAGGAACTGCTGGGCAACAATGGACGCGTGCTCGTGCGCGAATCGGGAACGGAACCTATCATTCGCGTGATGGTCGAAGGGCCGGATGAACGGTTGTTGGAGAAGTGCGTGTCGCAGATTGTGAAAGTGGTGCGCGAGGAACTCGGCGCCTGAGATGGACGAAGTGCACAAAGGATTGACACAGCAGGGCTACAGTGAATAGAGTGCTATGTAGCCCGGCTTTGCCTTTGTCTTTGTCTTGTTTGGCTGTTGCGGCTTGAAAGGAGGGATGCGGGCGCGGAGGGACACGAGGAACGCACATCGTGACCATCGCGAGAGATCGGATCAAAGTGAGGAAGATAGGAAACATTGTCGAACCATGCAGCGGTGAATCTAACCACGCCGCAGGCATGCAAAAGCGCCTGGACTGATGGCTATGCACATGGCCTCAGTTGACGCGGAGGAGGTTGGCGAACCATTCGGCGGATGCCTCCCGGCTTGAGACCGAGCCGCAAGCAACACTCGAAACCCAGCGGGTGACTGCTGGAACAGGAGTTTGCAGGTCATAAGGAGGAACTATATCAATATGTGCGGTATTGTAGGGTACATTGGTAACCGCAATGTGAAAGACGTCGTTATCGGTGGTTTGGCGAAACTTGAGTATCGCGGATACGACTCCGCTGGGATTGCTACGCTCGATAACGATAAAGTGACTGTCGTCAAGTCGGTTGGACGACTGACCAACTTGGAAAAGAAACTTGAAGCGAACCCAGTCAGCGGTCACCTTGGCATCGGCCACACGCGCTGGGCGACGCACGGACGCCCCTCGGATGAAAACGCGCATCCCCATCAGGACTGCAGCGGGCGATTTGCCATCATCCACAACGGGATCATCGAAAATTACCTTTCACTCCGTGAGGAGTTGCAAGCAAAAGGTCATCAATTTAGGTCTGAAACAGATACAGAAGTCGTGGCACACCTGATTGAGGAACTGTACAACGGCGATTTGCTTTCGACCATGGTGGCTGTGGGCAAGCGCATTACAGGCGCCTACGCGCTCGTCGTCATGACAAAGGACGAACCAGACACCATCATCGCGATGCGCAAAGCGAGCCCGCTGATTGTCGGCCTCGGCGAAGGCGAGAACTTCATTGCATCCGATATCCCTGCTGTGCTCGAGTATACGCGTAAAGTGTACGTCCTTGACGATGGCGAGATGGCAGTCGTTCGCAAGGACTCCGTCGAATGCTATACGCTTGCTGGCGAGCCGGTGACGAAAGAAGTCCTCAACGTCACCTGGGATGCGGTCGCTGCTGAACGCGGCGGCTATGCACACTTCATGTTGAAGGAGATCCACGAACAGCCGAAGGCCATTCGCGACACGTTGACCGGCCGCATTGCGTCTGACCTGTCTAGGGTCGTATTGGATGAAGAGGTCAACTGGAGCCGCGACTTTGTAAAAGCCATCGATAGGATTCATATCGTCGCCTGCGGAACCTCCTGGCATGCTGGCTTGGTTGGGAAGTCGGTCATTGAGAAGTTGGCGCGCATTCCCGTCGATGTGGAGATTGCGTCAGAATACCGCTATCGCGATCCCATCCAAACCGACAACACGTTAATCATCGTCATCAGCCAGTCTGGCGAAACAGCTGATACATTGGCCGCGTTACGCGACGCCAAAGCGCGCGGTCGCCGGGTACTAGGCATCACCAACGTGGTTGGCAGCTCCGTGGCTCGCGAGGCAGACGATGTGTTGATTACGCGTGCTGGTCCGGAAATCGCTGTGGCTTCCACGAAGGCGTACACCACGCAACTCGTCGTGCTGTACCTGTTGGCCGTTTACTTTGGTCAAGAGCGCGGGTTGCTTGGCGAAGACCAAGTTCGTGACATTTTAGCGGGCCTCCACGATTTGCCTCAAGCTGCCGAAGAAGTATTGGATGCGGCACCGCAGCTTGAGAAGTTCGCGGAAGAGTGGAAGGACGCACACGACACGTTCTTTATCGGTCGCGGCGTGGACTACTTCCTCTCGATGGAGGGCGCGCTGAAGCTGAAAGAGATCTCCTACATCCACGCGGAAGCGTATGCTGCCGGAGAACTGAAGCACGGAACGTTGGCCCTGATTACTGACGGTGTGCCTGTGATTGCTCTGGTCACTCAGACGGACCTGTACGAGAAGACGCTGAGCAACATCAAAGAAGTGAAGGCGCGCGACGCCTTCGTCTTGGGTGTGACATTTGTTGGAGACGAAGCGTTGCGGAAGTCGGTGGATGAAGTTATCTATCTGCCGAGGACCATGCCGCTGCTCTCTCCGATTGTGACAGTGATACCGCTGCAACTCTTAGCGTACTACGCCGCTGTGGCGCGGGGGAACGACGTTGACAAACCGCGCAACTTGGCGAAGAGCGTCACGGTGGAGTGATTTCGCGGGTACCCACAAATCAAGTTTGTTACAAAAATGCCTCTGGTTTTCGGACCAGAGGCATTTTTGCGGAAAGGCTTTCTCACGTCTGTGTCGTCGGATAGTTACGTTATGCATAAACTCGTCTTCACACTGAGAGTACGATTGTGGTATGGATGATGCGAAGAAGGCTGTAATCAGTGCCCTCAATCAGTTATAAACTGAAGACAGTGCAACTGTTATTGATGGAATTCTCTGACGAAATCACTCAGCGCACAACAAGCATCCCTTGATGAGCTCGGAGGGAAACGAACATGAATCTCGTCCCATTAAATTCGATATGTTGGGGTGTCTTTATCTTGGTATGGATTGTTGGAGCTATCTACAATGCTTACAAAGCACCTGCGACACTACAAAAACATTTCCGCTACGATTGGCTCATTGTTGCGGTGGTGTCTTGGCTGATTATGCATTATGTACCCCATCGTTACTGGGCATTCATGACGGCGCACATGTTCTGGTTACAGGTTTGCGGGGCTGCGTTGTTAGTTGTATCCACGCTATTTACTTTGTGGGCTCGTTGGGAATTGGGGAAAATGTGGGCGTCCATCGCGGCAATAAAGGAACATCACAAATTAGTGACGGATGGGCCTTATCGCATTACAAGGCACCCCATTTATTCTGGAATTCTCGGCATGATGCTCGGTTCTGCATTTTCGACAGGGGAGGGTTCGCTTTTTCTTGTCTCTGTCGCTATACTGCTTGTTTTCCTAAACAGGATTCGTATTGAAGAACAGTTGATGACCAGAACTTTTGGTGATCAGTACGTGCAATACAAAAAACGTGTACCACAATTGATACCCGGTCTTCAATGGATAAATATCAGGATTCCGTGAACGTTCCTGATGCACGGCAATTCAATCTGCCAAGCCCTCTTGCAGATGGCTTGGCATAAAAGCTCCTCCATGTTCAATAGAGTAATTACGGACAACGTTCTCGTCCGTCAGGCTCGAGCATGGGGGTGCATGCAATGGGGAAACTAGTGGAGACTCTCGAGGTCGGTGGCATGCATTGCGCCGCTTGTGCCGCTCGCATCGAAAAAGTAGTCAAGCGCCAAGACGGGGTGATTGACGCCAGCGTTAATCTTGCTTTGGAACGAGCAACCATCGTTTATGAGCCACATACAGTGGATCTGGGGATTGTTATGGGCCGTATAGAAAAGATGGGATATTCGGTAAGACAAGCGGTCTCAGAGAAAGGCGGGGCGGACCCCGATGGTATGCGAGCTCAGATGGAGCTCTTTTTGTTTTCTGCGGTGTTATGTATTCCGTTCTTGTTGCTCATGTTGCAGATGATGGGGGTCAATGTAACTCCACACGTATTTAATAACTTGTGGGTTCAACTCGCCTTAGCAAGCCAAATTCAATTCATCGCGGGTTGGAGTTTCTACGCGGGTGCACTTCAATCGATAAAAGACAGAATGGCGAATATGGATGTCTTGGTGGCTCTCGGAACCACATCTGCCTATTTTATGGGCGTGTACATGATGCTGAACGGGAACCCCCACGTGTACTTTGAGACGAGCGCCGTGATTATCACGCTGGTTCGCCTTGGAAAAGTACTCGAGCTGAAGGCGAAGTCACGTACATCGGAGGCATTGAAAAAACTCGCCTCTTTGAACGTGAAGTTCGCCCATCGATGGAACCAAGGCAAATGGGAAGACGTCCTTGTTGAACAGTTGTCCGTGGGGGACACTGTTCTCGTAAAACCCGGGGAGAAAATACCTCTGGACGGTCAGATATTGTCGGGAGAATCGAATGTGGACGAGTCCATGCTGACGGGAGAAATCCTGCCTGTGCCAAAGCAACCTGGGGACTCTGTCTTCGGTGCAACCATCAACCACTCTGGCTCATTAAAAATACGCATTGACCGCGTTGGAAGAGATACTGCCTTAGGGCACATCATTCAGTTGGTTGAGGAGGCACAAACGTCAAAGGCCCCCGTGCAACGGTTGGCGGACACCATCTGTGCATTCTTTGTACCGGCAGTGCTTGGTGTTGCACTTGTCACCTTCACGGTTTGGTACTTTGCTCTTTTGCCGGGCATGACCACGTCTCTGCATACCGCTATCATGAATGCCACCGCTGTTTTGGTCACTGCGTGCCCTTGTCCACTTGGGCTCGCAACACCTACAGCAATTCTGGTTGCAACCGGAAAAGCGGCTGAGTATGGGGTCTTTTTTAAGGGTGGAGAATCACTCGAAACGCTGGGGCGAAAAGGTGTATGTCTACTCGACAAGACTGGAACCATTACGCAGGGTAAACCGAAGGTCCAGGAAGTACATGTCATTCCGAATCCATACATTCACTCCAAGACAGACTTACTCGTTCTTGCGGCAAGTGCTGAAATCCATTCAGAACATCCTATCGCGAAAGTGATTGTGGACGCTTGCCCAGACCGATCCCTCTTCGAAGCACACCACGTGACGTCTTATCCCGGCTTCGGTGTTACTGCCATCATCCAATCCCACAAAGTGACCATCGGATCGTTCCGGTTTCTTGATGACCAAGGCATTCCCACGGACCACGTGCATTCGAGGGGAATCGCTTGGGAGGAACGTGGAATCACGGTCGTTGGTATTGCCATAGACCATCGAATCGTTGGAATGATGGGGGTTGCAGATCCCATCAAAGACTCTTCCGTTGATGCAGTCAAACAGCTCAAGCGATTAGGCATGCAGGTCATGATCCTTACGGGAGACAATGAAACCACTGCACATGTAATGGCTCAGAAAGTGGGGATTCGAGAGGTTTACGCCAACGTATCCCCAGAAGATAAAGTGAAGATTGTACGACATTTCCGAAATAATGGACGCCACGTGGTGATGGTTGGAGACGGAGTGAATGATGCACCATCCCTTGCCGCTGCAAACGTTGGCATCGCGCTCGGCACAGGTGCAGATGTAAGTGTTGAGGCGGCGGACGTCGCCTTAATTGGAACGGATTTGGAAGGTGTCGTCCGCGCCATCAAGCTTTCTCGTGCTACCATCCGCAATATCCGTCAAAGTCTATTTTGGGCTCTTGCGTATAACGTCGTCGGTATTCCCGCAGCTTCATGTGGTCTGTTGAACCCCATGCTGGCTGGTGCGGCAATGGCTTTCAGTTCTGTTCTCGTCGTGACCAACGCACTGCGTCTCAAGCGAGTGCGATTATAACAGGGGATGTACAAACTTCTATTCGAAGCCGCTGAATTCATACACTGTGACGTACGGAAACATCACGGAGGTGATGGTGTGGGCAACGTGCATGTATGGTACTGTGGCATTCCCCATTCCCTGAAGCGAAAACCTTGTCGTACCACTACAAAACCAGACGTGCCCCCGAAGTCCGCGTCATGAGTGCATACGCTATGTTGGGAAAATGGGGAGCGTTGATTGTCGGTATGCTAGCGGCTGTTTCGATTGCAGTGGGGGCACGAATTGCCGTTCGTGATCAGGCCCCTGACACTGCTCACCAATCATCCAAGCTCATTCGGGTATTTGCTTTTGGCGCCGGGGCGTTTTTCACCGCAGTTTGCCTGGATTTCATGCCTGACGCATGGTCGGCCATGGGAGATAACACAGCATGGTGGCTGTTCTTGGGGGCGCTGGTGTTATGGACAGCCAACTCACTGTCTGATGGTTGGTTTTCGAAGGAAATGAGGAGTGTCAACGTCTCAAGCGATGATGCCTCTGGCAGTACGTTTGGCCGTGTGCTTCGATTCACGCCGGTCAGTGCTGTCGTCCTGGCTGCCGCCCTATCCTTTCATACGTTTCTAGAAGGCGCTGCCGTGGCAGTGTCGTTTCACGAGTTGAGTTGGAATACGCTCGCATTCTCCTTGGCCATGATTTTGCACAAACTTCCCGAAGGCGTTTTGTGGGCATTGGCGTTGATCTCTGTTTTCTCAAACGATAAGAAGTCCGTGTCTAAGGTCTTGCTGATTCCGGCTCTATGCACATTGCTGGGAACGATGCTCGGTGTCCTATTCGCTGATACCGCACCACCGGGTGTATTAGGAGCCATCAGTGGTGTCATTGCGGGTGCCATGTTGTACATTGCCTTTTCCGAACTGATCCCTGCGATTCGTGATGTGGATTCCCCAAGACTGTCGCGAAACTGGTTCTTCATTGGTGTCATCGTCATGTTCATCCTCAATGAATTTTCACGCTTGGCTGGTGGATAACAGAATGGGCGTATCCAACAGGGATACGCCTACTCACATGCACCGACCCACCATCGTTCGCTTGTTCACACCAACTTGGTTCTGACCACCGAAAAGGAACCTATTGTCAAGTCGTTCGGCTACCTTTGATTGTTCCTATGGTCGCCACCGTAATCAGCACAATGGCAATCACTGAACGTAATTCGACTGCTTCACCAAGGACGATAAAACCGACAAGGGCCGCGACAGCAGGTTCCGTGCTCATGAGTAACCCGAATACATGAGTTGGCAATCTGCGTAACGCCTCAATCTCCAAAGAATAGGGAATGACAGAAGAGAGCAGGGAAATACCCACCCCTATCAGAAGAAATTTGGGTTCCACTAACTTCGCCCCGGCACTCGTTATACCAATTGGAATAAGCACGAGGGCAGCGACGCCCATTGCCAATGCTAACCCACTGATACCAGGTATGGACCGCCCCACACGAGAGCTCAAGATAATATACGCTCCCCAGCAAACCCCGGCCATCAGTGCAAGTACCATACCCAATCCATCGAAGGTTGCTCCGGTCCAAGGTGCCAAGCAGAGAATGCCGCTTGCCGCCAAAATCACCCACAGCACATCCAGTAGACGTCGTGAGCCCATGATGGCAACACCGAGAGGACCCACAAATTCAAGTGTGACGGCTATCCCCAAAGGTATGCGTGCTAAAGCAGCATAGAAGCATAAATTCATCGTTGCCAATGCAAGACCAAATAGTATGCAGTTCATGTAAGCAGTTCGTGTGTAACCTCTGACGCGAGGACGCCAGATGAGAAACAATATCAAAGCAGCAAATCCCACGCGCAAAGAGACAGTACCGGTGGATCCTAAGGCAGTAAACAAACCTTTTGCGAGCGCGGCACCAATTTGGGTTGAGCTTACGGATAGCATGACAAGTCCAGTTGGGGGGATTGAACCAAGAAGACCTCGTACTTTCAAACCAGTTGGGGCTACGACTCTTTTCCCTATGTTCATAAGCATCGGTTTGGTCACATCCGACAATGGTTCGGTCCCCCCTTAAAGTGATGATCATTAGAGAACGCATTGAGTTCTGAAGAGGAGTTGAGTGCGAGCGATTTGCAATATCACTCTAGAGTGTCAGCACACATACATACTAGGTATCTTAACATTTTGTAATCGTCTGCTACACGTGGATTTTGGCGTAGCCGACTCACCACGCTGCAATTTGGTGATCCAACCGTATATCGTGTACCCTTGTTTTCGTGGTGGCGTGCGCCTTTCCTGAGCTGAAATTGCCCAAGCCCGTGATGCCAACGGGGCTAAGAGGCCGCCACCTTTACATTTCCACGAAAACAGGGACTTTTTCGCAAATGGACTGGTTGATAGATGGTGGGAGTATGAATCGATGAAAAATCCAACGGTCGTGATTGACTTTACGGATCCTGACGGAAACCGTCTCGCTGGAATGTTCGGCGCTCCGTGTCAGACCATCGTCGCGTCGAGAATCGAAGAAGTGGTTGATGCCATACGTAACGTAGAGTGTGCAGTTCGTCATGGGATGTATGCGGTTGGATACATCGCATACGAGGCAGCGCCGGCATTTGATCCTGCGCTCAGGGTGCACGTGCCCACTCATGACATGCCATTGGTCTGGTTTGGCCTGTTTGATGAAATCTGTGATTTGGATGAGCCTGTACATGGTGCGTTTCACGTATCCGATTGGAAGCCGACCGTACATCGGGACACGTACAATGCGGCAATTCAGCAGATTCGTGTCAATATTGCTGACGGCGTGACGTATCAAGTCAACTATACCATCCGGATGAACGCCTCGTTTCACGGTGATGATTTGGCTTACTTTCACCGAATTCGTAAGGTGCAGGGTGGCGGGTACAATGCTTACATAAATACAGGGCGGTTTCGCGTGTTGTCTGTTTCTCCAGAACTGTTTTTTCATTGGGGGAACGGCGTAATTACCACCAAACCGATGAAAGGGACTGTGAGAAGAGGCAAGTGGGTCGCAGAAGACGAGCGCTTAAGAACATGGTTGCAGACTTCGGAAAAAAACCGAGCCGAAAATCTCATGATTGTCGATTTGTTGAGAAATGACTTAGGGCGCATTTGTGAGACGGGCAGTGTCAGCGTACCGGCGCTGTTCGATGTAGAGAAATATCCGACGGTCTATCAGATGACTTCAACCGTCACCGGTCAAACGAAAGAGGGAACCACTTTGGTGGATGTGCTTTCTAGCTCGTTCCCTTGCGGTTCGGTGACTGGAGCTCCCAAAGTGAGTACCATGCGCATCATCTCAGAGTTGGAGGGGAGTGCTAGAAACGTATACTGCGGCGCCGTGGGCATCATGACGCCGGCAGGACAAGCGATATTTAACGTTGCCATACGGACCGTGGTCATTGACACGGAGACAGGAATCGCCGAATGCGGAGTCGGCGGGGGGATTACCTGGGACTCTACTGCGGAACATGAATATGACGAAGTGGTTGCAAAATCTATGTTTTTAAAGGTGCAACGTCCGACATTTGGGCTGTTAGAAACGCTTCGTCTGGACAATGGTGATTACTACTTGTTGGAGCGTCACCTCAGTCGACTGCAGAAATCGGCACAATACTTTTCGATGGACATCGACATGGACGAAATACGTGCTTCGCTTGCGAAGTGTGCTCAAAGCCATCACGTAGGTCGTTATAAGGTCAGGTTAGTTGTTCATGGAAGAAGCAACATAGAGGTGACTGTGAACGAAATTCAGACAGCCGACGACGGAATTCCAGTCGCTTCGTTGGCTGACCGCCCCGTCAATTCGAATGACATTTTCCTGTTTCACAAAACGACGAATCGATCCGTTTATGAATCATTCCGCAAGCCGGATAGTTATGATGTGTTGCTCTGGAACGAAAAAGGTGAGTGCACGGAGTTTACATCAGGAAATGTGGTTGTTGAACTTGAAGGGGCACTTTGGACTCCGCCACTCTCCTGCGGGTTGCTCCCTGGTACGCTGCGGGAACACCTGATGGAAGCCGGTGTGATACAGGAACGCGTCATACGAAAGGAAGACTTGCAACGCGCCAGTCGCATATGGTTTATCAACAGCGTTCGCGCGTGGGTCGAGGTGGATGTCCGACCACGTTCTTAGAACAAGGAGAAAAGGGGAAGATCTGTGTGCGACAGATCTTCCCTATTGTGCATTGTTGTTCAGCGCCTTTTGCACCTGCTGGAGTTGATCCATCATCCACGTCAAGTAGTCTTTACCTGTCGGTTTCGTTTCCGTGACCTGCACGACAGGTATGTTGTTACTACGTGCAAGCTTGACGATGTTCGCCACCGTTGGCGTTTCATTCTGAATGTTTTCCACGAAGAATTTGATTTTCTTCGTCTTTATGTCGTTTTGAACGTCAGCTAACTCCGACGGTGACGGATCATTTCCATCCTCCACAGCCTTTGCAAGCCCAGAATCACAAACGTTCATATGCAGGGCTGTTGCCATGTAATCAAACACAGGTTCTGACACATCAATGTTTACAGACGATGTTTGCTTCAGATGAGATATCATCCGATTCAAGGGTTGAAGTTTTTGGATATACGCTGTAGCTCGTTGGTGATATTCCTTTGCATGCGCTGGGTCCATTTTGGATAATTGATCCGCAATGTCGTTCGCCAGCGACGGAAGCGCGCTCGGGATGTACCACACATGCGGATTGTCGCCAATTTGCTTATGGAGTACATCCGTTCCAACACGAATCACGGTCTTCTGATTCGCGGAGGCGCTTGCTTGAATCAATTTGGACATCCACTCGTCGTAGCCGATCCCCGTGTAGATGACCAACTTGGCGTCACTGACCGCTTTTGACGCGTCTGGCGTTGGTTCGTATTCATGAGGATCGACAGTAGGATTGTTCAAGATGGAAGTCACAGTCACATCTTGACCACCGACAGCCTGTGCCACTTCACCCCAAAAATCTTCAGCCGCTACAACCTGGATTTTGCCAGACGCCGTATCTGCTGACTTGTTATCTTGTGTCGCAGGACTGCCACATCCAACGAGAAACATGAGCGAAAGTGACATCACACCGTATCTGACAAAACCATTGATCATATTCATGATAGAATCCCCCAACGTTCGTTACATTTCGGTGGACACGGAAACGTGTTCCGGCTTCACACTTGGCAACATTTTCTCTCGCCATACTTGCCATCCTCGGCAGGCGAAATATAACACGGCCTCCACGGCAGCGATGTAGAAGCTGACTGGTGCGTTTGTATAGAAACTGAGCGTAAGACCCGACCACACGCCAATCACAGCAAATACAGCGGAGAACAGGAGCATCCTTGAAACCGATTTTGTGAGGCTGAATGCGGCTGCTGCCGGTGTGGTCATCAGTGTAAACACCAGAAGTGCCCCAACGATTTGTAAGGCTTCTGCGACTGAAATCGAGAGCAGCAGCAAGAATGCGATGGAAATGAATCTCGTGGGAAGTCCCGCCGATTCAGCGCCGACCGGATCGAAAGAATCGAAGGTAAGCATCCGGTACCCAAGTATCAAGACAACGAGAATGCCCACAGCCAAGCCAAACATTTCGTAGACCTGGGACGCGTCAATGCCGACAATACTGCCAAAGAGTAAGGCCATCATCGCGTTGGACTGTCCCTTTGTCAGAGATAGAAAGAGCAGTCCCAGTCCTAACACAATGCTGAGTACAACGCTGATAGGGATATCCTTTCGGAACACTTTCGCTCCTAGACCACCAATCGAAACGGCAGCGGTTGTGGTGAACAGAAGCATCCCAGCCAACGGATTCCAACTCATAAAGACCGCAAAGGCTGCGCCGGCAAATCCAACGTGGGAGAATGTGTGTGTGATGAATGCGAGGCCTCGTGCAATCACGTATACCCCGATGATTCCGCACATGATTGCCACAGCGGTGCCTGCCAGGAACGCATGTTGCATGAAATCGTATTGAAACATCATTAAACCTCCAGGTAAGGCATTGATGAAGTACGACTTGGAACTGCCGTTGTGTGGGTCTCTTCGTGAATCCCAGTCATCGGCGCTCCATACAGTGTCGTCAGAACGTCTGGACGCACAATGTCTTCAACCCGTCCGATGGCATATCGACCGCGAGTTAAGTACAGAATTCTATCGCTATACTTTGCAGCGATATGCATGTCGTGCGTGACAAGGAGGACCGTCGTTCCACGTTCTTGCCGTATTTGGTTGACGAGCTCGACCACCATCTCCTGCCCACCGGGATCTAAGTTTGAGGTCGGCTCATCGAGGAGAAGCAGATCTGGATTGCGCACCAAAGCTTGCGCTAAATAGAGTCGTTGTCGTTGACCGCCAGACAAGCGACTGATGGCCTGATTGGCCAACTCCTCACAACGGGTGAGCTCAAGCGCTTCTCGCACTCGTGAACGCTCCTTGCGATTGAGCCAAGGTCGGAGTGTATGAGGTAGACCAAAGCTGACGAAGTCCCAGGCACGAAGTGATGTGTCTACATCCATTTGGCGAGATTGGGGTACATATCCGATGCTGCGCGAGCGGTTCTTTGCAGCAGGTGGAAGGTGAACCGTTATCCTTCCGCGGCTTGGCTGAAGTACACCCAGTAAGACTTTCATCAGTGTGGATTTTCCAGCGCCATTCGGCCCGATGATGCTGACCATTTCTCCACGGCGAACTTCAAAGGAAATATCGTGTAAGATCCACTCGCCGCCCAAAGATACGGACACATGCTCAACAGACAGTGCGGATTCCAACTGGCTACCTCCTTTGTAGAAAATTATTTCCTATAATGACCGCTTCATTGTACCTGTGATATCATTCCCTTGTAAATAGGAATTTTACGATTTACTGTATGCAGAGAGGAATCTATAGACTGTAGTTTCGTTCGTTCTATGACAACCGTTGAAGCGATGTATAGAGAGCAGGTGTGAAGAATGGCGTGGGCGTCTACCGAGGAGATTCTAAGTAAATTAAAGGAATCGGGGCACAAATTCACGGGAAAACGGCAAGAGATAGTGGAACTGTTTGTTCGGAGTGGGAATCAATACTTAACGGCGAGAGACGTTTATGAATCTGTGAAACAAAAATATCCCAATATCAGCATGGACACGATTTATCGGACGCTGTCCTTGCTTCAAGAACTTCACGTGATTGAGCAGATGGACCACATCGATGGTGTTCAAAAGTATCGGTTAACGTGCCAGACGCACCATCATCACCACTTGATTTGTGTCGTTTGCGGACAAACATCGGTGATTGAAGAGTGTCCGATGTCACTGTTGCACGTCAAACTCGAGAATTTTACAGTAGTCAATCACCGGTTTGAAATCTACGGATACTGCACTTCTTGCAAGAATTGAATGAAAACGTACCAAAAGCATATGTGGACAACATGGACTCTGAAGTCCCACGTGAGTAAGGGGACATCATGTCTGAGAAGCGATGTCGTGTAAAAACCTTTCAACGCGACGTCGAATGTCATCGCGTACTTCGTTGAACTTGGCTTCAATGTCAGACTCCGTGCCTGTTGCTTTGGCAGGGTCGGGGAGCCCCCAATGAATTCGTTTGACGTGAGGTGGCGTCACTGGGCATTTGTCTTTGGCATCTCCGCACAGCGTGATGACGTAGTCGGCTCGTTCGAGGATTTTCTGGTCAATCAAATCGGATGTGTGCGTCGAGATGTCGACACCAGCGTCTCTCATCGCTTTCACGGCACGCGGATTCAGTCCATGCGTTTCGATTCCTGCACTGTAAACCTCGACTGCGTCACCGCCAAGATGTTTTGCCCACCCTTCTGCCATTTGGCTTCTGCACGAGTTCCCTGTGCACAAAAAGTAAATCAGTGGCTTTTTCATGATGCGACCTCCGTTTTATTGAAGAATGTGCGTTCAAACCAAAGCGCAACGTTTACAAGTCCAATCATGACGGGCACTTCGATGAGTGGGCCGATGACTGCGGCAAGTGCAGCACCGGAATGGATGCCGAAAATTCCCACCGCAACAGCAATCGCGAGTTCGAAGTTATTGCTGGCTGCGGTAAAGGACAGGGTACAAGTGACTGCATAGCCTGCGCCCATCCGCTTACCCATCAAGAACGAGATGAGGAACATCACGGTAAAGTAAATCAACAGTGGAATCGCAATCCGCACGACGTCCCATGGTTCGCGAACGATAGTACCCCCTTGAAGGGCAAACATCACAATGATGGTAAAGAGCAGTGCAATCAGTGTAAGCGGACTGATACGCGGTAGAAACGATGTTTCATACCAACGCTTACCCTTTGCCCGTACCAAGGTGTATCGCGTCATCATTCCAGCTAGAAATGGAATGCCCAGATAGATCAACACGCTTTGGGCGACTTCTGCAATGGTGATGTGAATCATCATACTGCGCAAGCCAAAGAACTGGGGCAATACGGTCACGAACAGGTAGGCGTACACCGAATAAAAGAGGACTTGGAAGATAGAATTGAATGCCACGAGTCCTGCCGCGTATTCGGCACTGCCTTTCGAGAGGTCATTCCAGACGATGACCATTGCAATGCAACGGGCGAGACCAATCAGAATGAGCCCCACCATGTATTCCGGATATCCGCGTAGGAAGACAATGGCTAAGACGAACATGAGTAGTGGACCAATCACCCAGTTTTGAACCAATGACAGGCCGAGAACACGGGTGTTTCGAAATACATTGCCGAGCTCCTCATAACGAACTTTGGCCAGCGGGGGATACATCATAAGAATGAGACCGATGGCAATCGGAACGGATGTTGTACCCACTTGGAGATGGTTCAAACCTGTCACGAGTCCTGACGAGGTGTAACCAAGCAAAATACCGACCACCATGGCTGCGCAAATCCAGACGGTCAGGTATCGGTCCAAAAAAGAAAGTCGCTTTGTCATATGCTGCTGCACGATGTAACAACTCCCGTCTGTCTATTTACACTCAGGCAATGCACCCTTGACTCTCAGTTCGTTTAAACGTTCCGTCATGTCCGGCAAATGAGATAAGGAAAAGCCAACTTCTTCGAGCTTTTGGCGATTTAATGAGTAGTACACCCACATGCCCTTTCTCGTTTCCTTTACCAGTTCCACGCTACGTAACCGACTCAAATGCCGGGAAATCGCAGGTTGAGAAATCGAAAACATCGGTACCAGTTCACAGACACAAAGGTCCCGGATGTTCAGCATCGCCACAATTTGAAGTCGCGTCGGGTCGCCGAGAACCTTCAGGGTCTCGGCAAGCTTTTCAATGTTCATCGATTCCCTCCATTACTTTATAACGATATTGTTATTTAATCATATCCTGTCTCCATTTGAGAAGTCCCTCGTCGGAATAGGGTCCATACAAAATATTTTGCATGGCTTGGAGTAATATGGACACAATACCAACAAAAATTGGTGCGTACAGTCGGGGAGAGTATGCTGTGTTATTCAAGCGGCTTAGGGGTACGAAGGCAAAAGATCTCGGGAAACATCCCGAGAGAATCGCCGGCTTAGTGGATACTTCTCGGCGTCGACCGAATGACCCCTTTCCCACCCGTGTAGATGGTTTACGTGTCTGGGTTGAAGCGGAGTGGCAGCACTGTGACGATTTATTAATCCGCGAAGTCGACGTTCACGGGGCACGGGTACTCTTGGTGTGGCTCCGCGGCATGGTGGCCCAGGAACGCATGGAAGAAGGCGTTCTCGAACCGCTCTCGACCCTGCCGAAACGGCGAGTGGACATCTCTCACTTGGAGTCTGCTTTGCACACGGTACGCGTCCGGCGGGTAAAGACACGCCAAGAATGGAACGTTGCTGTATCCGACGGACAAGTCGTCCTCTGCGTAGACGGTTCAAAAGAGGCCTTGACGCTGGACGTCAGCCAACCCCCTGGAAGGAACATCGAAAAGGCCGAGAACGAGCCCACCCTGCAAGGTCCGCAGGAGGCGTTTGTCGAGAACCTGGAACTCAATGTCGCACTGCTTCGCAAGCGGATCCGTAGTCCGCGACTCAAGGTCGAATCGATGCGCATTGGTGTGTACTCCAAGGCCAACGTATGCATCGTGTATGTCGAAGGCATCGTCAAACCGGCTTTGGTGGAGGAAGCGCGCCAGCGGCTGCGCGACATTTCCATCGATGCGATGAATGACCTCAACAAGTTGCGCGAACTCATCGGCGACGCGCCGTACACCCTGTTTCCGACGACGGAAGAGACCGAACGGCCGGACCGGGTGACAGGCAGTCTGTTGCAGGGGCGCATTGCCATCATGCTCGACGGGGCACCGACCTGCATGATGGTCCCAGTTTATCAATTTCTTGGTGTCGGCCGAAGACTACTATATGAATTACACTTTGACGCTGTTCATTCGCGTCTTGCGCCACATCGCGTACTGGTCTTCTCTCTTATTGCCGTCCCTGTACGTGGCGATATTGTCTTACAACCAAGACCTGATGCCAACGCCGCTCTTGGTTAGCGTGGCAGCCCAGCATCTAGGCATTCCCTTTCCGACCGTATTGGAATCGCTCATCACGATGGGTGCTTTTGAAGCCATACGTGAAGCCGGCTCGCGGCTGCCTCGCGCGGTCGAGCAATCCGTGAGTATCGTGGGTACGCTCGTCATTGGTGATGCGGTCGTGCGTGCAGGCCTGGTGTCGCCGGGCATGGTTATCGTGGTGGCTGGGACCGGGGTCGCTTCATTTGCTCTGCCAGCGTATGGGTTTGTGAATTCGAGCCGGATCATTCAATTTGCATTTGTCATTGCCGCAACATTAGGCGGACTGCTCGGTATCGTGACCCTCGGCCTCATCCTTGTTTCGCATCTCCTTCCGCTCCGTTCATTCGGCGTTCCTTACATGGGGCCGATTGCACCGTTCAGCTGGCGGGATATGAAGGATGTGTTCATCCGCGTGGTGACGTTAGTCTGTATTCCTCTTATAGCTGTCATGGTCATGACATTTCGCAAGCAAGCACAACGTTAGACTGGAATTTCACCGGTGATGTCCCAGAAGAGTTGGCCTACGGGGAGAGCATTCCTTGACATTTTCTCATAAATCCATTACAATCGAATTGTTCAAAGGTAATTCGTATCCATGTATAGAACTGTGAGCCGTTCTTTCTGCGCCTCATAGTGGGTGCAGAACAGGAACGGCTTTTATCATTTGTATAAGTGACCGTGCCAATGAACAATTACGATTGTGCCTTAGGTGAGCACCAGGAGGAAAAAGTATGCACGAAGGTATCGTGAAGTGGTTTAACTCGGAGAAGGGCTTTGGCTTTATCGCTGTGGAGGGCGGAGAAGATGTGTTCGTCCACTTTAGTGCCATTCAGGGGGACGGATATAAGTCCCTTGAAGAAGGGCAGCGCGTTACGTTTGATATCGTACAAGGGCCAAAAGGTCCGCAAGCCGCCAATGTTGCGTAAAGCAAGTTGTTGAAAAGCGGGGTTGATTCTTCTGGCATCGTTGAGATACCTGAAGAGTCAACCCTTTTTACTTCAGCGATTTGCAATGTACCGACGAACAGCTGGTTCAGCATCACTTGTCATTGAGTCCTACCCAGGAAGAGGGACGTTCGAATGAGCTTTTACAACAAAAAACCACCGAGTGAACATGTTTACGAGGATACCATTGTCTGGCAATGCTCAGCCTGTACCTGTTGGTCGAGGCTTGAGTTTGTTTCCCAGGCGGAACCCAAATGTCCGATATGTAGCAGCCAGATGCATAAAGAACTAAAGAACATTCGTGTCATTGATGAGGATGAGCAGAAGTATTAGTTCTTTAGGGATAAACCTGGAGGTGGTCCATCGTTGTTTCAGTATAACAATGTCGATGTTAGGCTCGAAGAGCGATTGATGAAACTGTATGCCAATCATCGCGAGCGTGCAGCCAAAATCGACTGGAGTTACCACGACTTTATTCCTTGGGAGCAAGGACGTTCCTTCAAAACAGATCCGTGGAATGAAGGGCAGAGAAGCCTGCCATTACCGATATATACGGCCATCGAAACGGCATTGCTAACAGAGGTAAATCTCCCATGGTTTACGACACATTTAAGCATCACCTTTAAGGGTAGCTTGGATGTTCTTCAGGACTTCATCCACACTTGGACCGCAGAAGAAGATCAGCACTCCAATCTACTGGAAACCTATCTGATTTTGACACGCAACGCGAATCCACATGAGCTGCACACTTTGCGAAAAAATGTTGTGGAACAAGGCTACGAGTCCGAATTCATGGTGCCCACGCAAGTCATGGGGTACACGGCCATGCAAGAATTAGCCACAATGGTGTTTTACAACGATGTAGCAAAGGTAGCTCAACCGTATGATGAGAACTTGTCCACACTGCTCCGTCGTCTTGCCAAGGATGAAAGTCTTCACTATGTGTTTTACCGAGATGCTGTCAAAGCGCATCTGGAACTTGAACCGAACTATATTTACCATGTGGCTCACGTAATGAAAAACTTCGTGATGCCAGGTGGTGAAATGCCCGATTTTGAAAAGCGTATGCAGCTCATTGGTCAAGGAGCCGGCTACGGACCAGAACAGTATTATCATCAGGTTCTGAGTGTGTTGGTTGAATCTTGGGGATTGAACCATCTCCGTCCGTCGAGTTCAGAGGCCGAAGAAGCACGCATCAACCTCTTGAAATTTCACGAGCGCCTAAAACGTATTATCGAGCGGAAATCTCTTCGACAAAGAGAAATAAGTTAGTCGACGACTGACTGTGGTGAAAAGATGACGAGCCTAGAGATGAACCCATCACAGCCCACAGCCCCTTTTCCGCGGTAGTTTGGGGAGTACTGCGATGCGAATATTCATCAAAAACAAAGGCACCCAGTCAGGGTGCCTTTGTTTTGTCAATTTACTTTGTCGTCTTCACATCGCCGCTGGCGATAACTTTTACGTCCTTAGGACCTTGATGAACAAGGATGACCCAACCGCTTGCCGGGATGTTTTTCACACCCTTAATGACGGTTGTAGAAGTTGCGTCACCATTTTTGTCCGCAGTTAGATTTGCCAAAGCATAAACCTCTGCACCTGGTTTTGCAGTCGTTCCAGTGTGAATATGTTCTGGGTGTACACTGTTCGGTGCTAAACCGGAGGCTTTCACGACAACGGTTAACTCGTGCGTTTTCGGATCCAGCGTCAAAGTAGCTGTACCTTTCACCTTGCTGTCCTTCGATGGACTCAGTGTTACCGTAGCGGATGCATTCGCACTTGTTTTCAAATCGGTATTTTTATCTGTTTTTGTCGCTTTCGCCGCTGTCGTCGCGGTTTGGTTTGTAGATGCGCTAGATGTGTTATTTGCGGTGTTATCTGTACCACAACCAGCCAATCCGAGAGATGCTGCAACAATAACTCCAGCAGCTGTTGCCAAAACCTTTGATGCCATGCTCCATCGACCCCTCTTTTGTATGTTTTAAGCGAGCATTTTGAGCATAGCACTTCAACTATGACAGAACTTTCTAGATTCGCCTTGAAACCGCTATCTTCTCAACAATTTACCGGTGTCCGCCGGTGCATACCTTGCCTTGGAAGCTTCGACAGCGGGTGCACTTCACAGCGGTGGAGCAGGTTATGTTAAAACGAGTCCGGCCTCTCGCCGGCTACGAGAAGCTCAATTTATCTCCATCGTTACACCGGCGGTCAAACATCTAGAGCGTGTTCTCCAAAATCGAAGTGCCTGTATATTGTGACCGATATGCCGTCTTACCGGGATACGTCACCCATGTTACACTCCCCTATCTCCGGCCCGATGGAGAGAGGGGAAGCATATTGCAAAGGCAGAGCATGGGCATTGAAAAGGGGCTCATCCTGAGGCAACGTTAGCCTTGAGGTTCAGCCCCTTGTGTGTTTTATAGTCAGCGATTTGCAAATGTCTCTCTCTGCTCCATAATCCTACTAAATTAATCGGGTTTATGTTATCATTGAATTGTGTGAACATTTTAGTACCGAAATATAGAAGGAGAAGGGGGAAGATAATGCACGGACCGTTTGTACGAGCCGATTCACTTGCCTTGAAAACGAGTCCTAAGGTGAGCAAAAGACTCAAGATTTTACAAAGCGCAGTATTCATGTGCGTGGGTGCTGTACTTGTTGCCGTAGGGCTTGAAATTTTCCTTGTTCCGAACAACATTATCGATGGCGGTATTACCGGTATATCCATCATTCTTTCGCATTTGACCGGATTTCGATTAGGGTTGTTCCTCTTCGTACTGAACGTCCCGTTCTTGATAGTCGGTTATCAACAAATCGGAAAAACCTTCGCGTTGTCCACGTTATTCTCCATCATCATCCTATCCATTGTTGCATCAATGCTCGTTCCAGTCCCAGGCATTACGAACGATCCGCTGCTAGCCGCTGTGTTTGGCGGCATTATCGTAGGAATCGGTGTTGGTCTCATCATTCGGAACGGTGGATCATCCGATGGCACAGAAGTGGTCGCTGTACTTGTGAATAAGAAATTGCCTTGGTCGGTCGGGCAAGTGGTGATGTTTTTTAACATCTTTATTTTGGGAAGTGCGGGATTCGTTTTTGGATGGAACCACGCGATGTATTCCTTGATTGCTTATTTTATCGCGTTTAAGACCATCGACGTGACCATTGATGGCTTTGATGAAACGAAGGCAATATGGGTTATCAGCGACAAGTACCGAGACCTTGGGGAGGCCATCTTGCACCGCTTGGGGCGCGGAGTCACGTACATGAATGCAGAAGGAGCATTTACAGGAGACGACAAAAAGGTCATTTTCTGCGTGATTTCACGTCTTGAAGAAGCAAAGTTAAAATCGATTGTTGAACACATTGATCCGGACGCTTTTCTAGCTATCGGAGCGATGGCAGAAGTACGCGGCGGGCGGTTTAAGAAGCGCAACATTCATTAATCTCAGCGATGTACAAAATGCAAGCCAACATCTCCTCCTGCTGAACCACTCGAGTGGAAGTTTGCCAATCGCTTATCTAAGAACGCATGCACTTCGCGTGTAACATCTTCCGAACACCTAAGCCGACCACCAGAATCAATATTGTAATCAAGCACTGAATCGTCGTTCGCGGAGACTCGTCCAGATTGTTGATAAGCGACTGGATGATGGGGGTGTCAAGGGTCAAGGAAGCTGCAGTCCACGCCATCATGCCGGCGCCTAGAGGGGCAATCCATTTTTGTTTCTCGCTTTGGTCGGACAATAACAGAGCCACGGCCACGAAAAGAGGAATTGTTGCGAACGAAACAATAAGCAAGGCGAAATGTGCTTCTTCCAGTTCAGAACCCAGCCAAAACATGTTATCCAAATTTCCTACTAATGTAAACAACCACAGTTTTGCGATGACCGTCGACGTTTCAACACTCCGGGATGCAGACATACCGAGGGTACGTATACACATCCACCCTAATAAACCAATAGCAAAGAGCCTGAACAAAATATTGTGTAACAGTTGACCCACGCTTGCCGCCAAAAGGACCTGTGAGATGGCAAGGAGAAATGCAAGGATGATGAGTATGGACCGCTTTCGTTCGTGTGACAATGCCGGTGGAAGTAGCAAACCGGCGAGGAGTGCGTTGTCAACTGTGACAATCATCGCGATAAGCCCGATTTCGAACAGCGCGTTCATGTGTTCACCTCGGTGACAGAAATGAGCCCCCACCGTATGCCACAGCAAACGTAGGGGCCATCAGACAGACTCTCGTCAAACGGTGAAAGTGGACTCCATCGCCTGAATCGCTTGAGTACCATTGTATACACCTGCTCGGACGACGATGTCATAGGGGCCCGCTTCATGTCTCGTGTATCGCAGTCATCTATGAGGAGAGCAGACATGTCCACAACATTGGAAGACAGGTTTCCAGCGTGGACACAACCTGTATGACAAGAACAATCAGTGTATACTAATTGGAACAGGGTATCGGACAACCGCAATAAACAGGAAGTACATCATACTTGCAGTGGCGTGGGCACGGAAGAAACTTGAGTCATCATAGGTTTGGAGTGCTGCCCTGACCAATGATTGTGGAGTGGATGATATGGATCCGAAAACAGACGAGATCAATGTTCCTGACATACTCAAGGGTGCTGGTTTACGTGTCACACCACAACGAGATGCGATTTTGCGTCACATTCTGACCAATCGGGGGCATATGTCTGCTGATGAGATCTATCGGGCGATGCAACATATCTTGCCGAATTTAAGCGTCTCAACGGTATACAACACCTTAAAGTGTTTGAGTGATGTGGGACTTATACGAGAAATAAAGTTTGGAGACGCTGCGAGTCTATTTGACGCAAACACTTCTCCTCATCACCATATGGTCTGCAACAAATGTGGTAAACTCATTGATTTCTACTTGCCATCGACTCCGAATGTAACTCATATCGCAGAACAAGAGAAATTTCACATTGAAGAAATGCATATTGCGGTGAGAGGAATCTGCAATGATTGTGCAAAATCAAGAGAACCTGACTAAAGGCGACCGAAAGGTCGCCTTTTTGTTCCACTTTACAAAATCTCACACCATAACTATAATGAGCTCTAGTTAATAATAAATATTAAATAGAATTTAATACGGATTATTTGTGCAGGGATTTTGATAAAACGACGACACCTGAAATGAACATGATGTCATTCGGGAGATGAGAACAATGCCAATGCGGCTTGGTACAGAGATGCCCAGCTTAGAAGGCGCTACCCATTGGATGAATGCAAGCGAAGCACCCGTGTTGGAGAGCGGCAAAGTCACCCTGGTTCATTTCTGGGCAGTATCCTGCCATATCTGTCACGAAACCATGAACGATGTGATTGCCATTCGAGATAAGTATCAAGATAAGGGTTTACAAACGGTTGCCATCCATATGCCTCGTTATGAAGAGGATACGAATTTGGAGCGAGTCAAGCGCGATATTGCTGAGTACGCCATCACTCAGCCGGTCGGAGTGGACAATGAACATCGAATCGCCAACCGATTTGAAAACGAATATGTTCCAGCGTTCTTTGTGTTTGGAACCGATGGGAAACTAAAATTTCGCGCCGCAGGAGATAAGGGATTTCAAAAAGTAGAACCCAAAATACGCGAAGCCCTTGGATTGCCCGAAGTGGGGGGGAACGAATGACCCAAGTACCTGCAAGTTTGCACTCAGGAAGTGGTACGGCATGAGATGCCCAACTTGTAACGGCTATAACATTGGAAAGATTGGACGCAATCACTTCTTCTGCCGGGAGTGTTATGTGGAATTTGTCATAAAGGCCGGATACATTGAGATTTACGAGATCAATGATGACGGCAGTGCTGTGATCTACTGTCAGAAAATCAACGACGCCGTTTGAATCCCATGCGTTGTGTGTGAAAACGCCGGTCATTGGTACCGGCTCTTCTATATCCGTATCGTTGTTGATAAACTGGAATCGATTCGGCTATAGAATATGTAGAGGAGGAAATGAATTTGGCAACAAGCGGTTGGTTCTCCATGTCTGTGCATGCGTTGGCGCTACTCGCACAAAACAAAGACGGTTATTCTAGTAGCTTCATCGCATCCAGCGTGAACACGCATGCTGTTTTCCTCCGTCGCGTGTTGAAGAGACTCGTGGAAGTTGGGTTGATTGAAACACGGGAGGGGCGTGATGGTGGATACCGACTGACAAGACCTGCCGAGGAAATTAAGCTCTCAGATGTTTACAAAGCGATGAATCTGGACCGTGCACTGGCACCAAGTCCTGCTGAACCGAATCCCATGTGTCCCATTGGCTCGGGGATACGTACCGTGTTTGGCACCATTGCAAGTGAAGCTGAAGACGCAATCGTGGGGGTATTGAGTCGATACACGGTTGCGGATGTCGCGCAAGGAGCGCTCGCTGCAGGGATTCTTTCGAAGTGAAATTTTTTTGAGGTTAACTAAAACCATTTTAGTTATTGTTAAAACCCAAGAGGAGTGTGACTGCCGTGAAAATTGCACTGTTCGGAGCAACGGGAACCATTGGACAACGGATTTTGAAGGAAGCTCTCCATCGTGGGCATGAAGTGACTGCCGTGGTGCGCAATCCCGAAAAATTGACTGTGCAACACGCCGACTTGCGTGTGGTTACCGGCGACGTCTTGAAGGCAGACCAAGTTGCGGATGCCGTACGCGGTCATGACGCGGTTGTGAGCTCCATTGGTCCTGCACCTGGACAAGAACAAGGGATTGTGGATGCCACAAAATCTCTGATTGACGGCGTGAAACGTTCTGGCGTTCGTCGCTTGATAGCCGTAGGCGGTGCCGGAAGTTTGGAAGTGGCACCTGGTGTACAGCTCATGAATACACCAGAATTTCCACAACAGTGGAAAGCCATTGCACAGGCTCATGCGGATGCCCTCAATCTTTATCGGAGGGAATCCGAGTTAGAATGGACCAATCTCAGCCCTGCAGCGCTGATTGAACCCGGTGAAAGAACTGGAAAGTATCGCATAGGGACAGAACAACTTGTGGTGGACGAAAAAGGTGTAAGCCGTATATCCGCTGAGGATTTCGCCATCGCTATACTGGATGAGGTGGAGACCCCCAAGTTTATTCGCAAGCATTTTACCGTCGCCTACTAAACACCGTGTAGAGCCAATGAACTCCATTTTGGCCCTCACAGTTGTGGGGCTCCTTTGTTTTCACTGTGCGATGGTGCAGACTGCGTTTCGCTCTCGTATTCATGTTCAATGCGGCTTGCCATCAACGTTTCACCAAAAACTCATCGAATGTTAATGAAACACTGAACGCAGTTGGTGTATAATCACGAAGACGAACGGCATTCCTTGCATCCCGAGAAGGAACGTTGTATCGACAGGTTGATGGCTCCGAAGTACAGGGAAATCGTTGGGAATTGCTGATTTCTTGACGAGAAGCAGGCATTCGCCTCGAACTTCGAGAAGTCACATCGCATACCAGTAAATTGAATACAACCAGTCCTCGTTAGGCGAGGCGTCTATGTGAACACAAGCCACTGCCCGGAAACGTCGAAAGACGCCAATGGGTAGAACAGGTACTGCCGGATTAAGGCTTTACTCAACGTGGCTGAGTGAAAACTCTACGTCACATAGTGCTAAAGCTCAACTAGGGGGATGTACAATTCTTTGCGTGTGTTTTCATATGCAGAGTGTGCCCCCCTGATGTTTCGTCAGGGGGTTTTACTTTGGCCTTGAAGGAGGTGGTAGGTGTGGACATAGGTCCTAGTAGTCAGCAACGGAATGTGGATTGTCTCTTACAGGTGAAAACAAAAGGGGATTTCTGTCCCTCCTATCTCTTCTTCAAGGAGGATTGTTATCATGAGCAAACATGCACTCATTGAACATAACACGGCTTTGGACAGCGCACACGTCGGTGATATTCAAGGAGCTCTCGGTACCGTGCGTATGGATGACACGGCACCTCGGAGGACATGGAAGGCTCGGTTCCTCACACTACTTGCCATCATGGGCCCCGGCCTCATCGTGATGGTCGGCGACAATGACGCAGGTGGCGTGGCGACCTATGCCCAAGCCGGACAAAACTTCGGAACGAGTCTGTTGTGGGTGTTGCTACTGTTGATTCCTGTTTTGATTGTGAATCAGGAGATGGCCGTTCGTTTGGGATTAGTCACGGGCGTTGGCCATGCACGGCTGATCTTTGAACGGTTCGGGAAATTTTGGGGCGCATTTTCAGTGGGTGACTTGTTCATCTTGAATCTGCTCACCATTGTCACGGAATTCATCGGCATCCGTATGGCGCTTCAGCACTTTGGCGTCAACCCGTGGGTGGCTGTTGCTGCTGCAGCTGTATTTCTGGTGGCCATGACGGTCACAGGGAGTTTCCGGAGATGGGAACGGTTTATGTATGCCATGGTTGCAGCCAATTTTCTTGTGATTCCTCTTTTCTTCATGAGTCATCCGAAGGCCGGGGCCATTGTGCATGGATTTTTGGTACCTGGTGTCCAAGGCGGTCTGACCTCCAAGGCACTCCTGCTCATCATCAGTATGGTCGGAACGACTGTGGCACCGTGGCAGTTGTTTTTTCAGCAATCCAACGTCATTGATAAACGACTCACGCCTCGCTGGATGTCGTATGAACGCGCCGACACTGTCATCGGCTCCATTGTGGTCGTGATTGGGGCAACGGCCATCATGGCAAGTACCGCGTTTGCGTTTCACGGGACGAAGTTCGAGGGCCAGTTTGTCGATGCTGGGTCGGCGATAGCCGGCTTGTCACAGTGTCTTGGCACATTGGCAGGAGACTTGTTTGCCATCGTCCTCCTGAACGCTTCTTTGATTGGTGCAGCAGCAGTGACGCTGTCGACTTCATATGCATTCGGAGATGTGTTTGGCACGAAGCATTCACTACACCGCTCGGTGAAAGACGCAACGGGCTTTTATGTTGCGTATTCCGCTGTCATCTTGATTGCTGCGGGCATTGTGGTCATACCGCACGCACCGCTTGGACTGATAACCACCGCAGTTCAGGCTTTGGCGGGGATTTTGCTCCCGAGTGCAACCGTCTTTTTGTTGTTGCTTTGTAACGATAGAGCTGTTCTCGGCCCGTGGGTCAATCGCCCATGGCTGAACCTCGTGAGCAGTGTCATTGTCGGGGTATTGGTGATGTTGTCATTCATTTTGGCTGTGACGACGTTCTTTCCCGGTGTGAATGTGCAGATTCTAGGCATCACCTCCGGTGTTGTCATGGTGATTGGGTTGTTGTTAGGGGGAATCGTCTGGTATCGACGCAAGGGAAAGAGTGACAGGAGCTATCCAGAGGTGGATCGTCATTCGTGGCGAATGCCGCCACTGTCGACGCTGCCAAAGCCCGAATGGTCACCCATGCAGCGGATAGGAATGATTGCGCTTCGTGGGTACCTACTTGTTGCGGTCATCATGTTGGTCGTGAAGGTTGTACAGCTTTCCATCGGGGGATGATGGTCGGTTGAGATGCACAGACTGCGTCAGTGCAGCAAAGAGGGCTCACCTTCAGGAGAGATCGTGAAGGGGGCCCATTTCATTTTCGGCGCATGGCGCGCATGTGAGTCCGGGAAATGTTGGTTTGGTGCAAGGAATCGCAGATGTGAAGCACAATATGTCCGACAAACTACAAGTCACGCAATTGGGAGGTCGTATTTTGTGCCTTGGTATCGAGCGCTTCTCGGCATCATGCTGACATTCGGGACGATAACCGCCTTGTTTGGCTGTGACACACGGACCGATAAACCCAAACCATCTGCAAAAGGCGTCGTCCATCAGAAAAAGGTACCGCGCGCTGCCGAACCGCTAGGGGCGGCGACGTACGATATGAGCAAAGTGCCGCAGGTATACGGTATGCGCAAGTTTCCCTATCCGTATCAGGCCATGCTCGCCCTCTCATCCGACGCAGACAGTGAAACACTACGTAAATTTAACCTTGTCCATCAGTTCATCAATACGAGGGAAATGACACCAGCGGGCCGCGGTCTTGGTCTCGACTTCGCGGATTCCTTCTTTATGTACAACGCAAACAATCAGCATGGATATGTAGACATCCACCATCAGCCCATGTCTCACGAACTGTCGTACTTTCAGGGCGTGACGAACCAGCCGTACGGTGCTGCGGTGATTCACCGTTACATTCACGCCGGCTGGATTGACACCATACACACGTTTGGCGACTTCAGCCAGGTGGATCAAACGAAGACACGGTTTACACGTAGACTCGCCCAACAGGGCATTGAGGCTTTGAAACAGGCTGGGGATCATATTACGGTTTGGACAGACCACGGTAACAAGTCAAACGTCGACAACTTTGGATCATACGGGATTGCGCCGTTTTTTAACTATCAACAAGGTGCAAACTCTACCTCACCGTACTACCACACGGATTTCACCATCCCATATGGCGTACGATTTGTTTGGGCAGACAACTCGAGTGAGATGTTTGGCATGAACTCCATGATATATCCACTTCGCTTGCCTGATGGACGGCGTGTATGGGGGTTTTCACGCCATACGAGCTACGGGTATAACAGTAAGGGGGGGCCACTATGGGATTGGACCGTATGGCAGATTTGGAGACAGTTAACGCCCGCACATCTTCACGACATTGAAAAACGGCATCAGTACTCCATTGTGGCGCAGCACCTGAACGGAGGCGTCAGCCAGTTCCCGCTGCCTGAGGAATCCATTCGGGGATTGAAGCTCTTGGCGCGTGAGTACCATCATGGAAGCATATTGGTGGCGCGAACGAGTAGATTGCTTCAATACAATGTGGCACAGCAGTATGTGAAGTACAAGGTAACGCATGTAGACGGTAAGGCCTTCATCCACATCCTGTCGATTGACGACCCTGTGTTTGGGATACACGTCCCGACTTTGGATGAGATTCGTGGTTTGACATTCTACACATCGAATCCGGATGGTACTGTCATCGAAATCGGTGACAAGTCCATTCCGACCGACCTTGTTCAGCGTCATCCAAGCGATGGGGTTCATCCGAGCGTTTCGGTTCAGTGGTATCCATCCGATACGACGAACTACGCCATCACCGCACCAGGGGTATACTGAGCCATGGATTCTCGACACGGTTTATGAACGATAGACGCTGCATTACGAGAGCCCCTGTGCAGTGTTCCTGAACCACTGAATGCTGCGTGGAGGAAAGATTCGGTTGAAAAAGCGAGATAAGAACCGCGTGATAGAAACCATCGAGACGGAAATTGAGGATATCGGAAAGTATGCAGGTAAGGTTCCGAGATGGTCTTTCTTGATTGCCGTTCTCGTGATTGGAATTCTCTTCAGTGTGCTATCGGAAAATCTAACGGTGGGTCCAAGTTGGTTTGTGCTCGCGATTGTCAGTGTCTTGCTCGTACCACTGTTAGCATCAGTGTTTGTTGGCCACCACCGCTGGACACGACGGCTGGCCATCACGATTACTTCCGTGCTCACACTGGGGTTGGTCAGCAGTGTTGTATTTCTTGTGTACGCGCTGTTTAAACATACGGAAACTGCTGCGAGTCTCTTCCGAGATGCCGTACTTCTTTGGTCGGCAAATATTATGGTATTTGCCGTGTGGTATTGGGAAGTGGATCAAGGGGGGCCCATTCGCAGACATGCCAATACACCGGATGCGCCGGATTTGTTATTCCCACAGATGACCTCGAACTTAGAATGCTGGAAAGATTGGAAACCTACATTTATTGACTATGTATTCTTGGCATTTAATACGAGCACAGCCTTTAGTCCAACCGATACCATGGTCATGTCGAAGAGGGCAAAAGTACTCATGATGGCACAGGCTTCCATCTCCCTCGTGATTGTCGCGGTCCTTGCTGCGCGCGCAATCAATATTGCTTAGACGTTGCACGGGCTTGACCCCAGGGGCGGCGGGGACCATCCCTACCGCCGTCCTGCATTCATCCCATTACTCTACGTCATATCCTGCGTCTTCCACAGCTTGTTTCAGAGCTTGAACGCTCGTCACTGTATCATTGAACGTCACCGTTGCCTTTTGACCCTGCAAATCGACGTTGGCTTCTTGTACCCCGTCTACACTTTTGAGAGCCTTGGTTACGGAATTGACGCATCCGCTACAAGTCATGCCTTTCACCGTAATGGTTGCTGTTGCCATGTACGTCCATCTCCTCTTGTCTTGAGTGATTTGCAAAATAGAGTGGTTCAGCTTGCGACTATGGCTCAGCATGCACTTCCCTTCCGAGTTTCAGACGACGGAGGAGCAAGCTGTTGGATACGACGCTCACTGAACTGAGCGCCATCGCCGCACCTGCGATAATCGGGCTCAAAATCCCGAACGCGGCCAATGGGATACCGAGTACATTGTAGAAGAAGGCCCAAAACAGGTTTTGACGAATCTTTCGCATGGTGGACTTCGACAACCGAATGGCATCTACAACGCCCCTGGGATCACTGTGCATGAGCGCGATGTCCGCCGCTTCCAGCGCGACATCAGCCCCCGTCCCCATGGCCATCCCGATATCTGCTGCCGCCAAGGCAGGCGCATCGTTGATCCCGGCACCGACCATCCGCATCTTTCGAACCAGCCTTCATCGTGTCAGCGATGGCAATGACGCCAAGCACCCGGTTATCTGCGGCAACCATCACCGCTGTCTTTCCTGCATCCTCGAAGTCCGTCAATACGTCGTCCGGCACGAAGGGATACCAGACTCCGTCAACCAACGGCGATTGCCAATTTGCACTTTCGTGCCGTTCACCCATCCGACAATCCCCTTGCCTGGTACCGCTTCGACGTCCGTGGCGGATGGAATGGGGATGCCTTGTCCTTTGGCGTCATTGACAACGGCCATTCCGAGCGGATGATCACTTTGCGATTCAAGGGCAGCCGCGACTGCCATGAGGTGTTGTTCCGTGACGCCTGTTTCGGTCCAAATATCGGTCACTTGCGGTTTTCCGGATGTGAGGGTTCCAGTCTTGTCAAAAACCACAGCATTCACTTGATGAGCCAGCTCAAGGTGCTCGCCACCTTTCACTAATATGCCTGACTCAGCACCCAGTCCTGTTCCGACCATGATTGCAGTCGGCGTTGCGAGTCCGAGAGAACAAGGACAGGCGATGACAAGGACGGCCACGGCCGCCATGAGGCCGTGTGACCAGCCATTGAATACGCCCCAGAGCAGCAAAGTCACGAGAGCAGCCACAAGTACAATGGGAACAAAGATACCTGAGATTCTGTCTGCCAGACGTTGAACGGGGGCCTTTGAACCTTGCGCTTGGTCCACCCATCGAATAACCTGAGCCAGCGCCGTGTCTGCACCAACCTTGGTGATTTCCATGGTGAATGTACGGGTCTGATTTACAGAAGCACCTACTACTGGGTCTCCAGGGCTTTTTGAAACGGGCGATGGCTCGCCTGTCAGGAAGGACTCATCAATCGTCGTGCTACCTTCTTTGACAACGCCATCGCTGGGGACTTTTTCCCCCGGTCGAACCCGGACCACGTCGCCAACACGCAGTTGTTCCACAGGAACATCTATTTCTTTGCCGTCACGGAGCACATGTGCCGCTTTGGCACCGAGTTTCGCAAGTGCTTCGATAGCAGAACTTGATTTGGCTTTGGCCTTGGCTTCAAGCAGCTTGCCCATGAAAATCAGTGTCACAACGGTCGCCGAACTATCAAAGTAAACGTCCGGCTTGCCTTGCGCGGTCAGAATGGCGCTGTATGCGTACGCCATAGAAGTGCCTAGAGTGACCAATACATCCATGTTTGCAGTGCCGCCCCGCAGGGCGTGGTAAGCCCCTTTGTAGAAGCGCCACCCAATGTAGAATTGAACGGGGGTCGCCAGGAACCAACTGACCCAGTTTGGTATGAAGGCCATACCGCCAAACAGCATGTAGAGCATCTGGATGACCAGGGGGGCCGTCAGCGCAACGGACGCCCAAAACTTGATAACCTCTCGTTTGTACTCACGTTGTTTGCGTTGTTTTTCCTCCTCTACAGCCGTTTGGGATGCCAACTTCGCACCATAGCCGGCTTTTTCAATGGTGCGGATGAGATCCGACTCCTGAACATCGCCAGGTACAAAGGTGATGTGCGCTTTCTCTGAGGCGAGGTTCACGTTCACAGACTTCACGGCATTTAACCGCCCAACGACTTTCTCAATGCGGGCTGCACAGGCGGCACAGGTCATGCCTTCAATATTGAGCTCGACACTTCTCGTGGGGACGCTATCCCCAGTCTTGACGTCAGGCATGCCGACACCTCCTTGGATACTGCGTCATGATTTCGTGAACTTGCGGATGACATCCATCAGCTCGTCAATCTTCTGCTCACCATTGGCATGGTTCGCCAATGCATCCGCCACACAGCCTCTGGTGTGGGACTCGAGGATGGACAGGCCAACCTGGTGAACTGCGCTCTTGATGGCGGCCACCTGCACCAGGATGTCGACGCAATATCTATCTTCTTGGATCATTTTTTGAATGCCACGAACTTGGCCCTCTATGCGTTTCAACCGCCGCAGCACCCGTATGGTATATATGTCAAACGCAAGAGGACGCCTGAAAGATGACGTTCTCACCGGATAAAATGGGATGCATACATCGTGACAATGAAACACCTATGGCCCGGATGATCTGTTTTGAACTGGGCAGCTTGACAGCAATATGTGGGCCAATTTTCGGAATACAATTTTGGGAATACATAGATTCCGGTGTATAATGATGGACGTTGCGCTATGAGAGTGCTTTCATGTTTGCGCATGGGTGGTGCACGGCGGCTCGCCGGCTTTGCACATACCCCTATGAAGTGGTACGACAGTTCCACTGAGAGTTGAGATGATGAGGAGAGGAAGCGGTGAATACTTCAATTCAGGCAAGTAGAACGAACCTCGGATTTGTCACCCTAGTCTCGATTGTCGCTGCCATCGGTGGCCTTTTGTTTGGTTATGACACTGCCGTCATATCCGGTGCCATCGGGTTTATGCAGCAGAAATTCAATTTGGATTCAGTCATGACGGGCTGGGCGGTATCCTGTCTCATGATTGGCGCGATTATCGGCGCAGGCTTTGCAGGGGCGCTGAGCGACCGGTTTGGGCGCAAGCGAATGTTGGTTCTCGCTGCTATCTTGTTTTCGGTTGGTTCCATAGGATCCGCCATTCCGACCACCATTTCACAGTTTGTGGTGGCGAGGGTGGTTGGCGGCATTGGGATTGGCGTCTCGTCCACGCTTGTCCCGCTATACATCGCAGAGATTGCCCCAGCGCGGTATCGCGGTCGTTTGGTTTCGTTAAATCAGTTAGCCATCGTCATCGGTATCTCCGCCATTTACTTCGTGAACAGAACGGTAGCCAATGCCGGGGGCCCGGCATGGGACATCTCCACGGGTTGGCGGTGGATGTTTGGTCTTGGCATTGCTCCAGGATTGGTATTTATGCTCCTGCTCTTGCTTGTTCCTGAAAGTCCAAGGTGGCTGGAAAAGCAGGGGAGAGGAGACACCGCCATTCGAATTTTGGAACGCATTAACGGTCTTCAACAGGCACAATTGGAAATAGAGGACATCCGGGAGTCTCTCAAAAATGAAACAGGCTCCATGGGGCAGTTGTTTCAAGGCGGGTTCCGGATTGCCCTATTGGTGGGGGTTGTATTGGCCATCCTACAACAGGTGACTGGTATCAACGCCATCATGTATTACGCACCGGAGATTTTTAAGAAGACGGGAGCAGGAACAGACGCGTCCTTGACTCAAACCATCATCGTCGGCGCGGTCAACCTCATCTTTACGCTGGTCTCACTGTGGTTGATTGACAGAGTTGGGCGGAAGGTGTTGTTGTTGATTGGGTCCGCTCTGATGGCCATCAGCTTGCTGGTGGTAGGTTACGCATTTCATACGGGGAACACCGCGGGACCGCTGGTATTGGTATTTGTTTTGCTCTTTGTGGCTGCGTTTGCCGTATCGTTCGGCCCGATTGTGTGGTTGATTATCGCGGAAATTTTCCCAACGCGGATTCGCGGTCGAGCGACAGCCATTGCATCGGTGGCCCTGTGGGCAGCTGATTATGTGGTATCACAAACGTTCCCTGTACTGTTAAGTGGGGTTGGGTCTGCCATTACGTTTTGGATGTTCGCCATCATGTCCATCATCGCCTTCCTCTTCACTCTGAGCGTTGTTCCCGAAACGAAGGGAAGGTCTTTGGAAGATATTGAGCGCATGTGGGGAGCCTTCAAGCGGTAGCTTCCGAATTGACTTGAATGGGTTGATGACGTTTGGGGTGCACGGTAAGGGGGACCCCCTCATCGTGCACCCCAACGTCGTTCAGATTTCCGCGTTCTGCTCGCCCTCTCTCAGCAGGTGGGGACGTGCTTACAATGCGCACTCCTCGATTTCAAATCCAAGGTCCTCAATCATCTGCCAATCTGCATCTGGCAACTGTCCTTCCGTTGTCAAGTAGTCTCCCACAAAGATGGAGTTCGCTGCATACAAACCCAGAGGCTGTAAATGACGTAGGTTGACCTCTCGACCGCCTGAAATACGTATCTCTTTTGTAGGATTCACAAAACGCATCATGGCAAGGATTTTCAAACACGCAGTCGGTGTCAGCTCACGTCGACCAGCAAGTGGAGTTCCGTCGATGGGATTGAGAAAATTGCACGGAATGGAGTCCGCATCGAGCGCCTTCAAGGAGAAGGCGATGTCGACTCGCTCTTCGTCCGTTTCCCCCATGCCGAAAATCGCACCTGAACATGGTGACATACCTGCTTGTTTGACCTGCTGTATGGTTTCCACCCTATCTTCGTACGTGTGCGTCGTACAAATATTCTCGTAATTCTTCTGGCTCGTGTTCAGGTTGTGGTTGTACCGTTGTACGCCTGCATCGGCCAGTTTCTCCGCATGTTCAGGGCTCAGGAATCCGAGACAGCAGCAGATTTTCAAGTCAGTATTTGCCCGAATTTCTCGAACGGCTTCGACCACCTGGTCAATCTCGCGATTGGAAGGCCTTCTTCCGGACATGACAATGCAGTATGTACCAGCCTTGCGCCGCCGCGCTTCCTCTGCACCTGCTAATATGGTTTCTTTCGAGAGAAGCGGGTACTTCTCAACGGGCGCCTCCGAAATGATGGACTGTGAACAATAGAAGCAATCTTCAGGGCACAGCCCGGATTTTGCGTTGAGAATCATGTTTAACTTGACCTTTTTACCAAAGTACTTGCGCCGGATCACGAATGCAGCGCTCAACAAATCCAGTAGCCTGTCGTCTGACTCCCGCAAGATTTGAAGGGCATCTTCTCGGGACACTTCGTATCCGCGGATGACCTCATGCGCCAGGTGCTCCCAGTTTCTTTTTGTCGTCACTACGGACATGCACACGTCCTCCTCGTGCCTATTGTTAACCTCGTGCAAAATCAAGGTTAACAATAGCGCAATACCTTGTAAAGAGTGAATTTTGAAGATTTGATCAATAGAGTCGCGGTTGCCACGGTGTCCTACAGGTTTCAACTTTCCATCATTTGAAGGATAATCTACAAGAGGATACCAGTTTTGACGAGGGGGCTCTTGGATGAACATCACGGGGAACACGGTCTTGATTACAGGTGGTGCTTCCGGCATTGGCTTGGCACTCGCAGAACGTTTTCTCAACGCCGGAAACGAAGTCATCGTGTGCGGACGTCGCCCGGAGAAGTTGAACGAAGCAAAGCAGAGGTTTCCCCAGTTACATACTCGTGTGTGCGACGTCGCGGAGGAGGCGGATCGAAAATCGTTGCTGACATGGGTCACCCGTGAGTATCCAGAGTTCAATGTTCTGGTGAACAATGCAGGGATTCAGCAGAGGGTGAACCTGCGAAAGCCGGACCATGACTGGAGTTGCTATCATCAAGAAATCGCCACCAATCTGGAAGGCCCAATCCACTTGACCATGCTGTTTGTGCCTCATTTGGTGCGGAAGAAAAATGCCACGATTATCAATGTGTCTTCTGGATTGGCCATCACGCCAGCGACGTGGGCCCCGATTTACAGTGCGACGAAAGCTGCCCTACACTCATTCACCATGACATTGCGTCTCCAACTATCGGAGACCAACGTGGAGGTTGTAGAAGTTCTGCCGCCAGCGGTGAATACGGATTTGGGGGGCCCCGGTCTGCACACGTTTGGTGTACCTGTGGACGAGTTTGCGGACGCCGTGTTCAAAGGTTTTGAAGCCGGTCATCTGGAAATCGGTTATGGCGGCACGGAGAAGCGAGGGCGTGCGTCGCGGGACGAGATTGATCAAGCAACGAAGCACATGTGGGAAGGGTTTTTACGCAACAATCCTGACTTTCTGGACTGATGGATGGCTGCGGCCTCACGAGATGGAACATGGACATCCTTGCCGAGGACATTCATCTTGGTCTGAATTTACGCTGGAAGGCATCCCAAGGAGGCTGGAATATGAAAATCGAAATCTGGTCTGATTTCGTTTGCCCATTCTGTTACATCGGAAAGCGGCATTTGGAGCAGGCACTGAGCCAATTGCCGTTTCGTGATGAGGTTGACATTGTCTATCGCAGCTTTGAACTCGATCCCCACGCCGAACTGAACCCTGGCAAGAACATGCACCAATTGCTCGCAGAGAAGTATGGCATGAGCATTGAACGGGCGAAAGCGATGAACGATGAAGTCGCGAAGCGTGCTCAAGCGGTGGGACTCACCTATCACTTCGACACGATGATTCCGACAAACTCGTTTGATGCCCATCGCTTGACGCATTTTGCCGCAGAGCACGGAAAAATGAACGACATGGCGGAACGGTTGTTTCATGCGTACTTTACGGAGTCCAAACACATTGGTGACCGTGAGACGTTATCGCAACTGGCGGCGGACATCGGTCTCTCCAAAGAAGCGGCTGCCAACATGTTGGCCAGTGATGCGTATGCAGGTTCTGCACGGATGGACGAGCAAGAAGGACAAAGACTGGGTATTCGCGGTGTGCCGTTCTTCGTCATCAACCGGAAATACGCTGTTTCCGGCGCCCAGCCGGTTGAAGTGTTCGTCGAAGCGCTACAGAAAGCTTGGGATGAAGAAACACCGCTCACTATGGTACATGAACCAAGCGGGAATGCGACGGACACATCCATGTGCGCGGACGGAAGGTGTGAAATCCCAACGAAAAAAGACTGAATTTCTAGCGGGGCGGGGTTGCCCCTCCAGCGCATGTGGCGATGGGACAGCCCCAAGTTCCCCTCCGATTTCTCCGTCCTCGGCACGCCAGTCCTTACACTTACTGCTGTCCGTCGATTTTGGTTTTTCGTTCAGTTCCTGGGTTCTGTTTACGTACCTGTACTTTTTCCATGACAAAATCAAGTGCTTCGCTGGGCGTGGTGGCGAAGTCGAGTTTTCCGTCGTAGCTCTCTCGGCGGTGGTCCAAGTACAGGCCATCGTATGCAATCTCTTTTGCCCTGCTTGCCCATCCTCCGGACGACTCCATCACAACCACCGGCATTCGCCGCATGTACGCTGCGGAGAGTTCCACCAACGTACCGATTCCACCGCTGATCATAATGATTGCGTCGGATGAATGAATGAGCACCATGCTGCGGTAATCAAAACCAAACCCGGTGGTGATAGGAATATCCACGTACTCATTGGCGACGCTCGCATCGTCTCCTGGTAAAATGCCAATGACCAATCCACCTGCCTGTTTGGCTCCTCTGGATGCAGCCTCCATAACCCCATTGGTGCCACCTGTCAACAGCACTGCACCTCTCGACGCAATTTCCTTGCCGACATCTTCCGCCAATTGGAGGATTTCCGGTTCGACGACGCCGGATTGGCCAATCACTCCGATTCGAATCATGCTGTATCTCCTTTGTTCAATTTCGTTTCATGTCAGCGTTTTGCAAAACTCGATCGACATATCGTCGCACTTAAACCACTAACGGAATTTTGCAAATCGCTCATGTAAGTGTATCACTCTGGGGGTGGCAAACAGAACTGGACGCTAAGACCTTTGCGCACAAGTATGCTGTTCTTTAATGTCATCAACAAGAAAATGTCGATGGAAAATCGTGCAACCAGTTGATTGGGGGTATGCCACGAAGGTGCTAACTGATGAAAACATACGAACCAGGAATTTTTTGGAGAAGATTTGTTTCGGTCCACGTCACAGGTGGCAATATTTCTAATCCTTGTTCGGTTCCTTTTTTCAACTGTATTGCATTTTCGCATAGGTAATTCCCGTTTCGTTGTAAATGTCTTAATATTACGAGGGGGTTCCGCCGCAAAGCCGGAGAATTCATTTGAAGGTTAAAAGTCCCTTATACAAGATAGATTGCGAATGAAGGTGAAGGAGGGATGGTCCGCACTGTTCTAACAGATTCACTCAGGAGGGATACTTATGAACGTGTTGGTTGTGTATGCTCATCCCAATCCTCAGAGCTTCAATGCCGCCATCTTACGGCAAGTGGAACGCGGCCTTCAAGAGGCGGGTCACACATTCACCGTGGTGGATTTATATAAGGACAATTTCAATCCGGTCTTGGTCGTCAATGAGACATTCCGACGCAGGGACCTGAAGGATCACCCAGAAACCGCACACTACCGTGATTTGTTACGGTGGGCAGATCACCTGATCTTCATCTATCCGTTGTGGTGGTGTGGTACACCGGCGATATTGAAAGGTTTCTTTGACCGGGTCTTGGCCTAGGGATTTGCGTATACATATGAGGGTATAGTTCCCAAAGGACTACTACGTGGCAAATCAGCATGGGTGTTTTACACGATGGATTCTCCACAGTGGTATGCGAGGGTGTTTCGTCGGAACGCTGAGTGGATTGCGATACGGGATGCGACGCTAAAGTTTTGCGGAGTACGTCCGGTTCGAAGGTTCGTGTTTGCAGGAGTCAAACGGAGTTCAGAGCGTGGTCGTGAAAAGTGGCTCAACCGCGTCTATCGCCAGGTTCGGTACGGATTGAAGTGAGGGGTGTTTTTGGTGGCTTTGGGTTACCCAAACATCGCGACCCCCACTACCGAGCGGAACGTGCCCAGGTCGAAGGGCCTGGGCAATATTGCTCGGATGCAGAAATGGCTCCATCACGGGCTGTAATGAAGGACCCTCATGAGTCAGCGCCGCTGTTATCGGGCGTCAGCACTGCCACGACGTCCTCCAATTGCATACCCCTAGAAGCCTTCACGAGCACAGTTGCGTCGGCCGGGATGAGCTCGGAAATCTGCTCGAGCGCCTGCTGTTTATCGGCAAAATGTACAACGTCTCGACATCCAGCTTCGCGAGCTGCCTCAGCAATCCACGCGCCCATCGGCCCGATGGCAATCAACAGATCCATCCCCAATTGCGCTGCGTACGCACCTACCTCCCGGTGACCACTTTCCGCGTAGTCGCCCAGTTCATACATGTCCCCAAGTACGGCGACGGTGGGGTTCCCTGCCGCGATGTCTTTCATTGCAGAGAGACTCGCTTTCATCGAGATAGGACTCGCGTTGTAGCTGTCGTCAATCACGGTCCATCCACGGAGCCCTTGCTTCACTTGTAACCGACCGCCGGTTGTCTTCATGTGTTGCAGAGCATCAGCCATGTCGGGGAGTGGTATTCCGTGTGCGGCGCCGAGTACGAGGGCACCCAGCGCATTGGCAATATTGTGTCGGCCGTGCATGGGCAACGCCACGGTATGAGACTGTCCGAGGACGTGAGCAGTAAACGAAATTCCGTCCTTGCGCGGCTGGACGTCGGTTGCGTACGCATCTGCTTCTGACTCCAAACTGTACCATAGCACCCTAGATGATGCCCGATCCGCCATTTTCACCAACCAAGCGTCATCTCTGTTCAGCGCAGAGATGCCGTCCCCTGGCACAGCCTCTAACAACTCGGCTTTCGCTTTCGCGATGTTCTCCTGACTGCCCAGTATTTCGATGTGGCTTTGTCCGATATTGGTGATGATACCCGCTGTGGGCTTACCAATTTCACACAATGTGGCAATCTGGCCCATGCCACGCATGCCCATTTCCAGAACCATGGACTGGTGCTCTGGCTTTCGCTCCAGAATCGTCAAGGGCAGTCCCAATTCGTTGTTGTGATTGCCTACGGTTGCCAAGCAGGGCCCCTTCACGCCGAAGACGGCGGCCAACATGTCCTTGGTGGTCGTCTTTCCGTTGCTCCCGGTCACGCCGATGACGGGGCCTGCGAAGGATGAGCGCTCATGTGCAGCGAGCATTTGCATGGCGTACAACGCATCCTGCACGTGAATGACGGCGCCGTCCGCGCTATTCGTCTCAACGTTTTTTGTTACGATGGCCGCCGACGCTCCGCGTCGGAACGCGTCGTCAACGTGAGCATGTCCATCCACCTTTTCTCCTACGAAGGCTACAAACACATCGCCAGGTTTGACCTTTCGGCTGTCGATGGCGACTCCGGTTACTGTATACTGAGGACTTCCGTGTAAGAGCGCACCTTGTACGATTTCACGGATTTGTCCAGTTGTGAGCGGCAACATGCGTGAACACCCCAATCGGTTTATCAAAGCTTTGTGATCCAGGATTCATCTTACACGCAAATCGAGTGGCTCGCACGCGAGAACAAGTGTGAACCTGCTGTAAGCAGGGCAGTTTTTCGCAAATCCAACGTCGGATGTTAAATCTGGAGGATGACACCGCCCACCTTCTAGGCATAAGCTATAGATGTAATTGGAGAAGGAGTTGACGATGTGAACAAGCGCATTCGAGTCGGTGTGATTTTTGGCGGCAAGTCTGGTGAGCACGAAGTCTCCGTGCAGTCTGGGCAATCTATCATACAATCGCTGAATCCGGAGAAATACGTCGCTGTCCCGATTGGCATCAGTCGGGCGGGCCATTGGGTTGTTGGACCGCACGCTTTTCGCGCGCTGGAAGCCGAAGCTCAAGTCTCCCTGGGTGCATCGGTGGAAACGGACGCGTTGATCCCTGTTTCCGATTCGTCTGTGGAGACCGCTTTGCGGAGTGGATCGGCGGTTCCCAACTTGACGGAAGCGATTGACGTGGTGATTCCCGTTCTGCATGGTCCCAACGGAGAAGATGGCACGATTCAAGGTATGCTCGAAGTACTCGACGTACCCTACGTAGGTGCCGGAGTGCTCGCTTCCGCAGTCGGCATGGATAAAGTCTTCATGAAAAAACTGTTTGCTGCAGCTGGGTTGCCGCAGGTCAAATATACGTTTTACACGCGAAAATTCTGGGAGTCGTCACCGCAGTCTGTCATTGACGACATTGAATCACAAATTGGATATCCTTGCTTCGTGAAACCAGCCAACATGGGATCAAGCGTCGGGATTTCCAAGGTCAAAAGTCGCGACGACTTGCAGGACGCGCTGAATCTGGCGGCGAAGTACGACCGGAAGATTGTCGTGGAACAAGGACTTGACGTCCGCGAAGTTGAGGTCGCTGTCCTTGGCAACGACCATCCAAAGGCTTCTGTCCCCGGTGAAATCATCCCATCCAACGAGTTTTACGACTACAACGCCAAATATATCAATGGCGAGTCGGAACTGGTCATTCCAGCCAAGCTGTCACCCGAGGTAACGGACGAGATTCGCCGACTGGCTGTCGAAGCGTTCCAGGCTGTGGACTGCAGTGGGTTGGCGCGCATTGACTTCTTCGTCGAAAAAGGAACGGACCGCGTGCTCGTGAATGAAATCAACACGATGCCCGGTTTTACCCGGTACAGCATGTATCCGAAGCTCTGGGAAGCGACAGGCCTCAGCTACTCGCAACTGATTGACAAATTGATTGAACTGGCGATTGAACGCCATGAAGAGAAACACAGGTCTTCGAACGACGTGAATACACAGTAAGTCGTAAAATAAAACCACCTTCTACAACCCTTTTTGTGCGGAGCGACGGGCAGCGCCAGCTTCGCGCAAGGAGGGTTTTGTTATGTTCGGGGGCTGCCGCAACTTACTCTATTGAGCGTGACGCGCAGGTTGAAAGTGCTATTCGAGGAAATACTCGACTCACAGCCTCAAATCGACTGCATTGTCAGTTGAGTTTTAGGCTGGAGCGGTTGAAAATGGCTCCAGTGAGCAGGAGAGGGTAGGTTGACCCATTTTTGTGCACATTGAACAACGACGCGGGGAGATGGACTAGTGAAGGCAATACTGCGAAATGAGAGTCTGGAGCTTACATACGACGGGGATGTATTGCACATCTCGTTGAACGGACACGAGACAGATGTGAAACTAAACCATCTTCAGACTGTGGTCGAACTGATTCCGAATACCACATTGGGTAAATACTACGATATACGCGTGATTGCCATTCATCAGCATGGACAGCCTGTCATCCTATTCCCTGTGTCGAAAGAAGAATCCAGGAAGGTGTTGACAGGTATCCAGCAATGGAAGTTGACGAACATGAGGTTGAATGGATAATCCGGTGCAAGAGCGATTACGCGACGATTGATTGAAATGGAGGACTTCTCTATGGTCAAGGCATGGCCTTGGATCCATCCTGTATTAATTTTCGCGGCGAGTATGGCAGTTTTATATGCTGCTTTCAACTTCGGAGCAGTCAAGCGATTCTTGATAGGTCGTCCGATGCGAACCAGGGAGTTGAATGCGGCACACAACAAGCTGGTGTGGTTGATTGCACTCCCGATTTTATCGGCTGACTTATACTCTTCGGTCGCGTATGGCCCTGAGGCTGGGATTACGGAACTCGCTCACCTAGGGGATGCAGTGAAGTGGTTGGTACTGCCCATCACTGCCGCAACCGTCTGTCTGTTGTTCATGTTAATTGTGTCGTACATCATGGGTGTACTTGCGTATCCAAATGGTGGCGGAGCGTACGCCATCGCGAAGGACAACTTCAAGAAGCCCTGGGTCTCTCTTCTCGCAGCCAGCGCGTTGCTTGTGGATTATGTATTGACGGTTGCCGTGTCTGTATCTGCTGGGATTCAGGCGATGGCGTCCGCATATCCTGTTCTGGCCCCATATGCCACGACGTTATCCATTTTGTGCGTGTTGATTATCCTGATTGTGAACCTACGTGGCGTCAGTGAATCAGCGACCATTTTTGCATGGCCCACGTTTGTCTTCATGCTCAGCATGGTGACGCTCATCGTAACGGGATTTGTCGATGAAATGCGGCACGGATTTACCCAGAGTACGACGCCGGCGTTCGGGACTGTTCCCCATGGGCTGTCCATCTTACTGATTCTGAAGGCATTCAGTTCAGCCTGTTCCGCTCTGACGGGGATAGAAACCATCTCAAACGCTGTCCCGGTGTTCCGTGAAGGGGAAAGAGGGGCCATTAAGGCGTACATTGGGCTTGGCGTGATCACAGGCGGAACGCTGTTGGGATTTGCGTATCACCTGTATGTCAAAGGCGTGTCGGTCAATCCGCACAATACGATGCTTTCGCAACTAGCGGGACTGTACTTCGGACACGGTATCATTTACCAAATCATCATTTGGTCCACGTTTATTGTTCTGATTATGGCGGCCAATTCCACATTTACGGGATTCCCTCAATTGGCGGCACTGGTGGCCACCGACCGGTTCCTACCTCGCTCGCTGAACATCCGAGGCGACCGACTCGGGTATTCCAACGGCATGATTGTCCTCGCGGCATTGTCGGCTTTGCTCATTGAAGCATTTAACGCGCAGACCAATGCCTTGATTCCTTTGTACGCCATCGGCGTTTTCGTCGCCTTTACAGTGGCGCAGATTGGTTTAGCCCGTCGCTGGTTTCGGGTCAAAGACGCGTTCTGGAAGACCAAGGCTGGCATCAACATCTTTGGCGCCGTGATCACGGCTTTGGTTGCGGCCATTTTTGCCGTCACGAAGTTCCAGGATGGGGCGTGGATTGTATTGATTGTGCTTCCACTCCTGGTATTGGCTGCATTGTCGATACGACGGCATTACGACCATGTGGCCAAGGAACTCAGAATCGACCTGAAAACGATGCGTCCGTCTTCGCACCGTGTGATTTCTGTGGTGTTGGTTTCCGGCATTCATCGAGTTGTGCTAAATACCGTCGAGTTTGCAAAGAGCCTGGGAACCGATGTGATTGCACTGTATGTGGGATTCGACGACGAGTCGATTGAAAAGATGAAGGAAAAATGGGAAGAGTGGGGAGAACCTTGCCGACTTGTGACCATCAAGAACGAGTACCGCTCCTTGCTTTCACCGCTGTCCCGGTTCGTGAAGATGCTTGAAACCGCGGAAGGGCATAAGCCGGATCATATTCACTTGTTAATCGCGCAATTTGTTCCTAGAAGATGGTGGCAGTACATCTTACATAACCAGACTGCTCTACTCATCCGTGCGTGGATGATCCGGCACAAGGAAGTTGTCATCACGACGGTTCCATACCACTTGAGTGATTGATTTGTCCAATCGAGGTCTATGAGCGATACACCAATAGGCTCCGTCGGCAACGAGCCTCCGGAGAAGGCGTGGCCTGCAAATTGTCACAGCGAAGCGTCAGGAGGAGGGAGATTGCGACGTGCTGCAGTCCCCCATCCTCGACAAACGCTTCACCGTGCACTCACTTTTTCAACAGATCCATGATTCGCTGGTATTCGGCTTCATCAATTTCGCTGTTTGCCAGGCGACGCTTAAGAATCGCCTCGGCTTCACGGCTGCTTTGTGCCTCATGGCAGCAACGTCCATAGCGTCGGAATACAAACAATCTGAATATGAGGAACCATACCAGCAACGCCACCAACAAGACTCCAAATGGACAGAACCAAAATCCAGGATGTCCCGACCACATATGCAACACTCCTTCTGGATACAGCTTTCCATGTGACGCGTCTGTCCGTGGTACACATTTTGGCACGAAACACAGGAAGAGCATATCCGAGTCACCTCACGAATTCGTGGGACAAATCGTCACAAAGTGATCAACAACGCGGCACAGATCCATCACAGTTGTTCTCTCGTTCGGTCATTGGTATTGGCGGGCGTGGTACACTCACTGGTACATGGGCAAGTCCGAACAGGCGAGCGAAGCCAATGACGTTCGTTGACAAATGGAGGAAGTATGGAGTCTGCAGCAACGGTTCTTGTCGTCGATGACGACAAAGCCATCGTCGAATTGATGCGGGATTTTCTGGAGAACGAAGGGTTTCGCGTAGAGGGAGCGCTGAATGCCGATGAAGCCCAGGCATTACTGGAACAGCGTACAGTGGATTGTGTGCTGTTAGACATCATGATGCCAGGACAGAGTGGGTTTGAACTTTGTCGGCACATCCGCTCCACAAGTGATGTACCAATTCTGTTTCTCAGCGCGCGCGGTGACGATGTGGATAAGATACGGGGGCTTGGATTGGGCGCGGATGACTACATTGTCAAGACCGCGTCGCCGGCCGAAATTGTGGCACGAGTAAAGGCCGTCTTGCGAAGGTATGGCACGCAAAGAACGAGTCGCGACACCATACTGGACTTTGGGGGCCTCGTGTTGGATGTCGGGGCACATGAGGTACGGGTTGACGGAAAGGAGATCTCCTTGACGCCCAAGGAATACGAGATCCTCGTCTTGTTGTGTGAACATCCTCGCCAGGTGTTCACGTATGAACAGCTTCTTGCGCGATTCTGGGGCGATGTTGGTGACAAGCACACCGTTCGGGTCCACATTGGTCGCATTCGGGAGAAAATTGAGCCCGACCCGAATCACCCCGAATGGATTGTGAATGTATGGGGCGTTGGATACCGTTTCGAAGGTACAAAGCGATGAAAACGCTCAGAGTCCGCAAGTGGATGGCCATTGGAATGCTATCCATCGTCATTTTTCCCTGGTTGTCGTACTTTGCCGTACACGCGCTGGAGCAGAGGTTGCATTACCAGTCGGCGCAAAGGCAAAGCCAACAGTACGCCACTGCACTAAACACCGCCATGCGGGACATCGCGGACTCTCCGCAATCGTGGCATAACGCACGGTGGCAAAACACCATCCGAAGTGAACTGGGTCAATTGGGGGTAGACGCCGTCATTCAATCACCGGACGGGACGGAAATACTCGGTACGACGCACGTGAGACACTGGATGCAGCCCGCGAATAAGGCCGTCGTGGTGGAAGGTGGACGGCAAATGGGTACGGTGAGCCTGTTCACTCCGATGCAGCATGATGCGTTAGCTTCGGTGGCTGCCATCGCCGCAGTGGTATTTGCCATCTTTTTCGTCGGACTTCAGATGCGAAGGTACGTGGTCAGGCCGCTTGAAGCGATGAGTAAGGCCGCGAGACAGATTGCGGGTGGCGACCTCGATTTTGAGCTTCCCAGCACGCGCGTCACTGAGATTGACGAAGTGCGTACAGCGTTTCACGCAATGGGTCAGGGGATTCGAGAATCGATTGAGCGTCAAGCAAGACTGGAGGAGGAGCGGCGCTTTTTCATCGGCGCTATCGCACATGATCTGCGCACGCCGCTGTTTGCCCTGCGTGGATACTTGGACGGACTCGAGCAAGGGATTGCCAATTCGCCAGAAAAGATATCGAAGTACATTACAGTCTGTAAAGAGAAATCGGATCAACTCGACAGACTTGTCTCTGACCTGTTTGCGTACACCAAATTGGAATACATGGAACAAACTCTTCGCGTTGAGACAGTGGACCTCGCGCAATTACTAGAATGCTCAGCGGATAGTCTGCGGCCACGCGCACAGGAAAAAGGCGTATCTCTCACACTTCGCGGCGACCAGACGAGGTGTGTGATTGAGGCAGACAAACATCTCCTGGAACGTGCGGTGGACAATCTTCTCGACAACGCACTGAGACACACGCCGCCCGGCGGGGAGATTTCTATTCGATGGATAGTGGACCCCGACCGAGTGACGTTCTCCGTTGCGGACACAGGTACGGGGATAGCGCCGGACGATTTGGCTCACGTTTTCCAACCCCTCTACCGCGGCGAGTCATCCCGAAATCGGGAGACCGGTGGCGCAGGGTTGGGGCTGACCATTGCCAGGCGCATTCTCAGGGCGCATGGGGGCGACCTTGTCGCGGCGAATCAAGTGACGGGAGGTGCCATTCTCACAGGGTGGATATCGCGTCACGAATAGGCCGCCGCGGTATACGCCGTAATGTGGGCTAGGCGGTGAAGCGCGGTCGGGTACCCCCGCACACGGCACCCCAGCGCGCGCCACTTTCATACCACGCTGGAGAGCAATCTGCGCAGCACGGGGGCAAACGCATCTGCCAATTGCTCGACGTCGGTCACGGTCACAGCACCGGGACCGTAGATGTCGCGAATGGCCTTCTCCGTATTCGCTGTCCCGCGTCCCCCGGTCAAGAACAGGTTGACCACCTGGATCCCTTGTCGTCGGGCTTCTAACACGGCTTGGTGCGTATCGTAAACCCCGTTGTTTTCGTAGTTCAATGCAGCCGGTTCGCCGTCTGAAAACACAATCAGAAACTTTCTCCGTTCAGGGCGCCTTGCGAGTTTCTTCGCCATGACGCGAATCGCGTATCCGTCCCGGTTGTCAAGATGGGACTCCAATTGGCATATGGCTGGTCCCACCGATGGCTTGAGACACTCTTCGAACTCAATCACGGGTTGAAACAGGGTGAGTGAAGCATCGGACTGGATACCTACTGTGTCTTCCCAGAAACCGACGACAGAGTGGACCACGCGCAGCGCCTTCAACGTCTCGTGAAACAAGGTCACACCGAGTCGGGTGTCCTCCATTCGGTCAAACATGGACCCTGAGCAGTCGACCAGCAGTACGAACGCGGCATCCCATTCATGGATCGGGCTCTGCTTCTTCCGAAACATACGCGGTGTCGGATCTATCACGGCGCGTACCAGTTTCGTGCTCAGACGCCCCGCCAATAACCCTTCGCGCCGTCCGGTTTGTTTCGGTTGCAACTCTGCTTCGATAATATGCTTGAGGCGCAATGTCCATGAAGCCACCTGATCCACCATGTCGCCGTAGGCCGTGAAATCCGTTTTCGACGGTTGGACGCGGGGGAGGAATCGATGTTGGACAGACGTCTTCGGCACACGGCGGTTTTTGTCTGAACGACTGGATCCGCTTCTCCGAATGGAAGGTGCAGCGTCCTCCGCAACGTCGTGCTGTGCCGCAGATTGTGATGCGCCTTGTACGACATCAGACAACGCCGCCGCTGGGTCGTCTCCTTCTCTCCAAGCCTCTGCTCGTTGGTGAGAAGGAGTTCCGCGCTCCAGGTTCATCTGCAACAGGTTTCCTGCTTCATCTTCTGTCTCGCGGTGCCATATCTCCATGGACTCGTCGATACGGTTGGCCTCATCTGGTGGTGCTGGCGTTTCTGAGATGTCGTTGTCGAGCTGGTTTGTACGCACCAGCTCAGTAAAGGTTTCTGTATCGTCCATGGCGTCCTGCGCGGCGTTGTGCTGGTGAGTGAGGAAATACGTGGCTTTCACGTCTTCCACCAGCATCGGAGACACTGCCGCGAGAAAACGCTGGCACGCGGCAGCAATGTCAGCGGTGGCTTGGGCACTTGTTACGTCTGTCACGAGGGCGTCGACGTGCGCTTGGGCCCAATCCAGTTGGGGCGGCAAGTTCGCCTCTGGTGGAACATATCTGAACGTGGCCACGAATTGTTGATACAGATAGAGTACCAGTACATCTGCAAGGTGTCCTTGGCGCGTGCGAAGGGCTTGTTGTTGCGCTGCAAATGCTCGATATACATGGTGCCGTGTGGTAAAAGCACGGGCCGTCCCCGGGCGGACCTTGCGGCAGATGCGCTCCAACCGCATGTCTTCACACAGTGCAAACAGCTGGTTTGCCAAGCTTGGCAGCGGACGACTCGCGCTTAGATACCGACGAGTCTCCACAGCGCTGGAAAACCAAGCATTGCCGATGGCGCGGAGGTACACGTCACTCTTCATGCCGGCGAGGCGTTGCGGTTCATCAATACGCTCCCAGAACGTGCTCACCGTCAATCGGTTTCGACTTTCGTCGTACAACGCGTGCAGTCCAAATTCGAGTTGAAGTTCTGGATTGCGTGTAAGCGTCCGGGCGAGATCCAGAAGTTGCATGTGTACCTTGGTGGGGATCCGCTCGCTTTCATCCGGAATATCAAAGAACTTCATCCACATCATCCTAGCTAAAGGGTTGACCCAGTCATCCATGCATTCCGGCGGACATCAAGCAAACAATGTCTCCGCGATGTTCTCGACCGCCAGCTGTTCTCTCTCGTCGTCCAACTTCGCTGTGATGGCCCGTTGAATGGCGCGACGTGGTGGCATGTAGACGGAGAGATCAGCAGCGTCTATCAACGCTCGGATGGAGGCTGCCTCATCCGGGAGTTGCCCGAGCTCCACCTGATTCACTAAATCCGCAGACAGTTGCACAAAACCGTCAAGCAGTTTCTCGTCCTTCAAACGGCTGGATTGTCGCAGCAATTGTTTCAGCCTCTCCCCTTGCAGATATGGCACTTCAATCACCACAAATCGATTCTTCAGCGCTTCATTGAGCGGTACGGTTCCGATGTAACCGACGTTGATGGCCGCAATGACGCGGAAGGATTCGGCGGCGTGCACGACCTCCCCAGTGAACGGGTTGGCAACGCTTCGGCGGTAGTCGAGGACCCCGTTCAATACAGGTAAGGTCTCCGGCTTCGCCATGTTCACTTCGTCAATGTATAGAACGTGCCCTGAGGTCATGGCCTTGACCACTGGGCCAGGAATAAATTCGATGGCTTGCTTGGAGCCGTCGTGGGTCAGTGTCTTGAATCCGAGCAATGCTTCAATGTCTAGGTCTGTAGAACAGTTGATACTGTGCATGGGTTGTGCAAACAGCCAGGACAACATCTCAGCCAGTCTGGTCTTGCCGGAACCTGTGGGTCCTTTCAGAAGTATGTTCTTCCCGAGTGCAAACGCCACGACAGCGTCGTACAACACGGACGGAGTGGGCGGTGTGTAACCCGGGCGTCCAAGCAGTGCGAGGTCTTCTGGTGAGAGCGCGGATCGGGTAGATTTTGCAGCTTCCAGTGCGTTTTGTATATGGTCAGGTAAGTCGACCTGAAGCAAATCATTCCACATCGTCATAACATCCTTCTAGGTCAGTTTGTCCTTTATCATGTTACTCGGCCTTATCATCCACCGTCCATCGTAACGCAATCCCAGCGTTCATACAGGGGACATCTTGGCAGGGAATGATGGCATCCATCAATTGGGTAAATGCACCATTGGATATGCGTGACCGAGTGGTGAGTGAATCGGGTTACAATGTTACTGTTGTGGTAAGATACAGGCTTCGCAGGAGTTTGTGTGTATTTCATTCCTGGCGAATTTGTATGTGAGGTTGCAGTGTGTTTCTCATTGACGTGGTGTTTGTAGGTATCGAGAGGTGATCATCATCGGGATTATCGTCGTTGAAGTGTGCGATGGCAATCTGTTAAGTCATATTGATCTGGAACAGCTTGAAGCAGAGTACCCTGAGGTGGCCGTGTTGCGGAGCGAGTGTCTCAGTTTTTGTGGGCTGTGCAGAGTCAGGCCCTACGCACTGGTCAACGGACAACGAATCTATGCGAATACGGTGGAGGAATGTCTCACATTGATTCGCGCGGCCATTGAACGTGAACTGGCTGCATTAAGGGACTGAAGAAGAAGCGCATAATGGCACCTCTCCGAATCTGGGGGGTGCCATCTCTATGCTCGCTCTCCAAATTTGTGTAGGATGGGCAGAGGGGCAGGTTCATCTGCTGTCAAACCATCCGCATGTCGGGATTGCCGGCCATGCCTGCCTTGATGGGTCGGTCTTGTCCTCATCCATGGAGAATTGAGTGTGCTGAGGTGAGCTTGTGAGCAGAGTCAAATCGTATATGGACATTGTGGTTGCCATGGTACGAGCAGGAATTCTAGGTTATGGCGGAGGTCCTTCCGTGATGCCCTTATTTCGCTACGAGGCGGTTCGTCGGTACCATTGGGTGACGGACGAGGAGTTTGCGGAAATTCTCGCTTTTGGCAATTCACTCCCCGGTCCCATTGCCACCAAGATGGCCGCCTATCTTGGCTATCGGCAGAAGGGGATTACGGGCGCTGTCGTCGCCGTATTGGCACACATTTTGCCCACTTGTGTTGCCATGGTTCTCCTGGTGTCCGCCCTCAGTGCGCTTCGGCAGTCCAAATTTGTCGCGGGGATGATTGAGGCGGTCAGCCCAGTGATTGTTGCGATGCTGGCCGTCATGGCGTACGAATTCGCCGAAAAGGCGCGCAAAGGACTGGGCCTTCCACTCGCCGCCCTGTTTTGTGCCGTTGCGTTGGTACTTCTGGTAGTCGTTCAGCTCAATACAGGCATTGTTGTCATCCTCTTCCTCGGCTACGGTGCGGTGCACATGAGAATTGTCCGGTACGTGAAGGACGCGAAGCGCGATAAGGGGGGCTCGGCGTGAATCTGCTGCACCTCTTGTTCGGATTTTTCACCGCCAATGTGTTGGGATACGGCGGGGGGCCTTCGTCGATTCCGTTGATGCAAGACCAAATTGTGAATCACTACCACTGGATGACCAATGCTCAATTTGCCAACGCACTCGCGCTGGCCAACGCGTTACCTGGTCCGATTGCCACCAAAATTGCGGCCTTCGTGGGTTACAGCGTGGGTGGACTCGGCGGTGTGGTGGTTGCTTTGCTGGCCACCATTGTGCCTTCCGCACTTGCGATGATTGCGCTCCTCCGTCTCTTCCATCGGTACCGACAGTCGTCCGTTGTTCGAGGCATGACCATCCTGGTGCAGCCTGTGATTGCCATACTCATGGTCGTCTTAACCTGGCAAATTGGCGCGGAGTCCGTAGGACACATTGGTTACATTCAGTTCTTTGCGATTGCGCTTGTTGCGGTCATTGCCATGCAGAAATTCAAAATTCACCCTGCGCTTGTCATCGTGGCGTCTTGTTTGTACGGAGGATTTGTCATACGCTGACGACCAGGAACCCCGTTGGAAGGTCTCTTCGTTGTATTCGGAACGGTTCCGGTTTCATATGCTAAACCCTGTGTTCGTTGCGATTTTGCAAATCGTTACGCATCATAACCGAATCCACATCGGGTTACACTTCTGACAAGCGCATCCGAAGTGTGAGGAGTGTTGGCTGTGAAACCCGACAGGGGCTGTGGAGAAACGATATTATCTGAAGACGACATTGTGAAATTGCAAATGGTCGAGGCTCTGCCGGAAGCAACGTCTGCTCGAACGACAAAACGCGAAATTCCGGACATGAGTGTGGGGTGGTATACCAGTCCCGTACGTCCCGAGTCTCACGAAGATGAAGGTTAACACAAAGAAGAAGATCGCCTCTTCAGGCGGTCTTCTGTGCAGGTATAACAGGCATTCAGTGAGCGTGAACGACGAGTAGAGCAGGAAGAGATCGGATGACTTTTTCAAAGATGGAGAAAAATGTCGTCGAATGGCTGTGGCGCGTGTCGAAATACGCTGGAGACGATTCGTCGCACGGATGGGCACGTGAGACCAATCCAGGTGTCATCCATCCTCACGCTTACCCTTGCCACTTTTTATCCCCCATCTTGTGACACATGAAATCATCCATCCAACGGAGCCTCAGGCTTTGATATGGGTTCCGCGTGTGGAGACCATGCCAATCCGGTTTCGGCTTGCAACCGACAGGATTCGGCGTGAATCATTTGACACAATTGAACCACAAACTCTCTGCTTAGCCCGTAGGATTCTCCCAACTGAACGTAGTGCTGTTCCACGACGGCTGCTCTGCTGGGTTGGTACACCGGAGCTTTCATTTTGCGCTTGACCGCCGCTACTTTCGTGGTCAGCTGGAAGCGGCGGCGCAGGCATTCGAGCAGCTCATGGTCTAACGCGTCAATCTGTTGCCGGTATCCATCCAACAGCGTGCGGGCGTCATCCATGTACAGGTACCTCTTCGACTGTGTTGGCCCAAGACACAAGGGTTTCCATTCGACTCATTAGGAGCCCGAACTCGTCTGGGGTCAAACTTTGCGGACCGTCCGAAAGCGCGGTTTCCGGGGAAGTATGCACTTCCAGCATGAGTCCGTCAGCGCCTGCAGCGACCGCTGCGAGACTCATTGCCGAAACGTACCGTGCTACCCCGGTTCCGTGACTGGGATCTACGATGATGGGGAGGTGGCTCAGCTCTTTCACCACAGGCACGGCGTTCAGGTCCAACGTGTTGCGGGTAGATGTTTCGAAAGTGCGGATTCCCCGTTCACATAAGACGACGTTGGGATTTCCTTCGTTCAGGATGTACTCCGCAGACAACAGCCATTCTTCAATGGTAGCGGCCAGCCCCCGCTTCAGGATGACCGGTTTGGTCGTCTTCCCGACGGCTTTGAGCAGCGGGTAGTTTTGCATATTTCTTGCACCGATTTGCAGGACGTCCACGTATTCGCAGATCATGGACAGGTTTTCGATGTCCATGACTTCTGACACGACAGGGAGGCCTGTCGCCTGGCCTGCCTCGGCCAGAAATTGTAGCCCAGTCTCACCAAGTCCCTGAAAGGAGTACGGGGAGCTCCGTGGTTTAAACGCCCCTCCGCGCAGCATATGTGCGCCGAGTTTCTGAACTCTTTGAGCGATGTCCAGGATCTGATCACGATTTTCAACAGAACACGGACCGGCAATGACAACGGGGGTGGAGCCGCCGATAGCAAGGCGACCTACCTGTACCACTGTGGAATCTGGATGAAGCATTCGACTGGCCAACTTGTACGGGCACTGGACTGAACGTGCGGTCACGACAATCTCCTCCTTTGGTTTGACTGGTTGTAAACAAAAATCTCGTCCGGTTAGGGACGAGATCTTCTCGCGGTACCACCCTACTTGTCGGCTGACGCCTCTTGCACGGAGAGGGTTGGCAGGAATCACAAAACCTCGTCCAGATAGGGACGAGGTTCTCGTGGTACCACCCTAATGCAAGGCGTCAATGCCTTTCACTTCGTTGGGATAACGGAAACACTGGGATGCTTCCGGTACAGACTACTGGCCTAGGAGGCGTTCACCTGACAGCTCCGGAGTGAACTTCGACGCTTTTTCAGTCCGGCTCGCACCATTCGCCGGCTCTCTGCACTGAATGCGGCATCTACTCTCTCCATCAACGCTTTTCGTATATTCAGCGACAGCGAAATAAGTGGTAAACCCGTTGTGCGCCGCGATGTACAAGTCGCTGAACAAAAAATCTCGTCCCACAAGGGACGAGATTGAACTCGCGGTACCACCCTACATGAAGGCATGTGCCTTCACTTCATTGAGATAACGAAAACATCGAACGGTTTCCGGCGCAGGCTAGTAACCCTAAGGGCGTTCACCTGGCGGCTCAGGAGTGAACTTCCGGTATTTGCTTCAGGTCGGTTTGCACCAACCACCGACTCTCTACGCTGAATCAAATCCGTACTCTCTCCATCTCAGCCATTGTGATGTGAAGTTTGAGTAAAATTTTACCGTATGTGTACAGCTGCGTCAAGAGGGAATATGGCCCGACGGGCGTCAACATCGCACCCATATTTCGTAGTCCAACACCGGATGGTTGGCTAGGTGCCAGAATTGGCGCCGGAAGAGGCGATAGCATCCACTCCTGGTTGGAAAGCGCATCACGAAGCAACGAGAGATGTTCCAACGGCTACAGCAGATGATATTGCTTGGGCTGACGCCATCATATTCAGTACGCCCACCCGGTTCGGTAACGTCGCCTCACAGATGAAACAGTTCCTGGACACATTGGGGGGACTTTGGGCCCAAGGAAAGACCGTGAACAAGGTGGTCAGCGCCATGACAAGCGCGCAAAACCCGCACGGGGGGCAAGAGGCGACCATCTTGTCCTTGTACACCTCAATGTACCATTGGGGTGCCATTGTGGTGGCTCCCGGCTACACGGATCAGGCTCTGTTCGCCGCAGGTGGGAACCCCTACGGTACGAGTGCGACGACCACGGAAGACGGCAGCGTTCCGCAGAACACCATCACAGCAGTGAAGATTCAGGCGAAGCGCGTGGTTTCCGTCGCGCAGTGGATCAAAGCTGGGCAAAAGCAGGGTTGAGCATTTTGGTCTGTTACTTTGAAGGAAAATGGAAGAAGGCGGCTTTCGTCGGCCGCCTTCTTTTGTAGGGTCTGGAGTGGCATACGTGGACCCGCACCCGCCATCTGTGACACTGGCTACTCCGTCGTTCAAGGGTCATCAGGATGTCTGAAGGGTCGTGAACCCGTATCCATCCTTGCGCAACATGGCGATGAGGTCTGGCAAGAAGTCGACGGTATCTTTGTGGTCGTGCATCAGAATAATCGCTCCTGGCCGAAGTTCACTCTGAATGGTATTCAGAATGGCTTGCTTGTTGCCATTGTACTTCCAGTCGAGCGAGTCGATATCCCACATCACTGGCGTCAAATGCGCCTGATTTAATATTTGTTCGGTCGTTGCATTGTAGTTTCCGTACGGGGGGCGGAAGAAGACAACGGGCTCGCCCGTCTTGTTTTCAATCTCTTGCTTCGCGTCAACGATTTCCCGAAACTGATCTGCGTATCCGATTTTCAATAGATTCGGGTGGTCAGCCGTATGGTCACCGACGATGATGTTTGGAGAGTTCTTCAGTAATAAGCAAACTTCTTCAGATACATAGGACAGGTGATACGTGTTCCAAAACATGACGGCGGGTACGTGTTGCTGGTCTAGTGTTTGGATTAAATAGGCAGTCCATGGACTTGGGCCATCGTCAAACGTAAGCACGACGTCCTTTCCTTGGGATTGAAGTGCAGGCTCATGCTCCCAATAGTTCACGTTCGTACCCACCACAGGTGCGGGAGGCGTAGACATGGCCGGGCTGCGGAGAGCCGTTCCGAGACACGTCTGTTTCGTGCGTCAATGTGCTGCTTTGCGACGATTTGGAGACTGCCGGGCCTCCAGATTGCACGATATTGACACTTGATCCTGTGTTTGCAGGTGAACTCCCGTTGACGATGGCCGTCGTGCTGGACGATTCAGTCATATTACGAGAATCTGATAAGGGTGTTGTGTTTACGGTATTGCTCGTCATCATTCGACTTGAATCTAGCGCGCTGTTCTGTTGAAACCGATAGGCGATAAGCGATCGGTCGCTCAGGCCGCCCGCCATCACCCCGCACCCCACAGTGGACAACGTTGCTAGTGTAGCAAGTGTCAATTTCCCCTTCACGTCTGATAGCCTCCCCCGATGCTGCTACCAATACTGACGACATATAGCGCCGCGATGTGACATAAGTATACAAATTATTCGAAAACAATTGTGGAGCTTTTCGAGGGAGGGTAGAGCGGCCCGCATGCGAAATGTTCCGTGCTGTGGGAGCTGCGGGCCAAGAAGAGAGTCCCTGGCGGCGTGATGGAGGTGGTTTATTCGGACAGTAGGCTTCTGTGAATCCAAATGGCTGCTTGCGAACCTTCGCCCATGGCGATGCTCACCTGCTCCGAGTGTGCAACGACGTCGCCGGCGGCCCAGACGAAGGGGACATTGGTCATTTTCGTGCGGGGATCCACGAGGATGTGCTTGTTTTCCAACAGCTCTACGCCGAGTTGCTTGGCGAGGGCAGAGTGCACAACGTTTCCACCGAAGGCGATGAATCCCCGCTCACCGGTGACTCTTGATCCGCTCTGCAGGACCACTCCGCGGATGTTGACCCCGTCAGTGATGACTTCCACAATCGGTTCGGCGATGTATTCAATCGATTGCTGACGGAGTTGGTCTAAGAGTGACGCGTCCACGAGGGTCTGCTCATGATTGATGTAGACCAAATCGCGCGACCAGTACGTCAACGTGAGGGCCATGTTTGCTCCGACGTTGCCAGCTCCAAGAACCAGGGTTCGCCTGTTGGTAATTTCGTACCCATCACAATCTGGGCAGACGTATACGGTGACGCCCAGGCACTCACGCACTTGCGGCAGCATCGGAATGTTGTCAGAAATCCCCGTAGAAATGAGGAGTCGATTGCATTCGTAGTGACTTCCGCTTCGACAAGACAGTCGAAAGCAGTCGTCGTCTCGGTTCCCTTCATTCACCGTATCTGAAACAAATTTCACGCCGAGTGTCTCTGCTTGGCGTCTACCGATATCCCGCAGTTCCTGTCCGCTGATTCCGTTTGGCCATCCTAAGAGATTCTGGTAGCTACGGCACAGAGACGACCGCCCGTTGTTCGAGTCAATGACGAGCACTCGATGGCGATAGCGACCCAGCTGAATGGCCGCCTGAAGCCCTGCAATACCTCCGCCCACCACGATACAGTCGTAACGCACATGCGGACGCCCCTTCCTCACATGGTTCCTCATCAGGGTTCCCCGCAAATGTGCTCATTACGCAGAAATTGGAATTCCTCTACAGGCCGTACGATGTGGGATACAGTGAAACCCCAGGGTTTTTATCCGTCACCCAGCGCAGCGAAAATTCGTCCGGGAACAACATCACGAGGCGGTCGTGGTGATCTCGGACCATCAGGCACGAGGCGTGATCGTAATTGAGTGTCTCTGGGTTGTCGGCCTTGAGCCACCGAGCAAATCGATACGGTAGGTGCGAGATGTGAATCTCAGCGCCATATTCCGCTTTCAAGCGATACTCAAACACGTCCAGTTGCAGCGGGCCGACCACGCCGAGGATCATGTCTTCGGTTCGATTGACCATCCGGAACACCTGAACCGCCCCTTCTTCGGCGAGTTGCTGCAGCCCTTTGTGAAATTGTTTGTACTTGAGGGTGTCTTTCACGGACACCCGGGCGAAGTGCTCCGGTGAAAACTGGGGAAGCCGCTCGAACTGAAACGCGCCTTCCAGGCACAGCGTATCTCCAATTTGGAAAATACCCGGATCAAAGATACCGATTATGTCGCCGGGATATGCGACTTCGGTCATCGTTCTGTCCTGGGCGAAGAATTGCTGTGGCTGAGACAGGTTGATGTTCTTTCCGGTTCGCACGTGGCGCACGGTCATTCCCCGTTCAAACTTGCCGGAGCAGATGCGGAGAAAGGCCACCCTGTCCCGGTGTGCAGGATTCATGTTGGCCTGGATTTTAAAGACAAATCCCGAAAACGGAGAAGTCGTGTCATGTAGGTCTCCGTCTTCTGTCCGCCGGGGGCCGGGCGGCGGCGCGATGTTGATGAACTGGTTGAGAAACGTTTCCACACCGAAGTTGGAGATGGCACTGCCAAAGAACACGGGCGTGAGTTTGCCGTGTGCCACCAGCTCTGCATCGAACGGATCCCCTGCGATATCGAGCAAAGCCACGTCTTCTATCAGCTTCTCGTGAGCGGCAGAGCCGAGGATGTCGCGCAGACGCGCATCTTCGACGTCGGTCACGTACACTTTTGTCGATTCTGTCGCACGGCCACTGTACTGTTCCAGGCAGTTGTCGCCGCGATTGTAGATGCCTTGGAAATCTGCGCCCATGCCGATGGGCCAATTCATTGGGCACGAGCGGATGCCGAGAACGGCTTCGATTTCTTCCAGCAATGCCAACGGATCCTTCCCTTGACGGTCCAACTTGTTGATGAACGTGAAAATGGGAATTCCGCGCATACGGCAAACCTCAAACAATTTAATGGTTTGCGGCTCGACGCCTTTGGCGGCGTCAATGAGCATCACGGCGCTGTCGGCAGCTGTGAGCGTGCGATAGGTGTCATCGCTGAAGTCTTCGTGTCCTGGCGTGTCCAGGATGTTGATGTGGTAGCCTTGATAATGAAACTGCAAAACGGTCGATGTGACCGAAATTCCGCGCTTCTTTTCGATTTCCATCCAGTCGGAGGTCGCGTGGCGCCTCGCCTTTCTACCTTTGACGGTTCCCGCTTCGCGAATGGCTCCGCCAAACAGCAGGAGTTTTTCGGTGAGCGTGGTTTTCCCGGCATCCGGATGAGAAATGATGGCAAACGTTCGGCGCTTGTTCGTTTCCATCTGTATTTCTTGCTGTAATGTTCCCATTCAGTCGCCTCCATGTCCGTGTAAACACCCACTTATCATATGGCGCCGTGATTCGAGAAGCAACGTCCATTCAGACAGCGATTCAACGTCCACGCCGCGGGCGCTTGCACAGCGTCGCGGCAAATGCGGCCAGCAATACCATGACCGCAATGGCCGACAGCGTCATCAGCGCGGTCGTGTGGCTGGAAACACTGTGGTATACCAAGGCAAACATGATTTCGAAAGGGAGAATGCCGATGGCGGTGGTCCACGTGAAATTCCAGATGGAAATCCTCGTGAGGCCAGAACCGTAGTTCAGGGCGTTGAACGAGACAAAGGGAATCAACCGCAGCAACAACAGCCCAAGTGCCCCGCGTTTCTCCACGAAAGCGTCAAAACTGGACAATGCGTGTGCAGGCACAAATCGTTGCACCACAGGCCTGCCAAAGCGGCGCGCTAAGAAGAAGGCTAGATAGGCGCCGAGCATGCCTCCCAACCAGGTGTACAACGTACCGACGACCGGCCCGAACAGGATGAGGTTAGCGGCCATCAGGATTTCGGAGGGAAGAAAGGTCACACAGTGCGACGCCATCAGAAGAATGATGAAGCAGGGGGCCCATGCGCCGAGTTTGTGCGCGTAGGCCTGCAGTTCTTGAAACGATGCGACAGCGAAGAACCTGGAGACCCCTTCTCGCGCAGCGGGGACCAGCACAACCACGACCACGCAAGCAGCCAGCAAACCGAGAAACGCGTAAGCGATAGTTTTCCGTGTATTCATGTCTCCTCATTATACGGAAGGATTCCGAGGTTTGCCTCGGCGAGAACGGCTGGAACTAGAAGGCGGGTGTGCGATGGTAAAGCATCCTTTAGTTGGGGAGCGTTTCTGCTTTCAATCGGTTCACAAACCCTTGTAGCCATGTGTAATAGTTTTTGGCGTGAATCACCTTGTTGAGATCCTTATTCACGTCTTGTCGGATGGTTTCCGGTGTATCTTTGTCCTCCAGGATTTCTTTCAATCTCGGCATGACTTCTTCAATGGCGCAGGTTACGACCTCAATTTCTCGTTCCAGCTTTGACGTCAAGAACTTTTGAAATGCAGAGAGGAAGTCCGGTTCGGCCCGGAACAATTCTTTTCGTCCTTGCTTGTAGTCGAGTTTATAGATCATTTTTGAGTCAATGAGGGATCGAACCGCGTAACTAATACTGCTTTTGCTCATACCCATCATATCTTTCATCTCATCCATCGTCATCGGTCTGTCTTCGAAAAACATCAAGGCGTACAGTTCACTCGCTGAGTGCGTGAGATTGTACCAGTCCATGATGCTGGAGATGGCATGCATCATCTTCTGACGAAGTACCTGTACTTCCTCTTGCCGCAAAGCTGTTTTCACACTCACTACCTCCTGAATGCATCCCTTGCTATGAACAGATGAATTGAAGGGATAAAAGAACAGAAAAAATTGAACAAAATAACGACGGATCATGTATCTAAAAAGGTAATTCTTCGCGGATATTTCGAGTTCCTCCACGGAATTTCGCGATTTACATACAGTTAACAAACACTTAATCTCTGATCCACCATATATCAACATATCGAACGTACAATCCAAATTGAACGAACGGAGGGTTCACATTCAGACAGAAGAGAAGGATTGTACATGAAATGGTTGCTGTTACTTTTGGCAATTGTGCTGGAGGTGTGTGGAACGACGCTGATGAAGTTGTCCAACGGTTTTTCCAGGTTCACTCCGTCGCTATTGATGTTTGGGTTCTACGGTGCAAGTCTTGTTGTCCTGAACATCGCGCTAAAGCAGATTCCGGTGGGTGTGGCTTACGCGATTTGGTCAGCGCTTGGCATGGTGTTGATTTCCTTCATCGGCGTTATGTATTTTAAGGAACCCCTGTCTCCGATGCAGGTCACATCCATTGCCTTGATTATCCTTGGTGTTACAGGTTTGAACTTGAGTGGCATCCATCGGTGATGTTGCAAGAGGAAGGAGGAGTGATTCGCAATGAGGAAACTCAGCCCCACCATGACAGACCAGGTCGGAGCAACCAGTGAAGTGTGCATGACTTCACCCTACAAAGCAGAGCCCAGAAGTATGAAGTTGCGGCCACTGAAATGGAATTGGCCAGGGTTCATCCTGATGCTTCCGGCACTGGTGTTTATGACATTGTTTGTTTTTATTCCCACGGTTTATGTCATCTACTTGAGCGGGTTCAAATGGAACTTGTTAAGTGCAACACCGAAGTTTGTAGGCTTGAAAAACTATGTGGAGTTGTTCTCCTCGCCCGATTTCCGTGAGTCCTTGTGGAACACACTGTTTTTTTCCGGCGGCATGATGGTTATATCCTTACCGCTCGGGTTGCTCCTTGCTGTTTTGTTAGACAAAAAGCTGAAGGGCACAAATTTCTACCGAACGGTACTGTTCAGTCCGTACGTTATACCCCTGGTTGGTTCAGGTTTGGTATGGACGCTTCTATACAACAAGGATTACGGCCTGGTGAACAGGGTCTTGTCCCTTCTACACATTGCTGGACCTGACTGGCTGGGTTCAGCTGCTTACGCGCTTCCGGCAGTCCTTGTCATGTCCGTTTGGCAATACCTCGGATACTACATGCTGATTTTCCTCGCCGGATTGCAAAGTGTTCCTGATGCAATCAAAGAGGCAGCGGCAGTCGATGGAGCCGGTCGTTGGTCAACTTTTCGTCATGTCACACTTCCGTCCTTGGCACCTAGCATTGTCTTTGCCATGGTGGTCTGCTTGATTCAATCCTTTCAGACCTTTGATCAGGTCTACGTGATGACAGGCGGAGGTCCTAACAATGCCACGTCGACCTTGGTGTACTACATCTATAACGAAGGTTTTCAGATGTTCAACATTGGCAAGGCGACGGCTGCATCGGTACTCCTTCTGGTTTTGCTCTCCGTTTTAACCTGGTTGCAGGTGAAAATGAGCAACCGATGGGTGGTGGAGGAATGATAAACCCAAACAATCGTTTGGAACGAGGCGTATCCCACATTATCTTGATTCTATTTGTAATCTTGATACTTTTACCAATCTATTGGATGTTCGTATCGGCCGTTCAGACGAATGACAACATTTTCAGTCCCAGATTTCATCTCTTGCCTCTCAATGTGGACTGGGGGAATTTCGTTCAGGCTTGGCGGGCCGAGCCGTTCGGAATCTTTTTCGTGAACAGTATCGTTTCCAATTTGCTCATTGTGTTTTTTCAAGTGATTACATCCAGCATGGCGGCGTACGCTTTGGCATTTACAGAGTTCAAAGGCAAGAAAACAATTTTCTTTCTGATTCTCATGGCCATGATGATCCCGATGCAAGCCACGTTTATCCCGGTTTACATCATGCTCAGCAAGGTTCATCTCATTAACACGTACGGTGCTCTGGTCATTCCGTTCATTGGCAGTGCCTTTGGAATCTTTCTGCTTCGGCAGGGATTTGTCTCCGTGCCCAAGGAGATGGTTCAGGCCGCCCGCATTGACGGAGCTTCAGAGTTCCGCATTCTGTGGTCTATCGTGTTGCCAAACGTCAAACCAGCCATCGTTACCTTGGTGTTGTTGAACTTTGTGTTTCACTACAACAGTCTGTTCTGGCCGCTTGTAACGACCAATTCGACCAACATGCGCGTGATTCCGGTGGCTTTGTCCTACTTTTTGAGCCAGGATGCGGGGCAGCAGCTGCAATGGAATCTGTTGATGGCTGCTGATTTGTTCTCGATTGTGCCGGTTATCGCCATCTTTCTGTTTGGCCAAAAGTACATCGTCAAGGGTGTTGCCAATACGTCACTCAAGGGTTGACCCAGTCAGCTCACTGGGCTGTTCAAATACAAAAGTGATTTCACAATAGGAGTGGAGAACATGTCGAAGAAGTGGACAAAAATCAGTGGAATCAGCATCGCCTCTCTAGGCATGCTGGCCTTGGCTGGATGCGGTCAAGGCGCTAACGGAACGAGCGTAAATGCATCTAACGATACCGCTGCAGGTTCTGGTAACAAGCCCGTACAGGTGACGTTTTGGTACGGGATTGGCGGTAATCTCAGCAACGATGTTCAGGAGATGGTTCAGGAATTTAACAAAACTCACCCCAATATTCACGTCACGGCGACCTACCAAGGTAGTTATTCCGGCGGTGGACCTGAGCAACAGAAGCTGTTAGCAGCTTTAAAGGCGGGAGATCCTCCGACTATGGCACAGATTGAAGTACACTCCATGCCAGTGTTCGCTGCAACGGGGAAACTGGTTGATTTGACGGACTTCATGCAGAACAGCAGCGTGGACAAGCCCGATAACTTTTTGAAAGGTATGCTGGTCAGTACACAATTCAACGGAAAGTATTACGGCGTACCGCTAAACCGCAGCGTTCCCGTACTGTATTATAACAAGACACTTTTCCAAAAGGCAGGCATCACCGCACCACCGACGACGTGGGCGGAGTTGCAGTCTGACGCAAAAAAGTTGACCCAGGGCTCCGGTGATGCAAAAGTATATGGTTTTGAGCCGTTGGTTGACTGGTGGCCTTGGGAATATTCCGTTTGGTCTGGAGGCGGAGATATCCTCTCGAGCGATCTTAGCAAGGCAACCTTCGATAGCCCTAGCGCAAACCACATTTTGTCAATGGAACAAGCGTTGGTCAAGCAAGGCTATGCGACGGTTGAGTCAGGACCTCAATATTGGGATCTCATGACACAGGACTTCATTCACGGCAGAGTGGCAATGGATATTGACTCTATTGGTTCGGCTGGAAAAGTAAAAGCTGGCGTCAAAAACTTTGACTGGGGAACAGCGGTATTGCCGAAGGATGCTACCTTAGCTGTACCTCCTGGTGGCGGGGACATCGCAATCATGCAGGGGGCATCCCAAGACCAAATCAAAGCTGCCGAGACCTTCATTGAATGGTGGACTGCACCACAGCAGTCAGCAAAGTGGGCCGAGATGACAGGTTACCTGCCCGTTCAAAAGGCCGCAGTGAGCGATCCGAGTTACCAGGACTACCTGAAGAAAAACCCTCAGTTCAAAACGGCACTTGATGAGTTGCAGTACCAACATGCGGCGCCCGCATCTCCGAATTACTTGGGCGTATTACAAAATGTTCAACAAGCTCTGCAGGGTATATTTGACGAAGGCCAGCCTGTTGACCAAACGATGAAAAACGCAGTCAATCAAGCAAACAGCGCATTACAGTAAGGCAGTCAAGAAAGTTTAGTTCCGTAAAAGAAGAATCGAGGTCAGGTCTTGTACCTGCCTCGATTCGACTTATGGTGCGCTTGGTTAGAATGACTTGAGGAATCTGGGATGAATAAAAATTTGGAGGAGCTACCATGGTAAATCACTCAATGGTCCTTGGACACCGGGGTTTCAGTGCAAACTATCCGGAGAACACGCGCCTGGCTTTTCGAAAGGCATTAGAACTGGGAATAGACGGCCTTGAGTTTGATGTTCAACTCACTGCTGACGAAGTACCAATCATCATGCACGATCCGGCGGTAGATCGAACAACGGATGGACGGGGACTTGTATCCTTGATGGATTATGGTCAAATCCGACAACTGAACGCAGCCAAGTGCAGACCGGAAATGGGGTTTCAATCGGTACCCACCTTACAAGATGTTTTGAACGATGCTTATGAGGTGTGTCCTAAGGGATTTTACAATATTGAGATTAAGGTGTATGACGAAAATTGGAAAACTCTGATAGATCGTGTCGTCTCAGTTGCTAATCAACATCCGCTTCGCAAGCAGATTCTCTTTTCCTCGTTTCACCACAGGTGCCTTGAGTATCTTAAAGATCACTATCCAAGTTTCGAAGTTGGTTTGTTATTCGATCAAGAGATAGCGGATCCTTGGTACATTGCCAAACAATTGAAAGCATATTCCGTCAACCTCGACTATCGACTTACATCTGATGAGCTCATCTCAGCTTGCCATGCCGAGCAACTTCGTGTTGCTGTCTGGACAGTAGATGATCCGGAACAAATTCAAAGATTTATTCACCGAAATACAGACATTGTGATTTCTAATGTTCCTGACATGGTTAAGCGTATTAAAGATGATTTTGCCGACTAGTAAAAATCATCTCCGTTTTTACATGATGCCTCCTGTAGCAGTTTACAAGATCAAGCATTTTAAGAAGGAGATGTTGATCTGATGGCTCGAGTGAGCTTGAAGCATGTTTGGAAAAAGTATTCTGAGGCGATGATTGTGAAGGATTTCAATCTGGACATAGAAGATAAGGAGTTCGTGGTCTTGGTCGGCCCCTCGGGCTGTGGGAAGACAACAACCTTGCGCATGATTGCTGGGTTAGAGGAGATTTCCGAAGGGGATTTATTCATAGGTGATCGTCGGGTGAATGATGTGCCGCCCAAGGACAGAGATATTGCCATGGTATTCCAGAATTATGCCCTTTATCCTCATATGTCCGTGCGCGACAACATGGCATTTGGACTCAAATTGAGAAAGTTCTCCAAATCTGAAATTAATCAGCGGATCCGGGAAGCAGCGAAAATTCTCGATATCGAACACTTGCTAGACCGAAAACCAAAAGCGCTCTCAGGCGGCCAACGCCAGCGCGTTGCGCTTGGACGGGCAATTGTGCGTGAACCTCAGGTATTTCTCATGGACGAGCCGTTGTCTAATTTAGACGCAAAACTGAGGGTTGGGATGAGGGCGGAAATTCGTAAACTTCATCAACGAATTCAAACAACTACAATTTATGTTACTCACGATCAAACTGAGGCAATGACAATGGGAGATCGCATTGTTGTTATGAAAGATGGAGTCATTCAACAATGTGGCACTCCTCAGGAGGTATATCATTCTCCAGCAAACATGTTTGTGGCTGGGTTTATCGGTTCACCGGCTATGAATTTCCTTCGTGGAAGAATCGTTGAAGAAAATGAGCAGGTGTATTTTCGCACCACGGGCACTTCCATTCTCCTTCCGGAAAATAGATACCCGATTTGTCGTTCCGAAGGAGTCATCGGACAGGAAGTTATTTTAGGTATCCGTCCCGAAGACTTGCACATTGAAGATACTCTAACGTCACAGTATCCAGAATCCGTGATTTATGGAAAAGTTGAAGTCAGCGAGAATGTTGGTTCTGAAGTCTATCTACATGTGACAGTATCGGGTCAAAACATCATTGCCCGCGTGAACTCGAGATTTTATCTTCAGCCGGGAACACTGGTGAAACTAGTGTTAGATATGAATAAAGTTCACTTATTCCGCGCCGATACACAAGAGGCGATTGGGGTGACGAATCAGACAGAGGGTGTGTACGCTGGTGAAACAAATTAGACCCCGTTTTTGCCGTGGCGGCATCGTCCCATAGTATCAGTCAATGGCCATGTACACCCGTACAAGTTCCAACCTCAGTTCTGTGTTACGTTAACAATCTCCCCATACTAAACCCTATGTAACAGTTCCAAAAACGGTCGTTTATGGTGCAATGCATTGAACGCTGCGCATGACACCATAAACGACCATAAAACAGTGCCAAAACACGTGCCGCTTCCGCGTAACGGTGTACGTACGCAAATCTATGTTGACAATTGAATTCACAGAGAAGTATGTTAAATATAACTAGAGATGATAACGTTATCATGGAATCGTGTGGAAAGCCGTATTGTTCTATAGGCAGCGATGTGACCATTTTTTGATAACGTTATCAGAAAGCGCTTACGAGAGGGTGGTGATGATGGCAACCGTGAAGGACGTGGCACGTCTGGCCGGGGTTTCGCCTATCACCGCATCGCGTGCGTTGAACAATCCGGCACTTGTACATCCAGACACCATTTCGAAGGTGAAGGCTGCCGCGAAACAACTGGGTTACCAGCCGAGTCGCGTTGCACAGGGGTTGCGAACAGGACAGACGTGGATTGTCATGCTTTCTGTGAAACAGAAGGACACGTATGACCCCTTACTGTTCGAGTTTGCCACCGGGGTCAGCGAGGCTTGTAGGGAAAACGGGTATTCGCTGTTGATCTATCCAACGGACGGGATAGCAGAACTGGAAAGTTTCATTGGAAAAGTGGACGGCGTCATCCTGACCGACATCAAAGATCACGACGCCCGCGCGGAACGCCTGAGTGCTGAACTGACGATTGGGGCTTTCGGTCAGACACAGTACGATGTGCCGCAAATCGACGTGGATAACATGCTGGGCGGTCAGTTGGGCACTCGGCATTTGCTGATGCTCGGGTATCGCGATATTGCGTTTATCACCAGCAGTTCAGATTTGTTGTTTCTGCAGCACCGGGAACAGGGATACGTTCACTGCATGAAGGAAGCTGGACTAAAACCGACCATCGTGTACAACTCCTTCGATATGCACGGCGGGTATGCGGCGATGACGTCTCTCGAACGCACTCCAGAAGCTGTCTTTTGCGCGTCAGACAGCATGGCGGTAGGCGTCTTGCGTTACCTGCACGAACGAAATTTGCGAATCCCAGTCGTCGGCTACGACGGCGGCTACTTGACGGAAATCACAGATCCTCCCCTGACGTCCGTAAAGCAGCCGTTCTTTACAGTTGGAAAGCGATTGGCGGAAGCAATGTTTGAGTGTATGAGCAGCGGCAACATTGTCCGCGAATTGGTGGAGCCTGAGTTGGTGGTCAAGGACTCAACCTGGCCACGGATCGAATGACTCCAAAGGAATTCTTGACTGAAATGGAAGCATGGAGGGGGCATGTGAGTTGCTGAAAAAATGGATGGCAGTGACTGCGGCAGCAGTCGCGTCTGTCGGTGTGCTTGCAGGCTGTGGATCCGGCAATTCAGGCACGAACGACAACCAAGCGAGTGGCAACGGACAAGGTGGCAGTGTGAATTTGACACTCGGCATGTGGTCGTCGAGTCCAGCGGAAAAACAGTTGGTGGAGAATCAGTTGAAGGCGTTTGAGCAAGCGAATCCAAACATTCACGTGAAGGTGGAAGTGGTCACGGGCGACTATCTGCAGACTATGCAGCCGAGGTTGGCTTCGCACACTGCGCCGGACGTCTTTTACGTGGACGCTTCGTACGCGCCGCAGCTGGAGTCCTCAGGGGTTCTGCTGCCGCTCGATGACTACATCCAAAAGGACCACGTGGACATCCAAGACTTCAGCCCATCCTTGCTGAAGGCGTTCCAGTGGCAGGGCAAGACGTACGGGTTACCGAAAGACGCCAACTCACTGGCGATAGAATACAACAAGGACTTGTTGGCCAAGGCGGGCATCCACACGCCGCCGGCCACTTGGGAGGACTTTGAAAAGGACGCGGCGCTTCTGAAGGCGAAGGGAATTACTCCGCTGTCCATGCCGATTGACGTGGCGCGGTACTACCCCGTTGTGTTGGACTGGGGTGGATCCTTCTATGACGCCAACAACAACAAAGCGACGTTCACTGATGCAAAGAACCAGTCGGGCCTGCAGTTCTTTATTGACAACTTCCATAAGGGATACATCAAGACACCGAAGGACTTGGGCGCAGATTGGGCGGGACCGCCGTTTGCACAGGGCCAGGTGGCGATGGTCGCGGAAGGTGCTTGGATCATTCCCGCGCTGCAACAGACTGCCAAAGGACTACACTACGGCGTGACGGACTTCTTCACACATTACGGAAAGTCCGCCAACATGCTGTATACGGTTTCTTACTCCATCGCGAAGTCTACCAAACACCCGGACGAAGCTGCAAAGCTCTTGTTCTACCTGACTGGCAAGGACGCACAGAAGATGACGGCCGAATCGGGCTTGGCGATTCCTTCCCGGCAGAGCGAACAAGGTGATTTCCTGCAAAAGTACCCAGATTACAAGGCGTTCGTCGACGGTCTGAAAGGCGGTACGCCGTATCAGTTTGGAACGTTGGGTCAGAACTTTGTGGACGCCATTAACAAGGCCACGGAAGCCGGAGTGCTTCAGAACCAATCTGCTGCCGACGTCCTGAAACAGGCGGATCAAACGTTGCAGACACAGACTCAATAATCGGTTGTTGCGGAATGCGTTAGGGGGGTGGATTCCGAACTCAGTCGACGGGATCCACCGGACCCTCAAGGGGCACGCACAGTCCGAATCGCGCCTGACGAAGGAGGGAACAGCATGAGCATGGGAACTTCGGAGACGCCTACGCTCATCGGACGACCGTCTGTGGAAGCAGCAGGTATGCCACCGCGGAAAAGGAAGCCGCTTGGTCGCAATCAGAAAGACGAGGCGCTGGCAGGCTACTTGTTTGTATTGCCGGCTATCGCGTCTCTGGTGGTGTTTCTGTTAGGCCCTATACTCGTCGCGTTTTACATCAGTTTTTTCAACTTCAACTTTTTGGACCCTGAGAACGCGAAGTTCGTCGGACTGGCGAACTATTGGCATTTATTTCACGATCCCCAGTTTTTGCGCGCACTTTGGAACACGACACTGTATTCACTGGGCGTGGTGCCGACTCAAACCGTTTTGGCGCTGTTTCTGGCTCTAATTGTCAACCAGATTCGGGGCAAGACGTTCTTTCGGGTTGCGTACTACTTGCCGCAAGTGACGTCCACGATTGCCGTCAGCGTCATGTTCATCTTTATTTTCTCACAACAAGGGCTATTGAATCAGTTTTTGCACCTGTTTGGTATCCAAGGCCCGACGTATACGAATGACCCCAAATTTGCGCTGGCTAGTCTCATGGTCATGGCCATCTGGTCGACGTCGGGACAATTCATGATGATATACCTTGCGGGTCTGCAAGATATTCCGGATGAGATCTATGAAGCTGCCGCTCTTGACGGTGCCAGTGGCTGGCGAATGTTGCGGTATATTACCATTCCCTCGCTGCGGCGCGTGACGTTCTTTGTCGTGGTCATGTCCCTCATTGGCACGTATCAAGTGTTTGACCAGGCCTACGTGGTCTCCGGTGGAGATGGAGGTCCCCTCAACTCTACGATGACGGTCGTTCTTGACGTGTTTACCAAAGGGTTCAAGACCATGCAAATGGGGTACGCCTCGGCCATGGCGTTTGTGTTATTCTTCATCATCCTGATCTTGACGTTGATTCAACATTACATCATGGGACGAGAGAAATGAGGGGGAAGCACGATGACTCATGCGAAGAACTTCCGCCCGCTTCTATATGCCGTTGCCATTCTGTACGCGTGCGTCTCTTTACTGCCATTTGTGTGGTCTGTGTACACGTCGTTGAAGCCGACTTCAGACATCTACCACACGTTTGTACCGTTTGGTCATCTCACGCTGCACAGTTATTCCGACATCATCAACAATTTTCCGTTTTTGCGCTGGCTGTGCAACAGCGTGATTGTGGCCACTATCGTCACGATTGGGAATCTCATCGTGAACACATTGGCTGGCTATGCCTTTGCGCGCTTGAGGTTTCCGTTCAAGGGCGCCCTGTTCTACCTGTTCATGGCCGTTATGATGATACCCAGTCAGGTCCTGTTGGTGCCCATCTACATCATGTTGGCGAAACTCGGCTGGATCAACACGTACCAGGGGTTGACCGTTCCGTTTCTGATGAACGCCATGATGATCTTTCTCGCTCGTCAGTTCTTCCTCGGCATCCCACAGGAATTGGAGGAGGCGGCGCGGATGGATGGATTGAGCCATTGGGGCATTTTCTTTCGGATTGTATTGCCGTTGTCCAGGCCGTTAATGGCCACGATGACCATTTTCACCTTCCAAGGGAATTGGAACTCCTTTCTCTGGCCAGTCCTGTTGACGACGAGCGACGACATGTACACGCTGCCCGTCGGGCTCAACTCGTTCTATGGTCAGTACGACGCGTACTGGAACAGCGTGATGGCTGGCGTACTACTTCTGACACTGCCGATGATTCTCGTCTTCCTCGTCTTCCAGAAGCATTTTGTCAAAGGCATCTCCACCACAGGTTTGAAATAGTGACGGACGAGCAAGGCGATGCACAGGTCACCTTGAAACTCATGTCATTCCGATACGTGGAATCCAAACATCATGTGAGGGATATGGATGGATTATCTGGTCATCAAAGACGGAGACACGTTCTTGCTGACAGATCTGTGCGGCAATATCCACGCGGATTCTGAAAAAGGGCTATATACCCACGATACGCGGTGTCTCGACACCTACGTCTTGACGCTCAACGGGAAACCCTTATCGAAATTGCACAGTTCCTGCGAGAAAAACTACATTTCCGTGATACATCTAACGAACGACGAAGAAGTGAACGACGGAGAGTTGAAACTGCATCGGGAATCGATTGAGGTCAAGCGTGAGCAGATTGTTCGAGGTGGCGTCTTTTACGAGAGGATGACGTTCTTCAACTACGCGCGCACGGACCTTGCAGTACAGATATCGCTCCAATTCGGTTCCAGGTTTTCCGACTTGTTTGAGGCGCGCGGCGCGGTCAGATCTTCCCGTGGCAAAGATCTGCCTCCAGAGGTACAGAACGGTGAGGTGACACTCGGCTATGTGGGGCTCGACGACGTGGAACGGGCGGTGGTCATTCGCTGCGACAAGGCGACGCGGACGACGGCCAATCGCTTCGATGTAGATACGTTGATCCAGCCAGGCAAACCGTTTGTCCTCGAAGTTGTCGTTCAGCCGCGCATCGACGGCGAGGCGGGGGAGGTCACGTCGTTCGCCTCCGCGTTGAAGGCGTTGGAGGCGGACTACGCGGCGTGGTTGTCCTCCTGCATGCGGGTAAGCACCGACAATGAGTCATTCAACGCCCTGATTCACCGAAGCCTGTTGGACCTGCGGACCCTCCTGACCGACCTCGGTGACGGTCCCTTTCCGGTGGCGGGAATTCCCTGGTATGCCGTGCCATTTGGCAGAGATAGCCTCATCACGGCGTTGCAAATGCTGCCCTTTCAACCCGAAGTTGCGAAAGGCACGTTGCGAACACTGGCGCGCCTGCAAGGTGAGAAAGTCGATGCCTGGCGGGCCGAGCAACCCGGGAAAATCCTGCACGAGCTTCGCCGAGGAGAAATGGCGAACGTAAACGAGGTGCCGTTCCAACGCTATTACGGTTCCATTGACAGTACACCTTTGTTCCTCGTGCTTGCCGTCGAATACTACCGTTGGACGAACGACCGCAGATTTTTGGAGGAGATTCTACCCAACATCCTGCGTGCAGTAGAGTGGCTCGACCAATACGCAGACATGGACGGCGACGGATTTGTAGAATACCATTCTGCAGACTCCAAGGGACTCAGTGTACAGTCTTGGAAGGATTCTTACGATTCCATGATTCATCCGGACGGTACCCTTGGCGTCAGTCCGATGGCAGTATCTGAAGTGCAAGGCTATGTGTATCACGCAAAAGTCGGCTTGTCTGAACTACTGCCATCGTTTGGCGAAACGAAGCTGGCTGAACGTCTAAAGGCCGAAGCTGAGCGGCTGAAGGAGCAGTTCAACGACCGATTCTGGATGGCGGACAAAGACTACTTTGCTACTGCCTTAGACAAGGATAAACGACAGATCCGAACGGTCACCTCGGACCCCGGGCACTGCTTGTGGTCGGCCATCATCGACGCCGACAAGGTGGACGCGGTGGTGCGGACGTTGTTGTCTCCGGGCCTGTTCTCCGGGTGGGGGATCCGCACCATGAGCAGTGATGAAGCGGTGTACAGTCCTATCAGCTACCATAACGGATCCGTATGGGCGCATGACAACGCTCTGATTTTGCTCGGGTTTGCGAAGAATGGACAGACGGATGCCGTGAACACGTTGACCGAGGCGCTGCTGAGAGCCAGCCTCGAGTTCCCGTACCAGCGACTCCCAGAGCTGTTTTGCGGGCACGATGCCTCGCTTGGATTCATTGTCCGCTATCCGGTCGCATGTATGCCGCAGGCGTGGGCGGCAGGCACGCCACTGGCCATGTTCCAGGCGATACTCGGGGCGAAAGTCGACGTGGCCGCGAAGACGATTACGTTGTCACCCACTTGGCCCGCGTTTCTGTCCAGGATTCAGGTGACCAACATGCCCGTCGGAGAGACTCGCGTCTCTTTCACGCTGGACCGCGATAAAGGCGTGGTGGAAGAGTCGTTGAACGGGTACCGACTTTGCGTGACGCAACCTGAGTAAGCGGTCCATCCAAGATCCGTATTCATCCTGAACGACGACACAAAACGGTTGACTCTCCTAATGCCTTCAACAGAGTTTACGCCCCCTTGGAGATGGTCTCTTGTTGTCCTTGCTTCGCTGAACCGCGCAAGGACGACGCGGCCATCCCCAACAAGGTTGCGACCAATAACGCCACGTACGCCCATCGATAACCGTTGGTGATGAGCCCTAGGTCGGCCTGGTTGAGCGTTGTGGCGGATCCCGTGTACACAGCGTCCTGCAGGCGGGACGGCAGCACTGCTGTCACAATGGTGAGGGAAATCGCGGTGCTGAGCACCTGACCCATGTTTTGAAGCATGGATCGCAACCCGTTGGCAAATCCACGGCGACTGGATGGAACGGACGTCATGATGGAGCGCGTGTTTGGCGTCAAAAACAAGCCCGACCCAAAACCGACCAAACCCATACCGATGGCGTTGGGCACATACATCGGATGCGGCCCCAGGCAAAACATCAGTATGACTAGACCGACAGCGCTGATACCGAGTCCCGAGGTGGACAGCACGCGTGCACTGAAACGACTTGTCAACGCCCCGGCCATCGGAGAAGCCACAAGCACGCCAAACGTAACCGGCAGAACGGCAATACCGGCCCAAAATGCGTCCAGTCGCAGAATGGACTGCAAGTACAAGCTGGTCAACAGGACAACGGAGACCCTGGCAAATGCGTTCAGGAACGTGGACACATTGGCCATCGTATAGGCACGGTCTCGAAACAACGTGAAATCAAACATCGGGCTTTTGATGCGCTGCTCCACCAGAATCAGAACCGGCGTCAACACAACAAAGATGGCAAAGCCTCCGACGACCAGCCAATTTCGCCACCCCAGTGTACTCCCTTCCGACAGCGCAATAATCAGCCCACTTAGTGCAACAAAGGTGATAGCGGCGCCCCACCAGTCGATAGGCTTTCCTGAGCCACGGGAAGGCAAGTTCTTCAACACCGCCATTCCGGCGAGCACGCCGACAATTCCAATCGGAACGCTCACCCAGAACACCCACTGCCAACCAAAACGGGACGCTACCACGCCCCCGATAACGGGACCCGCCAACTGTGCTGCAGAACTGACGAGAACGTTGAAGCCCAGTCCTTTGCCGAGGATAGGCTCCGGGAACGCATCCGTGATGAGCGCGGTGTTGTTGGCGATAATCAGCGCGCCGCCAGCCGCTTGTGCAGCGCGCAGAAGGATGAAAGTCCACACGTTCGGTGCAAATCCAATGGCGAGACTGACTGCGGTGAACAACACCATGCCCAGCAGGTACAGCTTTTGTCTTCCGTACGAGTCGGAAAACTGCGCGAATACAATAATGAGTACAGTGTTCACCAACATGAACGACAACAGAATCCAGTTTGCAAGCGTGGCTGTAGCGCGAAAATGGCGCACAATCACGGGCAGTGCCACATTGAGCGCGCCGAGGTTCACCATGACGAGGATGACTCCAAGACTGGTGATGGTCAACACCAACCACGGATTTACCGTCCGTTTTGCATGGGTTATATTGGATATCGAGGTAATCATGTTATATTCCACTCCACGTTTATTTCTGTTTACGAAATATATTATACTCCAACGGTTGCACCCAGAGTGAATTGCGTGCATCGAAGGCAGCACTGTGGAGTTCGTGCACGGGCTGGAAGAGGCAGCACGTCCGGCGCAAAATGTACGATTTCCACGGGACGCACGTACTACTCCTGAAGCTCCCAACTAGAATTCACTGTAATAGCGGATGAATGCCGCTGACGTTGAGTGCGGAAGGAGGGAATTTGTGTGGTTCATCGCGGGCATTGTATGCCGTTTATCGGTCAACACGTCGTATTTCGGACGAGAGATGGGATTCACCACCACGGTATCTTGCACGCCGTACGGGACGATGGAATCCTCGTACGGCCGGTCGGTGGCTCCACAACACGGCTTGCTGCCGCTGCAGGGACGGAGAGCAGCGCCGCCCTGCTGCAGGACGTGCCTCATGCGACGAAAGATATTGAGGAGGCATGGTTCCCATTCTTTTTCTTTCCATTTCTTGCGCTTGCCTTTTTGTCGCCTTGGGCTTGGTGGTGGTAACAGGCTCTGACGCAACCATGGCGTGAAGCATGATTCAGGAGCGGGAGTACGGCCTGACGGTGGGCAATCCCGCTCCTTTTTCCTATGGTTTGCAGAACGAGCGGCAACGCGATAAGGTACCAAGATAAGTGAGACTCTGAATTGGAAGTGGATTGAACGATGATTTATTCCGACGGCATTCACTTGATCAGCGATACCAGTCTGGAAGAATTGCATGCGTTCGCGGAAAAGATTGGGTTGAAACGGGGATGGCTTCATCATACGCCGGGGCGTCCACACTATGACCTTGTGACGGAAGACATTCGACAACGGGCACGCGATGCAGGGGCAAAATTTGTCGGACGTCGAGAACTGGTCGCTGCGATTCGACGAAATCCATTGTACGCGGAGTGGCAAACGGAGCGTGCGCGCCGCCGGAACAGGGCGAATCGGTCGGTGCGGGAATAAATACGCCTTTGTGCCACGATTCCGTGCAAGGCACAAAGGCGCATACGGTCTTATAGACCAGGGTTTGTTGCGCGGGTGAAGCGAGGGCCCCAATAATATGGGTCATTCAAGTCTTTCACCTGAACGCCATGCGATGTGGTTGCGGAGATGAACTTTCCGTCTCCGACATAAATGCCATCATGTGAGAAATCGGATCCATCGGTATTGAAGAAGACCAGATCTCCAGGTTGCAATTCAGCTTTCGAGATGACATGTCCAACTTGTGCCTGCTCAGCTGCTGTCCGCGGCAAAGATTTGTGGAAATGTGCGAACACCGTTTGGACCAGGCCGGAACAATCAAAGCCGCTTGTCGATTCGCCGCCCCACTGATACGGCACACCGATGAATTGCTTTGCGTAGTTGGCAATTTGTTCGCCGATGTTGGAATCATCCGATGAGACCGACCGTTGTGCAGGTGGGCGCGTGTTTGATTGAATGGAGAAGTTTGCCGATTGAGATTCGGTGTTGATTTGCCAAACGGTTCCATTCCAATTGGAGTTGACGTGCAGTCGATTCAGAACTTTCATCACGTACCATGCAGGCATGTATGTAGTCTGGTGTCCAGAAGCGGGGTCTTCCGCTACGATTTCGTTCACCTTTTGCACGAGGTGGCCGTTTACATAAATCGAGCTCGTTCCGGTACCTGACCGAACACCATTCAAATCCAGCGTCCGGGATGTGGTGAAGCTCCACGCATGATTGTGCCACGTGCTGTGGATATTGAGCTTGTCGAGCGCCTGCATGAGGTACCAAATTGGCATGTACGTGGTGTCGTCTTGGACGAAACCGTATGGTTTGGAGATGGTTTGCTGATTGACGACGATGGATTTTTGCTTCATGGACGGGGAACTGACATTCGCAAATGCCGTCAAGGGGCTAGAAACGACGGCAGCACTAGCACAAAATGTACTAGCACACAAAGACATGAGGCTCTTCTTTTTCAATCAGGCACGCTCCTTCACAGTCCTACGAGGTTAGTTGTCGGGTTCGGGCGAAGGATTCCCTACACAGCCGAGAAGCTGTGATTCACCCCGTCAAAGAGTCCCCCGTTCTTGCGATTCGGACCTTCTCATTCCAATGTTTCTTATACCATTCGATAGGATGGTGCGTTTTATGTCGGTTTCCGCGTCAAAGGCGAGACAATAAATATAACGACATCCACTATACAACCGCACACTTCGACAAACTTTGCGTCGACGCCGTGTTATACTCCAATCAAACCTCATCGAAGGTACACCTGCGTGAGTCACCGATACGGTTGCGGTGGCTCTTTGGCGTGCAGATGATTTGGGGAGTTGACCGAGTACACGGTCCTGTTTATTCTTTGCCCCGTTCATACTCGGTCATTCGACGTCAAATCAGGTTATTGGACCCGTCTCTCTCGACCTTGCCATACTTTCTCGCGCAGCTGAAACTTCTGCAATTTCCCGGTCGATGTCCGTGGCAATTCGTTGACAAACTCATACGATTTCGGCACCTTGAACCCTGCGAGGTGAGTCCGGCAGAATTGATCCAATTCGTCCGCTGTCACTTCCATTCCCGGTTTTACAACGACGAACGCCACAGGGACCTCACCCCATTTATCATCAGGTTTCGCAGTGACGGCCGCGTCGATGATGGCGGAATGCTTTAGGAGCACCCCTTCGACCTCGACGGAAGACACGTTTTCTCCGCCCGAAATAATCACGTCCTTCAGGCGATCCACGATTTCAATGTAGCCGTCTGGATGGATGACGGCTAAATCGCCGGTGTGAAACCAACCGTCGCGCATGACTTTGGCCGTCTCTTCGGGATCCTTATAATAACCTTCCATGACGACGTTGCCGCGGGCCACAATCTCTCCAATTTCTCGACCGTTCCATTCGACCTCGGTCCCATCCTCGCGCAGTACAGTGGTTTCGCCGCTGAAAACCATTTCCACACCCTGGCGGGCCTTGATTTCCGCCTGTTGGTCGGCTGGAAGTTGTTCATGCGCTTTGCGCCATTCACAGTAGGAAATAAACGGGGAAGCTTCGGTCATGCCGTAGACGTGGATAACTTCCATGTTTAAGTACTTCTGTACTTTTTCGATAATCGCGGCTGCTGGAGGCGAACCGGCGGTTGCGATGCGTGGTTTGGTTTCCAGCTTCACATCCGTTAGGTTTGGCGCTTGAACGAGCATGTTGAGTACGGTGGGAGCCCCGCACGCGAGCGTGATTTTCTCTCGTTCAAACAATTGCAGAACATAAGCAGGGCTTATCTTGCGAAGACACACGTGCGTGCCTCCGACCGCCGTCACGGCCCAGACACCACCCCAGCCGTTGACATGAAACATTGGCAGGGTATGCAAATAAACGTCTTCATGCGAGACCCGCAAATGCAGCAAGAAATCGGCTGCATTCATATACGTGTTACGGTGTGTCAGGATGACACCCTTTGGTCGCGAGGTCGTTCCACTTGTGTAGTTGATGGCGATGGGCTGATTTTCATCGATAGCCGTGCGAATGTCCGCAGGTGATGACGCGGCGAGGAGTTGTTCGTAATCGATGGCCTGTAATGGCGAGCCGTAGCCACTGTTCACTTGGATGACGTGACGGACCTTGGGCAAGGTGGCAACGATGTCTTCCACTACGGAGCCCCATTCGGAATCGACAATGAGGATTTCGGCATCGCTGTGATTCACAATGTGCCGAATTTCGTCAGGTTTGAGGCGAATGTTAAGAGGTACCAGCACCGCGCCAATCTGACAGACTCCGTAAAAGCACTCCAGCATTTCATGCGTATTCGGCGCCAGGACCGCTACTTTGGTATTTGTTGTAACGCCTAAAGATTGCAATCCATGAGAAAGACGGTTCGTGCGTTCAGAAAACTCCCGGTATGTAAACCGCAACTCTCCGTCGATGACCGCTACTTTGTTCGGGTACAACTTCAACGCTCTACGTTTAAAATCCATAGGAGTTAAGGGTGTAATCAGAGGGGATCATCCTTTCGAGACCTATCTATGATGATTATCAGTAGTATTACTTGAATGATCGTAATACTCAGTATTTTCTTTGTCAAACCGCATGAATCGGAGGGGAGAATCGGCGAATATTGGGTGTGGGTCATTCACGTATAGGTCAAATGTGCCGTTCTTTCCTGCGAAATTCGGCTGTATCCTCGCATTTTCTATACAATTCAATCTTTGATGTTTCGTGATGGACGAGCTACACTTTACGAAACTGAATATCGTGTTGCGCTGAATCCCGAAAGGGAACGGGGGAACCAATCTTGGGGGTGAATCCAGTCTAGCTGACTGGTAGGGAAATCTCTTAATCCCAAACCCGACAGCTAACTTCGTAAGCGTTTAAGAGAGGAGAGCGGTTTTATGCCCAACGACACAGACTTGATTGAATCACCCCCGTAGATACAATCTGCGGGGGTTTTCTGTCTGAAAACACCCTAATGCATCGACGTACCCAAGGACACAAGTACGTAAACGAAATACTACCATCGGGAAAGGATGAGGATTGTATGCAAGCCAGGAGAGCCGAACTGAAGAAATTACTGCAAAATTCTGAGGTTATATCGTACCTAGACAAATTGCAGCACATGAATCGTTCCAGAAGATGGGTAATTCCGCCCTGTGGTCGTCGAAGTGACAAAAGATACATGTCCCAACGAGGTAACTCATAAAGACAGGGGATGGAGGGTAGGCGAACCCGGGTGAACCACTACCGTCCAATTTCCGTGTCCAGACCGTGGAGTGGTTTTTGTTTGATGAGAAGCGCACTGTGATGACAAAGGCCCCCACACCAAATCGTGGGAGGCCTTTGTTGTAGTGCATGTGAACTTCTGTAGGGCATGTACAGAGAAGTATCGCGTACTCACTTTTTCATACCTACATCATACAGCGAGAGGAGTAGATCATTTGAATGGTTTCGTTCCAATTTCGGAACCGACGGAAAGGACCTTGTCACGGAGACTGACACGTGAACAACGCAAGAAGCACAAGCGCAGGAGGGTCCTGCGCTGGCTGTTTGGAAGCACGTTCACCACGGCGATATTCGTTGCGGCGCTGGTGACCGTCGGTTTCGCCACGCCGTGGGGACGCAGTATTCGTTTGACAGCTGCTGAAACGGTGATTACAACGCGTCACGCGTATTTGGCGCACTTTCTGACCACGCCGGCAGAATACAGCAAGTTGTGGGCAGCGTTACACCAGGCTCCCAAAAACACGAATGCCCCGAGATACATCCACGTGGTGTCGGACACCAGGTCAACTTCGCCGATTGAAGTTCTCCCGTTGTCCGGCAGCGGATGGAATGGCTATGCAATGCTGGTACACAACCCGAAACTTGTACGATTGGTGACCGCCCACGTGCAGAACGGTATGGGTGAGTACATCAGCGACATGGTCAAACGCACGGGCGCATTGGCAGGCACAAATGCCAGCGGATTTGAAGACCCGCAAGGCGCGGGGTGGGGCGGCATCCCAGTCGGCCTCGTGATGACTGGCGGCCAAGTGGTACAATGGCCCAAAGGCACGGAAGATTGGACCACAGTCGGCTTTACCAAAGACGGCGTGATGGTGATGGGGCGGTACAGTGTTGCCCAGCTCCAGCAAATGGGCGTCCGCGACGCCATGCAGTTCCACCCCGAACTCGTGGTGGACGGCAAGCCCATGATTACGTCCGGAGACGGTGGTTGGGGATACGACCCACGTACGGCCATCGGCCAACGGAAGGATGGTACGGTGATTTTCATCGTCATCAACGGCCGTTTTAAAGGCGGATCGGGGATGGGTGCCAGCCAACGCCAAGTGCAGGATGAGATGCTGAAGTTAGGCGCGGTGAACGCGTGTGCGATGGACGGTGGATCGTCCAGCGTTTTGTACAAGGATGGAGAGATTGTCAACTCGCCGTCGACCACAGACCCGAACCATCAGCGCCACTTGCCAGACGCATGGCTGGCCTTTCCGTCGGTAGAAGCGGCCAACGCGTATAGTCGCTAAGGGTCTGGTGCAAACCCATCTTAAATGCTACCGACGTGTTACGTTGACATCAGAGTGGACGGTCAACTCTGCAACCGTTGCCATGTTCACGCCAGAGCTCACCAGTTTCCGTACGGACTGACGAACGCACTAGCCTGCTTGCTTGCGAATAAAACTGAACACGAAAAACATCAACAGAATGAAGATGACCAAAAACACGACAATCCAGCGTACAATGAAGGACATATCCATCGGCGGTAACCCCTCCTTGGGTGTTCGCGTGAATAAACTGTACGGCTCTTGATAGGGGGCTGCGAGTAAGTCAAAGATCATTGCGTAAGCTCCATACGTATTACCTTTGAATCGATATAGCATCGGACAGCCCTTGTGTGGCTGTCCGATGCCCGTCTGTGGCACGTCCGTTCAGATAGGAAGGGGGGAGGTGGGATGTACCGGATATGAAGTTTTTGTGTGCCACAGACATGCCATATCATAGTGATAAATCATTCCAAGTTGGAACGGACAGGTATCTTGTAGGACAAGTCCACCTTGTGGGGTCTATGCGAGTCAAAGTCTCAGACACTTTCCCGTGGGGAAAGTTACTGTTCTATACATGAGTCTTACCGTATTTTTGAATCAATTCATCCAATCCGTTCCTTATTGCGTCCTGATACGTATCCACAAATTGCTTGATGCGTTGTTCGGGAACCGCAAGACCCAACTTACGGCTTGTATCATAGACATGCGCGGCTTGTACGCCCTTATCAGACAAACAATAAAACGCCCCTATGTACGGGGCGTTTTACTAGGCTCGTACCTATCAACAGAAAGGGAAAAGAATGAAGAACAGTACAAAAATCACGAGAAACGCAACTTCAGCACGACGTACGCCAAAGGACATTCTGTGTCACCTCCATATAAACCAAAGTTAATATAGGGTATGGCGGGAGATTCAGTTGTGAGACGGCTTGTATCATAGAAATGCACGGCTTGTACGCCCTTATTAGACAAACAATAAAACGCCCCTAGAAACGGGGGCGTTTTATTGGGAGGTGAATGTACGATGGTGGCTTTGGTGGTGCGTCGATGGGTAATTTCACTATATGCCACCACAGTTCAAAAACAACGGCTTGTACCTATCAAGCAAACCAAATAAGCAGTTGTCCATTCCGATACTAGACTATGATACATGCCGACTGTGGGACCGATTGTAAGTGAACAACGATGTACGTTAGTTGTCCACCTAGATTGCACCACCTCGGTACAACTCCGACTAAAATTACGTAACAAAAAACGAATATACTACGCCAGGTGACTTTACCTCGCACGTATTTCGTTACGAAATCACCACGGCTCTTTAACTCGTTGCGTACCGTCATCCAGAACTTGGACGACTCGTTCTTGTCAATCCAAATACCCAGCACATCTTTCTTTACATCGTTCCAGGTCGATCCCCACGACCATGTATGCGGTCTTATTGACCACCTGGCCATCTTGCTTCATTTTGTAGTGGATAGCATCAGGAACACCATGGCGTAAACTGTCTGCAACGGCCGATCAGCAATCTCTACTTCGCCGTATTCGAGCGTTAATGTCTTGCGATGGGAGTTTACACAAACTTTCCGGGAACCACTCCCTAAAGCCGCCAGAGTCCATATCTCTCTTGCACATTCCCATGATATTCGACTGATAAAGCCGATCTTAAAAACCCGCCCAGCTGTGACTCACTTGCCTTTTCTTTTCATTTTAACCATGTCATTTCCCTACATGCCATTTGGGCAATACTACATTCCGTAACAGGTGAAGGAATTTAAGTACGTCCCCTCGGTGGATGAACCACTCGTGTTGGGTTGACTTATGCCCGACGTCAAATTGCAGTGCATCCAATTCGGCGGGGCTGCGGACTGACGAACGCACTAGCCCGCTTGCGAATAAAAACTGAACACGAAAAACATCAACAAAATGAAGATGACCAAAAATACGACGATCCAGCGTACGATGAAGGACATCGGCGGCCCTCCTTGGGTGTTCGCTTTATCGTTCACATCATCTGGTTTTACCTACTATTCAATGAACGAGCTGTACAGCTCTTGATGGGGGACTGCGAGTAAGTCAAACAATTGCGTAAGCTTTCACACCTATACCTTTGAATCGCATATAACATTGGACAGCCACACAAGGGCTGTCCAATGCCTGTCTGTGGCACGTCCGTTCAGAAGGGGGAGGTGAGATGTACCGGATATGAAGTTTTTGTGTACCACAGACATGCCATATCATAGTGAGGTATCATTCCCAGTTGGAACGGACAGGTATCTTGTAGGACAAGTCCACCTTATGGGGTCTATGCGAGTCAAAGCCTCAGACACGTTCCCTTGAGGAAAGTTACCGCGGAATGTACTTTTTAAGTCAGACCAGCAAACATCTCGGAGGGGTACAGTTACCCCTCCGAGATACCGGTTTTATGTTGATTTTGATTTCGAAACATATTTTTTAATCGCCTTTGCGGTCCCTTCATCTACATTCTTACCGTATTTTTCAATCAATTCATCAGCGTTCGATCCGTTCTTTATTGCGTCCTGATACGCATCCATAAATTGCTTGATGCGTTGTTCGGGAACCGCAAGACCCAACTTGTCGATATACTTTCTAGCAAGCTGTTCCACTTGCGATGGGCTTTTCCATTGCTCGGGATTGACTTTTTTCACGTC
>NZ_AXAR01000007.1 GCF_000472905.1 Alicyclobacillus pomorum DSM 14955 | reverse complement strand
CGTTGCTGGCCGACCGTAATATTCGCAGTACGAGGCTTTAACGAGATCGTGGATAAACGAAAAATCCACCGCTTGATGAATTTTTCGAAGCAGGTGATCCTTGGGGACTAAATTATACAGTTCTGCGTGAAACGACAATTTTGTTTGCTTCGACGAGTGGAGCATCCGAGCCTTCCTTTTTTCTTAAAATTATACAACACCCCCAGCACCAAGACTGTACTGGGGGTGTTCTTTACAATTACTGTATTCGTTTTGCAGTGCTCTCCAAGAGGGTCGTTTTTTTGTGTCTTTGCGAGGGGGCACCCCGTTCTATTTTGCTAATTCCTGCTTGGCAAGTTGAATGAGCCGTTTGACCATCGACCCTCCGATTTGACCACCAATGGCTCCCGCTTCCCGAGCCTTCATGTCTCCATTGTCGCCCGTTTTGTACGGAATTCCTATGGACTTTGCCGCCTCACGTGCTGGATTATCCACTTCTCCACGAGGCACAGTCGCGGTGCCATTCAGTTTCTCGACAACCACACTCTGTTTCAGACGTTCCAAGGCATCGCCCGCTTCTGGAACAAGCAAACGACGCTTCCGCCGTCTCGCCATGGAAGACACCTCCTGTGCTCCGTAGGGTGCCCTTCAGGCCATTTACTTAGCCACTGAGCAGGCCATCAAGACCCAGTCCAGGCTGTGACGCGGATCGCGCCGCCCCGTCTTCACTGCGTACTCGGCGTCTGCCACCATGGAAAGCAAGCGTTCAATCTGAGTCTGTGTTAGCGCTCTGGCTTGCTCGGAAGCCACCTTCACCGCGTATGGATGCGCGCCTGCTTTAGACGCGATTTGTTGGTTGGAGTAGCCTTTCGCCCCCAACACTTTCGCGTACCACATCAAGCGCAGCTGGCGTGCGATGAGCGCATACAGCGCGAACGCGTCGTACCCCGCACGTTCAACATCGGTCAAGACGCGAAACGACCGGTCCACGCGTCCTTTGACCACGCCGTCAATCCATGCAAAGACGTTATCTTCCACAGGCTGCGACACAAGTTCCTGCACGTCACGCAGGGAAATTGGCTGCCCACCTGTGTACGTGTACAGTTTCTCTAATTCGGATACAGCGCTGGACAGGGTCTGCGTCCTCCGCCACAACTCGCGGGCAGCATCGTTGGCCAGTGAGATCCCGCGTTCGTCGCAGACGGTCGCCAGCCACTGCAGTGCGACGTTTTCTTTCGGCGGGTTACAGTTGACCACTGTGTGCTTGCGCGCGAGTTTGACAATCTTCTTCCGCTCGTCGAGCTTTTCGCCGTGCACAGTAATGACAAGGACCTTTCCGCTTGCAGGATGCTCCAGATACCGTTCCAAGTCCGTCAGGTCATGCTTCGACTTGCCGCCCGACAGAAACGCGGAACAGTGATCCAGGTGCACAATGCCTGTATCGGAAAACAGGGATAAGGTTTGGCACGCCTGCACGGCACCGGCGCATCCTTCTTCATCGAAGCGAAATCGGTTGACATCTACGGGCATGTGTTCAACACTGGCCAACACGTGCTCCAGTTTGTCCAGATACCAGCGCGACAAAATGAAGTCGGTGCCGACGAGCACATGTACCGGAGCAATGTCGGTTGCCGCCTGTAGAGATTCAATGGCTTGACTCCAGTCGAGCATGAAAAAACGCCTCCCACCATCACAAGTATACATTGCTTTCGTCTTGAGATGGGGAGGCGTCCTCTCTAGATGAAGTTGTCGGACAATGTTAGATGTGAACGACGTCGGTGGTCTTGTCAGCCGTCAAACGCATGCCACCGAGCTGCCACAGGTATTTCACCTTTGAGGCTTCCTTCATCATCGCGGCAATCACACCTTTGACCGGAAGATTTCCCACCTGACCGACACCGACTTCGCGGCCCAGCGAAGCCAAAGTGCCGAGGTTGTGGAAGCGGAACGGCTTCAGCGGTCGACCGTAAATCGCCGCAGTCACGTTCTCAGCAAGCACGGGACCCATTTGCATGGCCGCTTGCGCCGTCGGCGGGATGGGACGACCGTTCTCTTCGAACCAAGCGCAGTCGCCACCGATGAAAATGTGGGGATCGTCCACGGACTGCAAGTACTCGTTCACTTTTGCACGACCTCTGCGGTCTACAGTGAACCCTGCTTGTTGCAGAATGGGGTTTGCACGGACACCGCCTGTCCAGACGATGGTCCCGGCTTCAACCGCTTCGCCGCCTTCCAGATGAACCACGCCAGGCTCTACCTTCACCAGCTTGGTATTGGTGCGCAGTCGAGCTCCCCGCTCGGTCAACGTCCGGGCGGCAACTTCGCGCAAGGTCTCGGAAACCATCGGCAAGATGGTCGGCATGGCCTCGATGTTTTGCAGATCTACGTCTTTCCTGTCAATGCCGTACTTCAGGCAAAGTTCCGGCAGCCAGTCCACTAATTCGCCAACCAGTTCGATGCCCGTCAGTCCGGCGCCGCCAATGACAATGGTGAGGTGCCGCTTGTCGCCGTCTTCCTTGTACTTCTGGAATTCCTGCTCAATGTGATTTCGGATATTCACAGCCGAGTCGACGTCCATGATGGAAAGGCTGTTCTCCGCCATTCCGGGAATGCCAAAGTACTCGGAGACCCATCCCAGCGTCACAACCAACCAATCGTAGTCGTAGGTCCCGTTTCTCCCATGTACCTGCTTCTTCTCACGGTCAATCGACGTAATTTCGTCTTCGACGATGGTGGATGTGGGCTTTGTCAGAACCTGACGGATAGGTACGGTGTAATTCATGGCGTTACCGCGACCACCCGCTGCTTCGTGCAGCAAAGTAGCCATGTAATGATACGAATTCTTGTTGACCAGGGTAAACGGCTCGGAGTTTTTCTCTAATCCTGCGGCCGTCATCATGCCAGCGTACCCGGCCCCTAGAATGAGTATTTTGCTCATGATTTCTCCCTCTTCCCTGAAATTCCTTGGTGAATCTCTGTCATCGACGATTGTACATACACCTACGATGTGCGAAACCGTGCATGTACATTCTGACAGAACTCACCAGTTCACCGCCTCAACGGGCATTGGACGAATACCGTCAAACATTATATCACAACCTTCCCGCCACCTTTGGTAGACATTCGCGCAAAACGTCGAATTCGGACGAACAACCTGTGGACGGCGGAGTGATTGCAGATGTACATGGTCGCCCCGTACAAGACCCAGAACCACCATGACGGCTTAACCGACACCAAAGCGCCTGGAAGGTGGGAGACCGTTTCAACCACACCGAGCAAAGACTCGATTCCGACGTGCAACACAGCTGCCAAGCTCATCAGGACGACGTGTAGACACGGCAGAGTTGGAAGGATGACGCGTGTCAGCCACAGCAAAACGGCAAGCGGCAGAAGCAGCGCGAGCATGGGGTCGGCGAGCAGGTTGGCTGCAATGGAGTAAGGCGTACATTGTTGAAACGTACAGATGAGAACAGGGAGGAGCCACAGTTCTACGCGCAACGTGGACGCCGCAAGCTCCGTCACGTGTCGCCACGCAGAAGTAAGTACCGCGCGAACTCCGCGATACTCATCGTGCCTGTGTCCCCGTGCCCTTGTGGCTGGTGAGAACAATACCTGATTCACAGCAGCCGTGGCGATGAACGAAAGGCAAGCGCTGATGCCAAAAGTGGCCTCAGGATTGACGGCGGCAAGAACGACCGCCGCCCACAACAACCCTGCGGATGGCGACGTGTTCCGCCCGACCGCGTACGCAGCCCATCGATGCGACGTCATCAAGGCAGCACGGACAATCGACACGTCAAAGCGGCAAGCGCCAGCATAGGCCCACGCGAGACTGGCCTGCAATGCCGCCCATAGCCATGACGGTAGTCGGAGTGCCCGCCAGACCGGGAACAGTGTGACTTGCACAAATTGTTCCAAAACCAGCAGATTCGCACCACTGGCTACCAGCACGTGCAGTAGTCCGGCGTCAAGGAACTCGTCTTTCAGACGTTGGCTCAGACCTGAGTCGTCGCCAAATACGAGACTTTGCAGGAGTGCAGCGTCTGTAGTATTGAGTCCGTCCATTGACGACCAGATGGACAGATCTGCAAGATGCGCATTCTGGTTTTGTGAGACGAGTGCGGTCGGACGGACCTGGCCGAGAAGCTCGTAGCGCACTCCTGAGGTCCCTCGCGTCTGAGGTTGCGGAACGACCTCACCCATCACTGCAACCTGAGCGCCTTGCCTGATGGTTTGGCGACGGGGGACGCGACACCATACAGTGCAATCACAGGTTTGCCGTCGCCCATCGAGATGGACATCCTGCAGTCGGAGCAGTGCAGACGAATACGTGCGGAAAGGTCGCACATACACCACGGTTGCTCGACCTTGGAGCGTGTAACCGAGCAAAAACCGACCATCGTGGATCACCGTTGCTTCGCTCCAAAATCCACGCGCAGCACCAAACAGGACCATCAGCACGGGGATGATCCAACGGTGTCTGGACCCCCACGTCAACGCAGCCACGATGAATATCACGACCAAAGGGCAAATGAGCATGAGTGAAGCAGGCACGAAAACACAGCGGCCGAGGAAAAAACCACAGCCCATAGAAAACACCCACATGCATGCGAAGAATCGCACGACATGTGGGGATTTCAGTGCGCTGCACCTTCAATTCGAATTCTGGTTTGAACATGGTGGGTGGCATCGAAATTGGGCGGATTAAACCACTCGTCTTGCTCTGCGCCCCAGGTGGTGTCCACCGGAATCCAGACCTGTTGACGGTCATCCCACACCCGGTTCCAGGCGTGCGGGCCGTAATCCAGCGCGGTGCCACCAATGCCCTCGTCAATCTCGACCGTAATGCCAACAGCATGGGCCATCTCCGCGTACAGAAGAGCATAGTCCGCACACACACCTTTGCCCGTGCGCAAGGTGTCGAGTGGCGACTGTTGATCCCAGCGACGGTCATTCACGTAGTCGTAGTACTTATTCCAGTCGTATTTGATATGGTGAATTTCCCACTCGTATAGCGCGTAGGCCTTCGCCCGTGACGACGTTTGTCCCGCCGTAATCCTCTGCGCTAACGTCGCGATGTCTTTGGGAACGACCAATACACCGGCTTGCGTTCCATCGGTACTCGTCGGCACCGCGAACAGAGAAATGTTCTTGGACAGCGGTTCCAGCGCGTTGGCCGTCAAGACGGGCAGCTCACGCGCCACCAATGGTTTCAACCAAGGCTGAAAGATAGAGCGGTTCATCACAATGTAAGGTTGTGAGTTTGTCGCCAGCATTTGAAGCGACGGTACGGACACAAACTGCAAGACGAGAAACACCACAGCGCCCAACGCAACCGAACACACCGCGCCCGCCAATGCGCCAAGTACTCCGCCGAAGAGGCGGCTGCCGCCGACGCCGCGCGGGATGACCCGGACAACCCATCCCGGAATCGGATGCACCACGCGCTGCAGAACGGCCGACACGACGAAGTACAACACCAGTAACAGCGCAAGATGCGACAATTGAGGAGACTGTTGCCAGATGCGCCAGAGTTCTGTCGCCCACGCGGGGATCTGTCCCGCCTTCACGTGTGCAAAGAACCCAGAGATTTTGACGCTTGCAAACCAGGCACAGGCCAGTGCAACGACAGCGGCCACAAGGTGCGTTGCCTGAGCCGCGAGATATCCTGCCTCTGGTGCAAATCTTCGCACGCATCCCCGGAATACAGACCAGAAAAACACCACTGCAAACGCGATAGTCAACCAGTTCACGGTGTCAGCACCTCCTCGCCGTATAGTACTGATGAGATGGACGTTCCTTACACGTCTATCTTAATGTACACTGCGCGTAGAATGAACGGGAAACGGATTCCATACTACTGCGTCGCATCCGACATATTTCTGTCGGTGGCCGACGAACGCAAGCTCATCCACTGGGAAGGTTGACGTACGGAGCAATGTGTTCGAGCGTCGTCTTACCAATCCCCGGAACCTGGAGCAAGTCGCCCAGTTGCCGCAGGGGACCGTGAGTGGACCGAAATCGGACAATGGCGGCCGCCTTCGCGGGTCCAATGCCAGGGAGCGTCTCCAACGTCTCCACCGTGGCCGAGTTGATGTCAATCTTGGCCCGATTTTCTCCCTCTGTGCCTGCAGCATTCGATGATACCGATGAAAGCGCTTCTTGCGAAGGACGTTGTTCCGCGGCGTTGGGGATGACCACTTCTCCACCGTCGTCGAGAACCGCTGCCGCATTGAAGTACTTCACGTCGTCAGGGTGGATGCAGCCACCTGCGGCTGCTACCGCGTCTTTCACGCGAGCGTCCGATGGAAGTACGTACACGCCCGGGTGGTGTACGTCACCGTGGATGTCAACGACGATGGTCGAATTCGAAGGAGGTTCGGACGTCATCTCACTGCCCGCCGGTGCGTTGGCTCCGTCCACGGAGGAAACACGGTGTGTCGACATGGTATGTAGCCAATACCCTGCGCAAAACGCCAGTAGCGCCACACCGAAGAGAGCGATGCGACGATACCACCGACTTTTCTTATCTTCCGCTACCGGCGTATCCACAGCGGAGAACAGCGCCTCCTCTTCGCTGAATTCCAACACGTCCACTCCCCCAGGATTTTTGCTGCAAGGGTCATGCGACATGCGAACTCCCTCCATCCGAATCACGTGTATGAAGATTCTGATTTCGCCCCATGTCCGCACATCCCTGTTTTCAAACCGTTGTCTGTTCGCATACTTTGTAAATAGTGATTTGCATACTGGACACCGAATCGTTGGCATCCCACAGGCGGATGATGTAAGATGGATACACGAAGTTCCGGGGGTTGTTCGATTGTTAACACCGAGTATGGAAGACTATTTGGAGAAAATCTACGAGTTGATGAAGGAGAAAGGATATGCAAGGGTTTCAGACATCGCATCCTCTCTCGATGTGCAACCCTCGTCCGTGACAAAAATGATCCAAAAACTGGATGAAAACCAGTACGTGACCTATGAGAAGTACCGCGGCATCGTCCTCACGGCTCGAGGTCAGAAATTGGGCCAGCTGATGAAGGAACGCCACCACATGTTGGAGGAGTTCATGCGGATTCTCGGCGTCAGCGAGGAAACCATTCAAAAAGATGTGGAAGGGATTGAACACCACGTCAGCCCAACCACACTGAATTCTCTGCAAGCGCTCGTCTTGTTTTTTGCTGAACGTCCCGATTGCTTGGCCCACTTTCAGTCGTACTTGGCAAAAGTGCAGGACGAACGCAGTGAGTGAACAAACGCGACAGATGGGGATGACCGCACGCTGTCGCGTCAGTCTTTCAGGAGTCTGAAACTTTCTGTGCGACAACGCAAATTCGGTCTGCCCCATCCACTGTCTTTCTTCCGAAGTCGCCTTCAATCTCCGCTTTGAATCCAGTCGAATCTAAAACCTGCAGGAGCACGTCCAAGGTATAGTACTGCTGCACGTGGTGTTCTTCATAGCGGTGGTACGAAGAACCATCCTCCGACACAAACATGTGCACATCGTATTGGATGCGACCACTGTCTTCGTCGACGTCCGTTTCAAACAATACGGCAGCGTCGTCGCGAATGTCGTGCCACACCCCATCTTTTAACGCGTGTATCCGCGCCGGACCGAAGACGTCAAAGCAAAACCAGCCACCCGAATACAGTTGGCTCGCTACACCTTGAAAACACATCCGGAGATCCTCTCGGGACGGCAAGTAGTTGAGAACGTCGCAGCAGGCTACCGCAAGGTGCACGCGGCCTGGCAGTTTGATCTCCCGGATGTCCTGGCATAGCCACTGCACCGCCATATTCGCATCCATCGCTGCCCGTGCCGCTTGCACGAGCATTTCTTCCGAACGGTCGACGCCGTACACCCTGCGGCAACGAGCCGCGAGTTCTAACGTCAGCTGCCCCGTGCCACACCCGATGTCTACGACGTCCAGCGATTCTAAATCAGGCCATCGGTGTGTGATGAAGTTCAACCAGGCGTCGTGAGGCGCCCCGTTCATAAACATGTCGTAAATGGCGGCAAATTCACTGTACGGTCTGCTCACCGCACTTTCACCTTGCCTCCTCAAAAGGAATTTGTCGAGCGTCTCCCCACAGTCGCTCCAAGTGGTAAAACTCCCGTTCTTCCGGTCGAAACACGTGGACGACCACATCTCCAAAATCCATGAGGACCCAGCGCCCCTCGTCCATGCCTTCCGTGCCTTTGCAGTGCAGTCCCAATTCCTCAAGTCGATCCCTTACAGACCGCGCCACCGCCTCTAACTGCGTCCCGGAATTGGCCGAACAAATCACGAAGTAGTCGGCTATCGGCGTCAGTTCGTGGATATCCAAAACCACGATATCCTTGGCCTTTTTGTCAGCGGCTGCGGCGGCAGCTTGCAGTGCAAGTTGATCGGTAGAATTGAGCATTGGCTTACCTCCCGGTCTGTGAATCACTCATGGTTTAAATGATGCGTCTCACTCGCTTGTGTAGCAGTGACTTGCTCCCACAGTTCATTCCGAGCCATCACTGTGAGTGGAAAAATCGGTTGATGCGTCTGAACGAGATATAGAATGGTGTTGTCGAATGACTCTGCGAGCGCAAGGTTTAGATCTTGCTCCGCCAGCGCACGTATTTTTTCTACACCAGGGTAGTTGCGTCCGCGTTCGATGGCATCTGCCAGGAACACCACCTTTTCTAAATCCGACATCCCCACCCGTCCGGTGGTGTGATATCGCACCGCATTCTGAATGTTTTCGTCATCGATGTCAAACCACTCCGCGGCGAGATGCGCGGCAATCGGGCCATGCAAAATCGCTGGAATCAGTGCAAATCCAGCCGGAATTTCCACTTGCTCGGCCACTTGTGCCAAACGTTCCTGTGGCCACTCCCGAGCGATATCGTGAATCCAAGCTGCAACGCGCGCCTTCGTCACATCTACCCCGAATCGACGAGCGAGGCGTTCTGCAGCCTCGACGACGCCTTTCGTGTGCTCAAAGCGTGCTGGGCTTAACTCCGCTTGCGCTTTCTCCATCAACTCCAATTCTGACACAATGACTCGCTCTCCCAACTCGTCTGTAGTGTTCTCACGTTGTCCCGCACTCAAGCCACACCTGCAGTACAGCTGGAGGAATCAAGCCGCAAATGGGCAGGTTTCTCCGCAACCGCTCGCGCAGAAATGTGGATGAGACGTCCACAATGGGCATCTCCAGTACAGTGGCCCTCAACGCCGGGAGCTCACGCTGCACTTCTGTCAAGGTCTCTTCAAACGGGTACCCAGTACGGACAGCGACGACAAACTCTATCATCTGCACAAGTTCATTGGCACGGTGCCAGTGTGGCAGGTTCGCTAGGCTGTCCGACCCACACAAGAACTGAAAGTGGTGGTTTGGATACATCGTGCTCAAGGCGTGAATGGTATCCACAGTGTATGACGGGGTCGGCAGCGAACGTTCGATATCGCAAACCTTGAACGCCTGGTATCCTTCCACGAGGGCTTGTACGAGTCGCACGCGTGTCTCGTGACGCGTATGTTCCTCGTTTAACTTGTGCGGTGGCGCGGGCGCGGGCAAAAACCACACTGCATCCGAACGGGTCTGTTCCAGCGCCAATTGGGCCATGAGAAGGTGCCCAATATGCGGCGGATCGAACGTACCTCCGAACAACACGATGTTTTGCATCGCTACGGCAGTTGAATTTGCGGGTTCTCGGTGGACTTTCGGTACAATACCACGGTTCGACCTATCGACTGCACCCACTCGGCCCCGGTCTCCTCTACCAGGATTTCTGCGACTTCGTCACGCGACAGCGGACTCGTTTCGAGGACAGAGATTTTCATCAGTTCGTGCGACTCCAAGTCTTGCTCCACCTGTTCAATCACGCCTGCCGTAATTCCACCTTTACCAATTTGCATCGCCGGCGACAGATGGTGCGCCTGTGCTCGCAAAAATCGCTTTTGTTTTCCTGTTAACACGTTCATTCGTCCTTTTCAGGCATCACGGGCCTCCGAGAATTTGTTTGCACTGTATTTATCCGTTCCACGCCAATGGTGAGCGCCTGTAGCGCAGCACGATGCATGGTCTCGACGGGCGGCTCGAGGCCTGACCACCAGCGAAATGCCTCGGCCCCCTGACCGACCAGCATCGCCAGTCCGTCCTGCACCGTACACCCCTTGTCCGCAGCCATTTTTAACAATCGGGTCGGCGAAGGTCGATAGATGAGGTCCTGCACCAGCTGCCCGGCTTGAAAACATCCCGCATCGTCGACAGGGGAAGCGTCCACATTCGGATGCATTCCCACCGGTGTGGAGTTTACGACCCAGTCCGAGTCCGCAATGGCGTCGTGGCGCTTCTCCCAGGGGACAAAGGTAATATGAATGTCATGTTCAAAGTCGGCCATCAGCGGCTTCACTCGTTCTTGGTGACGAGCGGTAATCGCGAGTTGGACCTGGGGTCTGTGCAGTGCGAGCGCGGCCACCACAGCCCGCGCAGCGCCTCCCCCACCGAGGAGCGTCACTCGAGCAGGCCCAGATTCAGCGTAGGCGCGCACCGACGCCCACCAACCTCCAACATCTGTATTATGCCCTGAAATCACACCATCGTTCGAATCGAAACGCAGCGTGTTCACAGCCTTGGCCAGTGCCGCTTCAGGCGTTCTATCCACAGCCATCTGGAACGCACGCTGCTTGTGGGGAATGGTGACATTGACCCCGACTGCCTGAAGCGCGAGCAATCCATCCACAGCCGCTTGAAACCGCTCGGGTGGTACGGCAAAGGGCACGTATACGGCATCCACGCCAACCGCCGCAAACGCCGCGTTCATCATGGCTGGAGACACGCTGTGTCCAACCGGCCACCCCAGCAACCCAAACAGTCGCATCGTCACCGCCAATCCTCCCCGTGACGCCACCGTATCGGCAATCTAGAAAACGGCTTAACTATAACATAAGTTCGCTATCATTGCATGTCGTCCCAAGCCTTTGATTGTGATAGGCCGATAGACGATTTCTACAAAAATTGGGCGCCTCGGCGCCCGTTTTTATGTTGAGCCGTCGGTACATCGCGATTGTCACGGTCGAAAGTCGAGCAGTGCGTTTCGCTGTTTTTGACCCGCACACAGAGCGACGTCGTAGAGGCGGTAGTCAGACAAGTCCGGGTGCGACGCGCGCGCTGTTTTCACCACACGCCGCAGTTGTCCCAGCAAGTCATCGACTGTGACAGACGCCTCAGTTTCAGCCGCGGACACGGGTACGACCACTGTTCTCCTATCCGATTCTATCAATCCACCCACCACCTAGATTGCGCCCTACCGTCAGCATGTCCAGAACACGGTCCATGGAAACCACGGTTTCGCGCGTCTTATTGATCTAGGTGTATTGCAAGCGAATCGACATTATCACAACAGTTTCATAGAGGTGGCCCCTCGACGGCCCAATGTGTGACGAGGGCGAACGTTACACGCGCGCGCCCCTGCTCAAATGCCCGACGAGCCGCGGGCGCGTGGTTACGCGCACGTCTTCCGGTACCCACAGCGTCCCGCGAATGTTCTGACCTTGCAAAACCATCCACCCTAAGCCAGAGAGGACGATGTCGCATCCGTGCGTGGGCACTTCCAGTACGCGCTCTGTTTCTCCCGGAATCGGTCTCTGACGTGAAGACCGGATGGAGAGAGGGCGAAGCGAACCTAGACTTTCGCGGCACTCGGGACACGGTACCTTGAGAATGTCATCCGCGTGCTGTTCTCCGAAAGCTGCCGCTTTTTCCAGCTTTGTGCGGTGCAGGACAAGGTCGTTACTGACGTAGAACACCACGGGCTGATGCGGTCCTGAAACAAAGTCGAAACGGGCGAATCCACCCATCCACACCGATTGACCGGCGTCCAATTGGTAGATTTTCGGACGAATGGGTTGTTGGGGTGTGGCCGTCTTGAGGCAGGAGCCACAGAGCTTGTCAATGACCCTATCTCCATGAATCAAACCAGGCGTATCCACCAGCACAGTCTTGTCTCCGTTCGGCAACGTCACGCGCGTGCTGACCATGCCGATGGTGGTGCCGGGAACGCGTGATGCGGTAAATGGCTGATGGCGCTCCAACCTATCCACGAGTCGATTGAGCATGGTCGACTTCCCCACGTTTGCCATACCGACCACGTAGACAGCGTCTGTGCGGTAACGCTCCATCGTCTCAAGTACGTCGCGGATGCCGCGCCCGCTCCGTCCACTGACAAACAACACTTCGGACAATGCCACACCTGTTGTCAGCAGTTCCTTGCGGATCCATTGCTCCAACGCTTCCACATGCACTTCTTTGGGCAGCAGATCCACTTTATTGACAACCGCAACCACGCGGCTGGTCCCAATCAACTTGGCCAATCCAGGGATCACAGAGCCTGGCAGATCAAACACGTCGATGACGTAAAACACGAGCCCCGGATGCGAGGAGATGGTGGATACTTCACGCTCGTAGACGTCGTGCGGCACCACAATGCGCGAAAACTCGCCGTAGTGGCGGATACGGAAGCACCGCCGACAAACTGGAGATTCTCTGGACAGCGCGCTCTCCGGGACGTAACCGGGATGGTCCGGGGATTCGCTTTGCAACTCAATTCCGCAGCCAGTGCAACGCACAAGCGCTGCGCGATCTTCTTGGTGTTCACTCATTCTCCTGCTTCACCTTTCTTTCCGGGACAACGAGTCCCCGACGTACCAACATGTACATAGCAATCCGTTCCACCCGCCGCACCAGCCGCGTTCCCCACCACTCTTTAGGATGGATGGGTAATACCAGAATCGTATGTAAGCCGCAGCGGTTTCCACCGCGGATATCGGTAAACAACTGGTCTCCTACCATCACGGTAGTCTCCGGCGTCGCTCGAAATCGCTCCATCGCCTGGAGAAACGCAGCGGGTTTCGGTTTTTTTGCACCAGCAATGAACGCAACGTCCGCCTTTGCGGCAAATTTCTCCACGCGCGGGCCGTGATTATTGGACACAATGCACACCTGGAATCCTTTGTTCTTCGCCTGCTGCAACCAATCCGCCAAGTCTTCTGAAACCTCCGGATGGTTCCACGGCACCAAGGTGTTGTCCAAATCGGTCAGGAGGAGGCGGTATCCCTGCTCCCGCAGCTTGTCCAAGTCAATATCGGCCACTTCCGCCACGTATGCATCTGGCCGCAGCCGCTCCAACCAACGCATGTATACCCAGCCTCCAGACTTGCTGTGTGCCTTTCGTTCCAAGATTTCATGGAACTCAGTAATCCAAACTGTATCACACACGCACAAATGGAGGCAAAGACAGCGGTACGCCAGTGGCAGAGCACCGCTGTCTCCGATTGACCGCATGGAAGCAAGTCACTGCCCAAGCCACCCTGTCCATCCGACAGGTCACCAGGCAACAGTCGCGCAATCGTTTCAGTGAAGGCCTCGTCCCGCCCGCAGTTGGTCGTAGAGCTTGTTCAACGCCTTCCGTTCAATTCGCGAGACGTAAGATCTCGAAATGCCAAGTTCTGAGGCAATTTCGCGCTGCGTTCGCTCCTCTCCATCCGGAATGCCAAACCGCTTGCAGATCACTTCTCGCTCCCTGTCAGGAAGTAGAGGCAAGTTTTCAAACATCTTTTGCTTTTCCCACGAGAAATCCACCTGATCTACAATCTCGTCCGGATCCGTCCCCAACAAGTCCACAAGCGTCATCTCATTGCCGTCCTTGTCCGTCCCGATGGGGTCGTACAACGACGTGTCGCGTTTGTGCTTGCGATTGCTGCGCAGGTACATGAGGATCTCGTTGTTGATACAGCGGGCTGCGAATGTGGCGAGCTTGGTTCCTTTGTCTGGGTGATAGCTCTCCACTGCCTTGATCAGTCCAATGGTACCAATGGAAATCAGGTCGTCCGCGTCCTCTCCAGAGCCCTCGAATTTTTTGGCCAAGTGCGCGACGAGGCGCAGATTGTGCTCAATGAGTTTGTTCCGCGCTGTGCCATCCCCTGCAAACATACGTTCAATGCATGCCGCTTCTTCTTCGGCCGTCAACGGTTGAGGAAATGCGTTGTTTTTGACGTAGGAGACAAAGACCGAAACATCCTTCAACACGAGTGCAAGCAAAGTGAGAATGCCAGGCAATGGTCCCACCTCCATCCGGGCCGCTGTCATTAACGTATGTCGGAGTGTGGGTGAAACTGCCTGTACGCATCCAACAGGTTCCACGTGATCCGACGAACGGCCTGGTGTGCTTGGTCAGAGCCGCTGTTGCCCACATAGACGGCAAACGCAATGTCGGGGTGTTCATACGGTGCAAACCCAGCAATCCAACCATTTACCCGTGGAGACTTACCCAGTTCCGCGGTTCCCGTTTTGACGGCCGCGTGCACAGGGTGGTGCGCCAGCGCGTGTGCCGTGCCAGACCGCGACAGAACGGCCTCCCGCATGCCGACGCCAATCCAGTACGCAGCATGTCGCGACATCGCGCGAACATGGTCATACCCCCGGAACGTCAAGATGGCTTTCCCATGTTTCTCTGCATCCAAAGCCACCCGCACCCTGCTCATTTGACCACCGATGGCAACCGTCCGCGCCACATTGGCTGCCTGCAGCGGCGTCATCCGCACGTCTTCTTGGCCGATGGAGGTATTGGCCAACAGCCCGTCGTCCGTGCCGGAATGCCGAAACACCGCTCCCGCGTCTGCCTCCGCAAGCACAGGCCGACCATTGATGGACTGCAAATGGGTCTCGTCCAGGTAAAGTCGGCGCGCTTCCGTCTCCAGCCCTGCCCTGCCAAGAGCCATTCCAACTTCCGCAAACGCGGTATCACACGATTGCGCAATCCCAGCAATCAGCGACAATGCGCCGTGTGCGGTCCAGCAGTTCATGGAGACACCAGGGATGTGGATGCCGCCTGAACAGTAAAATTGCGAGTCCGGACGGTAGCGGAACGCATCGAGAGCGGCAGCAGCAGTGACCAATTTAAAGATGGATCCGGGTGTCTGGGCAGACAGCGCCACCCTCGGATCTACGCGCTCCGCTTTGACGCCGGCGATAGCCAGCGCTTCATTCGTCTTAACGTCCAGGACCACAACGGCTCCGTTCGCGACGTGAGCGTTGCGCAGGGCGCGCTGTGCTACGGTTTGCCACGCCGGATCGATAGAAGTACGCACGTCCGCACCGGGTACCGCCTGAATCCCAAACCATTGAGGGTTGTACACATTGTGCGTCGGCGACCGCAGCCTGGCGACGAAACCCGGTCTGCGCGACTGGAGTGTCTGATCAAACGTATATTCCAGCCCCGAACGGCCCTGCTCCGCGACGGCCCGCTCTGCGTCTGGCCACTTGTCCGGAAGTCCAACCACGCCGACCAGGGGATTCGCCAGCAAGGGTGGAACCTGCTCGCTGTGTACCCGCATGCCCACACCAGACCACTGAACCCGCTGCCACTGGCCGGACCAAGGAGCCCCGTTGCGGTAGAGGACTCTGCCGCGGCCGTCGTCTACTTGCAGTACATCAAAATGCTCAAGGTCCGCCTTCGCGGGCCATGTATCTTGCCAACGCCCCATCTTCGAAATGGATGCGGGCGGCAATACGGTCTGCTGGAACACGCGAGCCAAAAGTACGGCCATGGCGAGTAGAGAAAACAGGTTGAGCCAAAAGATACGGCGTTTGCGCACGATTCTTCACCACATCGCAAGAGTTAGGGGATCATCATCTACGAACAGCCAGCCTGTATCGTTGTTCAGGGAGGCGAATGATGTTTGCCACGCAGCCATCTCCTTCGGATAGTGTGCCCTGCAACCGCAAGCGAATGCCTGCTGTGCACTCACCAATACGAAAACAAGCCACCCCAGGGGTGGCTTGTTGAGGTAGAGCTGGCTTCGAAGGTCGAGCGCTACCGCTAATGTGTGTGCAAGTTCTTTTGACTCAACGCTTCATTGTGCAACTGCTCGGGATACGTCTCGGCGAAGTAGTGTTCGCCTGTCCCATCGTTCTTCACGACGTAGTACAAATACGAAGTATGCGCGGGTTGAATCACAGCCAGAATCGACGCCATCCCTGGATTGGCAATGGGGCCCGGTGGAAGGCCGGGATTTCGATAAGTGTTGTACGGATCGTTCACTTCCGTATCTTTCGTGCTCAATACGTCCTTGTGCCCCAAAATGTACTCCAGCGTAGCATCAATCTGCAGCTTCATGGACTTGTGCAACCGGTTCTGTATCACACTGGCAATGATGGGGCGCTCCCGATTCACCTTGGCTTCCTTTTCCACCAAAGACGCCTCCGTGATTGCTTGCGGGAGCGTTAATCCGGCCTTCTGCAAGCGCTGCAGCACACTGGCGTTCACGTGTTCCGCAAAGTCATTGAGCATTTCTTGCACCACGGTGTGTGCGGACTCCCCGCGGACAAATTGATAGGTATCCGGAAACAAGTACCCTTCCAGGCGGTACTTGATGGCCGGATTGTGTGGTAATTTGGAAAGAAAAGGCGCATTGAAGGATCCAGACTGCACTTCCTTCAGAAAAGCGCTCTTGCTGCATACGTTCAGGGCAGCTAGTTTATCCGCAATTTGAACGACCGTGTAGCCCTCCGGGATGGTCACCGACACGGCGTTGCTCACGACGGCACCATCCGCAAATATGGAGACCAGTTCCGGGATGCCTGTACCTTGACGGACTTGGTAGTGCCCCGCCAGGAACCTGTCTCCCCCGTCTCGGAATCTGACATACATCCGGAAGACCCACGCGTTCCGAATGAGACCAATCCGCTGTAATTCCTGACCAAGCTCCGACGTAGACTCACCTTTTGCGATGTCGACGTCGACGAGTCGCCCCGTGCTCTGTGGTGGAGCAAATTCGCGATACGTGTAATACGTGGCCCCCCCAGCGAGGAGGATGACCGCCAGCAACAGAAGCAGAATGGCGTTCCTCACGCCGCGCCGCCACTTCCCTGGACGGTGGCCACGTTCCTGTGAATTCCACACGTTGGTTTTCCTCACCTCACCGTTGTACAATACGCGGTCTGCGCACAAAAGAGCCGCCTGCCCCGCGCTGTCGGCGCTGGGCGGACGACGTCCTGTTCACGTTACGTCGCGTTGGTGCGATTGGCGGTCGAGGTAGCCCTGCAGCATCAACGTTGCCGCTACCTCGTCCACGACTTTCTTCCGCTTGTCCCTCCGTACGTTCGCACCGATGAGCATGCGTTCAGCAGCCACCGAAGTCAACCGCTCGTCATACATATGGACCGGAATGCCTGCCGCTTTTTCAATCAAATCGGCAAACGCCTGGCACTGCTCTGCGCGTTCACCGATGGAACCATTCATGTGTCGTGGCAGTCCTACGACAACTTGTTTGACGTCGTACTCCCGAATGACGTTCACAATGGCTTCAACAGCCTGCTCATCGCTCGTTCGCCGCAACACGGACAGGCCCTGCGCCAGCAATCCTGTCGGATCACTGATAGCAAGGCCAATCTTCGCAAGTCCGTAGTCAACCCCGAGCGTTCTCATCTTGAAAATTCTCCGCGTATGCCCGTACCAGTTCCTCAATCAACTCGTCGCGCTCAATCCTGCGAATGGTATTGCGTGCATCGAGATGGCTGGTGATGTACGCTGGATCTCCAGAAATGAGATACCCAGCAATCTGGTAAACCGGGTTGTAGCCTTTTTCGGACAGTGCCTGATAGGCGAGTTGGAACGCGCGACGTGCCTCCTCATTCTCAGATTTGGCTTCAAACCGCATCGTTTCGTCCATGTTCAAAGCGGCCACCCCTTCGCAAACAATCACTGTACTCTGTTTCCATGGCGTAAACACTCCATCGAAACCCCTCATGGTAAATGATTCGCTCAGCCCTCTGATTCTCCTGCGATCTCCTTGACAAATTGTGCCGCGCACTCCACTGCTTCGCGCGCTTTCGCTGGGTTTTTTCCACCCGCCTGGGCCAGGTCAGGTCTTCCACCACCGCCGCCACCGGCCACTGCGGCTACGCGCTTGACCAGTTGCCCAGCGTGCAACTTCCTGGCTTGCAGATCTTTAGATACCGCCGCCACAAACTGCACCTTGTCCCCTACGACACTGCCGAGCACGATGACGTACGACTGCAGTTTCTCGCGAAGTTCGTCCACCGTTTGGCGAAGGCCATCCATGTCAACATCAGGAATGATGGCTGAGACCACGGGAATACCGGCGACGACGGTCACCTGGTTGGCGAGTTCCGCAGCGCGGCCACGATTCAGTTTCGCTTTCGCAGATTCCAGCTCGCGTTCCAACTGCCGCCCTTCCTCGAGCACTCGTTCCAGTCGAGGCAAGAACTCGGCCACCGAAGTCTTGAGCAATTGTGCAGCATCCTGCAACAGCTCTTCCTGCGCTCGCACATATTGATATGCATAGCGCCCCGTGACAGCTTCAATCCGTCGGACACCGGCGCCAATGCCCGCCTCCGACGTGATTTTGAACAACCCTATCAGCCCGGTCCGCTCCACGTGACAGCCACCGCACAACTCGATGCTGTAGTCGCCAGCTTTGACCACCCGCACAACCTTTCCGTATTTTTCCCCAAACAACGCCATGGCACCCATCGACTTGGCGGCGTCGATATCCATCTCACGAATCTCCACGGGCTCATCGCGCCAAATGACGTCGTTGACACGCCGTTCCACCTCTGCGAGTTCCTCGGGCGTCAATGCGCCAAAATGGGAGAAGTCAAACCGGAGTCGCGGCCCTTCGACGAGCGATCCAGCCTGTGTCACATGTTCTCCAAGGACTTCTCGCAACGCTTTGTGCAGCAGGTGTGTCGCGGTGTGGTTCTTCACGATATCGCGGCGAACGTCCGCCTTCACTTCGGCCTTCACCGGATGTCCTGTGGTCAACTGGCCCGACAGGACCCGGACGCGGTGCAGATGCTGCCCGTGCGGCGCCTTCTTCACGTCAACCACTTCCGCGCTGCCCTCTTGGCTCTGCAGGATGCCGATGTCTGCCACTTGACCACCACTCTCTGCGTAGAACGGTGTCACGTCCAGCAGAACTTCACCTTCCTGACCGGCCTCCAATCGCTCTACCAAGGTGTTGTCGCGAATCAATGCCGTGACCACACTGTTTGTAGCCAACTGCGTGTAGCCTACGAACTGATTCGGCGTCGTCAGCGATTCCAGAACACCTCGTTCGGAGTTCATGCCCTCCGCTGCCTGCCGCGCTGCGCGTGCGCGTTCACGCTGTTCCTCGAGGTGTTGCATAAAGCCGTCCCGGTCGACCGATACACCTTGTTCCTGCGCCATTTCTTCCGTCAAGTCAATCGGGAATCCAAATGTATCATACAGCCGGAAGGCGTCCTCTCCAGACAAGACGGTCTTCCCTTCTTGCTTTAAGCGGTCGAGCGTGTCCTGCAAGAGCGACTCCCCTTCCGCCAGCGTTTCTAGGAACCGCTCTTCCTCTGTGTGCACCACGCGACCGATGAAGTCCTTTTTCTCTCGCACTTCTGGGTAATCGTCTCCCATGATGTCGGACACCACGTGAACGAGCTGGAAGAAGAACGGGCGTTCGATGCCCAGCTTTCGGCCACTGCGCACTGCCCGACGCAACAACCTGCGAATGATGTAGTTGCGCCCTTCATTGCCCGGCAAAACGCCGTCACCAATCGCAAACGTAACCGTCCGAAGGTGATCCGCGATGATTTTGAAGTGCACATCTCTCTGCTCGTCTTCCCCGTAAGCGACGCCAGCGACGTCCGCCGTGGCCTGAATGATGGGCATAAACAGATCCGTTTCAAAGTTGTTCGGAACATCCTGCAGCACGGAAGCGATGCGTTCCAGTCCCATCCCAGTATCGATATTCTTCTTCGGAAGCGGCGTGTAGCTTCCGTCCGCCTCTTTGTTGTACTGGGTGAACACAAGGTTCCAAATCTCTAAGAAGCGGTCGCAGTCGCATCCGGGTTTACAGTCTGCCGACCCACAGCCGTACACTTCTCCTCGGTCAAAGAAGATCTCTGAACACGGGCCGCAGGGGCCTTCGCCAATCTCCCAGAAGTTATCTTCATCGCCGAGGACAATGCGCTCCTTCGGGATGCCCACTTCTTCGTGCCAAATCTTGAAGGCTTCGTCGTCCGAATGATGAACCGTGACAGACAGCCGATCCGCCTCCAGTTCCAGCCACTCTGTCAGGAACGTCCATGCCCAGTGAATGGCTTCCCGTTTGAAGTAGTCGCCAAACGAAAAATTGCCGAGCATCTCAAACATCGTGTGATGGCGGGCGGTGTGCCCCACGTTCTCGATGTCGTTGGTGCGGATACATTTCTGGGCAGTGACAATCCGCGGCCGCTCCGGGATCACGCGACCGTCGAAGTACGGTTTTAACGGAGCCATCCCGGCGTTGATCCACAACAACGTGGGGTCGTCATGCGGCACCAAACTTGCACTCGGCAAGACGAGGTGCCCTTGTTCCGAGAAAAACTGCTTGTACATCTTGCGAATTTCAGCGGCTGTTCGTCGTTTCATGATGATCCTCCTCGCTTCGCGTCCCTATGCCTATGCGCCTTTCAGTTTCAGGACATATAAAAAACCCCGCGTCCCACAGGGACGAGAGGTTTGTCTCGCGGTACCACCCTGATTACGGTGTCTTGTTCTTGCACACCGTCACTCTGTCGCTGTAACGGGCGAACCCGGCGTCTTTACACGCGCTTGGGACTGGCTTCCGCATACGTTGACCGAGACGTCTTCCAGCCGACGGACGTCCTCTCTGGACGGCGATACCGCATGCGTACTTGTTTCCCGCATCGCTTTCGCATTTGTGAATTAGTTTACTTTGAAGCGACAGACCTTGTCAAACCGGATGTGTCCCTAGTTTTGACAACAATTCGACGAGACCCACGCAACCAGGCAAAAACGTCAACAAGATGCAGACGACGGACCGCCGAAAGTCCTCCGGGCGTCCGCGGGTGACCACCCAAAACGACCATGCACTGAGAACGAAGCCCGCGAACGCCGCAATCCAGTACCCCACGCCAACCAGGGGATGAACGTGAGCGAAAGCAGCGGATGGAACGTCGTAGAGCACCCACGCGGCCAGGAACAGGACACAGTCCACGCCAGAGACGACAACCAAGCTTCGCGTCACCCGCACGGGCCACACCCCTCCCAAACCGAGCCAATCAACACTCATTGTGTCAGTTTTCAGGAAACTTGTCCAACTGTCAAGGGGTTTGGCGATTTCGGAATTCACGAACGTTGGTATACACCACTTTCGCCACAGCCAGTACGGGCACGGCACAGATGAGGCCCAGCATCCCACCGACTTCTCCGCCGACGAGGATAGCTGCGACAATGGCCATCGGGTGCAGATGCAGTGTCCGCCCCATAATCGCAGGCGAAATCAAGTTCCCTTCGCACTGTTGCACGAGCACGTTGACAATCAGCACCTTGAGCGCCATAAGAGGGCTAACGGTGAAAGCAAGAATGAGCGCCGGCGCAGCGCCAAGGAACGGTCCGAGATACGGCACGACGTCCATCACCGCAAGGAATATCGCCATGAGCAACGCGTAAGGCAAGCCGATAATCAGGTACCCTGCGAACCCAAGCACCCCGACCGCAGTCATCACCATCATCTGTCCGCGAACGTAACTTCCCAGCGTATCGTCAATGCCCACCAAGATGACTTGCACTTCATCGCGGTATTGCTTGGGAAACAGATGTACCACCGCTCGTCCCATCGCCTTGCCATCTTTCAACATGTAATACACCAAGAACGGGACCACAAACGCTACAAACACTGCGTTTAGCGTACTGCTCAACATATCAAACACACCGGCGGCGTAGTGCGTCACGTTGTTCTGAATTTGTGCGAGGCCGCGTTCCACGCCAATGCGAAGCGCATCCGGCAGGTACCGCTTTTGCGCGGCCAGGCCGTCCAACCACCCATCGACGCGCGCAATCAGCTCGGGCAGATGTTCCGCGAGTTGTGTAAACTGCCGACTCGCTGCAGGAATGGTTTTTACAACAAGAATCACAAACAATAAGGCAAATCCAAAGTAAATAATGAGAATGGCCGCGCCACGAGGAACCTTGCGACTGGCTAACTTTTCAACGAGCGGCTGCAACAAGTAACTGACAATCATCGCAGCGAGAAACGGAATAAACAACACCTTGATGACCAGCCAAACGTCATGAAAGAACGGGCGCAACCCAGCTATCAAGTGGAGGCAGAGAAGGATGGCCAGGACGAATAGCGCGATGCGCAGGTACCTGTTTTGAATATCCACGGCAGTTCTCCCCCAGTCGCTGTACCGGTTTGCGGAGGGAACAACAGCGCTCCACAAAACCCTTTGAAAGGATGTGTGTCAGACGCTCCGTTGAACACCTCGTTCTCTCAGTTCTGTCCAGCTGTAGACAGTATATGCGGATTGTGTCCACAACTTGTGGCAAGGTGTCACGGCCATTGAGTTGCTTGCCGCTAGATATCTTCCGTATACTGTTGCAGACAAGCACGGTAGACGCGATGTGTTGGAACATGCGCCGAGAGGGGGTTGCGCCGTGGTATACCTGGCAGTCGCCATCGGCGGATTTCTGGGAGCGTGCGCCCGGTACCTCGTGACCGAGGCACTCGGAACCCTGCGCGGATTTCCCATCGCCACGTTACTCATCAATCTGTGCGGCAGTTTTGGACTTGCCTGGTTTTACACCATTACCGTGGAGCGCCTCCCGATTCATCCGCACGTACGGGCGGGCATTGGAACAGGATTTATCGGTGCCTTTACCACCTTCTCCACGCTCAATGTGGAGCTCTGGTCACTCTGGCGGAGCGGGCTGTGGGGGTGGTTTGGACTGTACGCTGTGGCCTCCTACATTGGCGGCATACTGGCATCCGGTGCCGGGTACACCTTGGCAATGCGTCAGTCCAGGCTGCACACCGTTTCAACGGGAAAGGATGTGGACCCGTGACGTGGGTGTTGGTTGGCAGTGGTGGTGTGATTGGAGCGCTGGTACGCTACGCGCTGTCCAAGTGGATTGGTGAGCGACTGGTCGTGTCGTTCCCATTTGCGACCCTGTTTATCAACGTCAGCGGTTCGTTTCTACTTGGGCTGTTTACGCGTGGTTTGGGAAACTGGTTACCTCACGCGGAACCGCATGCCATGCTGTTTCTCGGCGCCGGTTTTTGCGGAGCGTACACCACGTTTTCCACGTTCACGTACGAGTTCACGATGTTAGCGCGCGAGGGCCGGTTCTCTACCGCCATCATGTACTACCTAGCATCGGCCGTGCTCGGATTTGCAGCCGCGGCCGTGGGGTTGTTTGGCCTTCCTTCCATCCGCTGACGTACATCAGCGTGGATCAAAAAAAGACGCCGAAACGGCGTCTTTTGCAGCGAGCATCAGTTCCATGCTCTGTTCAGCCTATAATGTTCCAGTCCCGAGCTGCATCGACTGTATCGCGTCATCTACCGCGACGAGCGACCCGTCTTCAGCCACTTCATACACGCGAACGTCAGATCCGGACACGTTAAACTCCATAAAGCAATTCCAGCAATAGAACTGGTTTGCACCAATCTTGCCGATATCTCTGCAGTTACAGTGCGGACAACGCATAGCCAAATCTCCTTTTGTGTGGTGTTCGAAAAGGACTGTGTGTTGGGCCCCACCGGCCGATTCGAACAAGGTTCTCTGTCTGACACTCTGTCAGCGATTTGCAAAATCGGACGAATCAAAGTCCAGACGCTAGAGACATCCTAACACTGAACCACTCGAGCCGAATTTTGCAAATCGCTCACCTTGTATTAGCCTGTCCACAGTCGGTTCTCCATAAACCACCAGACGGCCAAAACGCAAGCAAGGGAGAACTGCCACCGTGCTCGAAATATTATCTTGCTAAAGCATTAGTTCAGGAGACGACCGAAGACGAATCGTGTCGCCTCTGTCATGGTAACGCACGATGCGTGTCCTGGCAATGAAGCAAATGGAAATTCGACAAATTCTCCAATCATTCCCCTTGGCCCGATTGTGATAAATTTGTTACGCTTGTGCGTTGCGACAGCCCACACGTCAGCGCCTCAGCTCCTGTACAATGTCCCTCGTGATTTCTGCACCGCGCGTCACTTCTTCTTCCGAATTGAACTCGGAGAAACTGAATCGAATGGATTGACGGACGCGCTCGTCCGGATACCCGCAAGCCTGGAGGACGTGACTGGGCTCCAAGGATCCTGCTGTACAGGCCGATCCCGCCGAAGCAGCGACACCCGCCATGTCCAGCCGCATCAACAAGGTGTCACTGCGCACGCCTTCGAACCAGACATTCAGAATACTCGGCACCGCATCCTGTGGGCTATTTCGAGTGACACCTGGCAGCCCCTGAAGCGCACGCCAAAACGCGTCGCGAAGACCGATGATGTGTCGAATATGCGCGTCCCAATGCTCGTGCAACCGATGTACAGCAGCTCCAAATCCCACAATCCCTGCCACGTTTTCGGTTCCCGCGCGGCGCTCTCTTTCCTGTGCCCCGCCGTGCAACACCGCCTTCCAGTTGGAGCCCTTGCGTATATACAGGGCGCCAACCCCCTTCGGACCGTACACTTTGTGGCCAGAGAAGCTCGCGAAATCCACGGCGGACTCGTGTAAGTCCAGCCGTAGCGTACCTAACGCCTGAACCATATCCGAGTGAACTTGCACCGTTGGTACCTTTTCCTTCACGGCGCGGGCGATGTCCGTCACAGGCAGGACCGCACCCGTTTCGTTATTGACCGCCATGACTGAGACCAGGAACGTATCGGGCCGCACCCGCTCCACTACATCTTCCACGCGGATCCGTCCATCTGCGGCCGGCTCGACGATGGTGACTTCGCATCCCAACGTCCGGAGGAAGTCACATGTGTGCAACACGGCATGGTGTTCCAGCGCCGTCGTGACCAAGTGCTTTCGGCCGCCAGACGCGAGAAACGACCCAAACAGAGCAGCGTGAATGGCCTCAGTGCCGCCGCTGGTGAACGTCAGCTCCTGCGGATATGCCCCAACGAACGACGCCAATTGCGCGCGCGCCTTATCCAGCGCTGCCTTGGCCGCTCTGCCGAACGCGTGAATGCTCGACGGGTTTCCGTACTGAAGTGCCAGGTATGGCTGCATTGCCTCGAATACATCTGGATGCACTTGCGTCGTCGCTGCGTTGTCGAGGTAAATCATAGTCCCTTTCCTTCTTCCGATGTGACGTCAGCGCTCGGTGAAGCGCCTCAAATGTAATACATAAACGTTTCGCCGCCTTGGTGTTTCATATCCACCAGATCTTGCAGGGTCAGCGATTCGAGTACTGAAACGATGGCCTGTCGCAAGCGCTCCCACAGTTCTTCCAATCCATCGTGGACGTCCTCGTCCACAATCGAAATCGGCCCTTCCAAGGTGAGAATGATATCCGATACGCGTATCTCCGTGGTCGGCTTCGCAAGCACGTAACCTCCGTAGGCGCCCCGGATACTTCGCACAATGCCAGCGTTGCGCAGCGGCGCAATCAGCTGCTCCAGGTAGTGTTCCGACAACCCTTGCCTATCCGCAATCGATTTGAGCGACACCGGCGCCCCCGCCTGATTCATCGCCAAATCGACCAACAACATCAATCCGTAACGTCCTTTGGTGGATATTTTCACAGATTCAACTTCCCTTCAGTATCAATCTCCCCATCGCCCACCATCGCGCCCGATACCGGTCTCCAAGATGGGCGCTGAACCTTTTCGAACGCTGTCGGTACGTAGTACACTCTCGGCTCCGTACCTAATGGCCAGTAACTTTGTGCCTTGGCTTCCTCTGGGTGGTCGTGTGGATAAATGTATCCGACACCACTGCCTAGCTCCTTCGCGCCAGAATAGCCCGACCCTCTCAAATGAGGTGGTACCTGCAACCGAATCCCAGATTCTACATCCGCCAAGGCTTTGTTGATGGCGACGTACGCCGCGTTCGACTTCGGCGCGCACGCCAGATAGGTCGTCACCTGACTCAGGACAATTCTCGCCTCCGGCATGCCAATCGCCTGCACCGCATGTAATGCTGCCGTGGCCATTTGCAAGCCTTGCGGATCCGCGTTGCCGACGTCTTCTGCTGCGAGAATCACCAGGCGGCGCGCGATGAACCTCGGGTCTTCGCCAGCTGCCAGCATCTTGGCAAGCCACAGGATGGCCGCATCCGGGTCGGAGCCCCGCACCGACTTGATAAACGCGGAGATGGTGTCATAGTGCTCATCTCCCCGGGTGTCGTAGAGAACTTGCCGACCTTGCACAGATTCGCGCACATGTTCGAGGTCGACGGTCACTCGGCCATCCGACTGCACAGGCGCAGTGAGCACAGCCATTTCCAGTGCATTCAAGGCACGTCGTGCATCACCGCCACTGTACTTGACGAGTGCATCCAAAGCCTCCTCTGAGACTTCGGCCTGGTGGCGGCCGAGACCGTTCGCTTCGTCCCGCAGCGCGCGCTCCAGCAAGGTGCGAATATCTTCGTCGGAGAGCGGATCGAGACGGTATACGTGAGATCTCGATACAAGTGCCGGGTTGACTTGAAAGTATGGATTTTCCGTGGTCGCCCCAATCAGCACAATGGTCCCTTGCTCCACGTAAGGCAGCAGAGCATCTTGCTGGGCTTTGTTGAAGCGGTGAATCTCGTCGATGAAAACTACCGTTTTTCTGCGGTACAGGGACCGCTCATCGGTCGCTCGCTGCACCACTTGGCGAATGTCAGCGACGCCGGCTGTCACCGCGTTCAAGGTCTCGAATCGCGCCTTCGTGGCGTGGGCGATAACCTGGGCCAAACTGGTCTTCCCCGTCCCCGGCGGGCCGTACAGAATGACCGACATCAAGAGGTCGCGTTCAATCGCCTTGCGAAGCGGGCTCCCCGGCCCAACCACTGACGTTTGCCCGACGATGTCGTCCAGTGTCTGCGGACGCATGCGATGCGCCAGCGGCGCCGTTGCCGATTGCTCAGCCTCACCTGCAAAGTCAAACAAGTCCACGTTGAATACGCCTCCACCTACGGAATTCGCAATGACCGTCGTCTCCGACTGCTGCCTCGGCCCCTGCCCACCGTGTCTTGGGTGCCGGTTTTGTCACGGTGTTGCTGTGTAAGTCCATGATGTCTCGCATGTCGGTTCCTCATTTCCCAGTATTGCAGTCGACTTTATTATACCAGCGATTTGCAACATGCCGATATCCACCGTTCGGCATATCTTTAGTGGGCTCGCTGCACAAATAAAGTGACCTCCGAGAGGGAGGTCACTGAGTAAGTATACGATTGCCCCGCGGCTGCCGTGAAACCCACCGTTTTGAAGCCTGCTCTCAGCAGGTGGGTGCCCTGCTTGCCCTGCTCGCAAGTCCACGTACGAACACTTCGCAAACAGAAGTGTCGTTGAGGCATGTGCTCACAGTCAAGACGCCGGGCTCCCTATGGTCGGGTGTTGGCTCAAAACACCTTAGGTTTACACCAACAGCGCAGGGAACGCGTCAACGCGTCGTTGAAACTGTCGTTGAAACTCGTGGTCTTATGTTACCACCGCGACCGTTTCTCATGCAAGTGAAACCGGGTGCCACAAAAGCATTGCACCATCAGTTCGAACCGACGGGCGCATGAGACGCGGAGGTCCGGAGTTCGAGGTGCAGCGTCTCCAACTGCGCCTCCGTGACGGTGGACGGCGCGTCGGTCAACAAGTCGGTGCCACTCGATGTTTTCGGAAACGCAATGCAGTCGCGCAGTGACTTGGCATTTCCCATAATCATAATCAAACGGTCAATACCGAAGGCAATGCCGCCGTGCGGCGGCGTTCCATACTCAAACGCGTCAAGCAGGAAGCCGAATTGCTGATACGCTTGCTCCTTGGTGAAGCCAAGCACCGAGAACATTTTTTCCTGAATCTCGCGCTGGTAGATGCGCATACTGCCGCCACCCAGCTCAAAGCCGTTGAGCACCAAGTCGTAAGCCTGCGCTCGCACCGCGCCCGGATCTGTGTCCAATAACGGAAGATCTTCCAAGTTTGGCATGGTAAACGGATGGTGTTCCGCGACATAGCGCCCCTGTTCTTCGTCGTAGGAGAGCAGCGGGAAGTCCGTGATCCACACAAACTTGAACTGACCTTCCGGAATCAGGTTCAATGTCCGCGCCAAATGTTGCCGCAGTGCGCCCAGCGCCTGGTTCACCGTGGGCCTATCCGCCGCAGCAATGAGCACCAAGTCTCCGTCCGCTGCTCCGACTGCTGCCACGACCGCGCGCAGCTGATCTTCCGAGAAGAACTTTGCGATGGAGGACTTCAGTTCTTCACCCTGCACCGCAATGGTGGCCAGACCCTTGAGTCCGTACGCCTGGACAAATTTGACGAGTTCGTCCGTCTGTTTGCGCGAGTACTTTGCACACCCTGGAGCGGAAATGGCTTTCACCACACCGCCGTTATCCAGCACCTCACGGAATACGCGGAAGTCTGCGTCCCTGACATACTCACTGATGTCCACAAGCGGCAAGCCAAAGCGCAGGTCCGGTTTGTCAGATCCGTAGGTCTCCATGGCCTCTCGGTATGGCATTCGCTGAAAAGGAGCGGGGATTTCTACGCCCAGCACTTCGCGGAACGCCGTCTGCATCATCTCTTCCATCATGGCCTGGAACTCGTCGAGCGGGATGAACGACTGCTCAATGTCTAGCTGTGTGAATTCCGGTTGTCTGTCTGCACGCAAGTCCTCGTCACGGAAACACCGCGCGAATTGGAAGTACCGCTCGAGACCAGAGACCATCAGCAGCTGCTTGAACAACTGAGGCGACTGCGGTAAAGCGTAGAATTCGCCTGGGTGTACACGACTCGGCACGAGGTAGTCCCGTGCGCCTTCCGGCGTGCTGCGCGTCAGCATCGGCGTCTCCACTTCGATGAATCCGTGCTTGTCCAGAAAATCGCGAAATACCTTGACTGCCTTGTGGCGGACCATCAACATGTTCTGCATGACTGGCCGCCGCAGGTCCAGATAGCGGTACTTCAGACGCAGTGACTCATCCACGTCGATGTTGTCCTGGATGTAGAACGGCGGCGTCTTCGCTGCGTTCAGGATAGTCAGTGTCGAAACCACCACTTCAATGTGGCCCGTGGCAATCTTCGGATTGACAGCACCTGGGTCGCGCCGGACCACCTGTCCTCCGACCGTAATCACGTACTCGTTGCGCAACTGATCCGCCCGTTGCATGACGTCGTCCGGCGTTCCGCGTTCGGGGTCAAACACCAACTGCACAATACCGCTCCTATCTCGGAGATCCACAAACATCAGCGAACCGAGGTCGCGCCGTCGCTGTACCCAACCGGACAACGTAACGGTGGTGTTTTCTTCGACGTGTGCGGTTTCTGCCACGGCATGCGTACGATACTGCTGCGTCACGCTGCATCACACCCTTTCTGTCAGATCGGCAATTTTCAAAATCACGACGAACAACTGGTGCAGCACAGTATACGATGTTTTCGGCATTAGGAAAGCACTACATCTGGTCGTGCTCAACCACTCCAGAGGAATTTTGCAAATCGCTCAGATATGAAACAATCTCATTGCGGGCAACAGTGACCTGTTCCCCGGTCGCCAAATCCTTGACTGACACGGTGCCGCTCTTCAGCTCTTCCTCACCGAGTATCAGCACGTACTTCGCTTGTACTCGGTCGGCTGCTTTCAACTGTGCCTTCAGGCCCTTGCCTTGGTAGTCTCTGTCTGCAGATATGCCTGCACAACGCAATTCCTGCAACAACTTCGTCGCCGTTTGCGACGCTTGCGCATCGGCTACCGCCACGTAGGCAGTCAATGGACTTCGCTCGGTCACGGCAGCCCCCTGTTCCTGCAGCACGAGGAGGGCGCGCTCGATGCCGCCTGCAAAGCCAACGCCAGGCGTCTCTGGCCCCCCGATTTGAGCGACCAGACCGTTATACCGTCCACCGCCAGCGACTGTGCTGTACCCCGGCACCGTGAACTCCCACGCTGTGCGCGTGTAATAGTCCAAGCCCCGCACCAGTCGGTCGTTGATGACGAATCGAACGCCGACCTCCTGCAGGAGTTCGGTAACCGCAGAAAAGTGGCTCTGGCACGCATCGCACAGACACTGCAACACCGTCGGTGCTTCCACTTCACGCAAAATGGCCTGACAAGACTCGTTTTTACAGTCGAAGATGCGCAGCGGGTTGCGGTCCAATCGGCTTTGGCAATCCTTGCACAGCCTATCGGCCACCGGCCGCAGTTTTTCCACCATAGCTTCCCGGTGCCGTGGGCGACACTCGCTGCAGCCCACACTATTGACCTCCGCCTGCACGTCCTTGAGTCCGAGCTTCGTGAGGAATTCGGCACCAAACGCAATCACTTCCACGTCGACTTCCGGCGCCTCGGATCCGAGGACTTCCACGCCGTACTGGTGAAACTGACGCCACCGGCCCTTTTGTGGCTTTTCGTAGCGGAACATCGGTCCCACGTAGTACAGCTTCGCCAGATCCGGCAGTCCGTACAGTTTGTTTTCCACGTACGCTCTCACCACGCCAGCTGTCCCTTCCGGCCGAAGGGTTAAGCTGCGGTTGCCGCGGTCTTCGAACGTGTACATCTCTTTCTCCACGATGTCTGTCGTTTCACCGACGCCGCGGGCGAATAACTCCGTGTGTTCGAACACGGGCGTCCGAATTTCCTGGTAGTGGTACGTCCGGGAGACCGCCCGAAAGATATCCTCGAGACGCTTCCACTGCTCCACTTCTCCGGGCAGTAAGTCTGCCGTCCCGCGTGGCCTTTGAGTGAGCACAGGGATGACCTCCTTTACCATTGCACCTAGGTATTTGACAGCGCACAGCACCTCGCACAGCCGTGGTGACACGTAGAAAAAAACGCCCTTTCTCCACTGTCGCTACTCGACAGGGACGAAAGGGCGTGGTTCCGCGGTGCCACCCTGTTTGAACGACGGACTCACCCGTCGTTCCACTTTGGCGCGTAACGTGCGCGTGACGCTGTGCGCTTTGGAAACGAACGTTTCGGTTGCGCAAGTTCTTCGAGGTGTCTTTCCCAACTCCGATCAGCGAACCTGCTTCCAGCCAGTGGCAGGTCTCTCTGGGCGCCGAGTGCGGCGGTACTCTTCCTCATCATCGAATCCAATATGGAAAATATATAACTTGGAGTATACTGAGCCGACATCCACATGTCAATTCCGGCGCAATTGCGCAATCATCCACACGATGGACTGACGTCCACGCTCGTACTCGCCGAGCGAATTCCTGTCCTGCTCGCTGATCTCGAGCAAGCGGCGTTCTCCATTCATCATTCCGCGATTCAACGCTCCAGGCAGCACCTGAAGCGTGTACCCATCCAATTCGCGAAGGTGCATCGCCCTGCCCTCCCATTCGTTGGACCGACACGTCGGTCTTGGCTTCCCCTAGTGTGGCGACCTCGTGACAGAGGCATACGCCGAGACAAGGTTGTGGTAACATGTTCTGCGGACACTGGTGAGGAGGTTGATTCGGTGAACTGGGCACAGTCACACCTTTGGTACAAGCGTGCACAGGAAGTGATATTGGGCGGTGTCAACAGTCCCTCTCGCTCTTTTAAATCGGTGGGCGGCGGTACGCCGATTGTGATGGCGAAAGGTCGGGGATCAAGATTTATTGACGTGGACGGGAACGAGTACGTCGATTACCTCGGTGCGTACGGTCCCCTGGTCCTCGGACACGCACATCCTCACGTCATGAGTGCGCTGCGGCAGGCAACCGAGGACGGAATTCTCTATGGAACACCGACCGTTTGGGAGGTCCAGTTTGCTGACATGCTGAGAGCCGCCATCCCAGATTTGGAGCGGATTCGGTTTGTCAACTCCGGAACAGAAGCGGTCATGACCACCATTCGCGTGGCTCGTGGCGTCACAGGACGAAACAAGCTGATCAAGTTCGCGGGTTGTTACCACGGCCACTCAGATCCGATGCTCGTCGCAGCCGGCTCGGGTCCGTCCTCCATCGGCATTCCGGACAGTGCAGGGATCACACAAGCCATCGCGGCGGAAGTCATCACGGTTCCGTTCAACGACATCCCCGCACTTCAGGAAGCGTTGGCTGTTCACGGCGACGATGTTGCCGCAGTCCTCGTCGAGCCCATTGTGGGGAACTTTGGCATCGTCGCACCTGATTCAGACGACTACCTTCGAAATGTCATTGATCTCGCGCACGAAGCCGGTGCATTGGTGATTTTTGACGAAGTCATCACAGCATTCCGATTCCACTACGGCAGCGCGGCGCAACTGTACGGAGTGCATCCAGACTTGTACGCGCTTGGTAAAATCATTGGCGGTGGACTTCCTATTGGCGCGTACGGTGGGCGGAAGGACATCATGGAGTCTGTGGCTCCGCTCGGCCCGGTCTACCAAGCTGGCACCATGGCGGGCAATCCCGCCTCCATGCGCGCGGGCATCGCTTGCCTCGACGTACTCAAGCAACCGGGGGTTTACGACGAGATGGCACGCTTGGGCGCCCTCCTGGAGCAGGGGATCCTGCAAGCGGCAGAAGAGTTCGGGGAAACCATCACTATCAACCGCGTCGGTGGTGCATTCACAGTCTATTTCGGCAGTCAGCGTGTGCGCAATTACGATGATGCACAAGCGACGGACGGCGAACGATTTGGTCGCTGGTTCCACGAACTGCTGAAGCGGGGTGTCTTTATCGCGCCATCAAAATACGAAGCGTGGTTCGTATCCGCGGCGCATACGGAGGAAGATGTAGAAGTCACGCTGCGTGCCGTGCGCGACAGCTTTCACGCGATGCGTACATCACGGTAAAACAAAGTGCCGGGCAAGGATGCCCGGCACTTTGTGTCATCAACGCAGTCTGTCATTGCAGAACGTCCGCCAATTGGCTGACCAGGTCGTTCTTGGAACGATACCCGATGAGTTGCTTCACAACTTGGCCGTTCTTGAAGACGAGAAGCGTTGGGATGCTCATGATTCCGTACTTTTGAGCGGTTTCCGGATTCTGGTCAACATCCAGCTTACCGACCTTCAGTTTGTCTGCGTATTCTTCCGATACTTCTTCAATCACGGGTGCCATCATCTTACAAGGTCCGCACCACGTCGCCCAGAAATCAATGAGTACCGGTTTATCGGATGAAAGGAATTCGGAAAACGTCGCATCCGTTACCTCTTTCGCCATGTGTTATATCCTCCTCGCTATGTATAAATGGTCACCGCACTTCCTATTGTAGCATACCCATTTTTGCCTGCAATGGAACACCGCCCACCTTCCGATGGTCACGCGTTGTTCGTGTGCAGTCCCCGTCTCAGGAACCAAAAAAACAACAGACCGAGGATGGCATATCCCATCCAATAGAGGTGCAACAAATGATAACGGGTGGCCACCGTTTGCAGCGGCAACACCCAGTACAACATCGAAACAGCCATCAGGATGCCTGGAACAATCTGTCCCCTCAGTTGGAACACGCCGAACAACATCGCCCCAGCCGCCAGTGTCAGTCCTCCCGTCAGCAAAGCTTCTGCGTGGAGGTCCCACTTCGTGAGTGCAATGCCCAATGCTGGAACCAGCGTGCTTTGAAACACCATCGCACCAGTAATATTGCGGATGGCAAGGGCGTCTTTCCCCTGTCGAATCCAGACCACACTGTTCAGCGTCTCCGGCAGTTCTGTCGCGAGGGGAATCAAAATGGCCGACAACACAAATGGCGGAATGTTCCACCACAGCGCAACCTGTTCCACCGCACCAGTGAGTAGGTGAGCCCCTCCAACAATGAGACCGAGTGCACAGACCAGTTGCAATTGGACCGCGCCCATTCGGGGCTCTCCAGGTTGGTTCCACTGTAGATATAGCACGTGCAGTTCTCCGGGCATCGCGCTCTGACTTTTATCTCGGAAGGTCAAAACAATGAATACGAGGTACAGTCCCACCAATACCCAGGAGGTGAACTGGTGCAAGTCTTCCTCGGGAAAACACCCAACCGCGATGGCCAAAGCGTACGCAATGAGGAAAAACGACATATCCCGACGGTACGCACTCAGGCGCAATTTTACCATGTATCCAGTGGGTCCGCCTTTTCTGAACATCCAGAGGGAACACGCAACAATCGCAGAACCAAGGGTCACCAGCAGAAATGGCGCGCCGAGAATGCCACCGATACCAACATCCTCTGCAGCTTTCGCACCGTGGCCAAAGGCAATCGCGGTGATGGGTACAGCCGTCTCCGGGAGAGCGGTACCCAGTGCAGCCAGTACGCTTCCCACCGCACCTTCACCGAGATGTAACTTGCGCCCCAGCCATTCGACAGCGTTGGTAAACAACTCGGCGCCAAACAAAATCATGGCCAGTGACAGTACCATGGATGCAGCGACTCTCACACTCGTCCCTCCCACAGGTGGACAATACTCCTCCTTTCACACTTACGCGGGAGTCTGTCCAGATATGCAAAACGCGCACCCAACTTGGGCGCGCGGAACAGGATGGGATCACCGAGTGGTTGCGGACAATTCCGGTGGGAGCAGTTCTTTGACAACCTCTTGCGCGTTCACGGTATGGTCGAGGAAAAGAGAGAGCCAGACATCATCCCGCGCCGACAACATCCAAATTTTTCCTTCCACTCCGACGATGGACGTCTCTAGCACCTGCGTCAAACCGACCTCCTGCCGCAAGCGTTCCAACATCGACCGGTACGACTTGAGGACCTCTGTCAACGCGTCGTCGTAGCGATGGTCTGAAGCGCCGACCGTGTTCCCATGAAACGCAATCCAGCCAAGAATGTTTGAATCCTGACTCAGTTTCTGTAAAGCCGTCATCCACGCACCGGACAGAAACGGGGAATCGGGCGTGTTTCTTACATAAAACGGCACCTGTTTCGAGTTGAACACAGAACGTCCTTCAGGCGTCTCCTGTATTGAGACTTCCGGACTGTGAAACGTGTCATCCGCATCCGAAACGGTGTCCGGTGCGTTGCCTGGAACCATCTCAGCACGCGGCGACCGCGCGTCCTGCAGTGCTTGTCCAACCACCGCATCCGCTTCGTCTGGGCCGGGAGCGATGTCCGTCACTGTCCCCGACACGCGTCCGCGCGGTTCAGATGTCGACACCTCTCTGGTGTCTGCTGCCAAATCGGTAACCGGTGTTGCTTGGGCTTTCTTCGTGCGCATCCGCCGAATCAACATCACGTTCAGCCAAAGCCAAATGATAATCAGCGCAAGCAAAGCGACGGAAAATCCAACCACAGCTGTGTTTCCAGACACCGGACACCCCCCTTTGGACACTATTGATAATCTTTTTCCTCTGCACGCAAAGCACCGGGAACAAACCGAAACGCCTGCGGTCTCAGCCGCCACACACTGGGAATTGTGAGCAGGAGACAAAATCCCACATACACACCCACAAACCACAACCAACCCAAGGGCCTACCCAACCCGGGATCTTCAATGCACGCGAGAATCCACAAAGGATTCAGGTTTAATAGCACGTCCCCCCACTCGGACACGAAGTACTCCATGGGGAACCGCTGTGCAATCATGTGTAACCCGTATCCGAGTGCGCCTGTCACGAACACCATCCAGGTCACCGTTGCGTACGAGAGTACAGTGCTCCAACCGGATCTCAGCGAGATGGTCGACCACATGACGCTGATGGCCGCAATCAGCACAACGGTGAATAATTGAAACGCAAACACCGCGATGACTTCCTGTGGAACGGCGCCGCCAAAGAGGAAGACCAGACTGTACAAAGGTAGTGTGACCACCAGCAGTAGCGTGAGCAGTGCGGATGAAGAGAGCACCTTGCCCAACAGAATGCCCCCGGGCGGCAGCGGTGTTGTCAGCAGGACGGCCAGCGTGCGGCGCTCGCGCTCGCCACTGATGGATCCGGCGGCGAACGCCGGCGTGAGAAACGCCGCTACAATGGTTTGCAGCAGGCTCAATGTGACAAACACCTGTTCACTTCGAGCTGGCAAAAACAACGAGAGTTGCCCTTGGACGTTTTCGTACAGGAGGAAAAAGGTGATCAGCGCCATCCCCACAAAGTATCCGGTCACCACGATGGGTGCGCGCACGGTGCGCATCCGCTGTCTAAATTCCTTCAGCAACAAAGGATTGTGTATCACGACTGATCCACCGTCCCTTCCGTCAGCCGCAGAAACAGCTCTTCAATATCCGTTGGCCGTTCACGAAACTGATACACAGTCACACCGTGGTCCAGTAAATATTGCAACAGTTCCGCCTGCTGCTGGAGCGTCCCCGCGAACACCACTTCGACGCCATCGGGCTTGAAGCGTAGATCCACAACGTGTTCCAGGGGACGAACGGCCTTCTCCCAGACTACAGGCTTTGCATCCGCCACGATGTGAAGCGTTCGATAGGCGGTCGAGTGATTCAGCATGACACTGACCGCCGCGACAGCCGCGAGCTGCCCTTCGCGCATAATGCCAATTTCATCCGACACCTCACACAATTCCTGCAGAATGTGAGAACTGATGACGATGGTCTTTCCCAATGTCCGCAGGCGGTTTAGGACGCCGCGCATCTCTATGCGCGACCGCGGGTCCAAACCCGAGGCGGGCTCGTCCAGAATGAGCACAGGTGGATCATGAATTAAGCATCGCGCAATCTCCAACCGCTGCTGCATGCCGCGCGACAATGCATTGACGTAGGTCTCGCGCTTGTCCTCCAGGCCAACCCACGAGAGATACTCTTTGGCACGTTGTGCGGCTAACGCCTTCGGCACTCGATAACAGTCTGCGTAAAATTGCAGATATTCCTCGGCCGTGATGTCATCGTATACGCCGAACGAATCGGGCATGTACCCGATGCATCGGCGCACGTCCTGAGGGTTCTTACTCACCTCAAATCCGTTGATATACGCACGACCCGACGTCGGTGACGTAAGCGTTGCCAACATCGACAACGTCGTCGTCTTGCCAGCGCCGTTTTCGCCGACAATCCCAAACACGGTGCCACGCCGGACGTGCAGATTGAGGTGATCCACCGCTGTGAATTTCCCGTACCGTTTGCATAGGTTCTGCGTATAGATCACTCTGCCGTCACCTCGGTGTTGGGGTAGATGGAAACTGGCGTGAACTGCCGCACCAACACAACGGCTTGCGACTGTGCAACAGCTTGTCCGGTCACGACGTCAGGCAGGCCGGGCGTAGCGCTCGGCGTGGTGGCAATCAGCATGGCCGTGTTCACCATCGTGTCAGAAGAACCTGAGTAGGGCTCAAACAGATGCTCGTTGGCGGCCAACGTCCCGAGCGGCCGTCCGATACCATGGACAATGTCCCGATTGTACGAACTATACGACGAGAGGTTTCCATTCGTGGCGACGACTTGTACGCTGGTTTGGCGATTCAGCACGGTGGATTCACCAGGCTTCAGATCCCCCACCGCGAGCATGCGTCCTCCCCAGAATACAGCGAGGTCGTGTAACGGATATTTCGTATGGTTGGTAATGCGACCGATGAGTGTATTGTGATCCGCCCACAGTTCAGCATCCAGCTCACCCTGGTGCTGTACAGCGCCTGCGGTGTAGATGTAGCGCACGCCCCACCGCCCGACGTTGTCAAACGCGACCGTTGTGTTATTTCGGAACCACGTCGACGCATAACCCAACTCTCGGACGTTGTGTTGCTCCAAAGGAAGCGCAAGCATGGGCTGTTCCGTCGTGGCAAACCCGGACGTGACAGCAGGCGACATAAAGCCCCGAATTCCGTACGACTCTGCTGTCCCGTCGCCTACCAGGTCGAGTACCCCGACGCCTTCGGTGAGCATGCCGGGTGGACGCTGGTTGGCACCGAACAGGTAAATCCCAATGGTGGTCACCACACTGATGGATGGCAGGATGAACCAAGCCAACGGCTCAGACTTCCATTTGCGCAAGACAAGGAACAAAACAGGACCTGCACACACTGCATAGACCAAAAACACGGAGGCCCAAAATGACAACGATGGAATTTTGAGTGGCGACAATGCGTCACTGGCGGAGACCAATTGCAAGGCTCCGCTGGAAGACAACAGATCCGGTATCGCGCTCGCGCCCTGCGGATTTCCTTGCTGGAGTAACTTCGTCCAGAGCGCCGCATTGCTGGACCACGATACCAGCGACGGCTGGGTTGGGTTGAACGACGTTTGTACAATGGTGCCGCGCCCCAATTTGAGGGCAGCAATATACGGCTCGTCCGAAGTCCCTGCCCAGACCGTGGCACTCGACAGAACGCCTTTCCCGTACATCTCAAAATCCTGTGGCGGCGTCACTGAGCCAGACAGAAACGATGCCAGCTTGTCGCCCTTGACCACTTTTTCAGGGCCGGGCAGGATGGGCAGGTAGTTGGTCCAGCCAGGTACCGTGTCGGCGCCTGTGACAATCAACATGCCACCCAACTTCACCCAGGTCAGCAGTGCGTTGCGCTGCTGGGGGGTCAGGGTGTCTGTTATCGTATCCGGCTTCAGTGTGATGGCCGTCAATCCCGATAACAAATTCGCTGCATCTGGAAGGTTGGCTGGAAACAAAGTGACGGGCAAGACGGGATTCCCGCCCTCGCCGTCCGTCAATCCCGTCAAGACGCGCGCGAGTTGCGCGTCCTTGGACAGCACGCCAACCAGCGACACGGAACCCAGCGCCGTCCCGCTCAACTTTGAGCTCGCCACAGGTTGTCCGTTCACGACGCACTCCACGGTCTCTCTGTCCACCATGGGCCCCGGTACCGCGATTTGTTTGGTCACGGTCTGATACGCCGGAAGTCGCACTTGCCAACGCAGGGTACCTTGCGCCATTCTGTCCCCGACGCCAAAGTCGACGTACGAGTCGAGTTCGGCATTGGTGGCAGGCCCGTTGTTGACAATCGTCATGGTCACGGGAACCCACTGGTTTTTTGAATAAAAACCGTTGAATCCGACTACAGACGACATATGAATGCTCGGTTGGGCGGACACGAGCGGGCTTCCTAGTAGACTCCACGGCACCATAGCAACGAACAGAGCCAGTGACGCTCGACGCCACCACTTGCCGCTGCGATTCCGAATGTTTTCAGCGCACCGTTGTTGGCGCTGCACAGTCATATATCTCAACCGCCTCTCGAGAACGCGTTGCCGCGTCCACGCCGAAAGCCTCGTTGTAAGATGAGGATGCAAATCGTATACTCATTCCTTTGCAATTTCCACCTAGATTGTACTCGTTCAGGCCCGTCAAAGCCAATGCGGGGCTGAACCGCATGGCACCTCGAACAACAAAGGGGAGGACGGTGTCCTCCCCTTTGTGGCAAGATTCCTTATGCAGAGTAGTTCGGATCTCGATATTCGACGGTCACTTTGGTATGAATGCCGCCGCGAATCGTGAAGTCGCTGATAACCTTGGCGTAGCGGGGCTTGGCCGCCTCGACAAAGTCGTTCAGGATGATGTTTGTCACATCCTCATGGAAATGTCCCTCGTTGCGAAAGCTCCAGAGGTACAGCTTCAGCGACTTCAGTTCCACCAGATGTGGACCTGGTTCGTATTGTATCGTGATGGTCGCAAAATCCGGCTGACCCGTCATCGGACACAGTGTCGTAAACTCCGACGTACTCATCTCGACTTGATAGACCTTATCCGGGTGCGGATTTGGTACGACGACCAGTTCCTTTGAAGGTTGCGTCGGCATGGGCTTGCCCTCCCCAATGATGTTTCACTTGAATACTATACCTGCCCGCCTGCCTATGCGCAACGCATGACGTTCGGTGTGCGCCAAGTGAGGCGCGAGAGAACCGAGACGCAAGGAATTGGCCCACGCCGTGGTATGATGTTTCCGATAGCTCGGCGGATGGCAAACCATCCGCCACGTTCGGAAGGAAAGGCTGGATTGACATTGGAACTGCCGATTGAATTTCAAACGCACATGCAACAGTGGCTGGGCGACGAGTGGCCTCAATTACGAGATGCATTGGACGGCCCCGCGCATCGAGCGGTGCGATTGCACCGCCTTCACGTTGGAGCCAACATGCACAATGTCGCCAACAGCCTGTTTGCTGTCGCGTCGTCCGTACCCGCACCTACAACGGTCGCCGAGTCCCTGCGGGAACCTGTGCCCTGGTTTCCAAATGCGTATTACATTGCTGAAGATAGTCAACTCGGCAAAAGCATCTATCATGAGTGCGGTGCATTCTACATGCAAGAGCCCTCCGCCATGGCGGCTGTCGCCGCCCTGTCGCCCAAACCCGGTGAGTCGATTTTGGACTTATGCGCGGCGCCCGGCGGCAAGACGACGGGCATTGGAAAACTCATGCGCGGGGAAGGCCTCCTCGTGGCCAATGAAATCCACCCGTCTCGCGTGCTGGTGCTGGCACAAAATCTCGAACGGTTGGGCGTGCCGGCCGTCGTTACCAACGAAACCCCGCAAAACCTCGCGGATGCATTCCCAGGACAGTTTGACGCCGTGCTCGTGGACGCCCCTTGTTCTGGTGAAGGCATGTTCCGCAAAGACCCTGGCGCGGTCGCTGAATGGACGCCCACCGCGCCAGAGGTGTGCGCGGCTAGACAGTGCGACATCCTTACAGAAGCGGTCAAGATGGTGCGGGCAGGCGGCCGAATCGTGTATTCCACATGCACCTTCAATCCACTAGAAAACGAGCAGGTTGTCGCATGGGCACTGGAACACCTACCCGTAGAGGTGGTCGAGCTTCCCGAGTGGCCAGGCTGGGAAACCGGGCGTCCCGACTGGGCCGGGGACAATCCACGTCTGCTCCACACGCGCCGCATGTGGCCGCATCGGGGCCGAGGCGAAGGGCACTTCATCGCCCTCCTTCGGGTGGTACAGTCGAGCGCTGAAGGCACGTCCCAACCGACTCGATCCGCTCCATCCACCCGTTTACCTGTCCGAGCCACAGAGTGGGAGGAGTTTCTCAGAACCTTGACAGTACTGGATGTTCCAGACACCTGGCGGTATCCGGAGGTTCGTGGAGATGTCCTGTTTGCCAGGTCTCCCTTGTCCGGAAGACTCGGTGAACGACGGCTCAAGGTCCTACGCCCGGGAATCTGCCTGGCGACCGCCTCACGAGGCCGCATGCAGCCACACCACCACCTTGCGATGGTAATGGACGGCCGCCACTTTCGGCAGAGAATGGACGTGTCCCCTGAAGCCGCAAGCGCCTATCTGTCCGGCGCCACACTGTCTCCACCAACAAGCATGGCTGCGGGATACGTCCACGTGGAAACCGCCGAATTGCCGCTCGGCTTTGGAAAGGCTGTGACAGGCCGCGTCAACAACCTGTATCCAAAAGGTCTACGAAAATTCGGTTGTTTGTGGACAGGATTCGAGGCATAGGGATGTACAGTTCAGGTCAATTCAATGCTTGACCGCATCCGTTATACCGCTTCCACAACCATGGCGATGCCCTGGCCGCCACCGATACATAAGGAGGCGACACCGTATCGGTCTCCTCGCTTCTTCAGCTCGTAGACGAGTGACAACAGCAGACGCGCGCCACTCGCGCCAACCGGGTGTCCGAGCGCGATGGCGCCGCCGTTGACGTTCGTCCTATCCCGTGGCAAACCGAGTTCTTTTTCAACACTCAGATATTGGGCTGCAAACGCCTCGTTCACTTCCCATAGCGCGATGTCTTCCTTACGCAGTCCTGCCGCCTGAAGCGCTTTCCGGATTGCGGGCACAGGACCAATGCCCATGTGCGCAGGGTCCACGCCGGCGACCCCGTAACTCACGATTTTCGCCTTTGGCGTCCATCCGTGACTCCGCACAGCGTCTTCGCCGGCAATCACCAAGGCAGCCGCGCCGTCGTTGATGCCGCTGGCATTTCCTGCTGTCACGGTTCCGTCCGACACAAACGCCGGTCGCAGCTTGGCGAGGCTCGCCACGGAGGTGCCCGGTCGAATGTGTTCATCCAACTTCACCAGCGTGGTTCCTCGTTTACTCTTGACCTCCACTGCCACGATTTCCTCTGCAAAGCGCCCAGAGGACTGTGCCGCTGCCGCCCGCTGATGGCTCAATACCGCGAACTCGTCCTGTTCTTCTCGGGAAATCTCGTACTTTTTGGCTAGGTTCTCTGCAGTCACGCCCATGGCAATATTGCCGCGGCAGTCCGTCAGAACTTCACCCAGCATGTCGATAGCCTGGCCATCTCCCATTCGTAGACCAAAGCGTACCCCCCGCAACAAGTACGGTGTCATACTCATAGACTCTGCGCCTCCGACGAGAGACACCCGACTATCTCCCAATGCAATGTCCTTTGCAGCGGTGACCACCGCCTGCAACCCCGACCCGCACAGGCGGTTGACGGTCAACGCCGACACCTCAATGGGAATCCCAGTGTCAAGGGCGATGTGCCGCGCCAAATACGCGGCGCCGTTGTGCGACTGAATCACGTTTCCAAACACGACGTTATCTACGTCCGTTACCTCTACACCAGCTCTCTCCAGCGCCGCCTTTGCGGCAATCGTTCCCAACCGAGTCGCAGTCTCCTGGACGAAAGCGCCTCCATAGGCTCCAAACGCCGTCCTGGCGCCGTCCAAAATGTATACAGTTTGCTGTACCACACCGACTCCTCCTTCCCATCTCCATTATGACACGATGCGAGTAGAGACTGGAAGAATCTTTTTGTACAGCCTGGATATGAAGTAGCGTAAACCATTCGAGGCCCGGCGGATGTCGCCAGGTATACGCGGATACAAAAAACGGAACAGTAACCATGGAAGGAGGTGAGTCCATGCATCGAGGTCATCCCCTGTACATCGCCATGGCACTGCTCGTCGCAGTTGTCATTCAACTGTTGCTGCTCTGGAAGTTGCGCTCCGGGGTCAAGCAATCGAGCGCGGTCGACCATTCAACAAGCGACGACCACTGATTCGTCGAGATCCCTGTCGTACTGGCTCCACCGTCACCGCGGAACCTTCAAGAGATTGACAAGTCGTTGTAAGTCATTTTCGTTGTTGTAAAAGCCGCAACACACGCGTACCAGATCCCGTTCGCGGATGTACCGGATGTCGATTGCGCGCGACTTTGCCTCTTCGACAAATCGGTCGGCAGCCATCCCTTGCACCTGGAAGCTGACAATGCCGACACGTGCCTCTCGGGGCGTCACCAGCCGGACATCCTTGACATCGAGCAACTGGTCCAGCAAACTCCCGGATAGCCCGTGAATGCGCGTGAACGCGTAATCCCACCCGACCTGTACGCGCAAAAACTTCAGGCTCTCGAGAAAACCAACCCAGTTTACGAGGCTGGCGTGCGTGTGTTCATATCGGCGTGCAGTCTCTGCACCGAGGTAATCGCCCGAAAAATTGTACAAGTGCGGTTCTTCCAGCGTCGAAGCACCTACGTAAGTCGGATCCAATACGTGCAAAAGTCGCGGAGCGATGTACAGTGCGCCCGTTCCGTCTGGTCCGCACAACCACTTCTGCCCGGGAAAAGCGTAAAAATCAATGTCACTCCCCCCGAGGGACAGCGGTTCCGCCCCCGCGCCTTGCGCGCCGTCAACGAGGCAGTACGCGCCTTCACGGTGGGCCAACTGCGCAATCTTCTCAATGGGTAGTCGTTGCCCAGTCTGATAGGACACGTGGGATACCACAATCACCCGCGTCCGACTGGTGAGCAACGCTTGCAAATTTGAAATCAGCTCGTCCTCGGAAAGTGAAACGTCCAATCGCTTCAGGACGACGCCTCGGCGCTGCTTCTGAATGTAGACCGGTAATAGTGAACCCGGGTGTTCCACGTTCGTGTAAATGATTTCGTCGCCCCGGTCAAGCGGCAGTCCCCAAAGCACAATGTTCATCGCGTGCGTCGTGCTATCCACGAGCGCAAAGTGCTCCGGCTTCACATGAAACAACGCCGCTAACTGTTCACGAATCTCTCTTCGCACCTGAGCGAACGTAGCATGGGTTTCATGGGCGAACCGACCTTGCTGTAACTGCGCATCCAAGGCGGCCTTCATGGCAGTAATGGCGCTGTCTGGCAACGGCCCGAATGTCCCTGTGTTCAGGTATGCCACGGTTCGAACGGCTGGAAAATGCCTGCGAAGATTGTCCGCGTGCGCCATGCCGCCATCCCCCCTTATCGTTCGTTCTTCCAGTTTGTGTGCAGAATGTCATATCCTCCGGTAATCTCCGTCACGGTTCCGTTCACTTGCGAACTGAGCGGATGGCAAAGAAAGACAATCAAACGCGCAACGTCTTCCCCCACAGGTGGGCGGTGAACGGGGTCCGAAGTCGGCAAGACATCTTCAATGCGTTCCATCTTGTGTGCGCCCTGAATATCGCCGGGGCAAACCATGTTTGCTGTGATCCCGTTGGTTCGCTCTTCCCGCGCGATAGTGCGGGTTAAAGAAGCCAACGCCGACTTCGCTGCTGCGTAGGGACCGCGGTACCGCCATCCGGCCGCGTCACCGGCGCCCGCAAAGCCAACCGTGACGATTCTGCCGAACCGATTCTTCCGCATCCCGCCTGCGAACAAGGGATACAGCCACAAAAAGTTGGTCAAGTTTCCATCCAACATTTTGACCCACAGGTCCGTGGGATAGTCGGCGACAGCCATGTGTTCAAAGACAAATGGACCGAAGTTGTGCACAAATGCATCGACTCGTCCAAATGTCTCAAGGCATTGCTCTGCAGCAGCCACCGCCTCGGATTTGTCCAACAAGTCGGCCTGCGCACATGTCACCCGGCGGCCGAGATTTTGTCCGTACTTGACCAGGGTGTCCGCGTTTGCGGCGTTATTTCGATAGGTGAAAAACACGTCCCACCCAGCTTCCAACAGCGCCCGCACGGTGGCGTATCCCAACCCCGTCGCGCCGCTGGTCACGAAGGCGATGCGGTCTGCCATGATTTCGCTCCCTTCCGTCTTCCTTCCATCATATCACGCGTTTCATGGTTTTTCGGAAGAACGCGACCTTTCACCATCAGGCACGGCAGGTCGACCGTTCGCTCAGACAGCGGATACTTTCGACACACATCACGGCCACGGTCAATCAACTCGTTGATCAACGTGCGCCGGTAATCCCAGGGCAACTTACGCATTTCCGTGTCAAAGGAACTCACGCCTCGCAGCAGATGCTGCACGACCATGTCTGGGTTGTCAAACAGCCAGGCGATATGAACCAACTCACTTTCCACCTGGGTCAGCCCCGCTGCATGAAACCATTGCAACACTTCGTCGTGGTCCGGCAGACCATGGTGCTGCATGCCGGCGCTGCGCTTGCGCGCAAGCTGGAAAACCGGATGGAACCACTCCAGGAAAAACGGCTTGTCTAGCGTACACGCGAGCGCTTGCAGGAGACCTACAGTGCCGCCAGGAACCACCACGCGAGTCATTTCGCAGAGCGCCTTCGTCGGATTCGTGAATTGCAGGAATGCGCTCCCTACACACATGTCAAACGTGTCATCCCTGAACGGCAAGTGTTCCAGGGACGCGTGCTGTAACGAAACGCGTCGGCCATCACCCAGTGGATCTCCCTTTGGCTCCGCCTGCTTCAGCTTTCCTGTGGATACGTCGACTGCAATCCACTGGCCCTTGGATCCCTCAGCATCCACAAGCCCCGCTTCCCACGTGAGCGGTCCTGTCCCACATCCCACTTCCAGAACGCGACTCCCTGCCGAGACGTTCAACCATCGAACAAACTGCCTCCGCGCGTCCAGGTGATCCGGCCACACGACGTCGTAGATGTGATCCCAGTCTGCAACAGAGTCAAACTGGTACACGTAAGACAGCGGAACCCGTTTCGCATCGTATCCGGATTTCTCCAACACATCCACCGTCCAGCGGAATCGCTCGTGACCGAGCCGGGTGAGTTGAACGTAGCGCTGATCTCCCACTGTCTTCACCCGAAACGAACGCCTCGCAACGCCCATCATCAAAAATAGGTCCATTTGTTCCGGACGGTAGGGATGATGGTGGCTGGCGTCGAGAAAGTCGGCTTCTCGGATGCCGTTGTAGTAGAAGACCGGCTGCACAATATCCTTTCCGACGATGACGAAGTACAGGATGTACAGTCCGTCCACGCCCACCTTGTCTATCAAGTCGTGCAGCGCGCGGCTCGCCAGTTCCAAATCCGCCTCGGATGGAACAACGGACCCGATGGCTTCGAACGTCCGCGACATGGCAGTAGACAACAAGGTGTCCATCAAGCAGTAGCGCATCAAGGTGGGCGAAAACGGAACGTCCTCCAATTGATGCCCGAATTCCTCCACTCGCACGCACCGTTGGTAGATGTCTTCAACCAGCGCCTCCGTCTTCGCGTACAGTGGATGCGCCTGATCCCGAAAGTGCGTGTTGACGAGCAGCGGATCGATGAAGATGTCGTGGTCGAGCATCGTCTTTACGTTGTGAACGATTCGCGCTGTATCCACACAACCACCTCCGTCAGCCCACATCCCCAGTTGTTTTCTCGCAATTCCTCTTCTATTATGAAAGTAACCGCAGGTAACGCCATACACTGTACTGCCTACGACCATTCAGGAGGTGGCCCCGTGTACTTTAAGCACAATCCGCGTCTCGGAATTTCCCTGCCGGATTTTCCCGTCTCCTACGATGATCTACCGGCCGACGTGCAGGAACAGGTACTCGTGGAGTGGGAGAACATCCGCTCCTCCATTCCAGATCAAATCATGCGTTTTGAACGCGTCATTGAAACGTATCTGGAAGCGATTCACCACGAAGAGAATTGGGATGTCATCGCCAGCTACTTTGACCAAATTGCGGACTACGCCAGCCGAATCCACGACCTGAACACGTGGCAGCGCGTAGATCCCTCGCTTTCAGTACAGGTCCTGGAAACGGCTGCCGAACACCGAGACCGCGAGAAGTGAGCGCGGTGTAACCGGCTACCCTGAGACGAAGTCCTTACTCACCGATTTCCACAATCTCAACCGACTCCATACGAACCTCTTCTAGCGGCCGACTGCGTTCACCCATACCTGATGTCGTCACAGGCGTAGCTGCAATCTTACGAACCGTGTCCATCCCATCTGTGACTTTGCCAAACACTGTGTAGTTGGGGTAATTGTTGAGATGCCTGCACTGTTCCCCTGTGCAGATGAAAAATTGTGATCCATTCGTGTTTGGTCCGGCGTTTGCCATCGCTACAATCCCAGGCTCATACGGCAATGCGGGTGGCAGTTCGTCTTCAAATCGGTATCCGGGGCCTCCCATACCCGTACCCGTTGGGTCCCCTGTCTGCACCATGAATTCCTCAATGATCCGATGAAACACGATGCCGTCGAAGTATCCATCACGAGCGAGCGCCACGAAGTTGTTGACCGTTTTCGGCGCTTGTCGGCTCAACAGTTCAATTGTGAAATCGCCTTTATTGGTTCGAATCACTGCTTGATAGGTCACATTGTCCTTGAGGTTCATGGCTGGTGGCTGTTTGTACTGTTTCATCACATGCGTCGTCCTCTCTATGTCGTCTATTCATCGCGATAACTTACCACATGTTACCATACGTACTTGGAGAATTCAAAGCCCGGCGCAGGCACGGCGACGGTTGAATCGTGTTCATGTACACTTCTCGCCCGCTATCCAGATGCCTTGTTTGTACTTCGTCTGTTTTGGATAGACTTGTTGCAGTCACACAGATGAGAATACACACAGCGTGGGCACTGCGTTTACCCGGGTTGTCTGGGAAGCGCAGTGCCTCTCGATAAGGTTGTTGGAGAGGGTTGACAGATTTGCACGACCATCACCTTTCACTATCGCACCCGGAATCGGGTTTAACGTTCTCATCCCCGGTTCCTTCACTGGGGCCTGTGCGATGGCTATCCAGCAGGGAAGTTCGCCCGACCCTGAAGGCAGTGTACCAGAGCTGGCAACAAAGCAGTGGCACCGGAACCCTGGAATCATTCGCGTCCATACAGCACGAACTCTGGGTAGCGCAACATGGGGCATGTCCCGAACCAGATATCTGTTTGGTTCCATCCAAACGTGATAAACAGGTCCTCGGCGTTATGTCGGGATTTCGCCGGTATGGTCACAAAGACTTTTTTGTTCAGTCGATGGCCATTCACCCGCTGTACGCTGCCAACGAGACAGCCTCACACAGGATTACACAGCGTCTCCTCGAGGCGGCCATGGACGAAAGCATCTCCATGGGCTGCTATGGCTGGGTGAGTTGTGCGCCGGAGCCAAACGAGGTGGAATTTTGGAGAGACCTCGGGTTCAGCCGGCACGATGCTTTCACGTTCAAACGAATGGGATACTTCCACTAAAACCGTGCAATTGGTTCCGCTAGAAAGTATTTGCAACAAATCCGCCGAAACCCCTACAATGGACGTGGAGGTGACCCGGCGAATGGAATATCGCAGATTGGGCAAAAGTGGTTTGAAAGTCTCGGAAATCGCACTGGGCAGTTGGCTCACATACGGCACCGTGACCGAACGCGAACAGGCCGTTGCTTGTATCAAACAGGCGTACGACCTTGGCGTCAACCATTTTGACTGCGCGAATGTCTATGGTGCAGAGCCGCACGCGGCGGAACGAGTACTCGGGGAAGCGTTGGCCGCATATCCGCGGGAAAGTTACGTCGTCACCACGAAAGCATTTTGGCCTGTCGGTGACGGTCCAAATGACCGCGGCCTCAGTCGCAAACACATTGTCCAGGAAGTGGAGAAGAGTCTCTCGTCTCTCGGCGTGGATTACATAGACATTTTCTACTGCCACCGCTTTGATCCCGACACAGACCTGGAAGAAACCTTGCGCGCTATCGACGACCTCATTGCACAGGGCAAAATCCTCTATGGCGGAATCAGCGAGTGGCCAGCGGAAAAAATTGCCGAAGCGGTACAACTGCAAAAGCAACTCGGGTTGCGCAAGTTGGCAGCCAGCCAGCCGGTGTACAACATGTTCAACCGCTACATTGAAAATGCCGTCATCCCGATTTGCGATGCCGCGGGGATTGGTCAGGTTGTATTTTCGCCGCTCGCACAGGGTGTCTTGACAGGAAAATACAAGAAAGGCCAACCAGCGCCGGAGGGTTCTCGTGCCGCAACGCCCAAGGTGAGTCGCTTTGTCGAGCGCTTTTTGCAAGACGACTTCCTAGATAAGGTCGACGCGCTCGCCAACATTGCGAAGAACCTCGACCTCACGTTGTCCCAGTTGGCACTAGCCTGGGTACTGCGCTTGCCCAGTATCAGCAGCGCACTCATTGGAGCCAGCCGTCCGGAACAGGTCGTTGAAAACGTCAAAGCGTCCGGCGTCCGTCTGGACGACGAGACACTAGCGGCGATTGAGGACGTATTGAACGGCAACACGAAGTAAACGTCATGCATTGCTGTGGAGAGGGAGGAACGCGCAGCGGTTCTCCCTTTTTGACGTCAAGTCGAGGAGACGTGCCAACGATGAGCCGGTTCTGGCCATTTGACGAAGCGGTGGCAAAGGTACACACCCTCGCCAGCCCGCTCGATGTTCAACAAGTTCCGGTGGATGGCGCTGTGGATAGAGTGATGGCGCAAGATGCCTTCGCTGCTGTCGACGTCCCACCGTTTGACCGCGCGATGATGGATGGTTTCGCCATCCGCTCGAATGACGCGGTACCTTCCCGTGAATTGAAGGTCATTGGTACTTTGCCAGCAGGCCAACGCTACCCCGATTCACTGCAACCTGGTCAGGCCCTACGCATTATGACTGGCGCCCCAGTGCCAGCGGGCGCCGACGCTGTGGCGAGGTTCGAGTGGTGCGACCAGCCGACCCCCGGCACAGTCGTCGTGCTTCATCCGGTTGCGCCAGGAGAATCCATCCAACCCGCGGGGCAGGACTGTCAGCAAGGACAAGTCGTGGTCGAACGCGGAACGCGCTTGACCTCTGCGCACGCCGCCTTGCTCAAGACGTGCGGCATCTCTTACGCCTCGGTGTTTCAGAAGCCGACCGTCGCCATTCTCGTCACCGGTTCAGAGCTCTGCCACGACCCGTCGCGCTCCCTACGCGCCGGTCAGATCTACGGATGTGACGACCTGCTCGTTGCTGGCGGCGTCGCGGCTCTCGGTGGAACCGTACTCCAAATCGAATACGTTACCGACAATCCGCGGCTCATCGGACAGGCGCTGGAGAGATACGTGAATCAAGTGAACTGCGTCATCACCACCGGAGGTGTCTCCGCGGGTGACTGCGACTTCGTGCCAGAAGCCCTCAGGCAGCTCGGCGCCCAACTGCATATCGAGAAAGTGTGGATGCGCCCGGGATCGCCATTTGTTGCAGCGACACTGGGCGACACGGTTGTCTTCGGCTTGTCGGGCAATCCGGCCGCGTGCACCGTGCAGTTTGAAACGTTGGTTCGCGCTTATTTCGATGGATGTTTCGGACGTGACCCTCAGGTATTTCCAGCCTCCGGCATTCTAGAAGAAGAACTGCACCTGAAACCCATCAAGCATGTGCGGATTCTGCGCGCGACTGCCGCAATCGAGGACGGACAAGTTCGCGTACATCCGGGTGTCTCGCAATCTCCAGGCGTCCTCTCTAGCCTAGCCTCCGCGAACTGTTTGATTCGCATGGACGAAAGCGATGCATTGCCAGGCACTGTGGTGCCCCTGCGTTGGCTACGTGCTTGAACAACACATAGCGTCCCACCTAGACTCAGGAAGGAGGCACGAAGGGTTGATCTACTTTGCTCATCGCATGCAAGCACAAGATCTGAAGACATTCATGAACGCTGTCGACGAGGAAGTGATTGCAGGTCCATTGCGCGTGGACGGCCAGTGGGCAGCTGCTTTAAGAGAGGCTGAAATCATCGTCTGCCCAGGGTCCGAAATCTCGGAAGACCTTGTCGACCACTGCGCCAACGCTCGCTGGTACCATTCCGTTTCCGCGGGCGTCGACAAGGTTCCTTTTCGACTGCTTGAACAGCGCGGGATCCTCTTGTCGAACTCACGCGGAATTCACGCCAAGTCGATTGCTGAGCAAGCGCTTGGCATGATGATTTCCTTTACGCGCGGGCTGCACATCAACCTGCTCAACCAGAGGGAACACCGCTGGGAACGCGAGTATCCCTTGACAGAGTTAACCGACCAGACGCTGTGTATTGTTGGGTCCGGCACCATCGGGCTGGAGGTCGCGCGCAAAGCAAAGGCGTTCGACATGCGAGTCATTGGCGTCAAAAGAACGCCATTGCCACTGCCGAACCACGACGAAGTGGTCGAATTCTCAGAACTGCATCAGGTACTCGAGGTCAGTGATTTCGTGATGGCCCTGACACCTTTGACGGCGGAGACGTACCATTTGTTTGACGCGGCGGCATTTCGGTCCATGAAGTCGACAGCCGTGTTCCTGAACTTTGCCCGCGGCGACGTGGTCGATGAGAAGGCTTTAATCGCCGCATTGCAATCCCGAACCATCGCAGGTGCGGCGCTCGATGTGTTCCATGAGGAGCCGCTCCCTGCCGACAGTCCGTTGTGGACCATGAACAATGTGTTGATTTCGCCGCACAACGGAGGATGGACACCGCATCACGATAAGCGGCTCATTCCCATCATCCTGGAGAACTACCGGGCGTACCGCGAAGGCAAGCCGTTGCCGACGGCTGTGAACTTAAAGAAAGGGTACTAGGTCTGCCGTGTCGCGAAAATAGAACCGCCACACAATGCACTCGTGGCGGTGTATTCCCGTATCGGATGGACGCGGTACTACGCCTCCACTCCCTTGATTACGCATTGAGCACGTCGCGCCTGGTGAACTGAACGAGAGAAACGACCAACGATACGATCGCCCACGCGAGGAGAACGACGACGACGCTGGCCAGTCCAACGTGCTGTTCGAGCTGTTGAGAGAGATCTCCGGACCAGTTCCCCATCAGGTTGAGGTGCGTCGGGAAGAGCCAATTGACCCACGATTCATGTCTGGCCATCTGCACGACGATAAAACCTACAATGACGGAACCCATTGCGGCCGCCGTACTCACCATGGCCGATTTGAATATTGTGGAGCACAGCATTGCGATGGTTGCCACCACCATCATGGCAAGCGCTGTGTAGAAGAACCCCGTGAACAGGAACTGCCCCTGTGCCATGACGGCGGCGTGGTCGTAATGGGCAACGAGCATGGTACAGACATGCATCACGCCTCCAAGAATTTTTTCCGGTACAGTCGGATCAGCCATCGGATGACAAACCAGCAAACGGCCGTCGAGAGGACGTATGTAGTGAGAAATGCCGTCGTTGAGCCGTTTGACTCCTGTGAAAACCTGCCGAGACCAGCGTTCCAAGCAACAGACCGTGACACCATCCACAGCCAATTTCCCGTCAAACACCTTCCTCACACTCGCCGTCTCGATGGCGTTGGTCACAATGTTTCCCTCCCTTCGCGCCACTCGCGAAGCACCGTTTGAAACAACTCCACTAACTCCTCATCACTCAAGTGCAAGTGATGAGCTTCGACAATCCACCGGACCATCTCCTCCTTCAGTTCGCGAACTCGCACCGACAAATCTGGAATGTCTGGTTCAGTGGCGATAAATGTTCCTCGGCCGCGGATGACTTCAATGACGTGCTCGCGCTCCAACTCTTGGTACGCCTTTGCCACAGTGTTGTGGTTTATCGTCAGCTCCATCGCCAACTCTCGCACCGAAGGCAATTTATCTCCCGGATTCAGGACACCTCGCGCCACCGCTTCCTTCACTCCTTCGACGACTTGTTGGTACATCGGAACGGAAGAGCGAGGGTCTATATGCAGCCACACGTGCAGCACCTACCCGTCTCTCTTTCGGATGTATCCTACTTGTACTAGTGTACCAGTTCACCTAGTACACACAGACAATACATGGACACCGATTGGTTTGTAAAGGGGAAATCGCCACGTACACTTCACATCCATCGACGGGCAGCCATCCAACCTGAACATACGTGTCAACAGCCACCGGACGGCCAGTAGACGTGCGACATAAAAAAGACTTCGCGAGGGACGGGCAAGTACCCTGTCCCATATCGCGAAGTCCTGTAACACCGTATATCATTGTGCGTCATGATTCCGTTCGGTTAGACGAACCTTGCACCTATTGGAAAAGTGCTTCACACCGTCAATTCTTGAAATCGATTCAACACCTTCTGGAAAGACGACACAAGTTCCTGACGACGCGTCTGATACTCCACAGGGTCGTGGAAGCCCAGTTCCGGACGCAAATATTGTTCCGGAATACCTGGGACGTGGAGTGGCACGTTTAAGAACAGGTCGTCGTCGCGACGCGTCTCCAACGCGTCCAACTCGCCGCGAATTACCATGTTCACCAATTCTCTCGTCAGACGGAGCGGCATTCTGTCTGTGTTGCCGTAGCCGCCGCCAACCCAACCTGTAGAGAGCAGGTAGACCGATACATCGTGCTGTCTCACGCGTTCCATCAACATATCAGCGTACCGAACCGGGTGGTCCGTCAAAAAGGGCTGTCCGAAGCAAGCCGAGAACGTAGGCTCCGGATTGACAACCCCGCGTTCCGTGCCGGCCAGTTTGCTGGTGTATCCGAGCAGATAGTGCTTTTTCGCGTCTTCTGGCGTCAACTTCGCCACTGCAGGCAATACCCCGGATGCGTCAGCAGAGAGGAACACGATGACGTTCGGATGACCACCGCGCGCTGCCGGTTCACGGTTGCGGATGAATGACAGCGGATAAGCGGCGCGCGTGTTTTCCGTCAGACTCTTGTCGTCGTACAACGGTTCACGACGTTCGTCGTAGACCACGTTTTCCAACACCGCGCCAAACTGAATGGCGTTGTAAATATCCGGTTCCTTCTCCTTGGACAAGTTGATGCACTTCGCGTAGCATCCGTTCTCCATATTGAAGACGCCGTCTTCACCCCAGCCGTGTTCGTCGTCGCCAATCAATTTTCGCTTCGGATCTGCCGACAGTGTGGTTTTCCCCGTGCCGGACAGTCCGAAGAACAGGGCGACATCCCCACGTTCGCCAAGAGAAGCCGAGCAGTGCATCGGCATCACATTCTGTTCGGCGAGATGGTGGTGCATCAACGTAAAGATGGACTTCTTCAGTTCTCCGGCGTATTCCGTACCACCGACGAGCACAATGCCCCGCTCTGGGTGCAAGACGATGAACGTCTCACTTCGCGTACCATCGGTGTCTGGATTGGCCTTCAACGTCGGTGCACTGTACACTGCGTAACGGGGTTCCACATGTTCCGACCCCGACATAAACAGTCGCTGCACGAACAAGTTGTGCCATGCGTACTCTGTGTAAAAGCGAACAGGCACTTTATAGCGAGGATGCTGATTGACAGCTCCATCAAACACATAGCCGCCTGTCGTTTTGAGGTGGTTTACCACTTTCCGAAACAGGTTTTCAAACTGTGACTCGCTCAGCCATTGATGTTGTTCCCTCGGCAGGGAGCATCCCGGATAAGCGACGAAGTACTTGTCCTTCGGAGACCTTCCGGTGAACTTGCCTGTGTGTGCACAGAACGCACCGTTGGCAAGTAGGACTCCTTCCTTCCTTTGTATTGCAACCTCAATCAGTTCTACAGGCGTCAGGCGCTGCCATGGGTTCGACGTCACGAGCTTCACTCCTCACGTATTTCTTACGAAATCCATTATGACATACTATATACGTTCTGTGTACCTATTTTGACATACTTTTTATCGTTTTTTGACCTAATTGTGATCAATCCGTTGCAAAATCACGACGAACCCCGACATCAGCATACGTTTTACGGACAGCTGGTCTATTTGTGGCGAACCTGCCTGACGCCTTCCCAGATCTCGGTCCGAAACTGAGCGACGGCATCTCCGGGTGACTCCAACTCCGCTTCTGAGAACCGTTTGATCCAGGGGCCCGCCCGAAATGGAGCGACGTTGTGCGGAGCCACTCGTACCTCGTAGGTCTGTGCCATCCCTGGCACAGCACGGAAGGTTCTCACCAGCACATTGGCCACCTGGGGTTCAATCGGTGGACTCATTAACTCGATGTCGGCGAGAGGAAACCTTGTGAACAACCATGTCCATTCTCCCACTAAATACATCCCTCCCATTGCAAGGACCAAATCCATTATGCCACGTCTCTCTGCCCCCCATGATATGATGTAGATGTGGGCTGGAGTGGATTGGGCTATCCGTGCCTCCTCACCCAGCCATCTTCCAATTCCGTGAGGCGGTTGACAAATGGACGCGCGCCTGATCTCTTACCTGTACTACTTCAACATAGAGCAAGACTACTACGAATGTCATGAATATGGAGAACACTTATGGCTGGAAACCGGACGCCCCGTGGTGCTGAAAGGCCTCATCCAGGCGGCCGTCTGCTTGTACCACCTGCGCAACGGAAACGTCAAAGGCGGGTGGAAGATGTGGCAGAGGGCCAGGCGATACATGGCAGACGCCTGTCCCGTTTACCAGAACATAGATCTGCAGCAGTTAACGGATGACATCGACGCCGTTTTTGCACTGGTTCCAAGCGAGTGGTACAGCAAAGTGGTGTCGTCAAAAGACATCGAAAAACTTCACTTGCCAACGGTCAAAATCCGCATCGTCCAAAAAGACCTGGAACAAGCGCTGCCGACGTGGCACCCTGTTCCTCTCGAAGAGAATTAGAGCTCACCACGTCACGGCAACGAATGGGGCGACTTGGGTGTTTCGCAACCAGCAACACGGCTTCGGTTTGGACCCAACCGTTGACCGATGTACGTCACGCCAGCCGTGACCAATAACAAGGCTCCAGTCAACAGGAACACGCTGTGCACACCGCAGGTCCCACCTAGGAATCCGCCCATCAGGGGACCGAGCAAGGTTCCTACCTGGTTGGCTGTCTGATTCAACCCGAACGCACGTCCACGGAACTCTGGGTCTGTGTGTTGGACCACCATCCCGTTGAGTGCCGGGAAAACGGCGCAAAAGAACGCTCCGTAGACGAAGCGAACGACGGAGAACCCCCAGATCTCATGAAAGGGAATCTGCGCCAGGTTACCTAGACCTCCGCCCACGAGGCCAATCAACAGCACCGTACGAAAGCCAATTTTATCCGCAAATTTGCCCCACCGCGCGGCAAACAAAACGCTCGCCACGCCAGCGATGGAAAAGGTGATCCCAGCGAGCAAACTGGCATTATTGAGCGATCCCCCGATTTGCGCAATGTACAGCGGCAACACGGGCTCGATGGTCATCACGGAAATTGAGGTCAACCACGTGATGACCAACGTAATCAGCAGCGGCTTGTTGGAGCCTGCAATCTTCCATGCGTCCAGCACGGAACTCCGCGTCTTTGCGGGAACGAACCGGTCTTCCCGCACCCATAGCCAGACGAGGGTGGTGGCAATCAGCATGATGGCACCAGCGCTGCCAAATGCCACCCGATAGTTGAACAGGCGCGCAAGCCCTCCACCGAGCAAGGGACCCACGATGCTCCCTGTCGATGTGGATGTGGAAATCATCGCCAACGCATACCCGACCTTGTCCTCCGGCGTATTCGTCGCGACCAGCGCGATGGCGCTCGGGATATACCCGGACAGGAGACCTTGCAAGGCCCGCAGGAACAGGAGTTGGTACGGGTTTGTGACGAACGCATCGAGCAGGTATACCAGACAAAGGACAAATCCGGACCGTAAAATCATCGGTTTGCGCCCGTACTTGTCCGCGAGCGATCCCCAATACGGCGACATCATGGCACTAAATAAAAACGCCACGCTGAACAGAAGGCCGGACCAGAGTTCAACGTGTTGGTGGACACCAATTTTCAGGAGAAACAGCGGGAGGAACGGAATGACCATGGAGAAACTGGATGAAGTGATGAGTACGCCACACCACAGGATGAAGAGATTTCTTCGCCAACTTTCGTGCACCATCGCAAACCCCCTCATCTTGTGTATGCACAGATTGTATGCTATTTCGACCTTCGAAGGAATCGGTAATTTGGCGTGAATTCCTTCAAAATGACTCGAAACCATGGCTTACGACGCACTCTGCCCGACATTCGCCCATTCCCGTGGGCGTGTTACCACATGTCCCAATTCCGGTGTATACTGTACAGTGAACGTCTTTTGCAAGCTGGTGCGTTGCAACGATTCTTGGCCGTGGTTCAGCGAGGACGAGGTGTCGCTTGTATTTTGCAAAATGCACCTTGCAAGTGCAAAATGCTGAAGTGGAACTGAAACTGACAATCCATTACGTCTGAGAAGGTGTTTCTATTGAAAGTCCGCAAAGCGGTAATTCCGGCAGCAGGGTTCGGCACGCGCATGTTGCCTGCGACCAAAGCAGTCCCCAAAGAAATGCTGCCCATTCTAAACAAACCATGCATTCAATATATCGTAGAAGAAGCGGTATACGCTGGAATCGAGGAAATTCTGATTATTACAGGTCGGACGAAAAAAGCGATTGAAGACCACTTTGACCGGTCGCCAGAACTCGAGTTTCACTTGGAGCAAAGCCGCAAGGCATCCATGTTGACGGAGGTCAAAGCCATCTCCGACTTGGTGGACATTCACTACGTACGGCAGAAGAGCCCCCTTGGTCTGGGACACGCCATCCTCTGCGCAAAGTCGTTCGTGGGGAACGAGCCATTCGCTGTCTTGCTCGGCGACGACATCATTCAATCCTCGACTCCGGTGACGCAACAACTGATGCGCCAATACACGGACGAATCCAAAGTCTTGGTTGGTGTACAGCGCGTACCAGAGGCAGATGTGTCCAAGTACGGCATTGTCGAGCCCGTTTCTACTTCCACAAATGGAACGTTGGAGATCCGGAACATCGTGGAAAAGCCAACCCCGGCAAAAGCGCCGTCAACGCTGGCTGTACTCGGTCGCTACATACTTCCGCCTGAAATCTTCGAGGCATTGGAGAATACGCCCATTGGCCACGGCGGTGAATTGCAATTGACAGACGCCATTCAAAAGTTTGCTGTGGCCGGGAAGCTTCAGGCGTATCAATTCGAAGGCATCCGGCACGACATTGGGAACCTCAAGGGCTGGCTGAACGCGAACATCTCCTTTGCGATGGCAGATCCGCAGTTAGCAGAAGCGGTACTCCGCCAAATCAGCAGCGATGAGCGCGCGATGCTGGCATTACAGGCAAAGGCGTCCACCCGCTAACAGCAAAACGGGTGAGGCCATGCGCCTCACTCGTTCCATTTCGGATGCGCATCATACGGGTTTCATCGCTTCAAACGGTTGCTTGCAATGGTTGCAGAAGAACACCGAGCGGCACGCCGTTGGCCCAAACAGGTTGTCGAGCCTGGTGTTGTTAGACCCACAATATGGACAATCCGCCGTCAACTGCTTCATCTGTAACAAGGAACAGGCCGGGGGAGCAATCCCAAACGCCTGCAACTTGCGTTTTCCCTCTTCACTGATGCGTTCTGTCGTCCACGTCTCGTCGAACACGAATTGGACCGAGACCCGCTCCACACCAGGTACTTGCATGAGGGCCTGCTCCACATTTTTGCGCAGCATGGGAATCGCGGGACACCCGACAAACGTCGGCATCATGGATACTTCGACTGTGCCGTCTTGGCAGCGCACGTCGCGAACCATGCCTAGGTCGAGCACTGTGAGGGTGGGCAGTTCCGGATCGTATACGGTTTGCAGTGCATCGCGCACCGCACTTTCCAACTCCAGGTCACGGGTCGTCACGTCCTGTTCTTCAGTGGCCATACAGCCCCCTCCTTCCCGGCTCACATGCACTCACCACACCGCAGCTTTGTCGATGAAGTACACTTCACCCATGGTCTGCAACAACTCGCTGAGGGCATCCGTGTGCCGTCGGCGTCCATCGGATGCATCGCACCACTGGGTGGGCACCTGAACATCCAGCTCACGCATCACACCCGCTACCTTGTCGCGCCATGCCTTCTGCAGCTCTACCGACGTAACCGGCAGGATACCCGATTCCCGCAACATGTCCGCATGTGGACCGAGATCAAACAAACTTGGCACATCGCTCCACAACTGTGCAATGGCCGCCTCCATCCGATGGCGCGCTTCTCCCCCCGCACGGATGAGTCGCCTGAACCACAGGTCGTGGTGCAGGTTGTGGTAAAACTCTTCCCTGCGGATTTTGACGGCACCCTGTCGAAGTGGAACGTACGCCGATGTCTCCAGTGCTTGCAACCGGAGATCTTCGAAGCTGTCGTAGAACCAGTGGCGAACAATCGTATGCGCCCAATCTCCATTCTCTCGCTCCAGCATGACGGCATTCCGACGCGCGTGCGGCGACCGCTCAAACGCAAGTTTATCCGCCACATCCTCTCCGAGTTCCGCCAACAAGTTGTAATAGAACACCGCATGCCCGACTTCGTCTTGCGAGATGGAACTGAACGCCACGTCCTCCTCAATCTCCGGCGCCAGGCCCAGCCATTCGGACGCCCTGTGGCCGATGACCAGGTCGTCATCCGCCAGTTGGTATAAGAGGTCTTTCAGTGCCGTGAGCACTTCTGGATTTGAAATCACCGCTTGCACATTCTCCATCACCATCGGGACTGTCAACCTCCCTTCTCCAAATCGTTCACAATGTCCTCGATATGCAAAGCCTTCTGTTTGAACGCCTTCCAGCGCCGTGCGTTGTCAGCGTATCCATCGACGCGGCGATAGTCCTTGTCAAACTCGTTGGCGAAAAACTCGGGCACGTCGTACGGTGTCGCGTGAATGTGGTCCTTGCGAACCACCCAGATGTTGACCGCCTTGTCGCGTCGAAGAAAGTTTTCGCGCGCCAGTTGGAGAGCGATGTCCGGTGATGCAGCCAGAACACTACCCACATGTTGATGGTGTGCCAAGTGGTCGTACTGAACAAAAACTTCGTAGGGATGATAGAGTCCCTCTGCTTCTTTGAGTTGCATCAAGCGTCCCTCCTCACACACCCACTGGAACGGCAGTGGACCTTGTCATCGCTTCCCGCACCCACGCTTGGCCCTCGTGCGCTTGCCTGCGCAGCGCAATTCTCTCCTGCGACTTCGGTCCCGTGTTGTCGCGCACCATTCGTCCGAACTTTTCCCAATCCGGCTGCGTATACACCCACTTGCCCGTGGATTCATCGAAGTGGAGGTTCGGATCTGGAACCGTCAAACCGAGCGAGCGGATGCGTGGTACATACCGCGACAAAAATTTCTGCCGCAGCTCTTCGTTGGTCTTCTCCCGAATCCGGTACTCCATCATGCGCCGTGCCGATTCCGAAATTTCCGGCGGACCAAAGAAGAAGATGAGCGAGTCCCACCACCGGTTCAGCGCGTCCTGTAGCATTTGCCGCTGTGCCTGGGTTCCTTCTGCCAGCGACAAGATAATGGATTCGCCGTGTTGCATATGGAAGCTCTCTTCCGCGCAGATGCGCTTCAGCACGCGTGCGTACGGTGCGTACGAGGTATCCAGCAATGCTGCTTGTGAGACGATGGCAGCACCATCCACCAACCACCCGATGACACCGGCGTCCGCCCACGTCGGCGATGCCATGTGGAACACGTTGTGAAATTTGGTTCGGCCGGTGAAGATATCCGTAATCAGCTGTTCACGCGTCACGCCCAGCGGAGCACCCAGCTCTTCCGCGACGCGGAGCAATAGTTGACCGTGCCCCATTTCGTCCTGCACTTTTGACATAATCCCCAATTTGCGGCGGAGCGTCGGCGCCTTCGGAACCCACTCCTTCTCGGGGAAGGCACCCATGATTTCGCTGACACCGTGCATCTGAATGAACTTGAGCAACAACTTGCGGTAGTCGTCCGGCATCCAATCTGTCGCCTCAATCTTCTCACCGCGTCGAATTCGTTCCATAAACTGCTCGTGCAACCGTTCCGAATCCATTACGTTTCCTCCTCTCGCACCGATCCTGGTTTCGTGCTGTCCGATGCCGGTGATGCGCTCATCTGCACACCGCGTAGAAGCACCGTCGCAAGTTCGTCAGCGACTTGCTTGGCGGAAAGCTTCCCACCCGGTTGGAACCACTGATACAGCCAGTTGGCCACCGACAAGGTCACAATTCGCGAAAACCGCAGGTGTTCGGGGTAAAAGTGCCCCGAGTTGACACCTTCCTCGAGAATGCGCGCCCAGAGTGCCTCGTACTGGTCGCGTTTCTCCTGGATGATGGCGCGCCGTTCGTACGAAAGCGCTTTCCATTCATGTGAGAACACGGAAGCCGCGTCGAGGTGTTCCGCCACCACCTGAATGTGGACTGCCAACGCGGCGCGGAACTTGTCCGGCGGTGTCCTTTGTGATGCCACAACCTTCTCCAAACGCTGAACAAAGTGATCCGCGACTTCGTTGGTTATCTCGAACAGCAAATCTTCCTTGGTTTTGATATGTGCGTACAAGCTTCCCGACAGCACTCCACTTTGTTCCGCAATGTCGCGGATGGTTGTGCCGTGATAGCCTTTTTCTTTAAACAGTGCTTTCGCCGCCTGTAATATCTGCTCGCGACGGTTGCGTTCGGCCATGTCCCAGCCTCCAAACCAAGCGCTTGCTTGGTAACATTGTATGCGGTTTCATACGATTCTGTCAATATTCTGAACAGGTGTGGTTGAGCCACGGAGCTGCTTATCCACTGGACAAATAGAGTGAAGAGAAAAACTCCCTTGCATGCAGAAGGGAGTTTTTCGATTTAAACTTGGTCAAGTGTGGCGCCCGCCTCGTTCCCACTCTCAGCAGCCTTGGTCAAACGGGACACGTCTCACTTCGGCTCTGGGTAGGACTCAAACAGCACGGACAGATTCATACGTCCCATTTCCACAAACACTCTCGGACGCACGAAGTAGAGATATGCGGAAATCGGCTCACCCTTCGTCAACGCGGAAGCTGCATCCAGGTACACCGCCACCTGTGCTGCGTATTCTTCCGCTTTCGCGTCGGCAAGCTCAGGACCGATGTTGTCCGTCTTGTAATCCACGAGTATCCAGCCTTGGTCGTCCTGTGCCAGGCAGTCAATGACACCTTGCGCAACGGCAAAGGAAGTGACATCGTTATCCGTTGCTCTGGACCTCTTCGCTGCGGGCGTGTCCAGACGCTGAAAGAACGGTTGCTCGCGCATCACACGCTTCGCACGGGCCAGTCGCTGACCGATGGGAGACGCAAGAAACGCCACCACGTCTTCCACATGAACGGCCGCCGCGACGTCTGCATGCAACCTCCCGGTTCTTACCAAAGCATCGATGGCCTCCGTCACTGCGCCGACGTCCGGTGCGGTCGAGAAATCGAGATATTGCATGACGGCGTGGAAGGCAATGCCGCTTTCCCTGGGCGACGCTACCTCCTGTACAAACCTTGGGTCCTCCAACATGCGCTCGGCCGCACCTTGGAAGAGGGGTTTGGATTTCCGACCTTTCACCTGTTTGGCGACCCACAATCGGCGCAAGTCTGTGGCAGAGACTTTCCCTGGTACCACCATCTCAGGGGACGCGTCGTCTTCTGACGTCAGCACCCAATCCGCCGCTTCCGAGACGGATCTCGATTCGTTGTCGAGAAAGCGAAGAACGTCATCCACCGTTCGAGCGGTCCAGCGCAGCTTGTCCTTCGTCGTTGTGGCTGCCGCTTCCACTTCTCCGAGGGAGACGCGTGGATGCATCGGTACATCCCACAACTGCACATGAAACCGAGCGGGATGATCCCAATATGGCCCGACGACTCGAGCGTTCACTGTGTCATCCGTTGCCAACGAGCGAATGGCGCCTCCGTCGCGGTGCCGACACAAGGCGGGCAGCAGCCAGTCGAGGCATGACTTCGCCTCGAGCAACGCATCTGCCGGCAATGTGTGTTCCTGCGGAGATGCCCTGTCCACGGCCTTATCTACTAATTTGTCTAAATTCCGCGCCGAGCCAACCAAGATCAGCTTCTCGCGTGCGCGCGTCAACGCCACGTACAGCACGCGCGCCTCCTCCGCAAGAAACTCCGTATGTTCCAGGTCCTCAATCGCCAGTGAGGCGATGGTGGGCCATTTTTGGTCACCTTCGGGGTCTACGCATTGTGGACCAAAGCCGAGTTCGCGGTGCAGCGGGAACGAGGCCTCGAGCGGATCGCGGTAAAACTGTTTCCCCAAATCCGCAACAAACACCACCGGGAATTCCAACCCTTTGCTCTGATGGATGGTCATCACCCGCACGACGTCTTCATTCTCTCCGAGCGTACGGGCTTCGCCCACATCCACGTCGTGTTTCAAGGCGGCGGCTGCAAAGTTGACAAACCCGTACACACCGTCGGTCGATGCGCGGTCAAACGACCTTGCCTTTTCCAACAGGACCTGAATATTGGCCCGGCGGACATCTCCACCCTTCATGCCCGCCACGTAACGTTCCAGCTCGGTGTCGTCCAGGATCTGCCGCAACACATCTTCCGTAGACGCTTTGCGGGCTTTGGATCGCCACGTCGAGAAGCGGTGCATGAACGCCTGCACCTTTGCCTGGAGTGCCCGCGCAGCCGCCTCCGACGTCTCCCAGCGCGCTGCCAGATCTGCAGAGGATACGCGAAGAACCGCCTTCCAGGCGTCGAAAAAGTTTCTCTTTTGTACGGCGCGGATGCGGGCCAGGTCCTCGTCCTGAAACCCTCCGATGGGCGAGCGCAGCAACGTTGCAAAGTCCAGTTCGCGCCGTGGGTTGTCGATGGCAGACAGCGCCGACAGCAGCCAACCGACCTCCAAAGACCCGTAAAAGCCGGTTGACGTCGCACCGTACGCGGGAATTCCAAACCTGCGCAAGACTTCCAGCACGGGTGTCATCCGCGTCTTCACAGAGCGGAGCAAGATGACAATGTCCCTGTATTGCAATGGTCGATACGCACCGAGCTTGGCGTCCCACACGGTGCGGTGGACGCTGTTCGGGGCTTGCCCCATCAACTCCAGGATCCGTCCGGCTATCACGGTCGCTTCCCGTTCGATGGCGGACAGGTCCTCCGGCGCCAGCTCTTCGCCCGCCTCCCCCGACAACGACACTTCTGTCCCGGATTCTGCGTCGACCTCGGATTCTGCCGCTCCGCCATCCCGGGCTATCAAATGAAATTCGACCGGTCCAGCGAGGCTGGCGTCGCTATCATCTGGATAGGTTGCGCCAACGCGCATTTTGGCGCGCTCGTCGTACACAATGCCGCCAAAGTCTAGCGAAAACAGCTGTTCAAACAGGAAGTTGACGGCATTCACAACTTCGGCACGGCTCCGATAGTTCGCGGACAGGTCAATGACCCGTCCCGGCGCTGTGTCACCGAGCGTCTCGTACTTGTGGAGGAAGAGGTTCGGTTCCGCCATGCGGAAACGGTAGATGCTCTGCTTGACGTCGCCGACCACAAACTGATTGCCCTCTGGCCGGGTGATGAGGGACACGATGGCGTCCTGAATCGGGCTGGTATCCTGGTACTCGTCGACAAACACCTCGACAAAGTGCTCCTGCAACCGCTTCGCTTCGCCGCTCGCCGGATCTTGGAGGGCCTGCAGCGCGTAATGCTCGAGGTCGTTGAAATCCAGTTGTCCACGCTCCCGCTTCGCTTGTTGGTAGCGCTCGTGAAAGGATTTGACAAACCGAACGAGCGTGGCCACGTCCGGTTGCAAATGAATCACGTCTTGGTGCAGCGCGGCCAGTCCCCGTTCCAGGAGGGGGACCAGGCTTTGCAACCGCTTGATGCCGGCTGTCCGCTTACCCGTGACCAGTTCCTTGGCGGGATGGTCCTTCGCACGCGGTGATTTCAGTCCCAGTGCAGCGCGCAGCGACAGTGCGGCTGTATCCAAGCCTTCGGCGGTAGCCAATGCAGCGTACCCCGCCTCGCACAAGTTCACCAACTGCACGAGGTTTTCCGCGTAGGACGCCAGTTCTTCGTACTCGACGGCAACGTCCCGAGCCGCAGCGAAATCTCGCATGGAAGCAGCCACCTGACGACGAACCCACGCCAGAAACTGCGGCATCCACGGTAAATCCCCGGGCGCCGCACCCACCGCGTCCGCAAACCGGTCGGCCATCCCTTGCAGCCATTCGAGCGGGTGCGGCTGGCTGACGGCGAACGTATGCAGGCGGAACACCAGCTTCGAAAAGCGCTGCGGATTGCTGCCGGCGAACCGCGTGATCACGCGGGCCAGCGCATCGCGCTCCGGACCTGCCAGCACCTGCTCCACCAGCGACTCCAGAACTTCTGCTTTCAACAGGACAACGTCGTCTTCGGCCATCAACGAAAACACAGGTTCCAGTCCGAGAAAGAGAAAGTTGTTTCGCACCACCTGCATGCAAAAGCTGTGTAGCGTCGAAATCTGGGCCTGCTCCACCTGGGCGAGCTGTTGGGAAAGCCGCCGTGCGGCTTCGCTGTCCCCGTCTTTCTGGGCTTGCTGGTACAGCTTCTCCAACCTGTCGTTGATCCGCTTTCGCATTTCCGCCGCAGCCGCCTCTGTAAACGTCACCACGAGCAAGCGCTGCAAGTCTGTTCCGTCGCTGCCAACCACGCAGTGAACCACGCGCTCCACGAGCACCGACGTCTTCCCAGAGCCGGCGCCTGCGGATACCAGTACGTTCTGGCCACGGGTTTCTATGGCCAACCTCTGTTCCGCCGACCACCGAGACAGATCCAGCTTCAACGTTCTTCTCCTCCTTCATGGACTGCAGCGGCTTCTCTCCAGCGGTGAAGCACTTCGTCTTTCGAAAGCCGTGCCAACCGCCGATACGGACTCGCGTCCCACCGCCTGTCAATGTGACACAGGCGGCTGTACGCGCAGAATCGACACGCCGTGTCCTGCGGAGACAGCATGTACGGGGCCACCGAAATGTTCCCTTGGCTAATCTGGTGCGCGGCTTCTTGGACGCGCTGCATCGCCGTCTCGAGCAGTCGCTGCCAGTCCTCAGGAGGCAGCGCTGGCGCGGTTTTCATGAGCGATCCGTCCTTCTTGTAGACCTGCTTGAACAAGTCGCTGGCTTCGCCCTTCGCCAACCTCGTGTCCATTGACTCCACGACGTGGCTCTGGTGCACCATGAAGCCACGCGTGCGCATTTGTTTGAGGCTTTCCTCGCGTGCGGCATCGTTGTCCAGCGGCGCACGGCGAAGCGTCATCTTGCGCAGAATGGGGATGTAAATCAAGCCACCTGGTGTCGAACGCTCCCCGAACAGCGCTTCGCTGTGCCGCTCAACCACCGCCGCGTAGACAGGCAGCTGAAGTTGCATACCGTACTCTACCGAAGACAAATCAATGTCCAACGCGCTGCTCTTGTAATCGACGATGCGGAAGACGTGCCCAGACTCGGTCTTGACGGCGTCAATCCGGTCAATGCGCCCACGCAATACCACGGTGACACCGTTGTCTAGAGATACCTCGAAGCCGGGTAAATCGCTGCCTTCCCCAACACCGAAAGACACTTCCATCGCAGCTGGAGTGAACAATCCATACCGAGCGTGACGTGTCAACACGACGGCAGCGCGCTCTAAGACACTCCACACCTCGGACGCCTGAAAGCGGCGAAGCGCCTTTCTTCCCCACAGTGCCGCTTTTGGCGAGGCCAGCACTTCCTCAAACACGCTGTGCATCACGGCCACCGCCTCATCGTCCGCGAGCGCGCGCCAGGCGTCTACATCCTGGCGCAGTCTGTCGAGAAACAGGTCCAACGCGTCGTGCAGAATGGTCCCACGTGCCGCAGCTGTCACGTCCGGTGCCACATCCTCTTGCAGCCGCAGCCCGTATTTCGCGAAGTGCTGAAACGGACATGCAAAGAACGATTCCAATTGGTACACGTTCAAGCGCAGTGGCGTGCCGTACAGTGCCCGGGCCGTGGCGCTGGACAGTGGAGGCGCTCCCGTTTTGTGGACCACGCCAGCCAACGCCTTTCGCAACCGCTTGCGCCGTTGGTCATTCTGAGTAAACCAGCGGTACATCGTGGCGCGGTGCGTGGGCTGCAAACGACTTTCCGTACCGTCGCGCAAATCGTCCAAGAGCCTGTCCAACGCGGACGACTCTGTCCACCACTTCCAGTCACTGATGAGTCCCTCTCCCTGTTCCGTCCACAGGGCGTCTTCTTCGAGCCCGGCGGCGAACATCTCGCGCACGGACTGGACGAGCGCAGCAGGGCGGATTTCCTTGCCCTGTGCGTCCGCCAAGGGGTACGTCAAGAATAGCCGCCGTCTCGCTCTCGTCAACGTCGTATAAACGGTGAAACGCTCGGCCAGTTGGCGCTCCTCGGCCGTGTCACCGAGCCGCTGGCCCACGAGTTGGCAAAACTGCGCGCGCTCATCGTCCGTCCACAACCCGCTCGCGCGCCAACGCCTCGGCAAAGCGCCATCCGCCGCCCCCATGACGAAGACAATGTCGGCGAAAAATCCTTGTGCTCGACGGTAGTCACTCACAAGGACTTGGCCGAGTCCAGCCGGGATGCTGGTCATACGCTGCCCGATGATATCACTCTTCACCACCTGCAACAGGAAGCTGCGGTTTACGGGTGTCTCCGGTAACGTTTCCCAAAGATCCCCCAGCAGCCCCATGATTTTTTGCCAGGCTTGTTCGTGCAGGCTCGCTTCCAGTGGGGATCTTTCTGCGTCTTCGCCGACCATCCACTCCGCCACCGCTTTTTTTGCATCCACGCGCTGCAGCAGATTCCACAAGGCCGCTGCAAACGCCCGCGGCGGGCACGCTTCGGATTCCAAATCGTTCCACAGCGGATGCATGTACTCCATCATGCACCTGCGCAAGCAGTCCGCTCTGGCGTCATCGCGCTGCACGGATTCCTCGACTGCGTCGCTCTCCCGGTTCTGCCATGCAAAATCCCAGGGCTCGTCTTGCAGCCAGACGTGCTCACCCTCCACCTCGTACTGTCTGATGTACGTCTCCAGCCAATCCGCATCGTCTTCCGACAGTTGGCAGAAGTCGGTTTTCAGCAGTCTCAAGACCGCCGACAGTGAAAATGCCTCTTCCACGCACTGCACGGCGGCCAACAGAAACTTGGCCAATGGATGATTCGCGAGCGAGGGAAAATCGTCGAGTGCGACCGGAATGCCATGCCGCCGGAACGCCTCTCGCAGATAAGGAAAGTAGAGCTCTCCATCGGGAACCAGCACCGTCATCCGCTCGTAGGGCACGTTTTGCTCGTTGTGGAAACGTAACAGTTCCCGTGCCACCCCGTCCGCCTCCACATGGATGTTCTGAGCGGCGGCCAAACCAATGCCAGAACCGGTCTCCTGAAGCACCTGACGCGGCCCGAATATCCGTTCCTCCAATAGCTCCAGTCCTCTTGGCATCGTGTTTTTCGGACTGTGCAGCAGCACAGGCTCGGACATCGGCAGATTGCGCTCTGCACACGCCTCGACGATGCGCTGATACAGCCTGACCGTTTGTGGTGCGAATACAGCTTCGGGTCTGTCCAGGGTGGAGAGAATGTCCATCAATGTGCACAGCTGTGCATCGATTGCACCTGCTCTTGCTGTCCGCAGGCCCTTGCCATTCAACTCCTGTATCCAGGCAGGGTCCACGCACAAGGTGATGACCGTCTCCTCGGCAACAGCGGCGAGATCCAGGACAAACGCGAGCTCACTGGCCGTGAGATCCGAATATCCGTCAATGTACAGCTTCGCACCCTGCAAATCACTCCACGACGGAAGGTAGGGTCGGACAATGTCGTACAAATTGGCGGGATTGTAAAGATTCGCGGCAGCCAGTGCCTCCTGCCAACGAAGGTAGAGCAAACTGAGGTCCTGCAGCTTGCCCATCATCGTCGACGTCGTCAGTGCAAAACCTTCTCCGGACTCGGAGAGGGCCGCATCTGCGTCGTCCAGCAAAGCTTGCAGTTGTTCCACGCGCACGCCTGCTGCCGACAGTTCGTCAAACGCCTCAAGCACTGCGTCCAAGAAGGCCACGGACGGCTGATCTTTGAACAGCACCTGGAGATGGGCGCGAGATTCCCGAAACACGTGAGACAGCAACAGTCGGCGTCCAGTGGTGTTCACAGGGTGCTGTGGCCCTTTTGCCATCTCGGCGTGCGCGCGCTCCGCGAGGCGGTACATGTGGACGACCTCTGCTCGGATGGCGGTTGGCACGGCCTGCAATAAGTGGCGCTCCGTCGCGTATGACAACGCATCCGGCACTACCCAGAACAGCTTGCTGCCAAGCGGCGACTGTGCCAGCTCAGCTTGGATCTGCGACCGGATCCAGCGGGACTTTCCAGCGCCCGTTCTCCCCAGTACCAACTGAATTCTCCCCAATGTCATACCCTCCCAGAACTCACACGGTCATTGTCGTCGAGATAGCGCAGTTGCACACAGGGATCTGCCTCTGCAAACGCCAGCACGTCGCGGTGGCAAGTCAAGTACACCACCTGCAGGTGCTCTGCAAAGTCGCGCAGCGTAGAGAGCGCGGCGGATAGGCGGTGCGGGTCAAAGTTGACGAGGGGATCATCCAGTATGACAGGCAACACCACACCCTGCTCCGCGTATTCGCCTACGACAGCCAGGCGTAGCGCGAGATACACTTGTTCCTGTGTGCCGCGCGACAGTTCCAACACGGGCCATGCGCGGCCCTGCGCATCTACCGCTGTCAAATCCGTCGCACCCCGTTCCCCGGTGTGCACGTTCAGTTGGACGTACTTCCCGTGGGTCATGGTGGCAAACCAGCGGCTTGCAAGTTCCAGCACCTTCGGCCGGTGCGCCTGTTCAAAGCGGTGCCGTGCCTCCTTCACGAGGTGCAGGGCGAGAAGGTGCACGGCGTACTCGCGCGCCAGTGCTCGTTTCTCATCTTCCAACTGATGGACTCTCCAGTACAGGTCCAACGCAGATGGGCCGTCCTCCCAAGTGGCCAGTGTTTGTTCCAACTGGTTGAGCGTCCGCGTCACGGTGTCGAACTGCTGCTTGGCCTCCCGCACAGCCGCTTCACATGCCTCCAGTTCCTGTTCCAATCCATCGCGTGTGGCCTCATTGAGACCCGAAACTTCCGCTTCATACGCTGCCTGGCTGCCGAACATGCCGTACAGCTGGTACTGCAACTCCCGCACTTCGTCCTCCTGCCGTTTCACCTTCGCGTGTGTATCCAACAAAGCGGCGTACTGTTCGTCCGTTGCGACGCCGAAGTCCTTGTACCACTTCGACTTTTCGTCCGTTCTTTCCCGCAGCTCGCGCTCGGCCACAGTCAATGCCTCGCGCACCTGCTTCAGGCGGTCAGCCATGCGTTGTCGCTCTGCATTCCGTCGTTCTACGTCCGCAATCGCGGCTTCTGCACGGCGCAGACGCTCGCACAGTACCGAAACCGCAGGCGGTATCCAGTCTGCGGAGCCCGATTCCACGGTCACTGCCACTTCTCCCTGCAGCACTGATTCCATCCCGCGCGACAGGACGTGCTCCGCTTCGCGGCAAAACGATTCCACCTGCCGCTGCAAGGTTTCCACCACTTGGCGTTGCTCACGCAGTCGCGACGTGAGTGCTTTGTACTGGCGGACCCGTTCCAATTCCATGTGAAAACTCGCCGGTGTTTGTTCAGACTGTTCCAGCCCGTAACGGCGAAGCCACTGTGCCCACGCCTCGCGCACTTGCGCCTGCTGTGCTCTGGCGTCAGCGAGCTCTCTCGCCTGTCGCTCACGCTCGGCCTTCGTTTCCTGCGCTCGTAGACCGAGCGCCACCAGTTCGGCAAACCTTTCTTTGTCGGCCTCGTACACACGTCGTTTGTCCCGCAGCGTACTCCGCACCTCTTCGGGTTTCAGGCGTGTTTTCTCCTCCTGCGTAAACGAGCGCAATTGGTTCATCCGGTCTGTCAACGCCCGACGAACGGCCTCTCGTTGTGCGCGCAGTTGTCGGGTGTGCGCTGACGACGAATCGTCACTGGCTTTCACGCGGCGCCGTACCGTCCACCACAAGCCGAACACCAACGCCCCGATGCCGACCACAGACACACCGACGTCGAGGAATGAATGGGTCGCGAGCCACGTCGGCGTCGCCCCTATCATCGCCATCACAGCTGCGGCCGCGGTAAACACCCCTGCCAGCGGTATGGATGCCCCCGCTTGCGCGGGTCGCATCTCGTCTTGCAGGACGACCCATTCTGCATCCATCCGCCGCAGCTGCTCTACTTCGCGTTCCCCGTCAGACCACACCCATTCATCCTCGGCCAACCGCTCCAGAACGTGTGACACCGCTGCCTCCTCTGCACGCAGTTGCTGAACGGAAGGCACCGTGCCGAGACGCTCGCGGCAAGCTGCCTCGTACGCCTGCAGTTGTTCGCGATGGAGTCGGTCCTGGGCAGCCAGTTGCCGTTCGAGCGCGTCGACCGCGCGCTCCCAGTGCTCCCATTGCCCATGCCAATGTTGGACAGATGCCACGGCTTCGGAACCGGTCTCTGCGCCTTCCAGCGCCTCGTCCGTCCACAGCGGTGACATGTGCTTGCGCAGTTCGACGCGCTGTCGCTCCGTTTCACGCAATTCGTCCATTTTCTCGGCCAAGGCTTGTTCCTGTTGCAACACGCCGGAAGACTGCATCACCAGCTGGTGTACGCGCACCACATCTTCGGCATCCAGGTGCACGGCAGGCATTTCGGCCACGCGCTTTTCCAACTCTGCCTGTTGTTTCACCAGGGCTTCGACGCGCTGTTGTGCGCCCGCGATTCGCTCTTTGCACACAGCGAGTGCGGAGACCGCCTCTTCCGTCACCGGCGTGTGAGGCGTCACCTGGCGGAGCGCTTCCATCCGTTGGACCAGCGCCTGATGCAGAGGGAGTGCCTCCAGTCTCTTTTGTACACGTTGCTTGGCCTGCAGCGTTTCGTGCCACTGCTCCTCCGCCCGTAGCCGCTCTCGCCGCAGCTTCTCCACCTGCGCTTGCAGCCGCTCATACGATTCCACACCGTCGCGTTTGTCTAACCAGGCCCGTTTCACCGCTTCGAGTTCTGAAAGACATTGGTTCAGTCGGGCGTTGCGTGCGCGCCTGTCCGGGTTAAATAGGCTCTTCGCAGCCTGACCGAGAAAAGCTTCCAACTCTACCGGCGACACCCCACCCGTCGCGCCCAGCGAAAACATTCGTCTGGCAAGCACGGCGTCCGACCGCTGAAGGTCGGTCAGTTCTGCCAATTGAAAACTAAACACGGTTCTGTACACCGCATCTTCCACTTCAGACAACTCCGGGAAGTGCTCCTTCAGCACATCCTGACCGGCCCCAACAATCCCAGTGTCAGACGTGATTTTTAGCGGACTCTTGCGGCTCAACGCCCGTTCCAGATGGTACATCGTTCCATCCGCATTCGAGACCACCAGGCTGCCCGAGGCACCGCGTCCTGGGTGGATGGCGCGTTCCGCCATCGTCAGGCGCCCGAACAGGATGCCGCGAATTCCGGCGAGAACCGTGCTCTTGCCCGATTCATTCGCGCCGTACACGACGGTCAGTCCCGGCCCGAGGTCGTCTAGGACCGTTCCGTTGTGGCGGCCAACTCCGTACAAAGACAGTGAGTGAAACATCATGTGGCATCGACCGCCTTTTCCACCTGCGAGAGAATTTTCATCTCAGCATCGCGGAGCAATTGGAGCACGTCTTCGTCGGACCAGTTGTCAACGGAAAGGCCTGTGCCAGGGTGAAAGAGATCTTGCAACAACCGCCGCAATGCCGAACGGGTAGCCTCGGCGTCCTGTCGATAGTCGTCGCACAGCCGCAGGACTTCACCCACAAAGGTCCGACTGTGTGCTAACGCCGCGCGATCCAGCGGAGGTTCCGTTTCCACGTCGACTCGTTCAATGCAGACAGGCCACTGGAGATGTTCCAGATCCGCTTGGAGCGCTTCGGCCATGTCCACCTCTTGACCGGACAGTACGTTGTGCAGACGCGTCCGTCCCGACAACTGAATGCGAAGGACCACACCTCCACCGTGCTGTGCGTTCCGTTGCATGACGTGTGCAATCTCGTCGCGAAGCTGTTCTCGCACCTCGGCAAGATCTTCGATATCATCCAATGCCAGCTTCACGGTGGCAAAACGAACGGTATCGGTGGGCACAAACTGCAGCTTCGTCCGGCCGTCCTCCAGGACGTCGACGAGGTACACGCCGTGAGCACCGCTCTCCTTGATGTGTCGTCCTTGAGGATTTCCCGGGTACAAGACAACCGGGTTTTGCGGCTTTAACACGCCCGCCTGATGAATGTGGCCAAGTCCCCAAAAGTCGAAATTCCGTTTCTCCAACTCTGCAAGGGACGTGGCCGCGTAGTTGGCATGTCCGGATGCGGATCCGACCACGCCGTGGTACAGTCCAATCGCGTAGTCCACATCCGGTCGGCGCACAAACTGTGCGGCCAACGAGGCAAACAGTTGCGGGCTGCGATAGCTGAATCCGCTGACCTGGACTCGAGTTTGTCCTGCCGTTTCAAATACATGGGAGGCCACGACATCATCATCCGACAACGATGCAGGAATTGGAGGAAAGGTCACCACGTTGTCTGGCCAAGTGAACGGGTGCGTGGCATCGAGCGGATCGTGATTGCCGTGACACAGAAAAACTTTGATTCCGGCGCGCTGCAAGGTCTCAAAACCACGCCGCAGTTCAAAGAAGACACTCATCGGAACGGACGCGGAGTCAAACAAGTCCCCAGCGATGGTGACAAACTGCACGTCGTGGTCCAGCGCCGCCCGGACAATGCGTTCAAACACGCGGTACGACGCGTCTTTCAACCGCTCCAACCACGCCTCCGACACGCGCTGGTTGGCCCCGACAAACGGTGTACCGAGATGAATGTCCGCTGTATGTAAAAATCGAAACGGACGCAGCACGATAACCCCTCCGAACTGTCCTTTCATCCCTACACTGTAGCCCATCCTCGCCTCGGATTCAATTTCCATCCCCATCCACATACGCAGCACGGATCCTCTCGCACACATTGTCGCGCGTAGGCATATGTCGATAGATATAGCACCTAGCATCGTCACGAATCTTGGAAGGAGTGACACGTTGCCATGTCCACGCACGAGGCGTCGCTGGAGATACGGCCACCGTCCAAATCGGTCTCGAAAACGCGCCTGTTGATGGTATCTGGTGTTGGGCTCTTGTTTGACTCGATGGACGTTGGGCTGTTCTCATTTGTTCTGGTTGTGCTGTCAAAGCAATGGCACCTGCATCAAAGCGTTGCGGGGCTGCTCGGCAGTCTTGGATTTCTCGGCATGGCGGTCGGATCCGCTTTGGCAGGGTTGCTTGCGGACCGATTCGGGCGAAAAACGATGTTCATGTGGACGCTGCTCATTTACAGCGTTGCCACCGGCTTGACGGCGTTTGCCTGGGGCATCGGCATTTTCATGGTCCTGCGGTTCTTGGTTGGATTTGGCCTTGGCGGCGAACTGCCGATTGCCACGACGTATGTTCTGGAGTCCTCGGAAGATTCGGAGCGTGGCCGCCGCGTCGTCCTGCTCGAAATGTTCTACGCGTTTGGCTCCCTGGCCGCGGCCATCATCTCGCGGTTGGTGATTCCATCCATCGGTTGGCGCATGGTTTTCTTGATTGGAGCGCTGCCCGCACTGTACGTCCTCGTGCTGCGGCGACAACTGCCGGAGTCGCCGAAGTTTCAGGCGTTGACGAGGCAGTCCATTGCGAAGACGTTTTCCACCCTGTGGCAACCAGGCGTGATTCGGGGAACGGTTGTCACGTGGCTGCTGTGGTTTGCCATGAACTTTGCGTTTTACGGCGTGGCTCTGTGGCTACCTTCCATCCTCGCCCAAAAAGGGTACTCGGTCGTCAACAGCCTGAGCTACGTACTGATTATGGACATTGCTCAAATTCCGGGTTATCTCGCAGCGGCTTGGCTCGTGGAGAAGTGGGGACGCAAACGCACCCTGGTTCCGTTCATGTTCCTCGCTGCGGTCTCAACGCTGGGCTTGGGCTTCGCATACGGGACTGCGTGGGTACTCGCGTTTGGCCTGTTGCTGAACTTCTTTATGCTCGGTGCGTGGGCTTGCACGTACATTTTTACTGTCGAGCAATTTCCCACACACGCCCGCGCGTCTGGCATTGGATGGGCGGCAGGATTTGGACGCATTGGCTCCATCCTAGCACCGTGGATGGTCGGTGCGTTGATAGAGGCGCATGTTGGGTTCGGCACCATTTTCACCGTCTTCTTCGTTGTACTCATCATGGGATTCCTCGTGGTATCCGGATTTGGACGCGAGACGAAAGGCGAAAACATCGGGTAAAGTTCTGAAGCCTCACATAACCAAACGACCTGCCAACGGGTGGCAGGTCGTTTGGATTTTGAATCTTCGCAACTGCGTTGTGCGCAGTTCACTTGTATGGCGACGGCAAACTTACACTGCGACCAGCAAGCTCTCGAGGTACCCACGGAGTAGTTCCTCCATGCCGTCCTGTGTGGTTTGCTTGTTGATCTCCTCTCGAAGCTGAGCGGCTCCTGGCATGCCCTTGATGTACCACGCCGCGTGCTTCCGCATCTCGCGAACACCGATAACTTCCCCTTTATCCTCGACCAACAGGCGCAGGTGCTTGATAGCCACCTCGATGCGCTCTTCAAAACTCGGCCGTGGAAGCCGTTGACCGGTTTTCAGGAAGTGAGTGATTTCGCGGAAAATCCATGGATTGCCGAGTGCCGCACGGCCTACCATGACGCCGTCGCACCCAGTCTCATTCAGCAGTCGCAGCGCGTCTTCCGGCTCCGCCACGTCGCCGTTCCCGATGACGGGAATGCTCACCGCCTCTTTGACTTGGCGAATAATAGACCAGTCGGCGCGCCCGCTGTACATTTGCTTCGCCGTCCGACCATGCACGGCCACCGCCTGGGCGCCCGCATCTTCCACCGCCTTGGCCACTTCCACAGCGTTGACGTGATTGTCGTCCCAACCTTTGCGGAACTTGACAGTGACAGGTTTATTGACCCGTTTGACGACCGCGCGGACAATCTCCGCAGCATATTTTGGATCGCGTGCGAGTGCTGCTCCGGAACCGTTCTTGTAGATTTTCAAGACCGGACAGCCCATATTGATATCGATAATGTCCGCATTGGTCTCGCCGACCATCTCGGCGGCCATCACCATGGATTCCTTATCGTAGCCGACAAGCTGCAAACTCACAGGATGCTCGTCGGGGAGTATCGTTAACATATGCTGGCTCTTTTTGCTCCCGTTCACCAGCGCTTTATCACTGACCATCTCCGCGCAGACCATGCCCGCGCCGAGGTGTTTGGCAATCTTCCGAAACGGTGGGTTGCACACGCCAGCCATAGGCGCCAGGATCACGGGATTGTCAATCACGACGTTGCCGATTTGCATGCAATCCCCTCCTCCGTCATTCATGTGAACGCCGTTTTGAACACCGCACCATTCCTGTGTTTTGCAAAACGTCACTCACATAAGGTACCAGAATCGGGAGTGCCTGTGCAAACCATTTTCATTTCCAAAGCAGCGTCGTCATCCCCGATATGCAGGATTAGTGCATGGCCATACCTGCGGTAAGGAAAAGGTCGACGAGCCACCACACGCCGACGATGAACAGCAAGAGGTGCCCGATGACAATTGGGAACGTGAGCCCCCCAATCACAGTGCACGCCAACATGGCGACACCGCTGGGAACCTTGCCACAGTACATTCGATGAATGCCCAAGTAGCCGAGAAAGAACCAGAGTACATAAGCAAGTGCCACCGATTTTCCCATACTCACTCCCCCACCAGCGCGACATGCCCAACGGATCTGGACTTCAATGGATCAGCGCCTTCAACTTACCATATGCTGGGAGAGCCTGTCTGAATGTAGACCAAACCACAAAGGCCTCCGCGCGAGATGCACACGGAGGCCTTTGTGAGCAGCTTACATCAATTTTGATGAGGATGTGTTTCCATTGGATGCACCGCTCGTGAACACGTACAGTACACAGACGATGATTACCGCGCCGGCGGTCAGCAACGTTCCATACAACGGCGAGGTCGCAACAATGCCGACGAAAATGACTGCCAAAGCCAGCAGCGCAACGAGAGAACCGAACGGAAACCCACGCTCAGCATCCCGCGCCCGGCTTCGAATGTGAGCGAGCGCCAACATCATCCACACCAGTACGACAGAATACCCTGGGATGACCATAAGATAGTTGAACGTGTCAGCGCCGGCGAAGATAGCGACAATGACACCCACGTAGAGAAACGATGTGCTCACGAGGAGGGCGCGTACGGGGACCCCTCGCTTGGACAGGCGTGCGAACCACCGCGGCGCCTGGCCTTCCAGCGCTTGGGAGTACAGCACGCGAGACGCTGCAAACATCCCGGAATTGGCCGTAGACAGTACTGCTGTCAGTATGACGAAGTTCATGATATCCGGCACAGCGGGTACGCCAATCGCCTCGAAGACGGTCACAAACGGACTGCCTACCGCACTCACCTGATTCCACGGCACCAGGCTGATGATGACGAACAAAGGCAGCACGTAAAACAACAAGATACGGAAGATCACACCGCGCGCGGCCCGCGGAATGACGCGCTCAGGGTGTTCCGTCTCGCCAATGGCCATGCCGACCATCTCTGTGCCGCCAAATGAAAACATGACCACGACCATCGCCGAAAACCATCCGGCAATCCCCTTCGGGAACAGTCCCCCGTGGCTCAGGACGTTTGAAAACCCAACGGCGGGGTGGTGGTTGAATCCCGTGAACAACAGGGCGCCGCCGAGGAAGATAAATAAAATCAAAACGGCAATCTTGATGCCCGCCAGCCAATACTCTGTCTCGCCGTACACGCCAACCTGGTATAGATTGACCAAGGTGATGGCAACCGAAACAATCAGGGACAGGCACCACAGAGGAACACCAGGAAACCAGCGCTGCAGCAGAGCAGCTGCAGTAAACGTCTCCACCGCCATCACGAGCACCCAATCCAGCCAGTACATCCAGGCTGCCACGTGGGCTGGGAAGCGCCCGAGGGCGGTTTCAATCAAATCGCGAAATGTCCTGGCCGCCGGGTGTTTCACGGTCATGTCCGCCAGTCCCTGCATAACAAATAAGAGAATCAGTCCGCCGACCAGATATGCCAAAATCACCGAGGGTCCAGCCTCACTGATGGTGTCCGCTGATCCCCGGAACAACCCCGCGCCGATGACGCCGCCGAGGGCCATCATCATAATGTGGCGCGCCTTGAGACTCCTTTGTAAACTCTGCTCTTCCTGACCTGTACTCATGCTAACTCTCCTTCTCCCGATGCGCTCAGCTCAACTCGCGTCGCGAAACGTGGTCCGTGCAGACTTTACGCCGGACACTACTGCATCCCGGATTTCCGCGACGCTTTCAATAGCGTTTGTTAATACATATCACATGCGGAGGCGAGTTGACAATGGGGCCGTCTCGCTCAGACCAGTTTCACCGACCGACCTTTCTCAGCAAACTCCAGGAGCCGCCGTGTTTCCCGGTACATGTGGCTCTTGCGCGGCGCGCCGAGAACCACCGAAATGCGAACATGGTCTCCTTGCTTCGCAGCAAACGCCAGACAATACATGGCTTTGGAGGTATACCCGGTCTTTCCCCCAATGACGTCTCCGAAAGTGGTGTTTTCCAGGTACATGAGTCGGTTTCCGTTGCGAATCTTCTTGGACGCCACCGTGTAATCCTTGGTCTGCATCGCAGCCACAATGCGCGGATATTTGATGGCTTCTTTGAGAATCAGCGCGATATCGCGCGCAGTGGACATGTGGTCGTCGTCATGCAAGCCGTTGGGGGTAATGAAGTTGGTGTGCGTGCAGCCAATCAGTCGCGCCTTGAGGTTCATCATCCGCGCAAATCCTTCTTGAGAGCCGCCCACCGTCTCAGCTACGGCGTAAGCGACGTCGTTCGCGCTCTTCAGCAGAATGGCGTGCAGCGCGTCTTCGGCTGTGATGGTGGTATCCGGCTTCAAGCCGAGACGGACTCGGGGCTGGCTCGTGGCCGTGGCGCTGACGTACACGGGATCTGTCGGTTGTAAGTGGGTCACTAACAAGATGGCGGTCATCAGTTTGGTGGTACTGGCTGGATACATCGGAGTATCCACGTTCTTGCTGTACATTACTTTTCCTGAATCCGCGTCCATGACAATCGCCGACTTCGCGTTGATGAAAACCCGCTCCGCAGCGTCAACACTTGATCCTTGAACCAAGCACGCAGCCATGCCAAAGAGGATTGTCAACGCGAATGTCGCGAATTTGGACGTCAACCGTTTGCATTTGTGTCTTCGAATTCGTTCACGTAGCCCGTTCATCCGAACACTCCTTCGCTCGCTTCCCCTATAAAATGAGCGAAGGTTTTCGGTTTTATGCCGGATGTTCGACATTCTGCGCTTTGGTGACCGACTGCGCTTACGTCTCCTCTGACGGCGCCGGGTTTTCAGGCGCCACGAGAATTCGACGCGCCACCTGCTCGTCTAATGCGTACGACTGGTCTCCGACGCGAATGGGTACACCCACCTCATACGGGCTCCGCCCATCGGGCACGTCCAAAATGGCTCCCGGTACGATGCCGGCCGTGTGGAGAAAGCGCAATAGATCAAGGTCTTCCTCCGCCTGCTCGTAAATGCGGATGACCTTGACCGTGGCCGGTGCCGCAATGTCCGTTAATGGAGTGCCCTTGGTTTGGCGTGCGCCTGACCCAGGAATCACGTTGCCGTGGGGGCATGTGGTCGGGTGCCCGAGTTTCTCGTACAACCTCTCTTCCACCAGCGGCGACACGGCGTGTTCCAAGCGCCCCGCCTCCACGTGGGCGTCCGCCCAGTCCAGCCCGAGTTCATCGCTCAGCCAGCGCTCCAAGAGCCGGTGGCGCCGGACAATCACCTCCGCTTTCTTGCGACCCTCCGGCGTCAGCACGATTTCACGCCCTTCGCCCGATGTGACGTATCCTGCTGCCGTCATTCGCTGCACGGTCTGTGTCACGGTCGGCCGCGCAACATGTAAGTAATCAGCCAGTACGGAGGCCAGCACCGTCTCACCTTCCGTGTCTAGTACGTAGATGGCCTCGAGGTACTGTTCCAGTCCGTGTGTGCGTGGCACCACTGCGTCCTCCTCTCTTATCCTCGCAGGACCCGACAGTGTCCCCACGGCTCTCCCGCGAAAGCGAGGGTTACATGGTCGTCGTGGTCCAGCGGACCAACCCCAGCGGGTGTCCCGGTATACACAATGTCACCCGCTGCCAAGTCAAAGTGTGTCGCAATGTAGTCCAGCAGCGCCTGCCACGAAAACAACATGTCGCGAGCAACGCCTTTTTGGACGATAGTCCCATTTTTCTCAAGAGTAAACGGCGTTTCCACCAACAAGTCCCAGTCTTTTACCCTGCGGAAATCGGTGAGCACCGCGGAGTTCCGGAATCCCTTCGCGAATTCCCACGGCTGCCCAGCGGCCTTCAGCCGATTCTGCGCATCCCGGTCCGTCAAGTCCAAGCCGAGCGCTATCCCACCTACACTCTCCGTGTAAGCGCGGCCTGGACGATGACGGTCCTGCATATATAAGACAATCTCCAGTTCATGATGAATATTGGCCCTCGCCTCGGGAAGGACCAGGTCTCCAGCCGCCACTGCAATGGCATGTGTCGGCTTGCCAAAAATCAACGGCGCCTCTGGAACTGCGTTGCCCAGTTCCAAGGCGTGGTCTTGGTAATTCCGTCCTACGCAAAAGATGTTGCGAACCGCCTCGCGCGCCTTCGCGGCGGATAGAAACACTTCCCCAAACACGCGTCCCTGCACCAGTCTACTCCCCCCACGAATCCATTCGCTCCTATTCTATCACACGAAAATCGTGCATGACTTGGCGCAGGTCGTTCCACAGCGCAGCCTCGTACGCATATATATCCCCGAGGCTTTCCTTCATGGATGTTGCCGCTGCATCCGCCGTCTCAGCTTCTGTCCTGGTGTCCAATCCGCTCACGGTTTGTGACCACGCAGAGACAACATGACCCACGTCCATCATCCGCTGCCCCCATCCACGCAACGCATCGTCTCCCAATGCCCCACTTTCCTTCCATTCCATCAGCGTTCGCAGCAAACCGGCGGCGTGCGCATATCCTTGCCGCAAGTGAAACAGGTCTTTCTCCAGTTTCATGAGGATGTTGCTGCGGTGCACAACCAATGGACTGAATCGAACAGCGCGGATGGCTTTCTGCACATCGTCGGAAGCGCGGTGCAATTCTTCAATGTAACCTCGCGTCTCCTTCTGTAGTTTCACCCCGGCAGACAAATCTGCACCTTGCAAGGCCCATTCACCCATTTCCCGAAAACGGCTGGCAAGCCGCTCACCGGCCTGCGTCACAGCGGCTCTTGCGGTCGGTGTATAGTCCGGCGGAACAATAAACATATTCACCAAGACAGCAATGACAGCACCGAGTACGGTATCTACTACCCTCTCGTACGCATAGTACGTGTAGTGGTGGCCGCCCACGGTCATGACCATCATCGCACTGACACCGACCTGGGGAATCGCCTGCGAGCCAAGGCGGAGCCAGGTCGCCAGTCCCGTGCCGATAAGCACAATCAGAGCAATGCTCCAGCCGTGCAGGCCAATCCACCGCACGATACCTGTGGCCAATAAAACGCCGACGACAATCCCAATGACCCGCTGATACCCCCGCCAAATGGACTCTTCCACCGTCACCTGCAGACATAAAATCGCGGCCAACGGGGCGAAGTACGGGCGCTCTGATCCGGTCCACTGCGCGACTTCCCACGCCACGCCTGCCGCCAACGCCGTCTTCCAAATTGGACTGATGTTGATGAACCACTTCCATATTGAATGTCCCATATCGGGAGTATGCCCAGCTTCCCTCACAGGATTGTGAAGGCCGAAAGTCTTAATCCTGATGGCGTACCGTCCTAACCCGCGCGCTGGATGTCCGGCGCCCCCTTCACGTCGTACGCTGTGTTCACACACAGTCGGCTGCAGGCCGACGACGAGGAGGACAACAATATGACGCCAACACCGCAACCTGTCATCGCAATCACGGGGGCCAGTATGGGACTGGGCTACGCTCTGGCCAAAGAACTTCTTCAGCTTGGGATATCGGTTTCGATTTGCGCCCGGCGGACACAGCAGCTCAAGCAGGCACTGCAATCACTCGCGCCCCTTGGCAACGTGGTCGGATTCACTGGGGATGTGGCAGCCCCCTACTTTCGCGGTCATTTCGTGAAGCAGACCCTCGAACGTTTCGGCAGGTTGGACGGCATCGTCAACAATGCTTCCACACTAGGAGACCTGCCGCTTCCACAACTGAGCAACACCTCCGCGGCCAACTTCCGCAACGTGTTCGAGGTCAATACGTTCGCCCCGATGATGTTGATTCAGGAGGCCAGCCCTTACCTTGAGCGACAGAAGAAGGCCATCGTCCTGTCATTGTCCAGCGACGCTGCGGTGGGCGGCTACCCTGGTTGGGGCGTGTACGGAAGTTCCAAAGCTGCCCTTGATTTGCTCACCAAGACCTGGGCAGCCGAACGCCCCGCAGGCCCTGTTGTGTTCTACTCGGTCGATCCGAGCGACATGCAGACCGACATGCACGAAGCGGCCAGCCCGGGCGACGAAGGCTTGGCAGATCCAGCCGACGTGGCGAAGGTCATCTCACGCCTGTTTCATCCCTTGCTAGACGGCTCCGAGTTCCCGTATCCCAGCGGTTCTCGCATGCAAGTGAGCGGTCAAAACCTAGTACTGAAGGAGGAACGATGACATGACTGCGGCGAGCCCTCTCGACCTCCATTTACATCTGTCGCAAGTGCCTGCCCCTGCATCGCGGCCTCCAGAATACCGCGGATTGAGACGCGACGAGGTGCGACTGCTCGTCATCGACAAGCACACCGGAGCACGCAGTCATGCGCGATTTTACGAGCTGCCGGACTACCTCGCAGCCGGTGACGTCGTCGTGGTCAACACGTCAGCTACTATTCCGGGGCGTTTGAAGGCGCGAGTCCGAGGTCAGACATTGTACATTCATTTGGCCACCAAACTCGATGCACATCGGTACATCGTCGAGCGCCGGACGGCCGGTGGCGGGCCCGACCGGCAGGCGTTTGCCGCCCACGAAACCATTGACATTCTCCACCCTTTGACGGAGCAGGTGGTTGCAACGCTGGTGGTCGAGCAGCGCTTTCACCCAAACAGCCGGCTGTGGGAAGTAACCTGTGACCGCGACTTGTTCGCGCTCGCCGCGAGGGTTGGAGCACCCATTCGCTACAACTACGTGGATGGCCACTACGACACATCCATGTACCAGACCGTCTTCGCCCACCATCCCGGCTCGGCGGAAATGCCGTCCGCGGGTCGGCCATTTACACATGACGTGCTGCGCAATCTGACCCTCAAAGGCATCAAAGTGCGCTCGTTGGTGCTGCATACCGGGGTCTCCAGCCATGAAGTGGAGACGGATCTTAGTCAGTACCCGGTGTTGCCTGAGTGGTATTCGGTTCCCGAAGGAACCGCAGCCGCAGTGAATCAGGCGACGAGGGAAGGGCGACGTGTGATTGCCGTCGGAACCACTGTGGTACGCGCGTTGGAGAGCGCCGCAGACACAGACGGCTGCGTGGCGCCGACCTCCGCTTGGACCACACATCTGGTGACACCCGACACCCCGCCAAAAGTCGTGACAGGTATTGTCACGGGTTTGCACGAGAGCCAGACCAGCCACCTCGCGATGATGTACGCGTTCACCCGGCCGGTTTATTTGCAGAAAGCCTATCAAGACGCAGTCGAGCGTGGCTACCTGTGGCATGAGTTCGGGGACGTCAGCCTCATTCTGTGAATGAGGCGTTATCTTCAAACACCAAATGCATATACGTGCAAATTCTCGCAACACTCTCTACTTTCTGTGATACTATCTACTCAAAACGCAGTATAGGAAGGACGCAGGGTGACATCCTCTGACAACCAACTCACAACGGATACGCAACGGCTGCAAATCCTCAAAGATTTGGCAGAAGCGTTGAATGAAGCGACCGATGTTTCGGAAGCGATGGCAGCCATTCTGCCTCGGCTCAGCAACGTGTTGGGGCTATCCACGGCATGGGCGTTCCGCTACGACCCAGACCGCAGCAGCTTCGTCGAAGTCGGCGCCAGTGGTCTACCGCCGGCGCTCGCCTGCAACGACGCGGCCGCACTCAAAGATGGGTGGTGCGAGTGCCAAGAACAGTTTGTCGCGGGGCGTCTGAACAAGGCTGTCAACATCGTCCGCTGCAGCCGCCTGCGGGACGCCGCAGGCGATAAGGCGGGACTGGTTTATCACGCGAGTATCCCTCTGCGCAGCAAAGGCAAGCCGCTTGGCATCTTGAACGTCGCCGCTTCGGGTCACAGTGTCTTTACAGAACCTGCACTTCAGTTGCTGAGTACGATTGGTCACAACGTGGCCGTGGCGGTTGACAGAGCAGGCATTCTGGCCGATGAACGCCACCGCGCCAAACAGTTGAAAGCGATGTCGGAGATGGCTGCCGAACTTGTAAGCTTCGTGCAACCGCGTGCGATTCTACAATTTGCCGTTACGCGCTTTGTCGAACATCTGGGGTACGAGTCTTGCGGAATCACTGTGGGAAGTCCGGATGGCCAACGGAACAAACCTCGCCTCGTAGCTGCCGCGCACCGATTGGATGCGGAAAGACAACACAGCTACTCGTACAAGAATTTTGACGAGACGCCACTGTTGCCTGAACACGAGCGAATTCTACTTTCTAATACAAGAAGTGTCCTCGTACGACAAATTCCGCACAGCGACTACTTCATTCGACTCGAAAGCCAGTGTCCAAACAGCTACCGCGAGACGGACGAAGACTTGCTGTCCGCCTTTGCCTGGCATCTGGCGGCTGCGCTGGAAAACGCACGCTTGTACCAACAGTCATTGGACGACGCCAAGTGGGCGGAGCGCCGGAAACTGGCTGCAGATCTGCACGACGCCGTCAGTCAGCGGCTGTTTTCCGCGCTGTTATTGACGCGGACTGCAAAGCTGTTGTTGCAGTCCTCGCCCACAGCGTCAGAAGTCACCGAAGCCGTAGCCAAAGTGGAGCGACTGATTGCCGACAGCCAGCAAGAGATGCGAGACCTCATCCACACATTGAGGCCGCCCGACGACCGAAGTTTTTTCGCGCTCGTCCGCGAGCGGGTGGCTCCGCTGCAACTGCATGGACAAACCCGGATCCACCTGACGGCGGAAGGCGCAGAGGACATCGCTCTCAGCTTTGAACAACGTGAGGCGCTGCTCAAGGTGGTGGACGAAGCCCTCCACAACACCTTGAAACACGCCCAAGCCAAGAACGCATACATCCACATCTTGCACGAGGCGCACCGACTCGCCATCTCCATCCGCGACGACGGTGTGGGTTTCGACGAGACCACCGTCTCACACGGCCTCGGAACCACTACGATGTACGAGCGCATGCACCACATCGGTGGATCCTTGCGGCTCTTGAGTCAACCCGGGAAAGGCACCGAAGTGGTGTGTGAATTGCCGCTGCGTTGCGGCCGAAACGCACTGGACCGCGAAGACTCGAGGAAGGAGTGAACCGTCGTGAGCCAACAGGACACCATCCGAATCGCGATTGTCGATGACCACCCCATGGTCCGCGAGGGACTGCGCGCCTTTCTGCAGTTGTCGAGCGACATAGACATCGTGGCGGAAGTCGGCACCGGAGCGGAGGCCGTGGAACTTGCGGAAAGCGAAGCGATTGACGTGATGTTGATGGATTTAGTCATGCCAGGCAAGTACGATGGCGTCGCCGCCATTCGGAGCATTGCCGAGTCTCACCCCGACATCCACATCATTGCGCTCACGTCGTATCAGGAAAAAGACCGGATGGTGGGAGCCATCCAAGCTGGCGCCATCAGCTATCTTCAGAAAGACGTGAGTCCTGAGGACTTACTGACTGCCATCCGACAGGCTGCGGTGGGTCGAACAGTACTGGACCCAGCCGCTCTCGACGCACTTCGGAGCCTTCAGAACGAGTCTGGATCCTCGGGAACCCCTGTTCACCACGCGAGAAACACGTCGTCCGCCGGACGACAAGAAGCCCTTACGCAGCGCGAACAGGACGTGCTGGAAGCGCTCGCACAAGGCATGTCGAACAAGGAAATCGCCGCCGAGCTGGGCATCGCAGAGAAGACGGTGAAGGTGCACATCAGCCACATTCTCGGCAAACTGGGTGTATATGACCGCACCCAGGCCCTGCTTGCCGCATCGCGACGCGGCTTGATCCAACTTCAATGAGGCGACAAGTTGAGTTCTGCATAGCCAAGTCAGTGCTTTCGCCATGCGCTGAGCAAAAAGGCGGCTGTCCAAACACAGCCGCCTTCTCATTGTCCCACAGGTAGAGGGATACCGGCTTTCGACGCATGGGACTCCTCACCGGAGTTTTCCTACCTGAAAATGCACCGTGTACCCTACCGCAAATCCGTGGGCTCCGCGCTTACGCGCAATACGTTTCAAACATCTTCTTCAAACGGTCTGCGACATGTTCTGCACTCGTCCCTTCGATGTCGCTGCGGTGCAACATATCGACCAGTTTGCCGTCTTTGAACAGCCACATGGACGGTGAGGATGGTGGATTGTTCTCGAAGTACTCGCGCGCTCGCGCGGTGGCTTCTTTGTCCTGACCTGCGAAGACCGTCACCAGTTTGTCCGGCTTCTTATCGCCTTGGAGAGCCATGGCCACGCCGGGACGAGCAATACCACCCGCGCATCCACAGACGGAGTTCACCACCACCAGTGTGGTTCCGGTCTTATCTTGGAGAACTTCATCCACCTCTTCTGGCGTACGTAGTTCGCGGAAACCGATGCCGGTCAATTCATCGCGCATGGGTTGAACCATCATTTGATAAAAGTCGAGTTCCAGGCTCATGGGCCAGACCTCCTTTATGAGTTGAAGACGCTGGATTACCTACAATTCATTATATCGCTTCCGCCCCGCCATTGACAGTTTTCGAAACGTCCGCAATTTCGGGTCCTCTGCGGTTGCATCAGGGATCTATGTACGGGTATAACTTGAAATGTACTTTTAGAAACGTATTCAAATCATCCCGTAGAAATAGTCCGAACGGACGTTTTCGCGTCGCTCGATGGGGAAGTATCTTAATAAGAAGTATTCTACGCGACAAGCAGGAAAACCTTTACGGACGTTTCTGTCACGCCGAGAGAAAAGAGGATCCGCATGCCTATCACATCCAACTTCCTCAACGCCTGCCGCAGACAGCCGGTGACGCACACGCCGGTGTGGTATATGCGTCAGGCCGGAAGATATCAACCGGAGTACCGTAAAATCCGAGAGAAATACTCACTCATTGAAATTTGCCAGATCCCTGAACTCTGCGTACAAGTCACGAAACTGCCGGTAGACCAGTTGGGGGTTGACGCCGCCATTCTCTTTTCCGACATCATGGTTCCCGTGGGTGCCATGGGTCTCGCGTTTGAGATCAAGGAACATGTGGGCCCCGTGATTGAGAATCCCATCCGGACTGCAGCCGATGTGGATAGGCTTCGCGTATTTCATCCAGAAGAAAGCCTCCCATTTGTGCTGGAAAGTATTCAACTGCTGAAGCAAAACTTGAACGTGCCATTGATAGGATTTTCGGGCGCTCCGTTTACGCTGGCCAGTTACATGGTGGAAGGTCGCCCGTCGCGAGACTACGTCAAGACCAAGCAGTTGATGTGGAGTGCCCCGGACATCTGGCGAAAACTCATGGACAAGCTGGCAGACGCCACCATTGTCTATCTCAGAGCACAGGTCGCTGCGGGCGCTGCTGCAGTGCAGTTGTTTGACTCGTGGGTGGGCAGCCTGTCCAAGGAAGACTACCTTGCGTATGTATTCCCCACCATGCAGAAGATCTTCGGCGCTTTAGCAGATCTGGACGTGCCAATGATTTACTTCGGAAAGGATACCGCTGAACTGTTGGTCGACTTCACACGAACGGGGGCCACCGTCATTGGTGTGGACTGGAAAATCCCGCTCGCCGAAGCTTGCAGGCGCGTCGGCCGGAACTTCGCCGTACAAGGCAACCTGGACCCGGTGCTCCTCTTCGCACCATGGGATGTCATTGAGCGGCGCGCTCGAGCGATTGTCGAAGCTGGGATTCAACACTCCGGCTTCGTCTTCAACCTGGGCCACGGTGTGACGCACCACAACCCGCCGGTTGAAACAGCGACCCTGCAGCGGTTGACAGCGTTTGTACACGAATACAGCGCGGAATTGCTTCGCGCACAAAGAGGGTGAGCGAAGTGAAGGACACACTCGGCGTCTTGGTGATGGCGTACGGCACGCCGAAGAATCTGGAGGAAGTCGAGGCGTATTACACGCATATCCGGCGCGGTCGTAGGCCAACCCCAGCGTTGTTGCAAGAACTTGTTTCTCGCTATCAAGCCATCGGCGGCGTCTCGCCTCTAAACGAAATTACGACCGCCCAAGGCCTCGGGATAGAAGAATGGTTGAACCGCGACGGGGGGCGGCCGTGCAAGGTCTACTTCGGGATGAAGCATACCTCCCCGTTTATTGCGGATGCTGTCGCACAAATGGCCGCGGACGGAATCCGCGAAGCTGTCACTTTGGTGCTCGCGCCGCATTACTCCACCTTGAGCATTGCGGCCTATCAACGAGCTGCTGACGAGGCTGCCGAACGACACGGAGGCCCTGTCCTGTGGCACGTTAACGATTGGCATTTGCAGCCGAGATTTCTGGATGTGCTCGCAGGCAGGGTACAGGAGGCGCTCTCGCACTACGAGCACCCGTATGATGTCACTGTCGTTTTCTCCGCGCACAGTTTGCCGGAGCGCATCCTCGCCGCGGGTGACCCTTACCCACAGCAACTGCGTGAAACGGGTGAAGCCGTGGCCGCCAAACTTGGCCTTCAGAACTTTACGTTTGCCTGGCAAAGCGCGGGGCGCACAGAGGAGGCTTGGCTGGGTCCCGATATCTTGGACAAGTTGCGCCAGCTTCGCGAAAGTGGCCAAACCAGCATCGTCATCTGCGCTGCGGGCTTCGTGTCGGATCACCTGGAAGTACTCTACGACATCGACATCGAAGCCCAGGCCGTCGCACGCCATCTCGGCATTCACCTGACGCGAACCAAGTCGCTGAACGCAGATCCGGCATTTCTCCACGCGCTGGCCGAAGTCGTACGCGAGCGCGAGCAGCAAGCCACAGGAGGTCGCGTATGAAGAAACACGTTGTCATCGTTGGAGGTGGCATCACTGGTCTGTCCGCCGCGTACGCGCTGCTCAAACGCGCCAAGCGGGACAAACTCAATCTGACCTGCACCGTCCTGGAAAAAGACAACCGCCTCGGCGGCAAAATCAGAACGCACCGCGAGAATGGGTTTGTGATGGAAGAAGGTCCGGATTCCATCTTGGCCCGCAAACCTGCAGGTGTAGAACTCATCCGCGAACTTGGGATTGAGTCGGAGATTGTGGGCAGTAACCCAAAGGGAATGAAGACGTACATTCTGCACCGAGGAAAGCTGGAGAGCATCCCGCCCGGGACCAACATGGGCGTTCCCATGCAATTTCGTCCTTTTGCCACCACTAAGCTTCTGTCCTTGCCGGGCAAAGCGCGCGCCCTATTGGACTTGGTGATACCGAAGTCCACTGTTGAATCCGACGTTGCACTGGGTCCGTTTTTACGCCGACGTCTCGGCGACGAAGTCGTAAACAACATCATTGAACCGCTGCTCGCGGGGATCTACGCAGGTAGCGTGGACGAGTTGAGCCTCAAAGCGACGTTCCCGCAGTTTCTGCAGTTGGAGCAAGAATATGGATCACTCATTCGAGGCTCTCTCCGACAACGACAGAAGGTCCCCACATTGACAGCCAACCACGGTCGAAGCGTGTTTATCACACTGAGGAGCGGCTTGCAAACCATTGTGGAACGACTGCATGACGAACTGCACACCTGGGCTGATCTGCACATCAACACCGCGGTGACTGCCATCCACCGGACAGAGGGCGGTCAATACAGGTTGACTGCGACGCGTCCGAACGGCACTTTTACGCTCACAGCCGACGCCGTTGTGATGACGGCCCAAGCACCCGTGGCCGCCCACTTGTTGAGACCACTGTGCCCGCAGGCCGAGACACTTGGGCACATTCCCTACGTGTCCACCGCAGCTGTGCTCCTGGGATATCATCAAGACACCCTCAACGTTTCTCTGGAGGGGTCTGGCTTTGTCGTTCCGCGTGCCGAAGGTCGCGGGATCACGGCCTGCACCTGGACGTCCAGCAAGTGGCCACATACGGCGCCATCCGGTCAAGCGCTTCTGCGTTGCTACGTAGGGCGGGCCGGACAACAGGAACCGCTACAACAAAGCGACGAAGACATGGTGGCCATGGTGCGTGCCGAACTCGAGGATATTGTCGGGCTCACGTCGAAGCCCTGGTTCACCCGTGTCGTGCGCTGGAACGCGGGGATGCCGCAGTACCTGGTACACCATCGAGAAAAAGTGGAAAACGTTCAGGAGAAGCTGCGTACTTTGGCGCCTGGCCTCTTTTTGGCCGGTGCCGGATACCATGCGGTCGGCATTCCCGATTGCATCGCAGACGGAGAATCTGCTGCCGAACGCGCGCTGCAGTTTGTCGGGTTTGAACATTGAACACAGCCTGGTTCTCTATGAAGGATTCGTGTTTGATAAAGGTTGTACATTCGTTCTCTGCGATGTGGTCGTTTCATACGGGTTATATCTGATGATGAGGTGACGAACGGCCACGTCCAGCCTACGGGCCTTGGTTGGCAGCCATATCACCGGATTTCGAGATCATCGTGTGTTTGGTACGAGTCTTACGCGTTGGCCCGCTGGCCAGACCGGGAAGATGGCGATAACTGCGGGGTCCAGAACCGTCGATGTGAATAACCACGGCGAACGCCGGTGGGCTGCATTCCACGCCGCTGCATCTTCACAATAAACCGATCTAGCTGTTGACTGATGGCGAGAACTTCAGGGTGCGTCAAGCTCCCCTTTTTTTCGGCCATCTTAACCATTTTTCTCCGCAAAAACTCCACGATTTTGTCGGCCGCAACCATTCATCGACACCCTTCCGCTGTTCATCCAACACATGGCACAGGATACCACGATCTCATCGCGAAAATTGACGAACGCCGTCGTTTCACAAATCGTTCAAATTGTATGCGCTTTCTCTTCCAAATTTCTTGGCGGGTATCCGAGTTCTCATGGCAGATGTGAACACATACCGGAAAGTGTCGAGACGTTCTCAACGGTTGTCACTTATTTCAAGTTGACTAACTTATTTTATTATAGTAGCTTATAAATGCATCGTATGACATGCAAACAACGAAGGGATGGTAGTCATGGCGAAATTGCTCTACATTACGGCGAATCCAAAACCTGTGGAAGCATCCTTTGGATTGAAGGTCGGACAAGCTTTCTTAGAAGCATACCGTGAAGAAAACCCTAAGGATGAAATTGTGGAACTCAATCTCTTCCAAATGAACATTCCAGAAATCGATGGCGATGTCCTGAGTGGCTGGGACAAGCTTCGACAAGGTACCCCTTTTGAATCGTTAAATTTGGCTGAGCAAGACAAAATCACGCGCATCAACGAACTGACTGAGCAATTCGTGGGTGCCGACAAGTACGTATTCGTCAGCCCCATGTGGAACCTCAGCATCCCTCCAAGACTCAAAGCATTTATCGATACCATCATGATTGCGGGCAAGACGTTCAAATACACCGAAAACGGCCCTGTTGGACTCCTGATGGGTCGAAAAGCCGTACACATTCAGGCACGAGGCGGAATCTATTCCGAAGGTCCTGGTGTGGACATGGAGTTTGGTGACCGCTATCTTCGAGCTGTCTTAGCGTTCATCGGTATCACCGATGTGGAGACCATCGCTGTTGAAGGAATGGCTTTCATGCCTGAAAAAGCCCAGGAAATTCAAGAAAAGGCGATTGTGCAGGCGAAGGAAGTCGCCAAAAGGTTTGCAAAGGACACAGCACCGGTCGAATCCTGAACGGGGCGACGCTTCCTCACCTCTGGCGAAGTACACCCAGGAGATCTGATCACAATCCGGGTCCTCGAAGGCCCGGATTTTTTCGTTGCAATGATGTCAAAGTCGTGCTGCCCTACTGTCGTAGCATTTAGCACATCGCTCATGTCGCTAGTGCCCAATGTGCAGGCTTTTGCCGTGCCCCTGGTGCGAAGCCCAGGCATATGATGCCGAAGCTGCTTGGGGAGAGTGAGAACAATGAAGAAGTCAGATAAAAAGGAAAAAGGGAAAAAACCGAAGAGCAACAAAAACAATCACTCTTGCATCTTCGTGTTCAACAACAGAACGTCCGCTTCGATTCAGGAGTCACGTTCACGAGACAGGCCCCCAGCTGGGGTGGCTGGCAGGCTGTTTGTAGATAACCGGTCGGGAAACGTATATCGTGATACCGGCGAAGAATGGGTGCGCATTGCTGAAAACGCGACCCATGCGGATACAGCTGAACACGCAAAAAACGCAGAGCGCGCTGAGCGAGCCGAGACGGCTCGGACTGCGGACACCGCCGCGACGGCATCACACGCTACCACGGCAGACCGTGCCAGAAGTGCGGATTCAGCGGCGACCGCAGAGCGTGCAATGAATACAGAGCGTGCAGAGTCGGCCACAAATGCAGAACGTGCGCTGAATGCCCTTCACGCGGAGGAAGCATCCAAGGCAGACTGTGCGACGAATGCGGATCGTGCAGAATCCGCTGCGAGCGCGGACCGCGCCAAGGTGGCGGACCTCGCCGTGCGGGCAGTGGGTGCTGACACCGCCCAGAGTGCAACCACAGCCAATCATGCAGCGACTGCGGACACTGCCCTCCACGCCGATTCAGCAACCACGTCCGACAGTGCGACCAATGCAGACAACGCGTTACGTGCGGATGTCGCCGCTAAAGCGGTGACAGCGAAGACGGCGGAACGTGCAGATGCGGCGACGCAGGCAGACCACGCGAAGACCGCTAACCACGCTTTGGAGGCGGATGCGGCCAAGACTGCGGAGACGGCAACCGATGCCGCTCATGCGAAGCACACAGACAGCGCCCGAAATGCCGACGCGGCAAAAAGGGCTGACCACGCGAAAGAAGCAGACAATGCGTTGCGCGCGGATACCGCGGTGAAAGCAGGAGCGGCGACGATTGCGGGTCACGCAGACACGGCTGCACATGCAGATCACGCAGCAAGCGCTGATCATGCCGAACACGCAGATGCCGCGACAGCGGCGGACAAGGCCAGTCACGCCAAGCGCGCAGATATCGCGACGGAAGCGGACAAAGCGAGCCATGCCGACCATGCAGATATCGCGACAGTGGCGGACACAGCCTACCAGGCCGATCACGCGACAAAGTCAGACCACTCCCTCCGCGCGAACACTGCTGCACATGCGGAGGGTGCCAAACATGCCGACCATGCATTACAAGCCGATACCGCAGAGCAAGCGTCTCACGCAAAGCAGGCCGACCAAGCGATAACGGCCCACCACGCTGCGCAGGCAGACCATGCGAAAACAACCGACACAGCGACCGACGCAGAGCGTGCAGGCGTGGCGGACCGTGCGGTTCACGCAGACACCGCAACGCAAGCGGACAAAGCAGGGACGGCAGCCCATGCATTGCGTGCCGATTCTGCCATCGAGGCAGAGACGGCAACGAACGCAGCGCATGCGGCAAGGGCGGACCACGCGCTGCACGCGGACGCGTCGATGTCCGCAGACAAAGCCAAGACGGCAGATCACGCAACGACAGCAGATGGTGCCAATCATGCCAATACAGCGGACAACGCGGACCATGCAGGTCACGCAGACCACGCCGTCCAAGCTGACTCCGCCACGACGGCAGATACAGCCATGACGGCTGTACGTGCGGAAACGGCTGAAAAAGCGAAGCATACTGTCCATGCAGATACGGCGGTCCATGCCGACACAGCCATCAAAGCAGGTTCAGCAGTCCATGCGAATCGAGCCGAGACGGCAGTGAACGCGGAACATACCAAGGTAGCCGATACCGCCTTACATGCAAGTACTTCCGACTTTGCAACCAACGCGGGCAAGTTAGGCCATCTTTCTGCCAGTCAAATCTTGCGCTCAGACACGTCCAATGCCTTGCACGGCGACTTTCATGTCAACGGCAATCTGACAGTCACCGGGACCACTGTATTCCGAGGTGGTCTTCAAGCGGGAGTGGAGACCGTTGCCGACGGTTTGAATTCCTTTGCGGTCGGTGACAGTACGGTCGCGAGCGGAGAAGCTTCTCACACACAAGGAAAGCAAACAGAAGCACACGGACCTGCTTCTCATGCAGAAGGGCTTCAGACAAAGTCCTATGGACCGTATTCGCATACGGAAGGAGTCAGTACAGCTGCACACGGATGTGCCTCCCATGCGGAAGGCATTCGCACCGTTGCACTCGGAATGGCCTCCACGGTTGAGGGTGTCGAGACTTCGTCAGCGTACGAGGGTTCACACGTGATGGGTCGCTACGGAGATGCAGATGCGGCGTACTCCTGGTTCTTGGCAAATGGACTCAGCTCGAACGTCAAGGGTCTGGCAGCAAAAATCTCGAGCGATGGGAAAGGGTACGTCGACCAGGGGTGGCTTGGACGTGGCTTGGATTATGGGGAGATGTTTGAAACTGTGGCCGGGCAACCCATCGATGTCGGCTACTTTGTCACTTTGCAAGGTTCGAAAATTCGCAAAGCCAACAGTCACGACGAGTTCATCCTCGGAATTACCAGTGCAGATTCTTCATTTTTGGCTGACGGCGGTGAGTTGAGATGGAAAAACAAGTTCTTGACGGACGAGTGGGGCAGGGTGCAGTATCAAGAAATCGTGGTACCCGCGGTTACCGATTCGGAGGGGCAGGTTATCGTTCCGGAGCGCACAGAAACGCAACCCATCTTGCATCCGGATTGGGACTTCACGACAAATTACCTGCCCCGGTCAAAGCGTCCAGAATGGGTTGCCGTCGGGCTTCTCGGAAAACTTCGGGTTCGAGACGATGGGACGTGTCGTGTCGACGAGTATTGCATGCCCAACGAAGACGGAATTGCAACGGCAGCGAGTTCAGGTTATAGGGTCATGGAACGAACCGGACCAAATCAGATTCTCGTCCTGTTTCGATAGATGTCGGTCTGAAGCTGCAACCACTCCCTCGTGGTGTATGTAGGGCGCAGTGCCGTGCCAGCCGCAGGTCTTACGTCCTGCAGAGGTTGATATCACTTCGAAGAAACGGAAGGAACCTTTGCAGCGTTCGAAACCGTGATGTAATCCAACACAGACCCATGTGATCCAGAAGCATCTGGCAGCACGACATAGCGCCCTGGTTTCACGGCGGTAAAGGACGTGCCATAGCGTTCTAGGCTTGAAGAAACCGGGTACCGAACGATAGAAGTACCCACAGGCCCGTTTTTGTCCCGAGCCGACACACGCACCGTCCACCCCGTCGGAATGGTAATCTCCTGCGCCTTATATTCAATCGTTGGAGACTCATGGGGTCCGCCGACTTTCACACTGTGGTTCCGCACAATCTTGAGGTACAACGTCTTCGTCTTTGGATCTATCCTTGTTGTTTGGATGAGGCCAGCGTCGTTGGTGTTTGCCGCAAAGCCGGCGGCATGATTTGTGGCTCCTGTGTTCCCACAGCCGCTGACCGAAATCGTGAAACCTAGGACCATCAAGGCCATCCACGTTCGAAATCCCACTTGTGAAGCCTCCTTTTGCCTGATACCCCTAAATTCCCCCATTTCGTGCTATCTATCCACGTTCAAGCTCGAATCAGACTCCATCCGACAATTCGTGTGACTCGTATCTAGGACTGGCATTTTATTCCACATAGAAAAGTAAAATACCGTAGCGATGGGAGGGGTCTACATGAAGATGTTCATCATCCTTCATCCAGCAAGACAGCCCGAATATCGAATTCTCTCCTGGAACCATCGACACCCGAGCCACGTACTCGCCATGCAGCATCGCAAACCTATCTCCAAACGGCGGAAGTTTCGGGCTTTCCTCGTCCGGGTTCCCTTCTGGAAGTACATCAGTTGGCCGTTCACCTCGGACGCGATTGCCGCGGGCACACTCTCCGTGCAACAGTCGCTGCCCGACAACGTGTTCCATCCGAAATAAGCCATGCCCCCAACGGTCCAAACGCACCGTTGGGGGCATGGCTTACACTGGGATACACTCGCGTGCGCCAAAATCGATGGCGTCTTGCACATCGCCACCGATGACAGCGCTCTGGAATCACCCCAAATACGACCGCTCGCAGTTCTCGCATACGACATACATGGGTTTGTTGCGCGTCACCTCCAGAAATTCTTCGTCAGATACGTAATCTGACCCCAAGTCAATCTCCCAAGAATCTCCACAGTACCGACACCGCGCCTCATATCGCACTTCCAACGGGAACCACCTCGCGTCGCTCATGGTGTTCCTAGTCTATCCACAGGTCACCTGAGGTATGTAAAGGCACGAGCATAACAGGGACACGCACTGAATCAGTCGATTGAAATGTTGGTACATCGCTCGTGGTGAAATCCGTCGCGAGGACTGACGCGAAGTCCGCACGAACCGCTTGTCAGTTCACAACTCTGTTGCTGGACGAGCCTGCACCACAGTTATCACAACGAAGAACAGGGCGAACATCGCGAGAAATCCGACAATCCAAGGCGACAACCCTGCCACCCCCATCCACCCCCACGTATCACAAGTTGCACTGTTAGGGTATGCGAAGACAGTAGCAGCCTGGAGGGCACCTGCCTATCATGGACTGTCCGAATTCATCCACCGCCAACGAGCAGCGGCGCTCCCCGCAAATTTCCAGTGCAGCTCGCATATCGATTACAGCTTCCCACGCCCGGTCTGCAACGCGTACACGCCATTTAGGATCAGCCAGCGCTCCAGTAAAGAGAGTCGGCGCCATTCTCCGACTTTGACTCGCATGCCTGTCCCCCCTTACTACACTCTTGTCCAGATTACTGGAAAGTATGCAAACCTACGTTCAAATAGACCCTCGGGGTACAACGCGGACGTCGCCGAACAACGAAAAAAACGTTATCCGGAAATACCAGACAACGTTTTTCTTTCGCTCGATGATGTTCAGCGATTTGCAGAATGGCGAAAAACGACGCTCAGATGAAGAATGGATTGGTCCTGCATTCGGTTCCGATGGAACTCGGGCCGCCATGTCCGGGATAGATGCGGAGATCCTCGGGCAGCGTTCGGAGCCGCTGCAGAGAAGCCTGCATGTCTTCGGGACTGGACAGCGGAAAGTCTGTTCTACCAATGGACCCGGCAAACAGTGTATCGCCGGTAAACGCGACCTGGTCTCCGACAATGCAAACACTTCCAGGCGAATGACCTGGTGTATGTATGATGTTCCAGCGAGTGTCGCCGAGTGTGACCACGGTCCCCTCTTCCCAGTAGATATCCGGGTGCGCGACGGGTGGCACAGTTTGCCGCAGCCACTGCGCCGTCACTACGGGCGCAGTGTCCCAGACGGGAATGTCCGCTCGATGGAGATATACGGGAACTTTGTACTGCTCTCTCGCGACATCCACCCCTAGCATGTGGTCAAAGTGGCCATGCGTGCACCAAATGGCCTCCACCTGAAATTGCCGATCCGCAATGTACTCAAACACGGGTGTCAGCGCTCTATCCCCTGGATCAATGAGTACCGCGCGCGCCCCAGGCTCTGGAGACTCGGCAAGCACGTAACAGTTCGAACCGATGGGGCTGATGACAAACGATTGAATGTGCATGTGAACCCCTCCTCGCGGGTATTGTTCCGGGTTATGCAAGGTTGTAAACAAGGTTACGGGAGTCACACCCGGAATGGAACGACACTCAGATTAGAACGTCTTTTGGCTGTCCAGAAGGATTGTCACAGGTCCATCGTTGACGAGAGAAACGTCCATCATGGCACCAAATCGGCCCGTCGCTACGCGGAGCCCGTACTTCCGTAATTCGTCGTTGAACACTTCATACAAGACGGACGCTTGTTCAGGACGTGCCGCCTCCATGTAATTCGGGCGGCGACCTTTACGGACGTCGCCGTACAGCGTGAACTGCGAAATCGAGAGCACTTCGCCGCCCACGGTCAGGATGTCCTTGTTCATCTTTCCGTCTTCGTCCTCAAACACGCGTACATGCGCAATTTTTTCAGCCAGGTACTGCGCATCTTTTTCTGTATCTCCCTGCCGCACACCGACCAACAGAACATAGCCCTTGTCAATGGCCCCGACCACCTCGCCGGCCACCGCCACGGAGGCACTGCGGCATCGCTGCAAGACAACTCTCATGAAATCCTCCCCACTCCCACTTGTGTCCAGACGACCGCTCACACCTGGAACGACGAGATGGAACTTCGACTATTGCACCAGGCGTCGCACCGCATGCACGTCCTTGATGCGTTTCAGGCGCTCTACGACGGACCGCAAGTGATCCAAATTGCGAATCCGCACCGTGAGAGAGATGTGAGCAATCTTCTTCGCATCTACGCGACCGCTGACTGCTGTGATGTCCGTCTTGGTCTCGGCCACTGCGTTCATGACTTCATTGATCAATCCGTGCCTGTCCAACGCAAGGATGTCGAGGTCTACCAAGTACGACGAGTCGGCGCTGCCAGCCCACTCGACCTCAATCACGCGGTTCTCGTCTCTGGTCAGTGCCTCAACGTTCGGGCAATCCGTGCGATGGACGGAGACTCCGCGGCCCCGCGTGATAAAACCGATGATCTCGTCGCCGGGCACCGGGTTACAGCAGCGCGCAAAGCGGATCAACAAGTTGTCAACGCCGCGCACGCGGACGCCGTTGTACGACGTCTTGCCTCTGTCCCGCAACTCCAGAGAAACCTTGTCGAGCGGTTGTCCCGCATGATCTCGCCGGAACTTGTCCAACAGTCGCGTGACGACCTGTACCGCGCTGAGTCCTCCGTACCCAACGGCTGCGAACATATCTTCTTCCTTCGAAAAATTGAATTTCTGAAGGACGTCCTGCATGGCAGCTGGCGTCATGAGCAAATGGGGCTCGAGCTTCTGCTTCACGATTTCCTTTTCAATCAGCTCGCGACCGCGCGCCACATTCTCCTCGCGTTTCTCACGCTTAAACCACTGCCGAATCTTGCTTTTCGCCTGTGACGACTGGACAATTTTCAACCAATCTCGACTCGGACCGTAGCTGTGCTTAGACGTCAGGACTTCGACGATGTCGCCGGTTCGTAGCCGGTAGTCCAAAGGGACGATTTTTCCGTTCACCTTCGCGCCGATACACCGATTGCCAATATCCGTGTGAATGCGGTACGCAAAGTCTATCGGAACGGAACCTGCGGGCAGCTCCATAACGTCGCCTTTCGGTGTGAACACGAACACTTCATCCGAAAACAGGTCCAGCTTCAGCGTCTCCATGAACTCCTGCGCGTCGCGAAAATCCTGTTGCCACTCCAGGACTTCACGGAACCAGGCCAACTTCTGCGAAAACTTACCATCGGCCTTCTGTCCACCTTCTTTGTACACCCAGTGGGCAGCAATTCCGTACTCCGCAGTCTGGTGCATTTCCCAGGTCCGAATCTGGATTTCCAGCGGCTCGCCCCGCGGGCCAATGACAGTGGTGTGCAGGCTCTGATACATGTTTGCCTTCGGCATCGCGATGTAGTCTTTGAAGCGTCCGGGCATCGGCTTCCATAGTGTGTGGACGACGCCGAGTACCCCATAGCAGTCTTTGACACTGTCGACAATCACGCGAACGGCGAAGAGATCATAAATTTCATTGAATTCTTTATTCTGTGTCATCATCTTTCGATAAATGCTGTAGATATGCTTGGCACGGCCTGACACCTCGGCGGAAATGTCCAGCGCGCTCAATTTCTCGCTGAGTAATTTCATAATCTCATTGACGTATGACTCGCGTTCTTTGCGTTTTTGCGCCATCAGGTGGACGATGCGATAGTATTGCTGCGGATTCAGATAACGAAGCGCAGTGTCTTCGAGTTCCCACTTCACCGTGTAAATCCCCAGTCGGTGAGCCAATGGCGCAAAAATCTCCAGGGTTTCGCGCGCAGTTCGCGCCTGCTTCTCCGGCGGTTGAAACTTCAATGTGCGCATGTTGTGCAGTCTATCCGCAAGTTTGATGAGCAACACGCGAATGTCCTTGGCCATTGCCATGAACATCTTTCGGAGGTTTTCCGCCTGCTGCTCTTCCGTAGAGTCAAACTTGATGCGTTTCAACTTCGTCACGCCGTCCACCAGTGCGGCGACTTCCGCACCGAATTGGCGCACAATCTCTTCGTCCGTGACTTTCGTGTCCTCTACCACATCGTGTAGAAGCGCTGCCGCCAGTGTGACGGCATCCAGCTGCAACTCGGCGAGAATGGTGGCCACCGCAACCGGGTGGGTAATGTACGGTTCTCCAGAACGGCGCAGTTGCCCACGATGCGCTTCTTCTGCATACTTGTACGCACGGCGAATCAGCTCCACATCTTCCGGCTTGCCGTACGTCAAAACCAGTTCACACAACCGATCAATACCCAACGCGTCACCTCCCCTCGTCGGGGCTCACCTCAAAATGAGTGAGCCCGCTGATGCATCGTCATGTTATTCATATTGGACCAGGGTTTCAATGGCAATACCCTGTAGTCGCTTGCGGCCTTGGAGGGCTTTCAACTCAATAAAGAACGCGGCGCCCACAACAACGCCACCCAGCTTGCGAACCAGCTCGACTGTGGCGGAAATGGTGCCCCCCGTCGCCAACAAGTCGTCCGCTACCACCACCCGCTGTCCAGGCAGTAGAGCGTCCTTGTGGATTTCCAAGGTGTCTTTCCCGTATTCCAAATCATATTCTACAGCGACCGTCTCGGCCGGCAGTTTGCCTTTCTTGCGGACTGGCACAAATCCAAGACCCAAGTGGTGTGCCAGTGGTGCGCCTACCACGTAGCCTCGGGCTTCTGGCCCAACAACAACTTCGGCGCCCTGCGCCTTGGCGAAGCGCGCCAGCTGCTCGATGGCGGCGCGGTACATCGGCCCATCCCCAAGCAATGGCGTGATATCCCGAAACAGAATTCCGGGCTGTGGAAAGTCGGGGATGTCCCGAATTTTGCTCTTCCAGTCCATAAACTCGCTCCTTCTCATACTGTAGGCGATTTGCAAACGCCTCATCGAATGGGCTCAACACTCTGCCAAGATGCTTGCGTTTTGCAAATCGCGAAACTGTCCATCCATGTCGGCAAGTGCCTCTGTCACGAGGTGAATCGCACCTCACTGGCGGAGCGCCGAAGATGACTTTGGTAGTGTTTGGAGTCTCGCAAATCGCGTGGGACAACATGTTCAACAACATGATACGCGCTCTCTGTCCGTTCGGCAAACCCAAGTTCGACAAACGTCTCCAGCGCGATTTGCGCCTCCTCCGCACTGCGCTCCGGCACCGAAGAGACCGCCTCCTGCAGCGTCAGTTTGCGGCGTGCGTGCAACAAGCGGTACAAGTATCCAAGTTCTTGCCGCAACAACGGCTTCCGGAGAACAAACGCATCCGTCACGCGCAGTTGTGCAGAGGTTCTCCCCTTCCAGGTGTTGCGCTCGAGTGAAACCACTGCGGCCACGGTCCACCCCCGTTCCCAACGCACCACATCCTCGGGCGCTCGAAACCACACCAAGTCGCATTCCTGCTTTCCTTCTCGCACGCGAATCCGAGCGTGCTTCCCGCCGCCCATCGGCGTGACCTGAACCACGGTCACTGGACCTACGTAGAACGTCAGTGGCGGGTTGTCCGGCCCGTGCGGCGCAAACCGTTCCACCCACTCCAAGGTCTCCAGCGTCACTTCGCCAAGCGGTAAGTAGTCGTCAGCAACGGGTTCATCATCGAGTGAAGCCCCGAAACGCTTGTCGTACGGTTTGGCAGCGGCGCAGACCGCCTCACGGAACTGCTCCAGCTGTTCCTTTTCGACTGCGCAGCCAATCGCCGCTTCGTGCCCGCCAAAGTGAACCAAATAATCTTTGCACTGTGTCACGACTTCGTGCAAGGGAAAGCCGTCAGAGGCCCGCCCAGAGCCACGGAGAAGTCCGGTACCGTCGTCCGCGAGAACCAGCGCCGGACGCCCCGTGGCGTTCACGAGTCTCGCTGCGGCAATCCCCGCCACGCCCAGATTCCAGGGTCCCGAGACCACAATCACGGGTGAGGTGCCGTGCGGATCGAGTGCCTGATGTTGCGCCAGCGCTTCCTGAAAGACCCGCTCGGTGTCCTCCTTCCGTTCCCGGTTCCACGCTTCAATGCGCTCCGCCAACGGCGCAGCCTCTTCGTCCGTCTTGGACATCAGGAGATCCAGCGCGACCGTGGCTGTTCCCATCCGCCCGGCGGCGTTTAAACGCGGAGCAATGGACCAGAGAACCGCTGTTTCAGACAGCGTCTGTGCATCCACCCTCGCAACGTGGCAAAGCGCCCGCCAACCTGGGTGATCACACTGGCGCAAGAAGGAAAGGCCCGCCTTCACCAACTTGCGGTTTTCCACGCTCATGGGCATCATGTCCGCCAGTGCGCCGAGCGCGGCCAGTCCCGTATGCCAGTTCAGCAGCGGTGTTGCATCGGCACTTTGTACGGCACGCCGTAACAATGCATCTGCGAACTTACGGGCGACACCAGCGCCGGACAACGTTCGTGCCTCACTGCCATCGGCGCGGGCCCAGTGCAACGTCACCAGCGCGGACTCGGGCAGGGTGTCCCCTGGTTCATGGTGATCCGTGAGGACCACGTCCATGCCCAGTGACACCGCATAATCGATAGCTTCATGCGCACGAATCCCGTTGTCGACGGTCACGAGCACGGTGCTGCCCAATGCGTAGGCCTGGTCCACCAGCCGTTGTGACAGACCGTACCCATCCTCCACGCGATGAGGGATCAAGCAACGCCAGGTGATGCCCAGGGCTTCCACTGTCGTTGCGAGAATCGCGCTCGCGGTGACACCATCGACGTCGTAATCACCGACGATGCAGACGCGCTCTCCGGCTTCAGCGGCTGCCAACAGTCTGTTCACCGCCGCGTCCATATCCCAAAACACCCCAGAGCTCAGCCACTCCGAAGACTCCGGTCGAAGCCATGCTGCAATCCTGTCTTCAGGGATATTCCGGATGCACAACCACTTGGCCACCCGGTGTGGCAAGTGAAATCGACTCGCAATACGTTCAGCCAAAGCGTCATCAACCTGTGCTGTTCGCCAAAGGGGGGTGGTCACGGGCACTCACTCTCCTGCCGAGAATTGGAATGACTTGGATTCACGTGGACAAACACGTCGTGAACCCGCGGGAAGTCACGCATCATCTGACGCTTGACTTCGGCAGCGATGCCGTGCCCTTCCGCCACCGTGATGGTGGCGTCCACCTGAATTTTTACGTCCACAATCACATATGTACCGTGGTCTCTGGCGCGAAGTTCATCTATCGCAATCACGCCAGGGATGGTCTGAATCAATGCATGATAAGGCTTCAGGTCTTCTTCTGCAACCGCGCGGTCCATGAGCAACTGCGTGGAGTCCATGGCGATGGCATATCCCATTTTCAGGACCAGCAGAGCCACAAACGCACCCGCCACGGCATCCATGTAGAGGAGCCAGCGCACGCCGAGCCACTCTCCCGCCAGCGACAGCAAGATCCCCACCAGCGCAGCAATGGACGAATAGACGTCAGATCTGTGATCCGTGGCGCTCGCCAAAAGGCTCTTGCTGTTCAACTTTTTGCCCAGGCGGTAGTTGTATCGGTACAACAATTCCTTGATCACAATGGCAGCCATCGCAGCATACGCCGAAAGCCACTGCGGTTTTGACGGTTCAGACCAAAAGGCGTGAATGGAGCGGTAACCAACATCAAGAGAGGCGGCCATCAGCAAGCACGCAACGAGCGCAGTGCTGATCAACTCTGCCTTGCCATGGCCATACGGGTGATCCTCATCCGGTGGTTTGCGAGCCACCCGCAAGCCAATCATCACGGCCACGGATCCCGCCAGGTCGGCCGCGGAATGTGCTGCGTCCGCAAACAATGCGCGGCTCCCGGTCCACAGGCCCACCACACCTTTGGCTACCATCAACAAAACATTGACAATGACAGAAATCCACGCTGCCACCGCCGCTTCCCGATGGGCTGGTTGGCGAACGTGGGTTTCATCTTGCTCAATCACGCGGAGTCCTCCTTACCCGGTACCCTGTTGCATCATGGCATTCTCCAACGTGCTGGAGAAGAATAACGCGCCCCCTCAGGAGCGCGTTTGATGTTCGATTTACTCAACGGACTCGGCAGGTTTGGACTTTGGCAACTTTCTGCTTCGCCAAGTCACCCAGATTGGACTTGCGATAAAGATGGAACTGTACGCACCGCTTACGAGCCCCACAATCAGCGCAAACGTGAAGTTGTGAATCGACTGACCGCCGAAGAAGTAGAGCATCACCGCTGCAATCAACACAGTAACGACGGTATTGATGGAGCGCGACATGGTCTGCCACAGACTCTTGTCCACCAACCGCTCCAGTTCGCCGCGCGACCTCGGCTTCGCCACGTTCATGTTCTCTCGGATCCGGTCAAAAATGACGATGGTGTCGTTGATAGAATAACCGACGATGGTCAAAATCGCCGCCACGAACGTCAGGTCCACTTCCAGGCGCAAAATCGCAAACACCGCCATGACGATGAACGCGTCGTGCAACAGCGCAATGATTCCAGACACGGCGAAGCGGTATTCAAAGCGAATCGCCATGTAGACCACGATGAACAGAGAGGCCAACAGCACGGCCCAGACGGCCTTCTGAGAGGTTTGCCGGGCGACAATGGGATCGACAGTATCAACCGTGTCTCCCGTGGACTTCGGGAAGTCCTTTTTCTCCTCGGCTCCGATTTTCGCGATTTGCGCCTGTGACAGCGTGGTAGGGAAACGAATCACAGCAATGTCTCCGCGCGTCCCGGCAACGGTGATGGAACCTTCACCGACACTCAAACCAATATCGTTCAACATACTGCGGACTTTTCCAACGTTGACAGGCTCATTCAACTGCAGCTGAACCCGGGACCCGGCCTTAAAGTCCGTACCCAGGTTGAATCCGAACAAGGCGAAGATGACCAGGCCAGCGACGGTGATAGCCAGGGACAGGCCAAAGAACCACCATTTCCGCTTTACAATATCAAACCGCGCCTTCATTTCTGCACCACCCCTTTTCCGACACCATACCACCAGGGGTGGTTGACCACGTTCGACTTGGTAAACAAGAGCAACATCGCGCGGCTCAAGAGCACAGCTGTCAACAGACTGATGACAATGCTCAGCATCAGTGAGATGGCGAATCCGCGAATGTCAGCTTGTCCGAACCAGTACATCACTGCGCCTGCGATGAACGTCGTGGCGTTGGAGTCTATGATGGCGCGCAGCGCGCGCTTGTTACCGGCAATGACGCTCGACTGCAAGCTCTTACCGTTCCTCATCTCATCTTTGATGCGCTCGTACGTGATGATGTTGGCATCGACCGCCATGCCCACACCGAGTACGAGAGCCGCTAAGCCAGGCAGCGTCAACACGACGTGCAAGCCCGCAAACGTCAACAAGATCAGGTATAGGTACGCCACCAAGGCAATGTCTGCAATCAATCCGGCCAATCGGTAGAGGACCAACATAAACAGGAAAATCAAGAGAATTGCAGCAAGCCCGGCCCACATCGTGGCCTTCAAAGAGGCAATACCGAGTGACGGACCCACGTTGGTCGAACTCACCAGCTTGAGTGGATATGGCAACGCGCCAGCGTTCAGCTGCTTAGCGAGCGTTTCACACTTCTCCGGCGTATTCAAGTCGCCGCCAGAGATTTCCGATTTTCCGTCGTACATCACCGATTGAATCACCGGATTCGTCAACAGGTTGCCGTTCAAGAACACGTAAATCGGCTTACCCAGGTAGTCCTTGGTGATCTTTTCCCACTTGGCCGGATCTTTGAATTCCAGCGTGACGACATTCTGTCCGTTTTGGTCGGTAGCCCATTGTGAATTGCTTTTCAAGTCCGCGCCGGTGGCGAGTGGCTTCTGCTTGGGAGCTGGCGTCCATTTCCCCGTCTTCGGATTCAGAGTGGCGCTCCCGTAAATCTCCAAATTCGCTTGCTCGCCAATAATCTGCTGATAGTAATTTTGGTCAAAATCGCCTGCGATTTGAACGCGAATGCGATTTCCGTCCTCCAATTCAATGATGGGCGATGAGACGCCCAGAGAATCGACGCGTAGTTGCACGGCTTGTAACGCAGCCTGCACGCCCTCTTTCGTCAACGGATGGTCTTTGGTGGGCTCAATTTGATACAGCAGGTCAAAACCGCCCTTGAGATCCAAACCCAGCGGAATGGAATTCCACAGTTTCATGGACGTTCCCGCCGTCAGCCCAACAACGATACAGATTATCACGAAAAACAGGCCAAAACGGCCCCATCTCCTGCTGCTTCTGTTCTTCAAGCGGACAATCTCCTAACGCGTAGTATTTTCAGAATGAATCCGGGGTGCTGTGGCTGAAGACGTGAAGCACCATGACACTTTTCCTAGTATAATAAGGAAACTTGTCACCGTCAAACGGAGCGTTATCCAAGATTTCCCTTGTACGCGTTCATGGTCAAATAGTTCATAAATTTACCAGGGCTAAGGCCAAATATAGCAGCAACCACTTGATGTAAAGCAAGGTTTCCCTTCATTGTACCTTGGACACACTCGAGAACGTCGAACGCGGTCACTTCTTCATAACCGAGTAGGCGGAACTCTTCGGCTTTCACAGCACAAAGTGGCAAGAGATCCTGGATGTAGGCATCCCAAGTAAACACCTCTGTCGTTGGTTGGTCCTCCACATTGATCCCTCCACCGAAACGCTTCTATCCTTCATGACAAGAGCTATTTCTACAAATCCATCGAAGATTCCTGCGTTGTTTCGACAAGTGCTGCGGACTAACGGTCCTTTCTACTGCATATGGTCATAGAGACATGCTATCGGAAAGGTGAACGCGGCATGAACAGATCTTTCCTGCACGGAGCCATGGTGTTGATGGTTGCCATGCTCGTAACCCGAGTCATGGGCTTTGCCTACCGAATTGTGCTCACCCGTATGATAGGCGCATCAGGGATAGGCCTGTTCCAAATGGTGTTCCCGCTGCTCGGTTTCGTGATGACCTTTGTGACAGCGGGTCTACCGATTGCCATCTCCAAGCTCGTTGCGGAAGCGTACGTTCAACACGACCGCGTCCGCATCCAGCGAATCCTTCGAGTGAGTACGGCTGTCATTCTGACCATGGCCGCCGTGTTTACCGTCCTGATGTGGCTCCTACGCCACCAGGTGCAGAAACATTGGTTGACAGATCCAAACGCCTACACAACGTATCTTGCGATGATTCCAATTGTCGCCGTCATCGCTGTGTCCGCCATCTTTCGCGGTTACTTCCAAGGCCTGCAGGACATGGCGCCCCCGGCTTGGGCGTCCATACTGGAACAAACCGTTCGCATTCTCAGCGTGTGGGCGCTGGCCACGTACTTCATGCAATACTCACTGGCGTTTGCCGCCGCCGCCGCGATGATGGGGATGGTTCTGGGCGAGTTGGCAGGCATGCTGTTCCTAGCAGCACAGTACATGTGGCGTGGTCGCCCCAGACTCATTCTCCCGAATGCACCGATGCGCAGCATGGAGAGTACCAGTAAGACTTTGAAGTCGATTGTAGAAGTCGCAGCGCCTGTCACGCTGAGCCGGCTCATCTGGTCTGTCATTTACGCCCTGGAACCCGTCCTTGTCACGCGGGCGCTCCTCGCCGCGGGTCTGACGACCGCGACGGCGACGATGCTGTACGGGCAGTACGGCGGCATGGCCATCCCGTTGCTCGTGTTCCCAACCGTGTTTACAAGCTCACTGCGGACCAACCTCGTTCCATCCGTTTCGGAAGCGGTGGCGGCCCGGTCCCATCACCGCGTACGCCGACGAGTCGTGCAAAGTTGGACAGCGACAGCGCTGGTTGGGCTTCCAACGTCCATCGTCCTGTGGCTATACGCCGAGCCCCTGTGCCGCACCATCTTTAAGGAGCCATCGGTAGGCCCGATATTGGCCATCATGGCACCTGCCGGGTTTCTCTTGTACCTACAGGGACCCTTGTCAGCGATTTTACAGGGGCTGAACCGCGCGGGGATTGCCATGAGAAACGACGTCATTGGCGGCGTGGTCCGGCTGGCGCTGATCTACGTCCTCGCGTCCGATCCGCGCCTGAGCATTCGGGGGGTCGCCTGGGCGCTGACAATATCCGTGTGCCTGACAGCCATCCTGCACCTGTGGAGTTTGAACCGTATTGTGGGTCTGACGATTGACGCCGTGGATACGGCGAAAATTCTCTTTTCTACCGTAGCCATGACCGTATTTTTCCACATCCTCACACCACCGCACGACCACATGTCCGGTCTGCAACTATTGTTTGCCATCAGTGCTGGACTGTTGTTCTACTTCGTCCTGCTGTGCATGTTACGCGTCATCACCACCCGACGAGTTCGCCGCATTCCACGGGTGGGCCGTTGGCTGTCCATCATGGTGTCGGCCATTCCGTTTTCAATGTGACCCGTCGCCGGCGTTTCCTTCACGCTTGTCGCTGTTCCCATCCCCGTTATCCATCGCGTCAATGAACAGCGTGCCATCGGGGTCCACTGATGCGAAGAACACGTCTTCCACGCGCTTGTATCCGCGCCGATTCAACTCTTGCAGCAGCCACTGTTTGTCGCGATGCAAGTGGTCTAGCGTCTTTTGAATCAGTTGCCCGTCCTTGATCACAGGCATGTGAATGCTCTCAGGAGACACTTTCTGGTGGAGGTCAGCCGGCGTCACGGGTCTCCGTTCCGCCTTTGGAAACACACTGAGTTTTCCTGAGGTTTCGAGAATCGCAAACTCCACGTCCGCTACGTTTGCGATGCCCTTTTCACGCAGTTGCATCATCAGGTCGTTGACGGTATACCGCATCTTTCGCATTTCCTTGTCCTGAATCTGACCGTGTTCCACAAGAATCGTCGGTTCACCGTCAATCAGGTGTCGGAAACGGCGGCTCTTTAACTGTATTATCGCGACCAACACTTGCAAGGCCACCAGGGAGCCGACAGACAGCAGCGCCTGCATCAAGGGTTGATCCGTATCCTCCATCGGTACTGTGGACAGCTCCGCAATCATCACCGAAACGACGAAGTCGAATACAGAAAGTTGTCCAATTTCGCGCTTTCCCATCACGCGCAAGGCAATCCCGACGACGATGTAGAGGATGACAATGCGCAGGCAAAACTCCCAGATTGGTATCTTTAACACAACGTAGCCCCCTTCCGGCCATAGTATGACCGGAAGGGGGCTGACTTACCATCGACGACTTCTGAGGCGTCATACAGCACCATGATTCCGATAGGATGTTTGGAATGTTTTGTATATTCATTGTATCACATCATTTCATAGCAGTGGCCATGCAAGAATATGAATAAGTCAGACAGGCAAAGGCAGGGGCTCAATGATTTCAGTTGTGAAAGGAGCGAGTACATTGGATATGTCGTTGCGCGGAACAATGGGGGTCCTCCGGCGCTTTCCCGTCCTTTATGGTCTGGCTTGGAGCTTGTTTCTGGCTCTGGTAGGCATCCTGTGTGTCGCAGTATGGGCTCATTATGGATCTCCAAGCGACAGCCACATACTCGTGGCGGCGTACGTGATTCACTGTTTGGCCATCTTTCTCGGCGGTATCTCCGGAAGCCGTGCTGCTGCGGAACGAGGCTGGTTTTACGGCGGAATGGTTGGCCTGTTGTACGCTCTCGTCATGATTGGTATCGGACTTGTCGTATTTACCACGTTCTCGATGGATCCAAGTGGACTGTTTCGGTTGTTGCTGATGTGCCTGATAGGCTGTTTTGGAGGAATTATCGGCGTCAACACCGTCTCTGACTGAGCACCGAGGCCCCAATCCACATCGATTCATTCCATCAAAAAGGCCCGCGCTTCGCGCGGGCTCAGAATTACGCTTCTGACTTGGCCGCCTCTGGAGCCGGCTCGATAACTCGCATCACTGCGCGCGGATCCATCTCCAATTCCACGCCGTCGGCCACATTCACGCGCAATATGTCATCTTGCACAGACACAACGCGACCGTAAATCCCCGAGGTGGTCATGATTTTCGCGCCGGGGCCCATGCTTTGCATCATTTGTTGACGCTGTTTCTGCTGCCTGCGTTGAGGCAGAATGAGCAGCGCGTAAAATACCACCAGCATAACAACAATCAGTATAATGTTGCCCAAACTTACACTTCCTTTCCCGCGTTTCTATCATTATACCCGTACCGTTCATAAAATTCCTGTTTGTACTCCGGGAATCGGTTCTGTTCAATGGCCTCCCGAATCCGCTCCATGGTCTTGAGCAAGAAGTACAAATTGTGGTACGTGGTCAATCGGATGCCGAGTACTTCTTCAGCCTTGATTAAGTGCCGGATGTACGCACGTGTGAACGTCCGGCAAACCCTGCAATCGCAGTCTTCGTCGAGCGGCCTCATATCGTTGGCATACGTTGCGTTGCGAATGACCAGCTTGCCGTGTGACGTGAGCACCGTTCCGTTCCGTGCAATGCGAGTTGGCAGCACGCAGTCGAACATGTCAATGCCCCGTTCAACGCCTTCAAACAGGTCATCGGGAGAGCCGACCCCCATCAGGTAACGCGGTTTGTCAACCGGGAGCAACGGCGTGGTAAATTCGAGAATGTCGTACATGAGCGGCTTGGGCTCGCCCACGCTGAGTCCTCCTACAGCATAGCCCGGCAAGTCCATGTCCACCAACGCCTCGGCTGCCGCCTTGCGCAAATCTCGGTATTCGCCGCCCTGGACAATCCCAAACAACGCCTGTTCCTCTGGCCGGGCATGCGCCGCCTTGCAACGCTTTGCCCAGTCGAGCGTGCGTCGTAACGACACTTCCAGGTATTCTCGAGACGCGGGATACGGTGGACACTCATCGAACGCCATAATGATGTCGGCGCCCAACGCGTTTTCGATTTGCATCACCGTCTCCGGTGAGAAGAAACGAGGACTGCCGTCTAGGTGCGAGCGAAACTGGACCCCTTCGTCCGTAATTTTCCGCAAATCCGACAGACTGAACACCTGAAACCCGCCGCTGTCTGTCAAAATGGCGCCGTTCCACTGCATAAACGAGTGCAGACCACCGGCTGCACGCACCAATTCTTCACCCGGGCGCAAGTGCAGATGGTACGTGTTGGACAGGATGATGCCGGCCCCGATTTCGGCGAGCTCCCACGGTGCCATGGTCTTTACTGTAGCCTGGGTCCCCACAGGCATGAATACAGGGGTTTCAATCGTACCGTGCGGCGTGTGGACGCGTCCGCGCCGAGCCATGGTTCTCGAGCATCGATGCAATAACTCATACCGAACTGGCGGATGTGACAAGTTCAGCCCTCCTGGTGATGAACATCGCGTCTCCAAAGCTAAAGAAACGATAACGCTGCGCCACTGCTTCGCGATAAGCAGCCAACGTAAATTCTTTTCCCATCATGGCGGCAACCAACATAATCAACGTGGACTTCGGCAAGTGAAAATTGGTGATCAATGCATCCACCACTTTGAACTTGTAACCAGGGTAAATAAAGATCCCCGTCTCGCCACGTCCCGCTAGGACCTTACCGCTCTGGCCGGCGCTCTCGAGCGTGCGCAGCGCCGTCGTTCCTACGGCTATCACTCGACGGCCGTCCGCTTTTGCCTGTGCCACCGCACGAGCGGTCTCCTCGGTCACTTCGTAGGTTTCCGTATGCATCACGTGTTTCTCGACTTCCTGCACTTGCACCGGACGAAACGTGCCAATTCCCACATGCAAGGTCACGAAGCGCGTCTCCACCCCTGCTTCGCGCACTTTCGCCAATAAGTCTTTGGTAAAGTGCAGGCCCGCGGTCGGCGCGGCGACAGACCCAGCCGGTTCCGCGTAAACCGTTTGGTAGCGCGACGGTTCTTTCAGGGGAGTCTGTATGTATGGAGGAAGCGGCATGGTTCCGTATGTTTGCAAAAAGTCGTCGAAGGAGCCGGACACTTCGAAACGCACAAGGCGCAATCCCCCGTCGAGTACGTCCGTGACCACCGCGACGTTTTCCGACTCAACGTCGCCCACGACGTTGTCCTCCGAAGGTTTGCGGAACACAATCTTGGTCCCCGGTTTCAAGCGTTTCGCAGGTTTTGCCATGGCCTCCCACTCCACGTCGGAGCGCGGGCGCGTCAACAGCAGTTCTACGTTGGCTCCAGTGTCGGATTTTTTACCGTAAAGTCGAGCGGGAATCACCTTGGAATTGTTGAACACAAGGAGATCTCCAGGACGCAGGTAGTCCAGCAGACGGCGAAACTCGCTGTGGACCATGGTGTGTGCGACCGGATCGACCACCATTAACCGCGAGTCTTCTCGATGTTCGAGAGGCGTTTGTGCAATCAATTCCTCCGGCAAGTCGTAATCAAATTCTTCAACCAGCACTCTCATTCACCTTTCAATCTGTACGTGCGGGTCTTATTATACGCGAACACAGACAATGTCCCAAATCAGCGGCTCGTGCCGTGCGCACATGCAAAACGGACACCTGCATTCGCTGGCGTCCGTTGGTATTCATCGAATAAGTAGCTTAATGATTCCGTAATAAACCGAATAGTCCACTGAGCAGTCCACCGTTTTTTGATTCACTTTTTGAGTGATTTGTTGACGGGTGGCAATGCCCACACTTCTTTTCCTTGTCGTGCTTCTTTGAGTTTCCAGACGAACCTGGGCCACCCAGGGCAGCAGAAGCTGCTGTCTCTTTCTCATCGTCCGCTCGGATATCATTCCACGGTCTGTCCATGTTGACATGGTGATTGCCCTTGTCGTCATTCTTCGAACCACCAGTCTGCTCGTGCGCCTGTGAATTGACGCTAGGCAGCAGGAGAACACCGAGGGGGACAGTGATCACACTGTTCCCCAGATGTACGGTAACACTGTTCTCTGAGTCTTGCGCCTTATTCGAAGCCTGGTTGCCCGTCCCAGTTCCTGGACCTTTGCCAGTGTGATTTGAGGATGGACCACCAACGCTCAGATGATTTCCGACGACGGTCTGTGCAGATGAACCCTTGTGCTCCGAGGCGCTCGGTATTGCAGGTCGGTTGCTGGACACCTTTTCGCTCGGCGCATGGCCTAGGCTCGGAACTGCGTTACTTGTGACAACCGAAGGTGTAGGAACTGGCAGTTGTTTCAGCCATTTTTCAATTTGTTCAACATCGTTCGCATGAAGTACCTGCATCGCTGATTTCGACTTGGTGCTCGACAGGATGCTACCGAGTGTTTCACCCTGCAACTGGTTCAGACTGACCGACTGTCCTTCGGTACTCGCAATCAGGTATGCGGCCAATTTCCCAGGTGATATGTTCGCCTGATTCGCCGCGCTCCAAATCATGCTCGACAGTCCCAGCGCATACACCTTCGGGTGGTGTTTCTGCACCAGTGGATTGCTGTAGATGGCCGACTGCACATCTTGTTCGGCTTGCGTCGCGATTTTCTCGGCCGTCTGATCCACCTTTGCATTCGACTGCGCCGGTGCTGCCGAAATCAGGATGGTGTCTGCGTCCGGCAGCATGCCGTCTTGTGCAGCAGCATTCAGCACGTCCGAAACAGCACGTTTTAAGGGTTCACCTTTCAATTTCAATTGGGACACCAATCGTCGGCCATCTGCATTCATCCCCGTCGCGTCAATGACCACCATCTGCGAATTCACGGTGACGGCGACGCTCGGGTTGATGTCAATGGAAACGCGCGCATACGCTTCCACCGGGTGCTCCACACCGACGCTCCACCACGCGCCGGCCGCAATCGCCAGACACGCTGCCGCACCCGCGATGCCAACGCGATACCAGATTCCAGAAAATCCCCAGCGCCGCGCTCTCGCTCCACGGTTTGGGGCCACATCGTGGGACTCCCAGGAAACCTCACTGCCCACGGCCATGTCGGCGCTGCGCGGCAACCTGCAAAATTCTCCGTCCGCAGATAACACGACTGCGGAATCCACCGTCAAATCCATCACAATCCCTCGACGGCGCATCCTTGCCCCCCCTCTCTACTCGGAAATGAATGACTGCAGGTGCTGAAAATCTCCGCACAGCAGCAAGACCACGGCGAGGATGTACTTTCGTTGGCGCTCCATCGTCTTTCTCGAGACGCCGACGCGGTCCTCCAAGGCTTTCAGGGGCAACGCCTTTTTCTCGAGGACGTATTCACGAAGTTCTGCGTCGTCTGCGACGATCCGCGCGACCTGAATGGCGTGTGCACGCGCATCGGCGTGTTTCGGCGACAAATCCACAAGTTCGCTGAACGACAGTCCGTAGTCTCGCAAACGCTCCGCGTACTCCGCAATCTCCAGGCGGCGCGCCTCCTGTTCTTCCGCCCGCTGGTGAACTGCGATGGAAGTCTGTACTTCCACGTAGTTCGTCACGTTGTCTTCATCGTCGACGACATCGAACTCGGTCCAGGGCACTGCCCTCGACTGGGTCCGTTGTGTCCGGAAGTGGTCAATCAGACGGCGTCGGATGATGGTTTCCGCAAATCCGAGGAAATTGACGTTCCGATCCGGATTGTACCTGTCGATGGCTTCGTTCATCGCAAGCAAAGCCACACTGTACTCGTCATCCCGTCCCCGTTCAATGTACCGCCTCGAGGCCTGCGAGGCAATGCGTAGCACGAATGGAGAATACGTTTCAATCAAGGCGTTGCGGGCGTCCTCATCCCCCGCCTGCGCTCGTTGAAGCAACTTATCCAGTTGACGGTTGTCCTCGGTGTTCTTGCGGCGAAAGAGCAATCCACGCACGCATTCCACCTCGCTCCACTATTTTCGTTCTCGACGCAGTGTTTCTTGGGGTCGCAGCCCGCGCGGGACATATGTTCATTCCACATCTCCACCAATCCGCTCTGGGACAGGGTAATTCAAGTGTTGATAGGCGCGTACGGTGGCAATTCGGCCACGCGGCGTACGCTGTATCAAGCCCATTTGAATTAAATAGGGTTCATAGACATCTTCAATGGTTCCAGACTCTTCACCGACTGCAGCTGCCAAGGTGTCGAGTCCCACCGGACCCCCTCCGAATTTCTGGATCATCGTCATTAATACTTTGTAGTCCAATTCATCCAGTCCTAGGTCGTCCACATTCAGTTTGCTGAGCGCGTGGGCAGCAATCTCTTTCGTGAGAACGGCGGCGCGTTCCACCTGGGCAAAGTCGCGCACGCGCTTCAGCAAGCGGTTTGCAATTCTTGGCGTCCCCCGCGACCGGCGCGCAATTTCGGCCGCAGCTTCGTCGTCCATCGGAAGACGCAGGATATCTCCAGTGCGCCGAATAATTTTCGTCAAATCTTCCACGGTGTAATAGTCTAAATGTGCAATCACACCAAACCGATCTCGCAGCGGCGCCGACAGCAAACCTGCTCGCGTCGTGGCGCCTATTAACGTAAACGGCGGCAAGTCCAAGCGTACGGAGCGCGCGCTCGGCCCCTTGCCAATCATAATATCAATGGCGTAATCCTCCATGGCTGGATACAGGACTTCTTCCACGGCCCGCGACAACCTGTGAATTTCGTCAATGAACAGGACGTCGCCCGGCTGCAGGTTCGTCAACAGCGCGGCAAGATCTCCCGGTCTTTCAATGGCAGGCCCTGACGTAATACGAATATGTACGCCAAGTTCATTCGCAATAATCATCGAAAGCGACGTCTTGCCCAGCCCAGGTGGTCCGTACAGTAACACGTGGTCCAGCGATTCGGACCTCTCCTTGGCCGCCTCGATAAAGACGCGCAAGTTGTCCTTGATTTTATCTTGTCCGATGTAATCGTCCAAAAAGCGAGGCCGAAGGGATTCAAACGCAGCGTCCTCGCCACTCCAGTCCGCAGATATCACTCGTTCAGTCAAACGTCATTCCCTCCATCTTGCGCCCTCGGGTCATCCCAACCGTGAGTTCTCGACAGTGTAAGTCAGCGAGACATCCTCTGTAAACACAGTCGCAACGCGTCTTCAACGGCGATGGATGGCGCTTCTGAGAGGACTTGACGCACTTGCTCCACAGCTTGCCTTTCATTATAGCCAAGGCTCACCAATGCCTCAACGACATCTCGTTCAACCTGGCTCGCCTCCGTCGCGGCGGACGCAGCGACCTGTTTACGAGACGTCGTCCTTGACACGCGCCACATAGCCTCCAATTTGTCCTTGAGTTCCACGACCAAACGCTGTGCCGTCTTTTTCCCGACGCCAGGCAATCGACAGAGCGCGTCGACATCCTCCGCGTAAATGGCTTCCGCAAAGTCCGCCCCGCTGATGCCAGATAGAATTTGCAAGGCGCCTTTGGGACCGATTCCCGATACGCCAATCAACAATTCAAACCAGTTCCGGTCGTCTTCGGTGGGAAATCCGTACAGCAATATGGCGTCTTCCCGCACGGCCTGGTAAGTGAACAAAAACACTTCCTGACCGCTTTGCAGGCTGTCTGCGACGTTTTGCGCCACAAAGGCGCGATAGCCAACACCGTGCACGTCGACGTCGACGTACCCTTCCCCGACCGTATGTGCGATGCCGCGCAAAAACGCAATCACGGCTTGACACCCCTTCCGTAGTTCACCGTGCGCGCCCGGGGAGACGCCACGCGTTCTACCAAGTTTAACATGGGCGTCGAATGCGCATGCGTTATCGCAACGGCCAACGCGTCGGCTGTGTCATCCGGCTTCGGCACGGTGGCCAGGTTGAGTAACACTCGAACCATTTCCTGTACCTGTTTCTTATCCGCCTTTCCATAGCCTGTTACAGCCATTTTCACCTGCATTGGCGTGTACTCTGCCATCGTCAGCCCTGCTTCTACACCTGCCAACAGCGCAACGCCTCGGGCTTGACCGACGACGAACGCCGTGGTTGTATTTCGATTGAAAAACAGTTCTTCGACCGCCATCACGTGCGGGTGATATTCAACCACGATGTTTCGCAAATCCTGATATATCTTTTGTAGACGCTGTGCAACCGTCCATTCCGGCGGCGTCTCAATACAGCCGTAATCAATAGCCTGCGTGTGATTTCCAGCAACGGCAACAATACCGTATCCCATTCGTGCAATACCAGGGTCAATTCCAATGATGCGCTGTTCGTCCATCTGTAGGTCCTCCCTAGGCTATATGACTTCGCGTTTTGGATCAAGAAATCCTACTTGACGACCAGTACGGAATGGCATACGCGCCATCCGTGGAGGATGGCTCAACCCCCTTCTCAAACCAAAAGCATCCATTCCAAGGAGAATGGATGCCTTGTCGCGAGCTGATTTTGCAAACTTCAGTTGGTGGCAGTGCGCAGGAAATGAGGAAAGCGCAGGAAAGCGGCGAGCAGACCAGCCAGGCCAAACGCAAACAGGACAGCCGACGTCTGCCACACGCCGCCGAGCGCGGCGCCTCCCAACGTAATCAGCATCGTGATGGCTCTGCCTTGGTTTTTTCCGCGTATCCACATGGAAACGGCCAAACCGATGCCGGTTCCGCAAATCGACAGACAGAGCACGATGCGACTGATGGCGCTCAAGTCTCCGAGATTCACCCCATAGACAAAATGTCCGAACCCCAGTAGAATGACACACTGAATCAAAACGGCGATAATGGCAGGTACCCACATGCCGAGGAGATACGTGATGGGACGCATCGGTGTACTGCGCAAGCGCGCCAGCATTCCAGATTCTTTCTCTCCCAGAAAGCTTCGCATCATACTCATAATAATGAAGAAGACGAACATCACAGTGTACCCAGGCACGACCTGGTCCAGCATACTCACCTTCGTCCCGTTGTCGCCACTTTCCTGGATCTCCTGAATCAGCACAGAGGGTTGCAAGATCTCATGTACTTGTTGCGGACTCTTGCCCGCCGCAGTCAGTACATTGGCAATGTGCTGCTTCTGATATTCGTTCGCGACGGCATTCAAGACCGATTCAATGGGTCCGGATACCGTGTTCGCCGTGACGTCGCGGTAAAATTGAATGTTGGCTTGATGTTGGCCGGACGCAATGGCCTGGCCAAAGCCTTTCGGAATGACAACCAGCGAGTCCATTTTCCCGTCTTTGATCTTCTGAATCTCGTCATCCACCGAGGACGACGCAGCCGGTTTCAAAGCGAATCCGTTCACGTGGCCGACTGCCTGCAAGAAGCTCCTGGACACAGTGGACTGATCCAGATCCACATAGTTGACCGTCAGCGTCGAATTGGAAGCTCCGGAGAAGACCGAGCCAAACAACACGATAAACAATATAGGCTGATGATGAGAAAAAAGAAGTTTCCCTTTCCCTTCAACAGCAATTTCAACTCTTTGCGGACGATGCTCCACATCTCTTTAGTACCCTCCTTCGGTCCAGAAAGCGGTCACGTCAATCCCGCAAACTTGTTCCTGTCAGTGAGAGAAACACGGATTCCAGCGAGGGGCGAACCATTTCCAGCGCTTCTATCTCCACCCCGTGTTCCGACGCTGTGTGCAAGATGTGTTGCATCGCATCCATCACGTCATCCGTTTCAATCACCCAGCCGTTGCCCTGGCGACAGGTTTTTCTGGCGCCGGGAAACGGCGGCAATGTTTCGAAACCGTCGGCTTCCACGTACACCGACTCGGTGCCAAAGCGCTGCAGCAACTCCTTTAAGGGCCCTTCGGCAATGGCTCAGCTTTTCGTACAACGTAATGCTCTGAGGTACGTACCCAACTTGCCTGCGAATGACGTTTTTGTCTGTGGCCGCGTTCAAACCGAACATCTGCGCCGTGCCTCCGTCCGGTTCGACAATACCGGTCACGGCCGCTGGGAATGGTGAGATTGAGTTGTTGTAGGGCGTATTTCTGCCCATATTGCTTCGTGACTTCCGTGCAGATGACTGCGGCGTCTGTCATGGGTCACTGTCGCCTCCCCGTTTCGCTTGTAGGTATTTCAGAATGTCTTCCCAGGAGTAGCCAAGGCTCTTCATCTTCTGCAAGAACTCTTCCATCACGCGGTGAGCCAGTTCTGTCCGAAATTGTTCCACGCGTTCCTGCGACGTGGTGATAAACGTACCCTGCCCTCGCCGCGTCTCTGTCAAGCCCTCTCGTTCCATTTCCTGGTACGCGTGCATGACCGTATTCGGCGTTACCCTCAGGGCTTGCGCCATTTCTCGAACCGACGGGATTTTTTCACCGAGGGGAATGTCTCCCCTGGCGATGGCGCTGCTCATTTGCTCCAGAATTTGCTCGTAAATCGGCCGGCTGAGATCCAAGCGAAAGCGCAGTGAGCCAACTTGGCGTTCATCCAACATCCTCCCTCCCATCGAGAGACCCAGGAGTATCATGTGATTTAAGTGTATCATAACATGTAATACACTTAATACAAGAGGGCTTACACGTAAATTTCTCCCTCCACACCAAAAAGGCATTCGTTCCGCGCGGAAACGAATGCCTGAACCATTCCAATGAAATTGTGCAAAACGAATCGCTTGATACATCTGTTCCTATAAAGATATCCGGGCACGCAACATGCACAGTAGGGCTATACTGAACTTTCGCCAAACCCCGGCAGCGGCGCGACCTCTTTCACATACACAGGCATCTGAACAAACCACGTCAGCCCATGGTCCATCCGCCAACTGGAGGATTCTGTCGCGAAGGCGTTGAGCGTGTCGTCCGCAATCTGGCGCACCTGAATACTGCCTCTCCCATCCGGGTACAGCGTGACAAACGCCGCCGGCTGAGGGTGCGATTGCACGGTAGCCCACGCCTGCGCTGTGACGGGTTGGCCAAAGTCGAATACCGACGGAGTATCGGCACATGCGACTTGAGGCAAAAACAGTGCACCACACAGAAGAAATAGCCCTGTCGCTATGCCGCCTACTGCACAGTTGGCAAATGTCCGAGTCCGCTTCGGCATGCTTCCTCACCCTCTCCATCCTGGTCGAGACTAGCATGCCACTCGGGATCTACGGTTATTCAGTCTGCGGGCTCGAAGTTCGTATAGACGTTTTGCACGTCATCGTGCGCCTCGAGCGCTTCTATCAGGTCCATGACTGCTTCTGCTTGTTCGCCGTCCAGCGTCATCCAGTTGTCTGGTTGGTACGTCAACTCCGCGTCCTCCAACGTCAAGCCCGCACCTTCCAACGCGTCCCGGACTGACTTGAATGCCTCTGGCGCCGTAATGACAAGGTAGGAATCCTCGTCTTCCTTGATGTCATCTGCTCCGGCTTCCAAAGCCTGCAGCATCAATTCATCCCCGCTCATGGGACAGCCTTCCTTCAGGATGGTGATAGCGCCGATGCGGTGGAACATCCACGAAACACAACCGGCTTCACCGAGGTTTCCGCCCCGCTTGGAGAAAATGTGACGTACATCGGCCGCTGTCCGATTGCGGTTGTCCGTCACAATATCCAGCATGATGGCCACGCCGTACGGACCGTACCCTTCGTACATCAATTCCTCGTACGAAACACCTTGCAGGGTTCCCGTCGCCTTCGCAATCGTGCGAGCAATGTTGTCCGCAGGCAAATTGTTTTGCCTTGCCCGTTCAATGGCGACCTTCAGCCGGAAGTTGGTCTCCGGATTCCCCCCGCCTTCCTTCGCAGCCAAGTAGATATCTCGGGACAACTTCGTGAACAACTGGCCGCGAATCGCGTCCTGCTTTCCCTTTCGCCGTTGGATGTTGTGCCATTTCGAATGCCCAGCCATGGATTTCCCCCCTCAGTGTTGTATCAACCATGCTGTACGCTTCACTGCCCCCAGTCGCGTAAATAACGAAAGTCGACGCCGACCGTACGCGACGACAACTTCGCAATAATGGGCGGCTTTCTCTTGTATTGATTGCGCTCCACGCGACGGACGATGGCTTGCAGCGTGGCGGCGTCGTACCCTTGGCGGATCAAATCGTCGACGGAGCAGCGAAGGTCCACAAGTTGGTACAACACCTCGTCGGCAAACTCGTACGTGAAACCAAGCTCCTTTTCGTCCGTCTGATCTTGCCATAGGTCGGCACTTGGGGGCTTCTCGAGAATTGACTGCGGAACCCCCAGATAACGCGACAACTGTCGCACCTGCGACTTGTAGAGGTCGCCGATAGGGTTGAGTGCGCTCGCGAGATCGCCAAACTGCGTGCCGTACCCCAACAACAACTCGGTCTTGTTACTTGTGCCAAGAACCAAGGCAGAAAAGTGGGCGGACAGGTCAAACAACGTGCTCATTCGCTCGCGCGCCATGCGGTTGCCTCGTCGCAGAGGGGTTGCCGGGACCCCTAATCGTTCGTCCATCGCCGCAAAAAACGCATCCACAGGCGCACTGATGGGAACCACCAGTGCCTGCAAACCTAAGTCATCCACCACGGCCTGAGCGTCGGATAAGCTTTTCGGGTTACTTGTGGTGTACGGCATCATCACAGCGTGACACCGTTCCGATCCCAAAGCGCGTACAGCCAGATATGCCACAAGCGCCGAGTCGATGCCACCGGACAGGCCGAAAACCACCTTCTGAAACCCTGCCTTCTCGACCTCTTCCCGGATAAACGCCGTCAGTACTTCAGCCGTCAGTTTCTCATTGATCTGAAGGCGGCGTGCAATCTCCGTATTCACCACGCGTCCCTCGCTTCCTGCCCATGTACCAGTCGATTCAGTGAACGCAGGACCAAGTCCTTATTTTCGTCCCGCAAAATCGGGGTTGTAAAGCGAGCGCGCCGGATGAGTGTCATATCCAGATCACCCACCACAAGCGTTTCCTCGAGAGTCGGGGCGTGCACCACCCACTCGCCCGTCGGACTGACTACGCCAGAGCCCCCGAAAAAGTTAATGCCGTCTTCGAACCCCACGCGGTTGACAAACACAATAAACACGCCGAACAGCTGCGCGTACACCTGCAACAAATCCTGCCAGAATTTTTGAGATCCGAACTGGTCTTGCTCGGTCACACTGCGGGCAGGACTGGCCGCCGGAAGAATCAAGAGGTCCGATCCAGCCAAAGACAACAAGTACGGACTGGACACGTGCCAAGCGTCCTCGCAGATTAACATCCCGGTTGTCCCGTACTTCGTCTGGACTGTGTCAAAGCGGTCGCCGCGCGCAAAATAACGTCCTTCATCGAACATGCCGTATGTAGGCAAATACACCTTGCGGTGCACGTGCCGAATTTCCCCCTCGGACGCATAGACTGTGGATACATAAAAAAGATGTTCCTGCGATTCTTCCACGAAACTGAATGTAATATCGATGTCGCGGCTGGCATCCACCATTTGGCGGATGTCCGCGTCTTTCAGCGTACGGGCGACATCAAGTGTCAGATCCTGCACTTGGTAGCCGGTCAGTCCAAGCTCCGGAAAAACGACGACAGAAGCGCCCTCTCCCTTAGCCTGTTCGACCCATGTCAGGTGTTTGTCCAGATTTGCCTTGACGTCGCCGAGCACTGGCCGAACTTGTCCAAGTGCCACTCTCACCTGCTGCGTCACGTACGTCACACTCCCAGAGGCCTCTTCGTGTTATTTTCACCGCCTCTCAGTATACCCTGCCGCTTGGTGAAAGCAAATGGGCACAGTCATCGGCTGTGCCCACCGTTCGGCGTCCGTTCCTCTGTCAGCACCAATCTCCGCATCCGCTCCAACGTCAACGCTTCCTCCAGCCTCTGGTCTCCATCGGCATGCCCTTCGCGCATCCACTCCAAGACTGCTCGATACAGCAATTCAGGAAAGCCGAACATCGCCCACAGCGCCTGCTCGCGCTCTCCATCCATCGGGCAATTCCGCCGGTACGCTTCGAGGATGTCGCAAAAGTAACCTGCACCGAGACCGCCGAAGTGAATCCCATGATTTGTACACTGCAAAATATCGACGAGCGGATCGTCAAAACCTGCCTCATCGAAGTCAATCAGTGCCACGTTGCCGTCCGCTTGCAACAGTAGGTTGTGTGGTGCCATGTCGCGATGTGCGTAACGAAGGATATGCACGCGCCTGGCGGCATGCACTGCAAGGTCCGCTGCACTGAAGAGCGCCTCTGCCTGACTCTTCGCCTCCGGACAACAAACTGTGACCTGGTCCCATTTGGCGTAGAGAAAATCTCGCTTCATCGCGAGTTTCGCGCACAGTGGTGGACGCATCAACTCAGGGCGCGGATGGAGCAGGAGACGGCCTGCGACACTGTGGAACGCTGCTAACGTCGCTACGGCTCTGAGCCGCTCCGACGGGTCTCCTAAATTCACGTGCCTGCCGGATACCCACGGCTGCAGGTAGCCAAGGTCAGTCCCGATTTGTGTAACCCATTCGCCGTAACGGTTTCGCGTGGGCATCGGCGCCACAATGCCGTGTTCCTGCAACGCCGCAGAGACGGAGGTCTGAACCTGTAGGCGCAGCGGAATGACGGACTGTCGGCGAACACATTTCCAGATCCACCGCTCGCCCGTTGTCGTGAAGACGCCGCAGACCGTGCGCATTTGGACTACACGGACGACGGAAAGACCGTAAAAGCGTTCCAGTGCCGCGGCCAGTTTCCGCTTGTCAATCCGAGTCGCGTTGGGTCTCTCGGGATTCATCATGCGCTTTCTCGACATGAGAGCGGGAAGCTCGATTTTCCTGCGATGCAACAGATTCTTCCCACTCCATGACAGTCCAGTCGGAGTCTTCACCACCACGCCAACTCGAGCTACTGTCATTCCCGTCGCTGTACCAAGCCGCTGGCAAGTGCATCGGTGGACTGGGTGCCATGGGCACTGGGGGCATTCCGTACAGATGCGGTTGGTATGGAATGAATGCCCAGTAGCCGGAGTACGCGGGCCTCACCATGTTCGCACCTGGAATGAGCTTCGGCGCCTTACGGGTGCGGTACGGATAATGTGTATGCGGGCCGTACGGCTCGAAACCCGGTTGCGGAACAGTACCCTGTTGCGGCATGACACCCGGTCCTGGGTACATTCCGCCAGGCGGATACGGCATAGCATTCGGGGGGTAACCCGTCGGCGGGTGATACGGTTGGGCTCCCGAGCCAAATGTCTCCGGTGGCCACGGTTGCATGTCCTCAGGTGGATACTGGTCGGGTGCCCCATACGGCTGACCCGTAGGCGAAGGCATGGCTTGTGTCTCGGAGCCTGGAGTAGGCGTCCCCTGTGATGTGACACCGGGAACGTAAATGACTTGCCCCTCGCGCACCCGCCCCTCGGGTTGACTGGGATTGAGCTCCTTTAATTGTGCTACGGATGCGTTGTATCCGGCTGCGATGGATTCCCACGTCTCGCCCGCCTTGACCACATGAGGCCAGACGAATCCAAAGTATGGCGGCACTGCGCCTGCCGGCGCTGGTTGAGTCGGAGGTCTTGAAGGTTCCCCGGATGGCTTGGTCTCTGTCTTTTTGTACAGTTCCGGGATGACAATGACGTTCCCCGGCCTCAGGCGATTCGGGTCTGTGACCTGCGGATTGGCCGCCATCAACAGGTTTAAACGCACGCCTGTCTCTTTGCTGATGGTCCACATCGTATCGCCGTCGCGAACAATGTACTTCTTCATGCATCCTGCCTCCCTTGGCGCCCGCTGTGGCGCAACGTCCCTGCCAGTATATGCGGATGCCCAGAAAGTGCCCATTTGAAGCACAAAAATAGGCGTTTCAAGACCGTGTCAGCACGCATGAATACTAGTGACCGCCTTGCCCGGAAGACGTCGGTGGCAAAGTAGGACTTTGCGACCATCCACCGTAATACGTGTTCGGTACCTGCCCGTTGAACACCACGTAGGCCAGAGGCACCCGTGATTGTACGGATACGGGTTGCGCCACAAGGGGAGCCACAACCTGCACCTCGGCGTTCAATTGCAAGTAAAGGATATGCACCGTCTGATTGATACCCACGGACTTGGATTCCACGCTGACGGAGGAATGCGCGGAACCTACCAGATTCACTCGGACGGGAATGGCAGGCCCCAGGGTGGAAAACACGGCGCCACCAAACGTTTGCGCAATCGGGAGTCTCAGTGTTTCGTCTGATAAATCCGCCAAGTAATTTTCTGCCAATTGAGTTGCGGCAGACTGAACTTTCGTCACGTAGGCGAAATCAAAATCAGCCACTTTCAAATCGCCAGTGCGGTTCATGTTGTAGTGGACGATGTTCTCGGCCGCGGCGCTTCGCGCCAGTTCCTCGGTTACTGCCTTGTTCAAGGCGGCATTCGCGGCACGTGTGGCCACCGCCTTGGCACCGGCGGCGATGGCTGGACGAATCTTGACATTGAGGGCGTACAGCATCAGCAAAGCGCACGCCAGGATGGACAGGAGAATCGCGTAGGACCAGTGTGGGCGACGCGGACTTCGCCGTCCTTGCGTAGGAGAAGACCTCACCGATTGAAATCCCTTGGCGGACATAAACATCCCCTCCTCTGTCATGTATACGCAGAGGAGGGGACAATCTGGACAAGAGATGAGTGTACGCTTGGAAGGCTCTAGGAAGCGCGGTCACTCGAACTTGGCGAGGAAGTACTTTTTCTTGCCGCGCCGCAGCACGACGTATTCTCCCTCGATTCTGTCCTCCACGCCCACGACTTTTTCGACATCAGTACAGCGCACTCCGTTCAGCGACACGGCGCCATTGCCAATGTCTTCACGAGCCTGCCGTTTGGACGAGCACGCGCCAACTTGAATCAGGAGATCTACCAACAGCGGTTCAGCGGACTTCGCCAGGACGGTCGAGGGAACGTCCCGAAAGACCATGGCAATTTCGTCCTTCGACAGTTCGCGGATGTCGCCGCTGAACAACGCCTTCGAAATCTGCTCCGCCCTGTCTGTATCTGCTTTCCCGTGCACCAGTGTAGTGACTTCACGAGCCAGCGTGCGCTGCGCCTCGCGGGCTCCTGGATTGGTCTCGACCTTGTGCGCGAGATCGGCGATGTCGTCCTGAGACAAAAAGGTGAAGTACTTCAGGTACTGAACGACGTCGCGGTCGTCCACGTTCAACCAGAATTGGTAAAACTGATACGGCGTGGTCTTGTTCCTGTCCAACCAAATCGCGCCGCCTTCCGTCTTGCCGAACTTCGTTCCATCGGCTTTCGTCACGAGAGGTATCGTTAGGCCGTACACTTCTTCGCCGGACAACTTGCGGACGAGTTCAAGACCTGCCGTGATGTTGCCCCACTGGTCACTGCCGCCAATTTCTAGGCGACACCCCCTGGTCTTGAACAAATTCCAGAAGTCGTTCGCTTGCAGAATCATGTAGCTGAATTCTGTAAACGAAATCCCGCGTTCTAGGCGCGTTTCCACAGATTCCTTCGCCAGCATGTAGTTCAATGAAAAGTTTTTCCCGATGTCCCGCAAAAAGGAAATGACGTCAAGACTGTGTGTCCAGTCGTAGTTGTTCACGATGACTGCGGGATTTGGCACGTTTTCGAAGTCGAGAAAGCGCTCGAGTTGCTCGCGAATTCGCTGGCTCCACTGTTCCACCGTTTCCCGGTCGTTTAACGTCCGTTCGCTCGCCTTTCCACTCGGGTCCCCAATCAACCCTGTCGCACCGCCCACCAGCGCGATGGGATGGTGTCCTGCCAGTTGGAACCGACGCAGCGTCAGGATGGGCAGCAAACTTCCGATGTGCAAGCTATCTGCGGTCGGGTCGAATCCAACGTACAACGTGGTCGGATTAGCCAACTGTTTCTCCAGACCTTCCATGTCTGTCACTTGATGAACAAGCCCACGCCATGTCAGTTCTTGTAAAATTTCCACGTCACATCTCCTCCTGTTCTTGTGTCGTCAAAGTGCAAATAAAAAAGCCACATCCCATGCGGGACGAGGCTTGCCTCGCGGTACCACCCTGCTTGTTGCCGAGCAGCGTCGACAACCACTTTCACGGCGATAACGGGGCCTCCGGTGCCGACTCTCGCCGACACACCTCCAAAGGCGTAACTTCCGCGGACGCGCGGTCGGTTCACACCCACCACCGACTCTCTGAATGCGCGCACCGTCCGCGTACTTACCTTTTTCTTCGGTCAGTATGAATTTGTGCCAGTATAACAAACGCTACGGTTGACCGTCAAACGACGACCAGGTTGCCGCAAAGTGACAAGCAGTTGGTCATCGTACCTTATGATATAATTTTTCCTCGAGAGGAGTGAACCGAATGGGGAACCACACACAACCGCCGTCTCGCAGCGGTGAGCAAGCGGATGCACGCCGTGCCAAAGACGCAAAACGCGAGCGCCGCCATCCTGTATGGCGCTGGATTGGATACACCTCCCTGGGTGTAGGAGCGTGCGTTACGGTTGTCGCTGGCGCAGCGGTCGGTTATGTGACCTCAATGTTGAAAGGCCTGCCTTCGGTCTCGGCCAAAACGTTTGCAAATATGAGTGAACCATCGGTCGTATACGATAGGAACGGAAAGGTCATCGGGCGGTTTTCCACAAACGGTGACCGACAGCCGATTGAGTCCGTAAAGCAGGTCTCTCCGTTCCTTGTCAACGCGTTCATTGCGGCGGAGGACAAGACATTTTACAGCAACATCGGTGTCAACCCGCTGGCCATGGGACGCGCCGTGATTCAAGATCTGCTCGGCCACCGCATTCTCAGCGGCGCCAGTACCATCACGCAGCAAACCGTCAAACTCGCAATGTTCCCGGAACAAGAGCGGACGGCCAAGCGCAAAATCCAGGAAATTGCCTTGGCACTAGAAGTCAACCACATGCTGACCAAGGACGAAATCATGACCGATTACATGAATTGGGTCTACATGGGTCGCATGGGTAACAACAACGTGTATGGTGTCAAAGTAGCGTCTGACATTATGTTCCATAAGGATGTCAAGTATCTTACCCTGCCGGAAGCTGCGTTTCTTGCTGCTATCCCAAACAACGCGTCCTTGTTTTCACCGTACTTAAATCCAAAAAATACAGTCCAGCGCGAACATTACATCTTGGATCAGATGTTGCAAGATAAAATGATCACCAAAGCGCAGTACGATGCCGCTATGAAAGTGGACGTAGTCAAGGAGCTGAAGGAACCCCCTCCTGAATCCACTCCATATCCGTACGTGATGCGGGACAACGTGGAACCATTGGTGGCACAGGCTCTGGTGCAGAGCGGTAAGTACGCCACTGTAGACGACGCCGAGAAAGCGCTGCCGACGGCGGGATTCAAAATCTACACCACCATCGACTTGTCAGCGCAGGATGCCATCGACAAGGTGTTGAAGAACAACGCCCTGTTTCAAGGCAGTACGGTCGGCGCCGTTGGGGCAAACGGACAACCGATTCGAGGAAAGAACGGCAAGCAGCTTCAGGACTTGTACGAAGCTGGCGCCACGTTGATAGATAATCAATCAGGCGGCATTCTGGCCATCGGCGGCGGCCGCGACTTCAACAACGGAGCGTACGTGGACCATTCGGATATTCCGCGTAAACCTGGGTCAGCGATTAAGCCGTTGCTCGACTACGGCCCGGCGTTGGACATGGGTGATATCACTGCTGCAAGTCCGCTGTTTGACGCCCCCCACACGTGGATTGGAGCAGGCGGTGCTTGGTCGCCGAGAGACGCCGAACCCGACTGGGAAGGCATCATGACAGCACGGCGGGCTCTCGTGCAGTCGCGCAACTTGCCGGCGGTTCGTCTGCTACAGCAAATTACGCCCAAAGCAGCCTGGCCCTACATGGCCAGAATGGGCATTACGCCACAATCGAAGACACTGCGCGGGCAGACGACGCTGACGCCAGATGACGAATCGCATTTGTCGGCTGCCATCGGCGGTATGACGTACGGCTTGACAGTGCAGCAGATGACGAGCGCCTACACGGTGTTCGCAAACCAAGGCGTGTGGCGTCCGGCGTACATGATTCAGAAGGTTACAGACAGGGATGGCACGATTCTATACCAACACAAGGCGGTTACGCCGCAAAAGGTGTTTTCGCCGCAGACGGCATACATCATGACAGATATCCTACACGGGGTGCTGTACGATAGAGACGGCACCGCTACCGCTGTCGGGAGTCACTTCCCGGGGTATTACATCTCCGGAAAAACCGGTACCACAGACGACCACAGGGACGGATGGTTCATCGGGTACACGCAGAAGTACACGATGGGACTGTGGATGGGGTACGACTACAATGAAGTCATCCCCAATGGATCCAACGGCGGCCCGGACTGGTACGACCTCAAGTTCAAAGTCTGGAACATGATGATGGATCCAATACTCAAGAAAGATCCACCGACGACGCCTTGGCAAAGGCCACCTGGTATCACGACCATGCCAGTGTGCAGCAAATCCGGGGAGCTGCCCACGAGTCTCTGCAAGTCGGATAACGACGTGTACTCTGAGTTGTTTATTCAGGGCACGGAGCCAACCAGTCCCTGTAAAACGCACGTCAACGCATTGTATACGGTCGTCAACGGCAGGAAGTACCTAGCGACAACCAACACGCCGCCGGGAGAAATTCGGCAAGGGGTGTTCCTGGTCCCTCCAGAACCGCTGCCTCCTGGCGTTGTCACGGCGGACAGCGCAGAATATCTCCCGTCACAGCCAGACCCACGTGGTGGCACCATTTTGCGGGCCTCGACGAAGACTCAGTTACAGTCGTTGCCAGCTCCGGCTCATATTCAGGCCATGGCGGATCCATCCGGCAAGGTGCATCTGTCTTGGGATGCCGTGAAAGGAGCTACACGATATTCGGTGTGGCGCGCCACCTCGCCAGACGGCCCATTCTCGAATATCGCGGGCCCGATGGCGAAGACGGATTTTACAGACTCCAAGTTGCCGACAGGAGCAAGCACGTTGTACTACGAAGTGTACGCCACATCGAACTCGGGATTCTCCCCGCCTTCTCAGCCCGTCGCGGTCACCGTGTTCGGTGTGCCAGGAGTACCGGGCCAGCCGGGGAATCCAGGTGGTACGAATAACAGCACCGGAAACACGCCCGGTACGGGAACGGCAAACGGTAACGGTCTCCCGGAGATGCTGTGGCCGAGTGAAGAACAGTCGCGGGCTCGAGGATAACTCCCGTATGATGTGAATGAATCCACACAAAAAGGGCTGCCGCGCCGTGCGGCAGCCCTTTTTGTGTGCTACTTTAACTCGACGACTGTGGCCCCGTCTCCGCCTTCACCAGGCCCTCCCGGCGACCACGACTTCACGTGTGGATGGCGAGCGAGGTATCGGCGAATACCGTCTCTCAGAGCACCCGTACCCTTTCCGTGAATCACCGTGACTCGAGCCAATCCATGTACCACTGCGTCGTCGAGAAACTTGTCAACGGTCGGGATGGATTCTTCCACCGTCGCCCCCCGGATGTCCAACTGAAGCGGCATAGATTTCGGCATGCCGCGCCGGAACGACTGCGTCGCTGGTTTCGCCTTCGGCTGGCCAATCAGTTGCAGGTCGGACCGCGCCACCTTCATTCGCAACAACCCAAGCTGAACCGTGTACTCGGTGCCGTCGTCACTCTTCTCCAGGACTTCTCCCTTTTGCCCGAGGGACAGCACGCGCACCTCGGCCCCCACCTGGATGTCTTCCTTGGACGAGCTCTTACGCCGTGGCTTCGGCGCATCGTCCGGCAGCGCCTCGTGAAGTGCTTTGCGCAATTCGACGAGCTGGTGGTCTTTCACATTTGCAGTATCGCGCAACCGACGAAGCTCCTGAATGACCTGTTCCGCCTCGCGCTCCGCTTTGCGTACAATGTCGCGCGCGTCTTGCACAGCCCGTTCCCGCAATTTCTCGGATTCCCGCGTCAATTCCTCCCACTCCGCCTCCACCTTGGCGCGGAGTTGTTCTGCGCGCTGTTGATCTTCCAGCGCTTGCTGCCGGAGTTCCTCTGCTTCCCTCCGGGCCTGTTCCATCTTGGCAATCAGGTCCTCTACCCGTAAGTCCTCCGAGGTCAGCAACGCTTTGGCGCGTTGGACAATCCGCTCAGACAGCCCAAGTCGCGTAGCAATCGCGAGCGCATTCGAGCGACCCGGGATGCCAACCATCAAGCGGTAGGTCGGCCGCAACGTCTGAACGTCAAATTCCATACTCGCATTCATCGCTTGCGGTTCTTTAAACGCGTACGCCTTTAACTCGGCGTAGTGCGTTGTGGCCACCACTTTGGCGCCCCAACCTTTTAAGTGATCCAGAATTGCCATGGACAACGCTGCGCCTTCCGCAGGATCCGTGCCCGCCCCCAATTCGTCCAGTAGGACGAGACTGTCACCCGTCACCTGTTCCATCATTTCAACGATATTGCGCATATGGGATGAAAAGGTGGACAGGCTCTGTTCGATGCTCTGCTCATCACCGATGTCGGCAAAAATGTTGTCGCACCAGCCGATGTCACTCGGCCGACCAGTCGGAATGAAGCACCCCGCCATGGCCAGCAACGTGAGAAGTCCGACCGTTTTTAAGGTCACCGTTTTGCCGCCCGTGTTCGGGCCGGTAATGATCAACATTCGAAAGTCTTTGCCGAGCGTCAAGTCCACAGGTACCGCCACGTCTCGGGAAATGAGTGGATGCCTCGCTTGCCGCAGACACCAGACTCCATCGGCGCGAAGCGTTGGGCGTTCACAACGCTCGTTCTTGGCATACGCGGCTTTCGCAAACCAAAGATCCAGGTGGCTCACCAGGGTCACATTGTGCGACAGTTCCTCGGCAACCCCTGCAACCAGACCGGACAACCGCTGCAAAATGCGCTCTATCTCCCGCTCTTCTTCCACGCGTAAGGCACGCGCCTTGGCGCTACTGTCCACAACCACCTGTGGTTCGATAAAGACGGTCGCACCAGACGCAGAATAATCGTGAATGATACCGGGAATCTGGTTCTTAAACTCGACTTTCACCGGCAAGCACAGGCTGTTGCCACGCACGGCAATAATCGGGTCCTGCAAGTATCGTTGGTGGCTTCGCAACATCTGTTCCAACTGTTGCCGCATCTGGCTTTCCAATTGGCGCAGCGACGTGCGAATTCGCCGCAACTCCGGGCTTGCGTGGTCATGAATCGTGGAATCTTCAGAGACAGCCTGACGTATTTCGATTTCCACCTGTCGAGCGTCGAAGATGGCCTGCACGTGTTCCGTGAGCCGAGGGTACTCGCCTTCTTCAGAAACGCTTTCCAGTGCCATGCGCGCTCTGCGCGCCCCTGCAATAAAGTTGACGATGTCGTTCAATTCCTCAGCTCCGAGGACTCCGCCTATGGAAGCCTTGTGGAGCGCGTTGCGAATGTCCGTGATCCCGCCGAATGGCAACCCGCCAAATCGATGAAGGTACCGAAGTGCCTCATCCACCATTTCAAGTTCCCGTTCGGCATCTTCCATGTTAGAATATGGCGCTAATTGACTGATTTGTTCGCGACCCAATGAACAAGCCGCGTATCTCTCCAGTTGTTTCTGCACCTTGTCAAATTCAAGCACGTCCAATACGCGCGCGTTCATGCACCTCATCTACCCTTTTCCTGTGCTCCTACGTGCAAATCCCATACATTGTACCACATGATCCATTGCGGCTTCGGTAACGCTACAATCAGCACTCAGAAAGGAGGAGCAGAATGAACATTTTGGGAACCATCGTTCGCTTCGTGGTGTCTGCTTTGGTTCTGATGTTTGTCGGTTTCCTCGTCCCCGGCTTCGGCGTATCAGGATTCTGGACAGCGCTGTTCGCAGCGGTCGTAATTGCCCTCTTGGGATGGGCAATTGAAGCGCTGTTTGGACCTCGGATTTCTCCCTACGGTCGCGGAATCGTGGGATTCCTTTCCGGGGCCGTGGTATTGTACGTTGCTGGGTTGTTTGTACCAGGCATGCGCGTGACAGTGCTCGGCGCATTACTGGCTTCACTAATTATTGGGATTATCGACCTGTTTGTACCCACCGAAATACGGGGGAGACAGAGGTAAACAGAGTAAAACACCGACGATCCGCCTTTAACGGCGGATTGTCGGTGTTTTTACTTGGATAGTCCGCCCCACTGAGACCATTGCTGTACAGACAGCCAATGGACGAAGGACGAGTGATGTAGTTGAGTCTGCAACCAGTCGTTGTTTACGTACCCTGCCACAAGCGTGGCGACGAACACGAACACGATGGCGAGAATCAAGCCAACAACCAATCCTGCCAAACGGTTCACGGTCGACAAAATCGGCAATTGAAACAGTGCGTCCACCAATCCAATGGCGTACCGAAGCAGGAGAAATGTCACAACGAACACAAGCCCGAAGGCGATAGCGCCCGACAAATCCCCCAAAAACAGCCCCAACACACCTGGCGTATGGACAGCCGTTTGGTGACGTTGCAGAAGCGTCGCCACGGCCGGCGCAACGTACGGCTTCAGCCAGAGTGACAGGAAGTACGCAATCACTGCGCCGAACAGCCGCATGATCTGTCGAATCAGTCCCGTACGGTACCCGTTCCAACCGCCCAGCACGATGATGCCCACAAAGATCAGATCCAGTAAATCCAACAGTCACACTCCCATGTGGAGCAAGCATTTTAGGACGACGTCTTGGTCTGCTCGTCCAGAAGCTCCATCAGCGCGTCGTACTGGTCGCGAAGTTTGAGTAATTCTTCCGCTAGGTTCAGAGCGGCCAGCACCGCAACCCGTTTCGTGTCCAGATTGGGGTTCGCCTGCACCACGGTTTGCATCGTGTCATTCACCATTTTGGCGATGTCGAACAGGCGCTGTTCTTTCTCTCGACCGCGCAGTGTGTATTCCGTGCCCGCAATGTTCACTCGAACACGGTGGATTTCATCCCTGCTCATGCCGCGAAGCCCCCTTTACCTCACAATGGGTTATTCTGCTTCGCCGCCAAAAATCCTGCCCTCACCGTCGTGGTTCGCAATCGGGACGCGTGCCTAGTTCGTCCTCAGCACCGCTCCGTACTTCTTCGTCCATGCGTCCAAAATGCGCTGTTCCACCCGCACGACCTCGTCGTCCGTCAGCGTCCTGTCGTCGGCGCGATAGCGGAACGCCACAGCGACACTCTTGTACCCGTCTGCAATGCCTTTCCCCGTGTAAATGTCAAATATCCGGCAATCCTCCAGGATGGATTCCTCATCACAGGCTGCGACTTCGCGCGCGGTGTCCAGTAACGCTTGGACCGGTACGTCCTTCGTGACCAACACGGCCAAATCCCTGCGCGAGGCGGGGAATTTTGGCATGCGATGGACCTTCCACGACGTCTGGAGGAATGAAACCAGCACGTCCAGGTCAAACTCTGCGTAAACGGCCCGATGGAGATCAAACGCCGCCCCGGTCTCAGGGTGCAGTTCACCGATGGAACCAATCCGCTGCCCGTTCAGCACCACTTCAGCACTGCGACCTGGATGGAGCCAGCTCAACTGCACCGGCGCAAAGCGAACTTCGTCCTGCCACCCTAAAGCCTGCAACCACGTTTCCACGACGCCCTTGGCATCGTAAAAGTCGTACGGCCTGGCTCGCTCGCCGATGCCGGGCTCTGTCTCGCCAAACCAAAGTCCTGCCCACTGCGTACGCTCGCAGGGCTGCTCCTCCAACGGCAACTTCGTCGGCCAGTAGACGCGTCCAATTTCAAAAATGGCTCCACCGTCTACCCCGTGGGCCATGTTGAAGGCTGCCACTTGCGCCAGGCTTGGGAGCAAATGGGTCCGCAGGGCCACACGCTCTTCCGACATGGGATGCAGGAGCGGTATCATTTGCCGATACGGTGAGTCTGGGGACACGCGCAACTTGTCGAGATCCGAAGGATGGGTGAGCGCATACGTGACCACTTCGCTCATGCCACAGCTCATCAACACGTCACGCGTGCGTTTCCGAAGCGTCTGCGACGCATTGCGTGCCCCCACAGTGACTGGCCCCACAGGCAGCGTCGTCGGAATACGGTCGTACCCCGCCAAACGTCCAACCTCCTCCACGAGGTCAGCCTCCAGTGAAATGTCCGGCCTGCGCGGCGGAACATGGACCCGCCAGACCTGCCCCTCTGTGGACTCGACGGTGAATCCGAGGCGACGAAACACGTCGCGCATCGTCTCTTCGCTGTGCTGTGTCCCCAGCAGTCGATTACACCGTTCCGGAGAAAACTCAACCACCGTGCCGGTAGGCTGCGCATAGGCATCGTGAAATGTAGCGCGGACCACGCCGCCCCACGCCTCTGCACCCGCCAGGTCCCGGAACAACTGCGTCGCGCGGACAATCGCCCCAGTTACCGCCTGCGGGTCAATGCCTTTTTCAAACCGCTGCTGCGCCTCGGATCTTAGCCCCAGCCGCTGCCCGGTTTTGCGGACCGAGATGGCGTCAAACGCTGCAGATTCCAGAACCACCGCCTTCGTCTGCGCCGTGATCTCTGAATTCTGTCCGCCCATGACACCGGCGATGCCAATAGCGCGGTCTGGGTCCGCAATCACAATCGTGTCCTCGGTCAACTCACGCGACTCTCCGTCTAGCGTCACCAAAGTTTCGTCCGAACGGCCTTGCCGTACAACGATGGTGTGTTCGTGGGCTTCGTCGAGGTCAAATGCATGCAGCGGCTGCCCCCATTCCAACATCACATAGTTCGTGATGTCGACAGGCAGGCTGATGGGACGTATGCCCATGGCCATCAGACGCATCTGCATCCATAAAGGTGAAGGCCCTGTTCTCACACCGGTGAAGGCCTGTGCCTCATACCGCTGGCACAGGGGCGTATCAATCCGAACCTGAACGGGCGACGCGCCGCTCGTTTCCGGGCTGACGTCTTCTGGAAACGTCGTGGGGCGGTCTAACAAGGCTGCAATTTCATAGGCAAAGCCGCGTATGGACAGGCAGTCGCTGCGGTTCGGCGTGAGACCAATTTCGAGCACCACATCGTCCAGGCCGAGGTACTCCACGATGTCAGCGCCAACGGGAGCGTCGGCGGGCAGGACGTACAACCCTTCCGTCTGCTCCTTGGGTAACAGCTTGGTCTCCAGACCGATTTCCTTCGCCGAACACAGCATGCCGTATGATTCAATGCCGCGCAGCTTCGCCACCCCAATGGATCCACCAGGCAGCTTTGCGCCTGGCAGCGCAGTCGGCACCTTCTGTCCGACTGCCACGTTCGGTGCACCACAGACGATGGTGCGCAGTGGTCCATCGCCGACATTGACCTGGCACACCCGCAGCCGATCCGCATTGGGGTGGGGTTCACAGGCCACCACTTCCCCCACAACAACGCCGCTGACCCCTTGGTTGCGCGGCGTTATCGCCTCCACTTCCAGACCGGCGCCCGTTAACTTGTCTGCGAGGGTTTCCGGAGTCAGGTCGTGGAGGTCCACATAATCGCTGATCCATTGAAAGGATAGTTTCATAAGATGTACCTCCTCACAGCACCCTGTTGAATTGTCTCAACAGCCGCAGGTCGTTCTGATACAACAGCCGGATGTCTTCAATCCCATATTTCAACATGGCAATGCGCTCCGGTCCCATTCCAAATGCGAAGCCACTGTATCGGCGACTATCGTACCCTGCACCGTCCAGCACCTTCGGGTGAACCATCCCACAGCCGAGAATCTCCAGCCAGCCAGTACCTTTGCACATCCTGCAGCCAGATCCTCCACAGTTGGTGCACCGGATGTCCAACTCCGCGCTCGGCTCCGTGAACGGAAAGAAGCTAGGGCGCAGCCGCACCGACTGATTGGCTCCAAAAATGGCGCGCGCAAAGTGTTCCAGCGTGCCCTTCAAGTCGCTCATGCGGACGCCTTCGTCCACAACAAGTCCTTCAATCTGGTGGAACATGTGCGAGTGAGTGGCATCGTCTTCGTCTCGTCGGTAGACTTTGCCGGGCACAATCACTTTGACTGGCACATGCGGCCGCATGCGTTCCATCGTGCGAACCTGCATGGGCGATGTCTGCGTGCGCAGCAACAGTGTTTCGGTTAAGTAGAAGGTGTCCTGCATGTCCCGTGCCGGATGGTGCTTCGGCAAGTTCAGCTTTTCAAAGTTGTACTCGTCCGTCTCGATTTCTGGACCCTCTACGACTTCGTAGCCCATGCCCAGAAAGACTTCCTCGATTTCCTGAATGATTTGCGTCAACGGATGCATGGAGCCACGCGCATGTCTGCGGCCTGGCACCGTCACGTCAATCGTTTCCTCTGCAAAGCGCCTGTTGAGCTCGCGCTGCGCTAGTTCTGCTTGCATCTCCTCATAGGCACGCTGCAAAGCGCCCCGCGCCTCATTGACCTTCTCGCCGACCACTGGACGTTCTTCGGGACTCAGAGCCCCCATTTGTCGCGAGATCTGAGTCAGTTCGCTTTTCTTCCCCAGATACTGCACTCGCCAGTCGTCAAGCGCCCGCACGTCCTGTAGGCTGCGCAGCTCTTCGAAGGCCTTGTGGCGAAGTGTTTGCAGCGTCGATTCAATGTCGACGACGTTCATTGCCCTACCTCCTGTTTCCATTCGCGTCCTGCGATAAAAACAAAAAAAGCCTTCGTCCAAGGGACGAATGGCTCGCGGTACCACCCTTATTGACAACGCGCAATAGCTAGGCGTTGTCCACTTTACGAGCGTAACGTGCTCCTCCGGCACACCCTACCTGGACCGTCCATCCATCTCAGGTGCGCGGCTCAGGGGTGAACTTCGCTCTGGCGCTCCTTGGTCGGCTCTCAGTCATTGGCCAGACCTCCCTGGTAAGCAGCGGGACAGGCTACTCTCCCCGTCATTGCGGATGTCAGTATTCCCAGTATGGACAGTATAGCGGATGCGGTCCGGGGAGTGCAAGCAAGGCGCTGTTCAACGCGCTGGCACCGCCCGGCTCCAGTGGCAAGTCAGTGTTGTCCTGCATATGTTAATCACAAAAACCATAATCATGCGTAAAGGAATTTCAGTGCACCGTGTCTAACTATCTGAATATTACAACCAAACAGGCAGGTGAACGCCGATGGTACTTGAACTGATTCGCTCTCTACTCATTGACTGGGCACTGGACACGCGCAACAAAGAGATGTTCCAACACCTGACGTCAGAAAACTGGGTGCACTACGTGATTTCAAAGGATGATGAGTGGGGCGAGAATCGTCTGCGCGGCCCTAGACATTTAGTGCTCCGGGATCGGCGCGGAAATCGCTTGGCCGTCTATCGCTTTCCGTCGGTCGCTGAAGATGTCGTGTTTGCGATTCCTGAAGGCGAATGGGATGACTGCGGGTGGCGCGATGCAAACGGTTTCACGTTTTACGACCGCCTGCGCAGCGCTGGATACCGGACACAGCCCATGTGGGTACACGTCGATGAACCGGAATACGAACAGATCCGTAACGCATACCGGGTCGTGCACCCGAGACAACTGACCATGTCTCACCCTGACCGGAAGTGTATCCTGACAAACCTCGACTCATCCGCCGACGGTCACCCGCAGGGCTGTTAAGACACCTCCGGCAGGCAGATTTCAACCGTCGTCCCTTGGTTGACTCGACTGTGAATCGTCATGTGTCCCTTGTGGGCCTGAATAATCCTGTAACTAATCATGAGTCCAAGTCCCGTCCCCGACTCCTTGGTCGTGTAGAATGGCTCCCCGATTCTGGAGAGATTTTCTTCGGGGATGCCAACACCTTGATCTCGAAAGCGCATCACAACGCCTTGTGACGCGTCTCGTTTGACCTCGATGGAAATCTGACCGCCCGATGGCATTGCCTCGATGGCATTCTTGAGGATGTTAATGAACACCTGTTTTAATTGGTTTTCTTCGCACAGAATGTCTGGGATGTCCGTATCCACAGTTGTGACAATCTGGACGTTATTCAGGATGGCCTGCGTGTCCAAGAGTGCAATCACACTTTGCAACAATACCTGTGGGTTCCTGCGCTGAAACTGCACAACGTGCGGTTTCGCCAAGATCAGGAACTCCCCGATGATGAGCTCAATGCGGTTCAGCTCGCTGCGCATGATGTCTATGTATTGAGATCCGGACTCCGCCTTTTGCTCAAGCAACTGCAAAAATCCCTTCAGGGCAGTTAATGGATTGCGCAACTCGTGGGCCACGCCGGCCGCTAACTGCCCAACGACGGCCAGTTTGTCCGACTTGCGCAACAGTTCTTCCGTCTCGGCACGTTCAGTGATGTCGCGGACCACCATAACCACCCGGTTGAGCTGACCCGCCTCCTTCACAACCGGTGAGCCCGTGCCTTCCACCAAAACCCAGTCCTTATCCCGATGCTTGTATTGAAACTGCACCTGGAACGGCGTCATCTCCTTGCGCATCGCCTCGAAGTGCTGCTCCAACATTTCCCTATCCGCTTCGTGTACGGAATCCACAAGGAATGATCCCAGGTACTCTTCACCGCCCCATCCAAACACGGACACATGAGAAGGAGACGCATAAATGACGCGTCCTTTATCGTCAAGCACCACAATGACGTCCAGCGTATTTTCCGCAATGAGACGATACTTCTCTTCACTCTCCTTGTACTTGTTTGCCATCTTTCGATACTGGACAGAAAATATGTAGATGACGGCAAGAAAGAATAAGCTAAACGTGGCTTCAATCCACAAATGGCTACCGCTAACACTAAGGAATCTCGCCAGAATGACAGCAAATATGAGATCCGGTAAATACTGTGTCCTTGCCAAATCACGTACTTTTCCCCATGCGTCATCTTTAACCGATTTTAAAATCCCGTACAGCATCACGAGGTTTGTGATTTCAAAACTCAGTAAAGCCAGCAAGGATCTGAGAATCGTCGGGGCACTCGTCGTGTACTGTGATACGAAGAAACTCACAGCGAGGCAAAGATTAAACATGCCCAAGGTCGACATCAATCGATACCAGTTCAGTCGGGCGAGCTGCCACCGATTGTGTTTTATAAATGAAGCCAGTGTACTGACAATCAATCCGAGTTCGGATGCTGAAAAACCATACTGCAAGAGCAAATACATAAATCCTACAATGCCGCCACTGAACCCCACTCCATTCGGTAGCTCAATGGGAAAAAGGTCCAACACCACAATAATGACACACACGAGTCCAATCGCCGCCCAATTCTCGTGGTGTACGAAGAACCCGGCGCTCAAAATAGAAAGTACCCCTACGCAGAACAACGGCAGGGTGAAGGGATTCACGTCTTTCATGCGACATACCTCTTACACGAATTTCTGTGGATGAACATCACCATTCCAACGCCAGCCACAATATCACCTGGACTCAATACGTAACGAAACAGCGGGATCCAGTCTCCCAACCAATCCGTCCCACCATCAGATGCAATGACATGTCTCGAGTCCTGCAACTGTACAGTGGTGTGGCCAGACTCATGCCAAGCTGACAACGACACGGGCATGAATCCTCCGTGCGTCGCAACCGCGAGGAAATTCAAACAGGTCCCAATCAGGATGGTCCACATCCCCGGTATTCCACGATTTCTCCACAGTCCAACCAATACACCCATTAAGGTTACGTCGAATACCCATGTCGGCACAGGATTCCCGGAGACGGTCATTGTCCATAGGAGAACCTGTACGAGAAAACTGCCTATCAAGAGGAAAGGCCAATCAAAATGGACCTGCAACAACGTCCGAATGTCTTTTCCCCTGATGACAGCAAAACAGAGGCCCAAAGCAACAAAATATATCATTGCGGGTCACCACCCTATGTACATACCAGCGATTTACAAAACGCAAGCCACATGGAGTTGTACTAAATTGCTGTAGGGGCATTTTGCAAATCGCTCACATACAGAAAGAACTAGGGTATACAACCCTAGTTCTCCTATACAATTTTACCACCAAGGACATTGCACAACGGTAGCAAGGGCAATTGCGACCATCACCCCTGCCGTCATCAGCGCGTTCCTCTTCATACGACCACGGCCTCCTTTCGGTAGCTGGCTGGCATAGCAAGCTTCTACACTTACCTTAGCCCCTGTAGTTTTGCGCCCTCCAGTTTCCTGAAGTTTGCCTTTTCGCGTGAGCTTCCTATTCGACCTTCGTGCGGTCGAATATTGGTCTAGGTGGTGTATATGCATCTATTTTTGTAGAAATCATATCACGTGTTTCTCGCGATCTATGTCGAATTTTGTCGATCACGCAAAAAATTCTTGCTCTTATGTCAGAATCAGACTCCGGAAAGGCAAAACTACCAGTTGGTAAACAGACAAGGGCATCGCCCTTCAGGCAATGCCCTTGTGTTCTGATGACGGATTGATCAAATTGTCAATGCTTGACCATCGTGCGCTGCACAATCGCCCGCACCACCAGGTGAATGAAGAGAATGACCATCAGCAGGACAAACGCTGCACTATACGCCAAGGCGTGTGATTCTGTATACGGCATATCAATATAGCTCCAGACAATGTACGTGAGGTAACCAATCTGATGGTGTGTAAGCGCAAGAGACGGGTTATACGTCGACCATCCCGCCGTATATAACAGCGGAGCGGTCTCCCCGAGCCCAATGGCCACGGCAAGTAGGACACCCGTTGCAATTCCCCCCGCCGCGGGTCGCCAGATCACCTTGGTAACCGCCTGAAACCGCGTCATCCCTAATCCCCACGCTGCTTCACGTTGAGCCATCGGAACTTGCATCAGGCTGGATTCCGTGGTTCGAAGAATGTACGGCAGCATAATAATGGTCAGGGCGATGCCACCAGCCAGAGCAGAAAAGCCCCAGCCCCAGCGCAAAACCATGAACAAGTAGCCGAAGTATCCAATGACAATCGACGGTACACCGGACAGAACTTCCGTCAAAAAGCGAATGACGCCTGCAATGCGAGAAGAAGCAAATTCCGATACGTAAATACCGCCCAAAATGCCCAGCGGCGCAGCGATGATGATGGACAGCACAATCAGGTACAACGTACCGAGAATGGCGTTTTCAAGGCCGCCCGCGTTGCCAGATGTAATGGTGAACAACATAGAAATCCGAAACGATTTGATTCCGTTCCACAGAATGGTGTACACCATGTCAGCCAACGAGAAGAGCACCAGGGCAGCCGCCAACCAAGCGACCGTCCACCCTATACAACCGCCGACTTTACGCCGCTTTCGCCGTTGTTTCATCATGCGCGCACCCCCGACCGCACTCGCTGACCGCCACGATGCACCAGCCAACGAGCCAGAAAGTTGGTGATGAGCGTAAGCAGCATTAATACCAACGCTAACTCCGCGAGGGCGTGTACGGCCAAGTGCGTTGCGTCAGTGAGCGCACTGTCCAATTGGTCCGCAATGACAGCCGCCATCGTGGAAATCGGACTGAAGATGGAGTGCGGCAAGTAGTTGATGGCGCTGCCACTGACCATCAATACGGCCATCGTCTCACCCATGGCGCGCCCCCAACCAAGTGCGACCGCGCCAATCAGCCCGTCTTTGACGTAGGGAAGGCAGATTTTGCGAACGACTTCCCAGTTCGTCATCCCTAAACCGATGCCACCCTCACGATATAAGATGGGCACTTGTTCCAGCAAGTCCCTGGTCGTTGCTGTGATGATAGGCACAATCATCAAGGCCAGAATCAAACCACTCGACAACAACCCCATTCCAGTCCCCACAGGTCCGCGGAAGAATGGAATCACGACACCCAGATGGGTCAACAAAGGACCAAAGAACTGAGCCACCCACGGTGCGAGCACAATGACTCCCCACAAACCGAAGACCACACTGGGAATGCCGGCAAGCAGTTCCACGAGAATGGACAGCACCGTTTTTACCGGACCACGCACGCGATACGCGAGAATGATTGCAGTAAAAATGGCCACGGGCACTGCAATCAGAAGTGCAATCACAGACGAGGCGAGCGTGCCCACGATGTAAGGCAGGGCACCGTACGTTGCACCAGCAGGTGCAGATACGCCATTTTTTACTTCCAAATTGCCGTACATGTCACCCAAATTCCACTGGGTGCCCGTCAGAAAGTGCCAGCCCATAAACTTGATGCTCGGCACAGATTCGATGAATACAACAATGCCAATCGCCACCAAAAAGAGGACGGGGCTACTGGCACAAAGTCCAGTAGCCACCCGGAAGACCTTGTCCGCAGTTTTGGAGGCTGAACTCACCTTGCGCATGACATCAGCTCCCCATCACTCAGGCATTAGCCCCCGATTTTATTAATTTGAGCCTCGCTCTTCGGCTCTACGCTCGCCGGCAGAGGCAGGAAGTGCACAGGATCCATGTACTGAGCGCTGTTCCCACCTTTCGGGTCAATCGCCCACTTGAGGAACTTCTTCAACGCACTTGCCATGTCGCCGGATTGCTTGGAATTCACAATCGCGTACTCAAAGTTCACGATGGGATAGGAGTTGGCTCCCGGGGCGTCAATCAAGGAGATCCGTTCGTCGGAAGGCACCTTGTCTGCCTCAGCGTTCGCAGCCGCCTGGATGTTTTCCTTAGTCGGCAGGACAAACTTCCCGTCGTGGTTCTTCAAAGCCGCATAACCAAGACCTTTCGCCGTGGCTTTGTCCAACCAACTGATTCCAACATAACCGATGCTGTACTTGGTGTTTGCCAGTTCCGTGACCACGCCGGCGTTCCCGGTCGCACCAATCAGCGAATTACCAATGGCAGGCCAAGAAATCTGCGTACTGTACTTGTACTTGCTCTTCCATTCGCTGTTGCTGTCAGACAGGTACTGCGTGAACAGGAATGTATCGCCACTGGCGTCAGAGCGGCGGATTGCGGTGATGGGTTGGTTTGGCAACTGCACGCCCGGGTTCAACGCTGCAATTTTCGGGTCGTTCCACTTTTTGATTTCACCCATGTAGATTTGAGCCAGGACGTCGCCCGACAGGTTCAAGTGCTTGTCTGCACCCAATCCCGGAATGTTGTACATCACCTGCTGTGCCGAAACGGCCAGCGGAATGTTCAACATAGACGGATTGGCGCTCATCAGAGCATTTGACATGTACGCGTCGGACGCGCCAATTTGAACCGTGCCCGCAACTGCTTCAGAGATGCCTTTGCCACTGCCAGTCGATGCAGCATTGATGGTGACGTTCGGGTCCACGCTCTTGTATGCGCTGATCCATTGACTGTTGAACAGAGGGTAGAGCAGGGAGGAACCTGTTTCGTTCAGCGTCACCTGTGCGGACGAGGTGCCACCCCCAGCGGTGTTCGTCGCGTTATTCGCATTGGTCGCGTTGTTGCCAGCACCTGTGCCACATCCCACCACGGAGATGAGTGCTGCGGCAGAAGCTGTCACGCTTATCCATTTCACAACTTGATTCACAGTCGTGTGCCCCCTCGATATTGTCTACGTGGACTTCCTTCTCACAGGAGTAAGAGTATCAGCCGCTTATGAACTGCGTGTTGAGCATATGTAAAGGGTTTGTAAATTGACGTCCATCCATGTAACAATTTGTCGACAGTGATATGCATACCTCCACAAGGAGGATGCAATCGCGAAAGGTAACAACTGGAGGCAAACCGCACACGGTTTGCCCCCAGACCGCGAAGAAGGTTATTGGGGACTCAAGAACTTATACCCAATGCCTCGAACCGTTCGTATGTAGGTCGGTTTCTTGGAAGACGGTTCAATTTTGTCTCGCAGATGCGACACATGTACGTCCACAATGCGAGTATCCCGGACCGCGGAATAACCCCACACTTGATCCAACAGTTGATCTCGCGTCAGTACCCTATCTCTGTGCTCCATGAAGAATCGCAGCAAGTCAAACTCGGTAGGTGTTAACTCTACGACCTTGCCACGAACCTGCACTTCGTGCCGAACGAGGTTGAGTGTGATGTCCCCGACGCACAGCGGCTCTTCCGCGTCTTCCTCCCCACTGACACGTGCTTCACTCTGCGTGCTGAGGCGACGCATCACTGCCTTAACACGGGCGGCCAACTCACGCGGGCTAAAGGGTTTGGTCACGTAGTCGTCAGCGCCAATCTCTAGGCCGAGCACCCGGTCAATCTCCTCGTCCCGCGCTGTCAGCAATATAATTGGAAGCAAAAGGTTCATTTGCCGAAGGCGTCGGCAGATTTCAAAACCGTCCATCCCCGGTAACATCACGTCGAGAATGACGATGTCCAGTGAGCGCGGATCCGACGTAATACGCTCGAAAGCGGTGGCTCCGTCCGCCATCAATTCCGTCGCAAACCCGGACCGTTGCATGGCAAAGTCGACCAGTTTGCGAATTGATTCTTCGTCGTCCACAATCAGGACGGTGGGGGCGCCCGTAGACTGCGTGTTCAATTGAGATCAGAGCGCTCCCCGGAAACGATGTAGATGACACTTTCGCCAATGTTTGTCGCGTGATCTCCGATACGTTCCAGATAACGCCCCACGAACGCCAACGTCATCGCTTGCGATATCACGGTCGGTTTCTCGGATGTCAACGTAAACAGTTCCTCGACGATGCTCCGGTAGATATGGTCTACTGCGTCGTCTTCGGTTGCCAGCTTCTGCGCAAGTTCGACACTGTTATCCACGTACGCACGCAGCGCATTCGTGATCATGGTATCGATGAGGCCGGCCATCTTCGGAATGTCAATCAGTGGCTTGATGAGTGTTTCACCATTCATCCGTACGACCGACTTGGCAATGTCCACCGCATTATCTCCCATTCGCTCCAGGTCAGCAGCAATGCGCATGGCCGCGACGATTTTCCGCAAGTCCGTGGCCACAGGTTGCTGTGTGGCAATCAGGCGGATGCAGAGATCTTCAATTGCGTGTTCCTGACGGTTCACAGACTTGTCACCGTCAACTACTTTTTGAGCGCGGGTGGCATCCAGAACCTTCAACGCCTCCACGGCTTCGCGAAGGGCTTCCTGCACGTCAGCCCCCATCCGCAACAACTTCAATTGCAGGTCTTTGAGCGCAACGTCCAACGAATTCCTCTGTTGCATGACTTAACCTCCATTTTCCAGTATCAGGTGTGTTTGTCACCCAAAGCGCCCAGTAATGTAGTCCTCTGTCCGCTTGTCAGCCGGCTTCGTGAACATGGTGGTCGTATCACCATACTCAATCAGTTCCCCGTTCAGGAAGAACGCTGTTTTGTCTGCAATACGAGCGGCCTGTTGCATGTTATGTGTGACAATCAGGATGGTGTAACGCTCTTTCAACTGCAAAACGAGCTCTTCCACGCGCAGCGTGGACACAGGATCCAACGCTGAGGCAGGTTCATCCATCAGGAGCACTTCCGGTTCCACGGCCAGAGCGCGGGCGATGCACAAGCGCTGCTGTTGACCGCCCGAAAGGGCCACGGCTGGTTTATGCAGCCTATCTTTCACCTCGTCCCACAGAGCGGCCATGCGTAGGCTTTGTTCCACTCGGTCCAGCAATTCCGACTTGTTCCGAATGCCGCCGAGCTTCAACCCAATCGCGACATTCTCGTAAATGCTCATGGTCGGAAATGGATTCGGTTTTTGAAAGACCATCCCTACGACTCGGCGAACATCCACGGGATCCATCGCATACAAATCCTCTGTGCCGAGGCGCACCCGGCCGCGGACCTTACCTTGGGGGATGGTTTCGTGCAATCGGTTCAAACAACGTATAAATGTGGACTTGCCGCAACCGGACGGACCAATGATAGCCGTCACTTGGTTGGCATCCACGTCCATACTGATTTCCCGCAACGTGAGCTGTTCACCATACCACGCTTGCAAGTTTTCAACTGTAATGGATTGTCCCATATCGGCACCTCTACTCATATGATTCGAACGTTCTTTGTCATTGTGATTGGGAATAGAGAAACGGCTCAAATCCCTTGCTGCCACGTACCTCATCCTAACGAAGGGGTGTTAAGGGATTGTGAGCCGTTTGTAAAGAACATGTAAAGATATGAAACGCGTACCGCGTGGACTCAACGTATCATTTGCGAAGATGCTGTACCGCCTTTCCGACGGCAGCTCGTTTACAGGTGAATGTGCAAGAGCGACAGCACAAAGACAACTGCGCCGACTACCAGACAATAGAGCCCGAATGGCCGCAACGCCTCGAGCTTGCTGTTGCGGAAGTACCGCATCAGAAAGTATGTGCTGGCATACGCGATGATACCTGTCAGGATTCCCCCAAGGATGCCGCTTGTGAGCATGTGGGAATTGTGGCTATGGACGACCTTTGGAACTTCCAGCACTGCAGCGCCGAGAATCACGGGTGTGGCCAGCAGGAAACTGAACCGTGCCGCGTCTTCATAGCTAAGTCCCGATTTGAGGCCAGCTGTCATTGTGATACCAGATCTCGAGAAGCCTGGAATCAGAGCAAAGGCCTGAACCAGACCAATCATAAAACTGCGTGCATACGACACTTCTTCCAATTGTACCGTGGCGCGCGCCCGCCTCCGATACCGGTCGGCATAAAGCAGGACGAGCCCGTTGATCATCAGAAAGAACGCCGCAGAGGTCGCAGACGGAAACAGTTCCCGCAACTTGGTCTCAAGCAGCTTACCAATGATGGCAGCCGGAATCGTGGCTACAACAATGAGGAACAGCAACCTGCGTTCTCTCGGCTTGTCAGTAAACAGCGCTGACAGTAAATTCACCCAATCGCGCCAGAAATACAAAATCAGAGCAATGGCGGTTCCCAAATGAAGCAATACCATAAACGGGAGGAACTGTGGATCTTCCGAGACGTTGGTCCACCCGGCTAGGTAAGGTAGCATCACGCCGTGGCCGACGCTGCTGATGGGGAACAGTTCTGTAATTCCTTGCACAATCGCATAGACGATGACTTGCCAGACAGACATTCACTATCTCCTTTCTGTGACGCAAACTACGCATGATGGACGTGCTCATTCACAGGTACCACGCCTTCTGCGTGTTGCGGTTCAGTCAGCCGATGGAACAGCTGCACCAACTGACCCGTCTGTTCTATTCTACTGTACTTGGCCACTTCTGCAATGTTCGGTTCCTTCGGTTGAATCCCCTGCAACTTGTTCCTCACAAACTGGACAATCGCGTCGGCCATCTCCTGAACGTCACGTGGGTGAATAACGAGGCCGGCATTCGCTTCACGAATGATTTGTGCCGCTTCCCCATCTTCCAGTAAGGCCATAATCGGACGACCAGCGAACAAGTACTCGTACAGTTTTCCAGGTACGTACTGCTTTCCCTCACTTCCGCTTTCACCAATCAACAGAAGCGCATCCGCAGCTTGCATGCGTTCAAGAACTTGACTCCGCGGCAAGTAACCGTGAACGGTCACCACGTCGGAGAGACCTAAGCGTTGGACCAAGTCACTATTGTCTGTCTTGCCTGGGTAGTCGAACACGCCTGCAAACTCCACCCTGACGTCTGTCCGCCGAATTCGACGGTACCGAAGCACGACCGACAACGCCTGCAGAAACTTGTCCGGAGAACGCTTGGGATACAGGATACCGGCGTAAAAGAACGTGAAGGGTGTATTCTCCGGCGGTGGTACCGGCGTGGGAAAGTCCATGGGATCCACGCCATTTCGAATCACTTCCACGCTACCTGCTCGCTCTGGGTATTTGGAGACAAACATTTCCCGGAAGCTGTCGGTGACTGTAACCACGGTGTCCGCAGTTTGGAATACCTTGCGCTCCATCCATCGTTCGATTTTGTCTCTCATACCAGCGTGTGCGTAGTGAATGTTATCGACCCAGGGATCCCGGAAGTCTGCCACCCACGGCACTCCGGTCCACTTGCGCAACATCCATCCTGCCAAATGTGTACTGTTGGGGCCGGACGTTGTGTACACGCAGCTGATGTTGTACTTGCGGACCAGTTTCCGCCCTACCCACGCCGCACGCAGTGCCCACAGGACACTCTCATCAGGAATGAACATCGTTTGTTTGAACGTTTTTAGCACCGATTTCAGCTTGGTCTTCAGGCCCGACTTCATACGCCCAATCCACGCAAGCCTCCCCGACTTGACTTGCGCAGCGCCAGGTGCGCCATCTCGCGCCCCTGCCGCCGTTCCACCAACAAACATGCCAATCCACTTCCCCACGGGGTCTGCCACGCGCTCCACGGCGACCCCCTCGGGAATGTCCTGCAAGAGCGATTTGTCCATCGTCGCGGAGTAAGCCCCATGTGTGGTCAACACCACCGGTTCCCACCCGTATTGTCGAAGGTACTTCACAAACTTCAAGGGCCGTTGCACCGCGATACCGCCCATTGGCGGAAACGAATACGTAATGATGAGTGCTGTCTTTTCGGGCATACACGTTCTCCTCCACGCGGTCGTTTGCTGTGTGTGCTATGCGGTGACTACGTCCTTGTCATCAATCTGTGACGATTCGAGATACGGTTGTAGATGCCGCTTACGGTCGTACACGACACATCCATGCGCGCGAACGCTCAGTGCAGCAGGGAAGTCTTCCTCGGCAAAAACATCGTGCCAGGTGGCGACAACCAGTGCGTCGCACTGATACAAGCATTCTTTCAACGTCTTCGTTTGAAAAGGAAATTGCAGGGGGACGAGCGGATCGTACGCACGAACCACGGCGCCGCGGTCACGAAGCAAGTCCGCCAAAACAACTGCTGGACTCTCGCGCACGTCGTTTGAATTGTCCTTCATACCAAGCCCAAGGATGGCCACCACAGTGCCGGACAATGGCTTTCCGACCGAGCGAAGCCCTTGCTCTACCGCCTCGACCACCCGAGCCGGTGCGTCTTGATTGATATGCCGAGCCAGTTGGAGTAGCGGAAGGGAGAGCTCTGAGCCCAGGGAATGACGCATGTAGTGATAAGCGTTGGGAATGCAGAATCCACCCACTCCGATGCCAGGTTGCAGCAACTGCACGCGTGGATGCGTATTCGCCATACGAATCAGTTCATAGACGTCAATGTTGTGAAACTCCGCAAAACGGCTCAACTCGTGAGCGAGTGCAATATTCAAGTCGCGCTGTACGTTTTCCACCACTTTTACCGCTTGAGCAGTGCGCAAATCGGTCACATGAATCTTGCCCGACGTGAGTTGCCCGAGCAACTCTGCCGCTTTCACAGCGCAACGCTCGGTCAGACCTCCGACCACGACGTCCAGCGTCTGAAATTCCCGCATCGCACGCCCTTCAGCGACGCGTTCTGCTGCGTATGCCACGTGAAAATCTTCGCCTGGGCTCATCCGACTGGTTTGTTCGAGAATAGGAATGCAAAGTTCCTCCACCATCCCAGGCGAAACGGTGCTTCGAATCAGCACAAGGTCGTTCGGTTTGATGACCCGACCCAATTGCTCCATGGCCGCTGTCAGCGGACGTGTATCGAGCTCCCCGTCTCGATTCACAGGAACGCCGACCGTCACGATGTACGCGGAAGTCTCCCATGCAGCCACGGCTACGCGTGTCGTGGGATGAAACGCACGCTCCTGCAGGTGCTTGCGGAGAACGTCCTGCAACGGCACACCGTCGCAATCTTCCATCACGTGCGTAATCCCCTTTTGCAACATCTCGACTTTCTTTGTGTCCACGTCGACACCGACCACATAGAACCCTTTTTCACACAAAGACATGGCTAACGGCAATCCGATATATCCCAGTCCAATGACACTCACTGAACGATTCACGATGGTTCCTCCTTGCCGAGCAATTGAAATCATTTTTAGACTACTCGGCGTTCTTGGAGTTTCTGTGTAACGAGTGTTAAGAAGTGACTGATTTATGTTGTGATTATGTAAATCCGGCTATGCAGAGAGGTAGAAAGAACGGCTTCTGTTGTGAAGAGGGGTTCATCAAAAAGGGGCGCCGCACCTCTGCAGCACCCCTGAGTTGACAATGTTCACTGCGCCTGCGGCAGGCGCTCGTGGATGTAGTGAAATATCGCTTTCAAACGCTCCAGCCGCAACGACGGTTTGCCGTCGCGCGAAAGTCCATGGCTCGCATTCGGTATACGAAACAGCTCTACCTCTCCACCACGCCGCTTGATGGCAGTGTAGAACTGCTCCGCTTGCTCGATGGGGCAGCGCAAGTCGTTCTCCGAATGGATCAACAACAGCGGCGTCGTGACGTTGGCTGCGTATTTGAGCGGTGAGATGTCCCACAGTTTTTCCACATCGTTGTAGATGTCGCAGCCGTGCTGTGCTTCTACGAAGAGCGGTCCAATATCGCTGACTCCGTAGAAGGAAATCCAGTTTGAAATGGAACGCTGCGACACAGCTGCAAAAAACCGGTCGGTGTGACCGACCAACCAGTTCGTCATGAACCCGCCGTAGCTGCCGCCCGTCAGGGCTACGCGGTTCCCGTCGAGGAAGTCAAACTGTTCGAGCGCGGCATCCAGTCCATGGAGGACATCGGCTGCGTCATTCTCACCGTAGTGATGGCGCACCGCGTTGACAAATTCCTGGCCATAACTCATGCTTCCACGTGGATTGACAAACACAATGGCGTATCCTTGTGCTGCGAACCACTGCATTTCGTGGAACATTGCGTACCCGTAGTTCAACTGCGGACCGCCATGCACTTCGACAATCACCGGGTACTTCTTGCCTTCCTCGAAGTGGGCAGGTTTCAATACCCATCCTTGCACCCGCCAGCCCTCGGCCGACGTGTACCAGAACGGTTCTGGTTCTGTCAAAATCAATTCCTCGACTATCGCGTCGTTGCAGTCGTCCAGGCGAACTTCACGCTCTGGAAAGAACGGAACGCGCCGTTCCGTCATGGGTTCTTTGACATCGCGGAAGACACGAGATGCTGTCTCGCCCCCCGCGATATCCACCACCACGATTTTTCCCGGATGGGTCGGTGTCCCGTAAGACAGAACCAGGGTGGATGGATGGTGAAACGCAAATCCGTAAATATCCCGGTCTCCCCCAGCCACGACCGCGGCTTCAGAGCCATCATCGTCTACCGAGAAGCGTACGACTTCGCATCGACCTTCCCGCGTACTCAGCGCGAAAATGAACTTTCCGTCCTGGGACCACACCGGACCAGGGGTCTGCACGTTGGCACGCATATCTGACAAGCACGAGGCCTGGACGGTGTCCGGGAACTTCTTGGTTAGATGCGCCAGAGAACGGACGTCGCTGGCAAGTATGTACAGGTGCGTGTGTGTTGCCGATTGAAACTCGTCCTTGTGTCCGTACAATGCGATGCTTGCGCCATCTGGAGAATAGGACAGCTGGTACGCGATGACGTCAGAACACAGTAACTCCACATCCCCGCCCTTCGCAGGCACACGGTAGACATCGGACGCGTGGACCACTTCGTGGTTCTCTCGGCGGTTGGATACAAACGCAACGTAGTTTCCGTCTGGTGAGACAGCTGGTGAGTGAACATCGTAGTCGCCGTGCGTCAGTTGAAGGTACGCTCCAGACGCCACATCCACTGCCACAAGTTGCAGGCAGTGTCCCTTGGACAGGCCACTGCCGTCTCCTTTGTAATACAGCCAGTCGTACCGTTTGGGCTGGTTCGCCCAATCCTTGTCCGCCTTTTCGGACTGTTCACGCGCTTCCTTGTCTGACACGTCGTCAGCGAACACTTCCACTTCGCCGCCTCTGGCCACGGGTACCAGACCGAACAAGGTTTTCCCATCTGGCGAGAAGACCAAGGAACGCATCCCGTATCGAAACCGCGTCACCTGCCGCGGTTCTCCACCCTCCATAGGCAGCAACCACACCTGCCATCCAAACGCGCGATTGGACACAAACGCCAAGTGCCTCCCATCTGGCGCCCATACCGCAGAGGTGTTTCGCGTTCCCGTACTCGTCAGTACACGCGACGAGGCGCCGTCCACGTTCGCCAGCCAGAGTTGCGTCTCGTAATCGTCCGCTTTTTTGTTGATCACCGTTCTTTCGTAGACGACCCACTTGCCGTCCGGTGAGATGTTTGGATTCCCTGGCCACTGAAAATTCTGCAAATCTTCCGCAGTGATGGTCCGCTTTCCCATGCTCGTCTCCTCCTGAAGGTCCCACCATGAACCTCACATACTTCTACTATTCTATGACGAGCTGGTCACGATGCCTAGGAGGATTTCAAAAATATTCAGACTCAATCAATAGTTTCCTAGGCAACAGTGCCCGGTGCATTCATGGTGCATTGATTCGCCCGTTGGATTCCCGTAGGATGTGGTTATGATGGCGGCGTCTATGGATATCATCAGAGTTGGCCGCGCCACAAATCTCCTCGTTTCGAACACACATTGGCCGCACGAATCCTCGCGTCTAAGGATTCGGTGTCAGGAGGCGCATACATATGACAACCACGCTACTCACTTCATCGGCTTTGTCTCCCTACGTACAACTTCATGAAGAAGTTCAAGAGGCGCTCTCAGCAGGGAGACCCGTGGTCGCTCTGGAAACCACAATTGTCACCCACGGTATGCCGTATCCGGCAAACGTGGAAACTGCACTCTCGGTGGAAAACATCATCCGGTCGGCAGGTGCCATACCAGCCACCATCTGCATCAAAGACGGCGCGATTCACGTGGGTATGTCCCGGCATGAGATTGAAGATCTGGCCCAAACGAAAGACGTCATCAAAGCCAGCCGGCGCGACCTTCCCGTTGTACTCGCGAATCGATACACCGCCTCAACCACTGTGGCAGCGACCATGATAGCTGCACGCCTGGCCGGTATCTCCGTGTTTGTGACGGGTGGAATCGGTGGTGTGCACCGCGGCGCCGAACGTACGATGGATATTTCTGCGGATCTGCAGGAACTGGCCAAAACCGATGTGATTGTGGTCTGCGCAGGCACCAAGGCGATTTTGGACATCGGCCTCACGTTGGAAGTCTTGGAGACGCTGGGCGTTCCAGTGCTCGGCTACCAAACCGAACAATTCCCTGCCTTTTACACGCGGGACAGTGGACACAAAGCCAACTTCCGGGTTGATACGCCACAGCAAGTCGCCAGTATCGCGCGAATCAAGTGGGACCTCGGGCTGACCGGAGGCTTACTGGTGGGAAACCCCATTCCAATGGATGCTGAATTAGATCCCGAACGTATCAACCAGGCGATTCATCAAGCCCTGCAAACGGCAGAAGCACAGAAAATCACCGGCAAGGAAGTCACACCGTTCCTGTTGGCCGAATTGGAACGACTCACCGCAGGCGAATCGCTGCAAGCGAACGTCCGCCTCGTCGAGTACAACGCACTTGTCGGCGCACAAGTCGCCACTGCGTTGGCGGAATCTGCACATCAGTAAACGGCTAACCTTTCGTAGGTTGATCCCTTTCATATCCGCTGCGAAGGGGCTGTCCCAAAACCCATCGTAAGATGGGGGAAGGGGACAGCCCCATTTGTGTTTAGTTGTCTGTTTTTTTGCGTTCTGTGCTTACAAGGTGGCTCTTCCTACGCCGACAAGGCCGCCTTCTTCATCAGATTGTGGGCTAAACTTACGAGCCCCACTTCGATGTGCGTCTTTAATAAGCCCCGCAGGTGAAATCTGCGGAACCCGCGATTAGCTTTTAGTTGCCCAAACACGCTCTCAACCTCCACATACGTCTGACTGAGAGTTCTCGGCCTTCCTCGCTTGACAGACGTTCCCTCGTAATTTGTTTGTATCTTTGGAGCTCGCGACTTACGCCAATTTGTCGGTTGCCCAACCCTTTCGTGCACCGAGCTCGTAGCGGGCATGTTCCACAGGTGTCACATCTGTAATATCTTTTCTTCACTCGGTATCCAGTCTCAGTCTTCTCGTATCTTTCGTATCGAAAGGTCAATCGTTGGTCCGCTGCACAGATGTACTCATCTCGTTCTTCGTCGTATTCCCAGTTCTTATACCGACTGATGTCTGCTTTCCACCGCTTCGTCCGCTCCTTGTGACAGGTGTTGTATTTCACGTACGCAGTGATTTGCTGTTGCTCAAGGTATGTATAGTTCTCTTCACTCCCGTATCCTGCGTCTGCAATGACAGCCTTCGGAGCCACACCTAAACGCTCCCGAACCTGTTCTAGATGAGGGATATAGTTGATCCATGTTATAGTCAATGAAGACAACGTTGTTCAAAAGAATCGCCCTTTCTCGGTTGATGTTTGGTCGCACTTACATTTTACCGGAAGGGCGGTTCTTTTTGTGGACATAGAGAGCAAAATTCAAACAGATTTTCATAAATAAGGGGCTGCCCTTAAGTGCGCTTGGCACTTTTGAGACAGCCCCTTTTTTCACAACGTACGGGATGAGCGCATTTTTTGATCTCGAGTAGCATATCCTGTAGTATGAGAACAAACGTTCGCATCTCAGGGTGAGGATATGTCACGTTTGGTTCGAAGATCCATCGAGGTGACAACGATAGATGGACTCCCGCATACCATCGTCGACGGCGACAACACCTACACTGTCACCACCATCATCGATTGGTGGATGGAGGCTGGCGCCTGGTGGGAAGATGAACCGCCCCGGACCATGTACCGCGTACAGACGCAGGAGTGGTTTTTGTTTGACCTGGAGTTCAGCGGTGGTCAGTGGTCGATTTATCGGGTGTGGGATTAAAAAAAGACGCTCACAGCAGTGAGCGTGCGATAGGGGTAAGAAGAGAGTGAAGAGTCACTGGCTCGGCCTGCGCCAGTGACCTTGGAGACAGTGCGTGGCACTCAACCCATGGGAGAGTATACAGGGCACGTGTTAAGAATTCGTATAGAAGGTGTGGAGAGTTTGTGTCAACGATGGATGTCCTTGTTAAAAATACGATTTCGTCAAGTTCAAACAAACCCATTCGTGGGCAAGAAATTTGGTGATATCATCGATGATATTGTCACTGAACATGCTCGCACGGGTGGTTTCGATGATCTGCAAGGAAAAGGCAAGCCATTGGAGGATCATACGCATGAGGCCTATTTCGTTCATTAAACGATGAAAAATGCAAATGTACTCCCTCCTTGGTTGGAGCTGCAACAAATGCCCAAGCCCGTTATTGCAAAAACCAACACTCACTCCCGAGAATATTCACAGCCAACAAGATAAATGGAAATGAACGATTTCAGTGTGGAGTGTGGAGGCGTGAACGGTATTGACCACCAACTTCCTGTTCATCATTTTGTACTTGATCATTGACTTTGCAGTAGGCCTGCTATTCATGTGGGCATGGGGAAAACTATTCCACGTTCAACTGAAGAGAGGCAGGATGATTTCGGGTGCGATTCTCTGGTCGCTGCTCGGAACAATATCCGTCATCGTGTTCCACGCATAGTGTGAACGGGCCGCCCCAAAGCGGCCCTCTTTTCATACTCTGTTCCTGGCATTCACATCATTCTGTTTCGTATTCATCCACGCATGGGATGTGGAATTGACCAGACGCCGCGCATCATATGCAAAAAAATCCCCCGTTCCAATGGGACGGGGTGATTCGGAGGAAGAAAAGACTTGCAACCTACGCTCACAAGCAATTTCGGTTGCTTATCCCTATTTTAGACCGCACCAAGTGTCATGAGACTAGTGAACGAGTGGGGAGATTGGAATCCGGCTCCAGTCCCTTTCACTCGAGTTCAGCGTTGGCACAGCCCCCCGAATCAAACACATCTACATTTTGAAAATATATACTTTTCTGTAGAGAACTCCGATATAATCGAGTCGTAGACCGACTTCGTGCAGAGGGGATGGGTACATAGGTGGCCACAGCGAGAACACAAAAGACCTTGCAAGAATTTCGGGAGTATGTACGAAAGATGCTGCATTACCAGGAAGCCCTGGCTCTGATGTACTGGGACCTACGCACCGGCGCACCGCGCAAAGGACACGAATTGCGCGCGGAGGCCATTGGCACCCTATCCAGTAAAGTCTTCCGTATGAGCACCTCGCATCAAATGGAAGAATACCTCAACGTGTTGTCAGATCCATCCGCGTTTGCCGAATTGACCCCAGTTGACCAGGCCACAGTTCGAGAGGTGCGAAAAGAATTTGACCGCAGCAAGAAGATTCCTGCCAAGCGGTATCAGGAGTACGTGGTTCTGGTGTCCAAGTCGGAATCGGTTTGGGAAGAGGCGAAATCGACTGGGAACTTCGAGCAATTCCGCCCGTACCTAGAGCAAGTGGTGGCCATGAACATCGAGTTTGTAGGGTACTGGGGCTACAAGGACAACAAATACGACACACTGCTCGACATGTACGAACCAGGCATCACGGTCAAGCAATTGGACGAGATCTTCGGCGCGCTACGAAATGAAACCGTCAGGTTGCTACAGGCGATTGTCAGCTCTGGTAAGAAACCCAACGTGAACATGTTTGAAGGGCATTTTGACGTGCAGAAACAGCGTGAACTGTCCCTCCTCATGCTCGAAAACATCGGGTACGACTTCGGAGCGGGTCGCCTCGACGAAACAGCGCACCCGTTCCAAACGTCCATCAATCGATTTGACACCCGCGTGACCACCCGCTTCCTTCCTAACAATCTGCGCGGCGCTCTCTTCGCGACCATTCACGAAGGCGGTCACGCACTGTATGAACAAGGCATTTCAACGAATTTGATTGGAACGCCGCTCTGCACCGGTGCATCCATGGGTATTCACGAGTCACAATCTCGTTTCTACGAAAACATAATTGGCCGATCCCGCGAGTTTTGGGAAGCGAACTTCCAACACGTGCAGCGTCTCTTCCCGGAAGCGTTTGGGGACGTGACGCTGGACGAATTCCACTTCGCCATCAACAACGTACAACCATCATTGATTCGCATCCTGGCCGACGAATTGACGTATAACCTGCACATCATGCTGCGTTACGAGTTGGAGAAAGGGCTGATCAACAGCCAGGTGAAAGTGGCCGATCTACCGGAGTTGTGGCGTGAGAAGATGAAAGAATACCTCGGTATCATACCGGAGACAGACGCTGAAGGCGTGTTGCAGGACATGCACTGGTCGGGCGGTCTGTTTGGATACTTTCCGTCGTACTCACTTGGTAACATCTACGCCGCTCAGTTCCGCAATGCCCTTGCGAAGGAAGTGCCGGATTTCATGGAACAAGTGCGCAAAGGCGAGTTGAGTGGGATTTGCGAATGGTTACAGAACAAGATCCACCGCCACGGTAAGCTGCTGCAACCTGCCGACATTGTCCAACAGGTCACCGGAGAGCCCATCAATGCGAAGTATCTGGTGTCCTATCTCAAGGAAAAGTTTTCTCCGCTGTATGGAATGTAACCCCACCATCCCAAAGAGCCCGCGCCCACAGTGCGGGCTCCTGCTGAGGTTGCTTACCTCACACCTCTTGCCTGAGGTCGAACGTACATCGCAACCACATGACCTTTATGACGCACTTTCGCTTCGCGTTCGCGCAGGAAGGTGACCGCGCCGACCAATTCGTCTTCTTGCAGGAAAGCGCCTAGCGTGAAGTGAGTTTCAGCAGGCTGAAGCTTCTGCGCCGTATCATCGATGGACTTCCTGGACGCGTTCTCATACGTCTCGAGAAACGCTTCTGGGTTGTTCTGCAATGCCTCGAGCCGTAACATGCGGTACAACACGGCATCCGCTGAATTCAGCATGCGGATCCACATCTGGTATCTCACCTTTGCTCTGAATAATTTGATAGTTTAGTCAACCGGGTGAGACCTGTCAACACGTAAAAGCAGGTGAGGAAATCCCCCACCTGCTACACGACGTTCTGGAACTTACCACACATCAGACGTCACAATCGACGGTGGTGCCGCGTGACGCGTGACATTCACGAAGTCCACGACGCGGGTGGCCATGCCGTTCCCAGACACCACAATCGCGTACACACCTGGCGCACTCGGAGTAAACTTCTGCCCATTGGCCAGGTGACTGCCACCAGCTGCACGAACGTTGCCGAGTCCATTCGCCATCCCGGCTGCCCCTGGGGCCCATGTCCCAACGCCCGCACCTCCGGTGTGCCGCACCACGTACACGTCGCCAGCCCAAGCGGCTCCACGCGGACTGGTCACGCGAACGCCCCAGCCAACGGGTACCGTGATGGTGGAAGCGCCGGTCCAGTTGCCAGTGACCGCCCTGGCCGTTCCTCCAGCCCAAGCCGTACCAGCCCTGTTCCCCGCCGTAGCGCCCGAGAGACGAACATCTACGGTCTTCGTGGCGTTGTTAAATTGAACCGATTGCGATCCCCTGTACACATTTCCATCGCCAACACGGTTCATGCCACCTCGTGCAGCGCCACCCACTGCGTTGCCAGCTTGACCGGCTGCATTGCCGATGGCGTTGGTTCCTTGGCCGATGATATTTCCTGCACCGCGAACCACGTTGCCTGTGGCGTTACCCACAAAGCCAGCTGCATTGCCTGTCGCGTTCGCTGCGTTGTTCGCAGCGTTGCCACATCCCGTTACAGCCAGCAGCGTCAACAGAACAGCACCAGTTTTCCAGTTCATAAATGTCCCCTCCTTTCAGGTTGCAGTGTGCCCCTCGGCGGCGGTCCTATCCGAGGATCTCACCCTCTGTGTACAGAGCAAAATTTCCAGACCGTATGCTACACACGAGGCAGAATCCCGGGAGTCCTTCGCTTCTACATGGGAATGTTTTTTCAAACTAGAGACATACTAGAAATTACTGAGACAGCCAGAGTGTGTACCGATATCTATATAAAGGAGACTCGTCATGGCATTGCGTTCCGCTGTCAATGTGTCCTCCGCTTACAGCAACTTTACGGGTCCAAATTTGGCGTACCTTGCGGGCTTGTACGAACAGTATAAACAGGACCCAACTTCAGTCCCGGAAGACATTCGTGCACTGTTTAACGACACTGGATCATGGGTTTGGCAATCTTTAGGAGATACAACTTCATCCACAGCCAAGACCCAAGTTTCCCCATCATACATAAGGTCCGTGCTTGCCGCGCGGCAGTTGGCGGACAACATTCGTGAATACGGTCACCTTGCGGCACAGACCGGGCCGACCGACAGTTCACGCCGGGAAGTACCGGCGCTGTCACTCTCGACATATGGACTCACCGAAGACGTCCTGCAGACGATTCCGGCTCGTTTCGTGTGGCCGAACGCGCCACTGCATGTGCACACTGCGCTGGATGCAGTAGAAACACTGCGCAAGACATATACGGGTGTTATCAGTTACGACTTTGCCCACGTGACCGACTTGCAGGAACGAGCTTGGTTGGACAACGTGGTGGAAACGGGGAGGCATCGGGTAGATTTATCCCCTGACATGCGCGTCCAGCTGTTGCATCGATTGAGTGAAGTTGAATCATTCGAAAAGTTCCTCCACCGAACGTACGTGGGTCAAAAGCGGTTTTCCATTGAAGGATTGGACATGCTCGTCCCCATGCTGGACATGCTCGTTCACCTCAGTGTGTCCGGAGGCGCAAAGGACATCATGATAGGCATGGCTCACCGCGGCCGACTGAATGTTTTGGCACACGTGCTCGGAAAACCCTACGAAAAGATTTTTGCGGAGTTTCAATCCGCTCCGAACAAGGAAAGAGCACTCTCGGAAAGCATCCACACGGGCTGGACGGGCGACGTGAAGTACCACTTAGGCGCCTTCCGTACTGTGACCAATGAGGGTACAGGACACGCGCGGATTCGCTTGGCAAACAATCCAAGCCACCTTGAGTTCGTGAATCCGGTCGTCCTCGGCTATGCGAGAGCCGCTCAAGAGACGCGCGCGGTGGCTGGGGAACCTCCGCTGAATCCGCAGTCCGCCATTGCGGTACTCGTGCACGGTGACGCAGCCTTTCCAGGCGAAGGCGTAGTTGCCGAGACGTTCAACTTCTCACAGATCCGGGGTTATACGACCGGCGGTACCATACATATCATCGCCAACAACCGGCTGGGCTTCACCGCCGAAGAAGACGAAACCAGATCCACATCCGCCGCCAGCGACTTAGCCAAAGGGTTTGAAGTGCCAGTGGTTCACGTGTCGGCGGATCATCCAGAAGCGTGCCTCACGGCCGTTCGGCTTGCCGCTTTGTACAGAGCAAAATTTAACAAGGACTTCCTCATCAATCTGATTGGATACCGACGGTGGGGCCACAACGAAATGGACGATCCGTCCGTCACCCAACCGACGCTATACCAGCTGATTCAGAAGCACCCGACCGTGCGTGCGTTGTACGCGCAGACCCTGGTGGAAGAGGGCGTGATTTCTGAAGCCCAAGCTTCAGACATGGAGTCGGAGGTCAATACTGTGCTGCGGGAAGTGCATGCCAAAGTAAAGCCGATGTCCGAGCCGACTGATCCCAAGGTATGGGACCTACCGACGCAGGAAGCGAAACCCGTTACGCTGGAGACTCTGCAGGCGTTGAACGAGGCCATGCTGACGCGCCCTGAAACGTTCCAAGTATACCCGAAACTCGCCAAGGTACTCGAACGTCGGCGCGAGGCGTTGTTGCCGGGCGGCATGGTCGATTGGGCACATGCGGAGGTGTTGGCGTTCGCATCCATCCTGGCAGACGGAACGCCGATTCGCCTCACCGGCCAGGATACGGAGCGAGGCACGTTCGCCCACCGCCATCTTGTTTTGCACGACGCGCGCACGGGGGACGAATACGTGCCTTTGAAAACGTTGTCTCAAGCCAAGGCGTCGTTTGATGTACACAACAGCCCACTCACGGAAACCGCGGTGCTCGGATTTGAGTACGGCTACAACGTTCAAGCCCCCGAGACGCTTGTCCTTTGGGAGGCGCAGTTCGGCGATTTCGCGAATGTCGCGCAGGTTATCATTGACCAGTTCATTGTCTCGGGGCTCGCCAAGTGGGGTCAATCCTCCGGCATCGTGGTGCTGTTGCCACACGGATACGAAGGACAAGGTCCGGAGCATTCGAGTGCTCGCGTGGAACGATACTTACAACTGGCAGCCGCGGGGAACATTGTTGTGGCCAACGTCACGACGTCTGCTCAATACTTTCACCTATTGCGCAGACACGCGGCTCGATTGGGTAAAAACGCCCGCCCTTTGTTTTTAATGACACCTAAGAGTCTGTTGCGCAACCCACGAGCGTCATCTCCCGCACAAGATCTCGCGAATGGTCGGTTTCAGACTGTACTGTCTGTCGCTGGCGAGGCGGATCCCGCCAAAGTCAGGCGCCTGGTGTTGTCCAGCGGCAAGGTCGGCGTGGATCTCGTAACAAGTATGGAATCGGCGGGAGCCTCGCACGACTGGTTGGCGCACGGCCGAATCGAACAACTGTACCCGTTCCCGAGAGAGGATGTTGTTCGGTTGCTATCGCGCTATCCAGGGCTTCGAGAAGTCATCTGGCTGCAGGAAGAACCGGAAAACATGGGGGCGTGGCGATACATCCACCCACACTTGCAAATGCTTATACCGAGCGATGTCCGGCTGCGTTACATTGGACGCGCCGAATCCGCGAGCCCAGCGGAAGGTCACGCTTCAGAACACCAGCGGGAGCAGGCCCGGATTCTCAGTGAAGCGCTGGATCCAGGGCAGACTCGGATTTGACATAAAGGAGGATACAACCAACGTGAGTGACATCAAAGTGCCCGAGCTCGGAGAATCCATTCTGGAAGCCACTGTCGGCACCTGGCTGAAAAAAGCGGGCGAGTCGGTGGAAGCTGGGGACGCCGTGGTCGAGCTGGAAACAGACAAGGTGAACGTGGAAGTGATTGCAGAAGAGTCGGGCGTCCTTCAGACGGTTCTGAAGCAGACCGGTGAAACCGTGCAGGTCGGAGAGGTCATTGCAGTCATCGGCCAGGGTACGCCCACGGCGACTGCACCGGAACCTTCCACAAACACGGTCAAGCACCCGGCGTCGGAGACCTTGTCTGGCGCGGCTGCCAATGTAGTACACACTCCGCCCCCTGAGAGCCCAAAGGCTCCCAATGCGCCCGTGGGACAGGCCGCTCCACGTACCGCCAACAGCGGTAGGAACGCCCCTCCGCCGTTACCACCTCGTGCCACGCCAGCGGTCCGGCGAATGGCCGCAGAACGCGGCGTAGACTTGACGCAGATTCAACCGTCTGCAGTCGACGGGCGGATTCATAAAGAAGACATTCTCTCGCAATCGACACAGAGATCCGGCAACTCAGCGATGCCTGCGAACGCAACAGGACCACAGCGTACGGCGACGGTGAATCCAGCACAGGCTGACGCGTCCTCCGCTTCAAGAGAGATGCCGTACCGCTACGACGAGCGCGTACGCATGTCGCGACGTCGCCTGACCATCGCAAAGCGTTTGGTGGAAGCCCAACATACGGCTGCGATGCTGACGACGTTCAACGAAATTGACATGAGCAACGTGATAAACATCCGGAAACGCCGCAAGGAATCGTTTAAGGAGCAGTACGGTGTCGGACTTGGTTTCATGTCCTTTTTCACGAAAGCGGTCATCGGGGCACTCAAGGCCATCCCTCGGCTGAACGCCGAGATTCAAGGCGAAGACATGATCATCAAGCACTATTACGACATCGGTATCGCCGTAGCAACAGAGGCCGGACTCGTCGTGCCCGTGGTGCGTGACGCGGACCGGATGTCGTTTGCTGAGATTGAACAAGCGATTGCCTCGCTCGCGACTCGAGCGCGCAGCAACCAGTTGACACTGCAGGAGTTGCAAGGAGGCACGTTTACCATTACCAACGGCGGTACGTTCGGATCGCTCATGTCAACACCCATTCTGAACGCACCGCAAGTTGGCATTCTCGGTATGCACAAAATCCAGGAGCGCCCCGTGGCCATGAAAGGCGAAGTGGTGGTACGGCCCATGATGTACGTCGCGCTGTCCTACGACCACCGCATCGTCGACGGCAGTGAAGCTGTCCGCTTCTTGGTTAAAGTCAAAGAACTGTTGGAAGACCCGGAATCCCTTCTGCTAGAGGGATAAAGCGGCATACAAACCATGTGTTCTGGCACACTCCACACCGCCTTGTGGAACGATTGAGCGCGAGGCTGTGTGGAGCTTTTCTCTTTGTGGTGCGCTCTGAAACAAGGTTCATCACGTATTTTTTCGTCTTCGTCTCATCAGGGCATCAAACGGTAGCTCTACGGTTTGGTCTTGTGTCGTGTCAACGCCAAATGTCATGTTTTAGCGTAAACATACGAAGCCACAACCGTAATAAGCACCCATAAGATGATTGGTACTAGAATCGCCAATGGTATCAATGAGTTCGGTAAAACCCAAACAAGAATGACCATAAGAACTCCAGTTGGAAAGCCTAAATGTCCTGCTAACCGGTGCGTGCGATTCCAACTCTCCGTACTCGACAAAGTCCAAGGCGTGCGAATTCCGACCCACCAATTTGGTTGAAGACGAGGTAAAACATTTGCCAATAGCAAGATCATGATGCCCAATGTAGTCGGGCCGAATCGCATCGAAAATCGTATCGGCGCTATATTTAATACATGTTCTAGAGTCGACAGGTACATTACCCCTATGAACACAACAATGACGCCACCGATATATCGATAAGTCGACCAGAAGGACTCGTAGTTCCTTTTCTTCGGATCAATCCTCCAAAGCACATGCCACAAGAGAATGATGCCGAGCATGATTGTCGGCTCCATCAAAACCGCTTCCAGACGTGAGCCCATGTGATCCGGTTTGCCAGCCAAATTGAAATGTGTAGCGACCTGCGTCGGAAGATGATTGTAAGCTACAATTCCAAGCGCAATGGCTATAACCCACGCAAACCAGCCCCACCAAGGAACGGCATTACCCTTCATCTTCTTCACCTGAATCACCGCCTCCGAATTTGTCCAACAACCAGCTTAACCATTCTTGAATCACCGTCGTATTCAGGCGATACACCACGTACGTTCCTTCGCGCTGATCCACAACCAAATCCGCATTTTTGAGTACACTTAAGTGACGACTGACGGTTGGCTGCGCATGCGTGAAATGGCTTGCAATTTCACCAGCAGTCATGGGTCGCTCTTTGAGTAACTCGAGAATTTTCCTGCGAGTTGGGTCCGACATGGCTCTAAACACTTTGTCAAAGGGATGCCTATCTTACCTGATTGCATCGAGTGACCAGGGCATTGTCGTTGACGCAGGTCGACACACGGAGGTTTACATATCCCTGGCTAAGCAACTAGGTGTGCGTATTCAACACGTCCTAGATACCCACCTTCATGCGGACCACATCTCGGGTGGGTTCGCGTTGGCTGAAAAAACGGGAGCGAAGTACTGGATGAGCGCCGGTGAGTCCCGGGGCGGCCCGCGGGCGCATCTCGCGTTACAAGACGGGATGAGATTTGAAATGGGGTCCATCCGGACACAGGTCATTGCGTTGCCCGGCCACACGCCCGGAAGCGTCGGTTTGTGGGTGGATGAGCAGTACCTGATTTGTGGGGGGGACACCTTGTTTGTCCAGGGCATTGGAAGATCTGACCTCGGTGGACATGCGGAGGGTGGGCGCGGCTGCTCTATCGCACGCTGACGGGTCCGCTTCAAGCGCTACCCGACGATACCATCCTGTTGCCGACTCATTTTTCGGATGTTCAAGAAATCACAGAAGCCGGTTACGGTGCAGCCCGTTTGGGAGATGTCATGGGTACAATCGAGTTCAGTGAACAAGACGAGGATGCGTTTGTGGAAACCATCTTGAAGAGGGTCACCACGACACCGCCAAACTACCTGAGCATTGTGGACATTAACCGCGGTGTGTTACAAGTTGCCGAGGACGAAGCGTCGATGCTGGAAATTGGACCAAACCGCTGTGCGGTCAAGGCGTAGGTCTATGTTTTTACAAAAATAGTCTGCTTTGTACCTATAAATGGTGGTATGCTCATCTTTGAACTCTGCCCGGAAGCAAAGGGGAGAAACCATTCGTGAACAAATACGTAAGACGCTACGTCGTTCCGACACTGGGTTGCGTGGCATTCCTCGCTGTCACCGGTTGCAGCCAAGCTGCCGCCCCCGGCAACGTGATGAACAATACCGCAGTGTCGGCGCCAGCCAACAATACCGACAACACGTCTAACGCCAGCGGCACCGGCCATATGACGAATTCAGCGAACGCACCCAATCCACAGAAGGCTCCATCAACGCCAACCACAAGTGTCACTTCGGCGTCGAGCGCCGAGGAACTGGTGAAGAGTATCTTCAAGGACCAAATGGCGAAGGACCCGAAGTTACAGGTTACGACCGACCACACGTATTCAGATGGAACGCATACCGTGTATGCCGTCCACGTCTACAACGCCCTCTCGGATCATACGGGCACCATTGCGTGGATTGATGTGCGTGATGACGGAATGGTCCGGGACGGCCTGGCCCGCAACGCCTGGGGATCCGTGAATCAATTCAAGACACAGCATCCGCAATAAACCGTCCTGCGCTTCTATCGCCACATGAGCCCACCAGTAGCCGTGCGACCAAATGAAACAGGACCACGCCCGAACACCGCGAACGTGGTCCTGTTCATGTTCCGTCAGCGATTTGCAAATCGCTGACAAACGTTCCAGTCCTGTCGGTCATCACGACTGCAGGTTCTGTTGCCTCGCTTGCGCCAGCAGCCTCCGATAGTTCAAGTACATGACAATGCGCCATGGCAGAAGCATGGAAAACGCGAGTACAAAAAACAGTGCTGCTGTCTGTGGAATGGTCACGTACTCTTGGATGTATTGGTGCAACACCAGCCGCAGTACCAGCAATACCAGCAGAACCACCACAAACCCCTTGGATCGTTTGAGATATATGTCACCGCCGGACACGTACATTTTCGATGTCGCCACGAGTGGAAAGGACAGCAGCAGTCCCACCAAAATGGCAAGTCCAGCGTACGACCAACGGACGTGTGTTTGTGGTGCGACGAACATCAAGAATCCCGTACTCATTCCCAGTGGCGGAATCAGGATCTTCTTGGCGGAAGTCGGCGACTTGGATGCCTTGAGTCGCACGAAGATCACCGTCAAGGCGAACAGGACGACAATCACGCTGCTCATCCATGCTGCATGCACGACCACACGCCTCCTTTACTGTGGCGATTCTACAGCGCATTGTTTGATTATACTCAATTCATTGCCATCATGAGACAAGATCATCACTTTAGATTGTGAACTATGTCCGAATCCATGCTGGACATGTCAATGTAGTCTCGAATGATCCCGCGACGGGAACCAATCAACCCTTTTTTCCGTGCTGTATGCGATACACCGACTTGCGTGCAATCACTATGTAGCGTCGGGTCACATGAAGGACTGGTGGCTCGCTACCCTAGAATCATGGGATGACGAGCCACCGACCCCCCCTAGACTTGTTGGTGCTTGGCCGCTTCCATCTCCATCAATTTGCGCCAGAGCACCTTCCCACTTCCGGATATGGGCAAGGAGTCCACGAACTCCACAATCCGAGGACGCTTGTACGCGGCCATTTTGTCCTTTGTCCAATCGATGATGTCGTCTTCACTCACAACGCCTCGGAACTCCGGCTTCAACACGATATACGCCTTCACGGTTTCTCCGCGGCGCGCGTCGGGAACGCCAATCACACAAGCAAGTTGCACGGCTTCATGTTCAAACAACAGAGATTCCACCTCTGCCGGCCATACCTTGAATCCAGCTGCGTTGATCATCCGTTTGAGCCTGTCTACCATAAAGAAATACCCGTCTTCGTCGTAGCGAACGATATCTCCCGTGCGGAAAAATCGTTTTCCGTCGATGTTGATGAAAACCCTTTCAGTTTCCTCGGGGCGATTCCAGTACCCTTGGAAAACCTGGGGCCCGTGGACAATCAATTCTCCTTCCTCGTTCGGTCCGAGCTCTGTCAGTGATTCGGGATGAATGACTCGAGCGTCCACATCAAAAGAAGGCATCCCAAGACATTGTAGCTTGGGTCGGTCCAGCGGGTTGAAATGGGTCTGTGAAATGGTCTCCGATAATCCATATCCCTCCGCATAGCGAATGCCAGTCAATTGAAAGAGGCGTTCCCCCACTGCCTCCGGCAGTGCAGCCCCTCCCCCGCCAATGGCCGTGAGCGAAGACAAGTCGTATTGGGCGATGTTCGGATTGGACAGAAAGTCAATCAGCATGGTGGCGATGTTGGTCCACCCCGTACAGCGCATGTCGTGGATGAGCTGTGCTGCCGTCTCTCTATCCCAGCGGGTCATGAGAACCACCGTACTGCCACAGAACAGCGGAGTGAGCATGCTGTGAATCATACCGGTCACGTGAAATAGCGGCAAGGTCCCCAACACCACGGACCCCGAATTCGTTCCGGCGTGGGTTGCTCCCCCGACAATGTTGGCCTGTACTGTAGAGTGCGGGTGCATGCACCCTTTTGGACGACCTGTCGTTCCGGAAGTATACGGGAGTACAGCCAAATCGGTTCCCCGAACCTCCACGGGTGTCCATGTCACACCCGCGGTCATCGCAGCGGCCCAATTCGACACGCCGGATCTGTGGTATTCCACGCGAGTGGCAGCGACAACCTCCGGCAGCTGATACTTCGGCGTTGCCTCAATGTAATCGGAATACGCGGCGACCACCACGTGTTGTAACTCACTTTCCCCGATGAGTGGTTCAATGCGGTCGAACAACTCCTGCCCCACAATCGCGACATGAGCCCCGCAATCCTGGATGTAAAAGTGCACCTCATCGGTCATGTTCATCGGGTTGAGCGGCACGACAACGGCTCCGATGGCCAAGATGGCGTGAAATGAGATGACAAACTGTGGTGCGTTCTGCATGTAGAGTAAGACCCTGTCCCCTTTGTTCACGCCAAGTTCGCGCTGCAGGTAACCTGCGACTAAACACGTTTCGTGCAACAGCCTGTCATACTGAACCGCCGTCCCGTAGTAGTAAATCGCTGTGGTGTCCGGATACCGACGCGCGCTCACTGCTAAGTTGTCAAACAAAGTGGTCTTTGGCACGGCCAACGACGCCGGCAATTGCTTCGGCCACAATTTGCACTCGTGGTTCAACATCTGGAGACACCTCACAATCCGCTTAGATAGACTGCTGTATATTCGCAGATGTGCGGTGGAAGACCGTTTCAGTCCATCCACTCGCCCACTTTCACGTGTCCCTTGAGCAAGTTGCGCGCAATGATGAACCGTTGAATTTCGTCCGTTCCGTCGAAAATTCGAAGCAACCGCATTTCCCGGTACCAACGTTCAATCGGAAGTTCTTTGGTGTAGCCCATTCCACCGTGAATTTGCAGTACGCGGTCAACCACCCGGTTCGCCATATTCGCCCCGTACAATTTAGACATGGATGCCTGATGGCGATTGTCCAATCCCTGGTCAAGCATCCACGCTGCGCGCAGTGTAATCCACTTGGCCGCTTCAATCTCAACCGCCGAGTCTGCAATCATCCACTGAATCGCTTGACGCTCTGCGATAGGCTTACCGAACGTGACGCGCGTTTTCGCATGGTCAATCGCCATTTGCAACAAACGTTCTGCGGATCCGAGGGCTCGCGCGACAATGACCCAACGGGCCGCACCAATCCACTGAAATCCCAGATTCAGGCCGCCGCCAAGGGTTCCGAGAATGTTTTCTTCCGGAACCCGAACATCTTCGAAGACGAGCGCAGCCGGATCCCACTCGCCCATCGTCGGGATACGCTCTGAGCGCCACCCCATCTCCCGGTCCACCAGGAAGCAGGTCACCCCACCGTGCGCACCTTTCTCCTTGTCCGTCACAGCGAACACCATGGCGAAATCCGCATCGTTCCCGTTGGTGATGAATATCTTTTCCCCATTCAACACCCATTCGTTCCCATCTTTCACGGCCGACATGCGGATATTACTTGTATCAGAACCTGCCCCCGGTTCCGTTAATGCGAAGCATGAGCGCCTTTTGCCTTCAATGGTGGGAATCAAGTACTTCTTCTTCTGTTCCTCGTTGCAGTAATAGAGAATGTTGTCAGCTTGGCCACCAAAAGAAAACGGGACAAACGTCCGTCCGAGTTCCATCCATGTAATGGCACTCATCAAGGAGCCCAAATTTGCGCCCCCGTACTCTTCCGGTGTGTTGATGCCCCAAAAACCAAGCTCCTTGGCTTTCAGTTGAAGCGCTTTCAATTCGTCCGAAGTGATACCTGGCCGCCCTTCGCGCTCGTTGCGGAGCACCTGCTGTTCAAGCGGCATGAGCTCGTTCTTCACGAACTCTCGAATGGTCCGCTGCACCATTTTCTGTTCCTGCGTAAGTGAGAAATCCACCCGAAATCCTCCCTCTGAGAGAACTCATATGTCTCTCTACGCATCATCTGTTGCTGCACGCGACCGTCTCTATCGGACAACAGTACTCCGTCATGATAGTCACGTATTTTCATTATATTCTAAAAATAAACGAATTCCGAACAATTGAAATGCAAAAGTAAATAGAACACACCTAGCAAGTCTGTATATCTCTGCAGTCCAATAGAAACAGGCCTGCGGTGTGAGGATTACGAAAGATCCTCACAGCCGTAGGCCTGCTGCGTAACTCTGCCTATCCGTATTCATGGGGTCGCCCGGACCTACAGGACTTTTGAAAGAAAATCCTGCGCCCTCGTGGTCTGCGGCTTCGCAAAAAACTGCTCCGGCGGGGCAACCTCCAACAAAACCCCACCTTCCAAGAAACACACTCTATCGGCGACTTCCCGGGCGAACCCCATCTCATGCGTCACAATGACCATCGTCATCCCCGTGTGCGCAAGGGATTTGATGACGTCCAATACTTCCTTGACCATTTCCGGGTCCAGCGCAGATGTAGGTTCATCAAACAACATGATGTCCGGCTCCATGGCGAGCGCTCGGGCAATGGCCACGCGTTGCTTTTGCCCGCCAGAGAGTGTCGACGGATACACGTGAGCCTTATCTCGCAGTCCCACACGCGCCAGAAGTTCGCTTGCCTTTGCTCGCGCCTCTTCTTTGGATAGATTTTTTACGTTGATGGGCGCGTATGTGAGATTGTCCAGTACGCTCATATGCGGAAACAAGTGAAAATGTTGAAACACCATTCCAATTTTTGACCGAACCTTTGTGATGTTGACGCCTCGCGCCGTAATGTCCACGCCGTTGATTCGTACCTGGCCTTCTGTCGGCACCTCGAGTAGATTCATGCAACGCAACAGTGTCGATTTTCCAGATCCGGACGGACCAATCACGGCCACCACTTCGCCCTTCGCAATGTCGAGCGAGACGTCGTTCAATACTTTTAAACTACCAAACGACTTGGACACATGTTTAAGCTCTATCACTGCGACGAAGCCTCCTTTCCAAGGCACGCCCAAACCACGTGAGGATCATCACGAGTACGTAGTAGATGCCCGCAATGAAAATGAGCGGTTCAAAATACACGAATCGCTGACCCATCACAACATCTGCGCGCCGAAGTAGGTCACTCGCCGCTATGGTGGATACCAATGTCGAATCTTTCAATAATGCAATCCCTTCGTTGACGAGAGCGGGCAAAATGTTTTTGACTGCCTGAGGCAGGATGATATCCGCCATCATCTTGCGGTACGGAACGCCAAGGGACAGCGCAGCTTCCCGCTGCCCCTTGTCCACGGCCAAAATGCCGGCTCGAATTGTTTCCGAAACATAGGCCGCCGAATTCAAGGAGAACGTAATCACCCCAGCCTGCAACGCCGGAATGTCATAACCAGTCAATTGCGGTGTCGCATAAAAGACGAGTCCCAGCTGAACCAGCAAAGGCGTTCCGCGAAAGACAGACGTGTAGGCAATCCCAAACCACCGAAGCGGTGCAAACTTTGAAATCTTGATGATGGACAACAAAGTGCCCAAGATAAATCCAAACACCAGAGACAGAAGGGTGAACTCGAGCGTCACCAGCACACCCTGCAGCATAAACGGAATATCCGGGACAATTACAGAGAAGTTAATCGGCATGATGTAACAGGCTCCTCACCACACGTTGCTTACTTCTGGCCGCTGAACCACTTGTCTGCCAGCTGTTGCAACTCTCCGTCTTGCTTCATTTTTTCAATTGCGGTGTTGAACTTGGAAACCCACTTCGACCCTTTCGGGAACGCAATCGCTGAACCATTGGATTTGACCCCTGGAATCTCGTTGATCTGGAGGCTCGGATTGTTCTGCACATATCCTTTGGCTACGGTATCCTCTATCACAGCCGCTTGGGCGCGGTTGGTTACGACTTCTTGAACGACGTTCGGAATCGTATTGAGAGATTCCACCTTCACTCCTGGAATCGCCTTTGCCGCTGTTTCTTGAACTGAGCCGAGCTGTGCAGCGACGGTTTCACCCTTTAAGTCGTCCAGGCTCTTCACGGCGTGCCCCTTCTTGGTCAATACGATATTCGTCGCCTGATAATAGACGTCTGAGAAATCCACACTCTTCTTTCGCTCCGCCGTCGGCGTCATACCCGCAATGACAAAATCAGCTCGTCCGGATTGAAGCGCACCAATGAGGCCGTCAAAATCCATGTCCTCGACCTTGATGTTAAAGTGCAACTGCTTTGCAATCGCGTTCGCAACATCCATGTCAAATCCAACAATTTTGTCCTGACCACTGGACGTGTCATGGAACTCATAGGGTTTATAGTCTGCCGAGGTTGCAAGTACGAGGGTCGGCCCTCCCGCACTCGGTGTTGCTCCGGTGCTCGACGTACGGTTGTCTGAACTCGGTGCGCCGCACCCTGTGAGCACTGACATCAAAGCAACGGAAGTAGCCATCGTAGATATCCATGCTGTCTTTTTCATGTAGTGAACCCCTTTTCTACTAGAAACATGATGTACGAACCTCACTGCATAATTTATAATTGATTACGTATATTTATGCAATCCTTATTTTTTATTTACCAAAATATAACATTGTGTCGTTGTGATAAATTAAATATATCATTGATTTTAAAAATTGCAATATTTCATCACATCGAACCACTCTTGTAGAATTTTGCGAGTTACTCAGTCAAAAGGAGCGCATCCGATGAATTATGAATCTTTATTTCCTACAAATGTAAAAGTAGCATTGATGAACGATCCCCCCGGCGCCTGGATGCCGCAACTTCCCGAGTCATGCATCCGCCTCAGCGCCGGATATCCGGCACCCGAGTTGGTACCGTCTGAGCAAGTCAGATCTGCAGTCAACCGCCTCATTCACCAGGAACGCGACCTACCGTTACACTATTTGGGCAGTCCACGAGTTGACTTCCTGCGCGCACAATTGCAGGAACGCTTGAAACACCGCGGCATCGATATCCGCGAGCACGAATTACTTGTGACCTCAGGAGGCTGTCAGGCGATTGATTTGATTGCCAAAGTGCTGCTAGATGATGCCTGCGTCGTGGCGGTTGAGGCACCCACGTATATGGAAGCTTTGGAGATCTTTCGGAACTACACGCATCAGATTGTGAGCGTTCCGATGGACGAATGGGGTCTCCAGACCGATGTTCTTGAGACCGTGCTGACGAAGAGAACAGACGCCGGCCTTCCGATGCCGCGCTTTTTATATACGATTCCGTCATTCCATAACCCCACGGGCACCACACTGCCGCTAGAGAGGCGTCTGAAGTTACTGAAACTGGCGGAAGCGTTTGATTTTCTCATCGTGGAGGACGACGCGTACGGAGAGTTGTCATTTGCAAACGCCCCCGTGCCCCTGAAAGCCATGGACCGGTCCGGGCGCGTGGTGTACGTGGGTTCCCTGTCAAAAGTCGTGGCCCCGGGGTTGCGCGTCGGCTGGATTGCGGGCCCTCAAACATTGGTGCATGCTTGTTCGTGGTTCAAAAAAGACCTGGATCACCCATTCGCGCAAGCCACCATGGCTGCCTATTTACAAGACGTAGATTTTACAAAACGTGTGGAAGCGTTACGAGTGGCGTACCGCAAACGGCGTGATACGATGATGCGGGCTCTCGACACCTACATGCCAGCGTTCGCTTCATGGCACGTGCCAGAGGGTGGTTTTTTTGTCTGGTTGCACATCCCAGAGATAGATACCACGAAGTTGCTCTACAAGGCCCTGGACAGGGGCGTGTCATTTGTCCCGGGGCAGTACTTCTTCGTGAATCCAGCCGACGGACGTCACTTTTTGCGGCTTTCGTTCAGTTATGTAGACGAAGAGCAAATGGTGAAAGGTGTTCAAACACTCGGTCAACTGCTCACTTGAACGAAAACCAGGCCTGCTATGTGAGGTGCAAACAACATCTCACATCTGCAGGCCTGCTCGGTGACCTCCGCCCATCCTTTCTCCTTCCCCATGCTTTCAGAACACTTTCTTGCTGGAATGGTGCTCTTTCAAAATCTCCACGGCTTCCCGGAAGCGCAGCGAGTGCACAATCTCGCGCTCTCGCAGGAATTTGAGCGCGTCCTGAATGTCGACGTCGTCCGTGATGTCAATCAGCCACTGGTACGTGGCGCGCGCCTTCTCCTCCGCTGCGATGTCTTCGTAGAGGTCTGCAATCGGATCCCCCTTCGCTTGTATGTAGGTCGCTGTCCAGGGAATGCCAGCCGCGTTGTGGTAGGAGAGCGCGTTGTCGTGGTCCGCAAAGTGCCCATCCAATCCAGCCGCTTTCATCTGCTCCGGGGTCGCGTCTTTGGTGAGTTTGTACACCATGGTAGCAATCATCTCAAGGTGAGCAAATTCCTCGGTGCCGATGTCGGTCAGCAGGCCTATCACTTTGTCAGGGATGCTGTAGCGTTGGTTTAAGTAACGTAGTGCGGCTGCCAGTTCACCGTCTGCGCCGCCATACTGTTCAATCAGGAATTTGGCGAGTTTCGGATCGCACTTGCTGACTCGAACCGGATACTGTAACTTCTTTTCGTAAATCCACACGCGGGCATCCCTCCTCTGATCCCGTCTCCGCGCCGCGCATCTACACTTGCCAGGGCCATGGACTGGACGACCAGGTCCATGTTTGTCCGGGCGGGCTGTTTCCGAACTCCTGCAGGGGGCCGAACGCCATTTCGAACTGCTGCATCAGTACGCGTTTTCGGCGTTGAAACTGAGTAAACTGCGCGAGCGCTTGCTGGTCATCAGGATGGGTGTCCAAATACAGCGTCAATTCCACAAGCACAAAGTCCACCGTCTGCAGTTCATGCATGTATTGGTAATACTCCTTGGAGATGGACTCGCTCATGCCTGACTCCCCCTCTTGTAGCGTGCTTCGTACGGGCTGTACAAGTCTGGCCACAGTGTTCCATGTTTCAACGCCTCTCGGGGAGAGAATTGCTTGAGTCCTTCGGGTTGGTATGTGATGTATTGGTTCGGCGGAACAACGTAGGCTTTGGGCAAGGGAGGACAAGGGTCAAACGGACTGCGGAATGGTTGATGTGAACGCCACTGCCCATCCACGGTCAGACCTCCTCTCGTGCTATCGAAAACTGGCTCACAAAAGGGATATATGCAGAGTGGACGCCCAACAGAAGGAAGACAAGACCAGAATGGGCAGGATTGAAAGTGGCTGGAGCGAGGATTAGTGCAGAATCAGCACAACGAGGAGTCCCACGATGACACCACCAAGCACTTCCACAGGTTTGTGCCCAACGTGTTCATCGAGCACAGGCCAGTCGACGAGCCACCACGGCGATTTCGCCACTGGAATGGGGCGTAGCTCACCCGCGGCCACACTCGCAGGCGCAGAGGGATGTGTAGACTCTGCCGCAGACGTCTTGAGTTCATGCAACAAGCGGTTGAGGACAGCGGCCTGCCGCCCTGTCTGCCAACGCACGCCGGCGGCGTCATACATGACAACCAAGGCCACGAAGATGGCGATGCCAAGCACCGGATCGTCTCCACCGTAACGAAGCCAGAGTTCGGCGACAAGTGCCACGACAAGCGCGGTGTGCGAGCTTGGCATTCCACCGGATCTGCGCATCAGCTGCCAGTCCCACCGCCTCAGTCGCAACATAATCAGCAACGGTTTGAGAACTTGGGCAGTCATCATGGCAAGCAAGGGGCTGATCCAGATGTATTGACCATTGCCCAACATTCGTACTTCTCCCCCAGTACTTACGTAATCACAACAAAATGTGTCCTATTGCAAATCATACACCGAGAACATCATACGGCGCGAGGCGCACGAATACGGGTAGTGATTTAATGGTTGCCGTTTGGACAAACTCATCCGTGAACTGTCCCATCAGGCGGTACAGCGCCCGCTGGTCCAACCATGAAGACACGACGAGTGTCATCGAGAAGACCTTACACTCCACGTACGGATATTGGTAATATAAAAAAGAGCAATGCCCATGGATTACGAACTCATGCGCGCGGTCCGGCGCGCATAGAAACAGGAATTGGCGTACATACGCGATGGACGCACACCCGTGTACCGCATTCTTCTAACTCACAGCAAAGGGGTACCCAATTTGCATCATCATCTGGCTCACTTGTTATCAACCTATGGATATTGGGGACTGTGCGGCGGTCTGGCACTCGAATACCTGTTTATTCCAGTCCCTGGCGAAACCATGCTGACTACCATCGGCATCCTCTGGCAAAATCCAAAGTACCACCTTCACTTGTTCTGGCTTTTGCTGTCCACAACCGCGGGCACATTTTCAGGTGCGATGTTTGCATATCTCGTTGGCCGAGCATTGGGCCGTCCGTTTCTCATTCGTTTCGGCAAATACATTCGATTGACACCTGAGCGCATTGACAAGGTCGGCAAACTCTTTACCAAGTATACCGTACCGACCCTCATCTTTTCGCGGTACATTGCGGGCATTCGAATCATCGTGCCGTACATTGCCGGCATTAACCGGGTGCGCCTGCTCGTGTTTGCACCCGTCATGCTGATCAGTTCGCTGATGTGGACGGCAACGTTCATCCTGGCTGGGTCCGTCATCGAAAAGGCCTGGGCTCGGTTTATCGAAAACTGGCAACGCAACATTATCCCGGCCCTGATTGTACTCCTGATTCTGGTCGTTCTGTACATCTACATTCACCGCTGGATGAAACGAAAACTGGAAGTCGAAGACAGTGGTGACCACGCGGATGAGGACCCGACTTCCCCTTCCGATTCAAACCATCGGCCATAGCTAGCCTGTCACCTTGTGCCTCACTGCCGTTGCCGGAACATCTCGTACAACAAGACCGCCCCGGCAATGGCGGCATTCAGGCTTTCTGCCATTCCAGCCATCGGAATTTTCACCTGATGTGTCCCCGCATCGACGATGTCTCGAGACACGCCAAATGCCTCACTGCCAATCGCCAACAGAGAAGGTTTCTGAAAGTCAACTTCGTAACAGACCAGGTCCGCCCCAGCTGCGGTGACCAGGACTTGCCCGTCCGGCCACTTGTTCCGCCACGCATCCACGTAATCCTTGCTGCCGCAAGAGAGCACGGGAACGCGAAAGAGACCGCCCATCGTGGCGCGCACAACCTTCGGAGAGAACGGATCCGCCGTTCCAGTGCCGCAACACACTTCGCCAACCGCAAAAGCGTCGGCAGAACGGATGATGGTGCCGACATTCCCCGGATCCTGAACTCCATCCAACAACAGTGTGTGTGACGCCAGTTGAGCCTTATCCAACCCGGCGTTATCCGGGATTTTTGCAATGGCAGCCACACCTTGCGGCGTCATCGTGTCGCTCACGGTGGAGAACGCTCCGGGAGACAACTCAAACATCGGAACGCCCCGTTCCAAAGCGGCATCCGTTATCTGCTCTGGCAACTCGTCACTTCCGACGTCCCACAACAGGGCGTCCACCTGCAACGAGGACCTCAACAACTCCTCAACGAGCCGCATTCCTTCCACCAGGAACGAGCCGTGGGCCATCCTACCCTTCTTTGTCTTCAACGCAGCCCACGCTTTGACGCGCGGATTTTGTGGTGACTCCAAGTACACGCCAAAATCCCCCTCACAACTGGAACGCTTTTTCCCCGCCAAGATGAAAAAACCGGCCGAAGTTCGGCCGGAACTGTCGATTACGCTTGTAATTTGGACTTCGCTACACTTGCCAATTCAGCAAACGCCTTGCTGTCCGTGACCGCGAGGTCCGCCAACATCTTGCGGTTCACGTCCACGCCAGCCAACTTCAAACCATGCATGAACCGATTGTAGGACAATCCGTTCATGCGCGCTGCGGCATTGATACGTTGAATCCACAGGCGACGGAAATCGCGCTTGCGGGCGCGACGGTCGCGGTACGCGTACATCAAGGACTTCATGACTTGTTGCTTCGCTGTACGGAACAGTCTATGCTTGGATCCGCGATATCCACGGGCAAGCTTCAATACTTTTTTATGACGCCGACGTGTCACCACGCCGCCTTTCACTCGTGCCATTTCTAAATTCCTCCCTGTTCATCGGCAAAATCGATGGTTCGCCACGAATCACACAGACATGGTGTTCGACATTACTTCAGGTAAGTAACCATGTCCTTGATGCGGCGAATGTCGCTGGTGGAAACCCCGGTCGTGCCGCGCAGGTGACGTTTACGTTTCGGACTCTTGCCTTCGGCCTTGTGGTACGCGAACGCATGAGCTCTCTTCAGCTGTCCGGAAGCGGTTCTTTTCAAGCGCTTGGACAGGCCGCTGTGCGTCTTCATTTTTGGCATATCGAAATCCTCCGTTTCGTTGACCATTTCTCCGGTACGTCCAGGGTACAAGGACAAGTGCAAGACGGAATGTACACGTGACTACGCATTGTTTTGCTGTTTCGGCGCAAGAATCATAATCATGTTGCGCCCTTCCAGCCTTGGTGCGCGTTCCATTGCACCCCACTCAGAAGCCGCACCCGCCAGTTTCGTCAGCAGTTGGTGGCCAATGTTGGAATGCGTGATTTCACGTCCGCGAAAACGCACTGTCACTTTAACCTTGTCTCCATCCTGGAGGAACTTCAGGACGTTTTTCAGCTTCACCTGAAAGTCGTGCTCCTCGATGTGCGGCGTCATACGGACTTCCTTCAACACGACAACCTTCTGGTTCTTCCGAGCTTCCTTTTCTTTCTTACTTTGCTCGTACTTGAACTTGCCGTAGTCCATAATGCGACAGACTGGCGGTCTTGCCGTTGGCGCTACATTGACCAAATCGAGGTTTTTCTCCTCCGCTATCCTGCGCGCATCACGGACGTTCATGATGCCAAGCTGCGCACCATCCACATCAATCACGCGCACTTCGCGAGCGCGAATTCCGTCATTGACTTGAAAATCTTCTTTGCTAATACCCTGTCACCTCCAGAGTGTAATGGGACATCTTCGGGACCAAACAAAACGGCGCGGATGGGTCATCCGCGCCTCTCTCGTGTGTCTTTCATCAGAGCGCATCAAATCCACGTTCAATGCGCGCAAGAATCTTGAGAAAGGAACCCGTCGGCCCACGCCCACAAGGTGAGAAGCTCTTGCTTCTGCTTGTTCAGCATATTGAAGATGCCATACGCCTGACATTTTACATGAGCAGCGCTCAACCGTCAACTGCCTCTGTATCTGAAGCTCATGACCGCCCCGTCTTCGAACCCATGCACCGTTTGAACGCCGAGACGCCCTCAAGGCTGCACCAGCAACGCCTTGCTATCCACTTCTTTTCGCAGTTGTCGCTCGAACGCTTCGATGCTCATGGAACCGAGATCCCCTTGACCGTACTTGCGTACGCTCAGAGCACCTGCGCTCTGTTCCTTTTCTCCGACGACAAGTGTGTACGGAATTTTGTTCACTTGCGCCTCGCGAATCTTATATCCGATTTTTTCCGAGCGGCCGTCCACTTCCACGCGGAATCCTTGCTGCCGAAGCCGATCCGCCACTTCTTCCGCATATGGCACGTAGTCCCCTGCCACCGTTGCAATTCTTGCCTGCACCGGCGCCAGCCAGGTGGGAAATGCGCCCTTGTACTGCTCCAACAAGAAGGCCACAAAACGCTCCATCGTCCCAACAATACCGCGGTGGATAACGACAGGACGGTGCGCCTTGCCATCTTCACCGATGTACTCCAGGTCGAAGCGGTTGGGCAGGTGGAAGTCCAGTTGCACCGTAGACAGTGTTTCGTCTTTGCCAAGCGCCGTTTTCACCTGGACGTCCAATTTTGGCCCGTAGAAGGCCGCTTCGCCAGGCGCGACGACGTAGTCCAGTCCAAGGTCATCCATGGCCTGCTTCAACATGGTCTGTGCCTTTTCCCACATCTCGTCGTTCTGCACGTACTTCTGCTTATCTTCTGGATCCCGGAACGACAGACGATGGTAGTAATCCTTGATGCCGAAATCCTTGTATACCCGTTCAATGAGCTTCACAACGCGCGTGAACTCTTCTTGGATTTGATCCGGGCGCAGGAAGATGTGGGCATCGTTCAAGGTCATGGAACGCACACGTTGCAGACCTGCCAAAGCACCCGACATCTCGTAGCGGTGCATGGTACCCAGTTCGGCAATGCGCAGCGGCATGTCGCGGTAACTGTGCATTTCCGACCGGAACACCATCATGTGATGCGGACAGTTCATCGGGCGCAGCACAAGTTCCTCGTTGTCCATCTGCATCGGCGGGTACATGTCCTCGTGGTAGTGCTCCCAGTGTCCAGAAATCTTATAAAGCTCCACGTTGGCCAGGTGTGGCGTGTACACATGGTGGTACCCGAGGCTTTCTTCAAGGTCCACAATGTATCTCTCAATCACTCGCCGAACCTTCGCACCTTTGGGCAGCCACAGCGGGAGACCTTGGCCAACTTCTTTGGACAACATGAAGATGCCCAGTTCCTTTCCCAATTTCCGATGGTCTCGTTGGCGCGCCTCTTCAAGCAGTCGCAGGTGTTCTTCGAGGTCAGACTTCTTCGCGAACGCCACTGCGTAAACCCGAGTCAACTGTTCGCGAGAAGAATCCCCACGCCAGTACGCTCCCGCAATGGACATCAACTTGAAATACTTGATACGGCCTGTGGACGGCAAGTGCGGCCCACGGCACAGATCCGCAAACTCACCTTGGCGGTAGATGGTGATGGTCTCCGACTCCGGCAGGTCATTGATAATCTCCACCTTGAAGCGGTCTTCCCGTTCCGAAAACATCTTGAGTGCTTCTTCGCGGGACAGCACTTCGCGAATGACCGGATAATCTTCCTTGATAATTTTGCGCATCTCTTCTTCAATCAGGGGCAAGTCTTCTGGTGTAAAGACATGATCCGCAAAGTCGTAGTAAAACCCGTTTTCAATCACGGGCCCAATGGCAAACTTCGTTCCCGGGAAGATGCGCGCGACTGCCTGCGCCATGACATGTGCGCACGTGTGGCGCATGACATCTACGCCTTCCGGGTCTTTCAAGGTCAGCAATTCCAATTCCACATTGCCATCCAGCTCGCGCGACAGGTCGACCACCTTGCCATTGACTTTGGCAGCCACCGCCTCCCGCGCCAGACCGGCGCTGATGGAAGCGGCAATGTCAGAAAAACGAGTGCCTGCGGGATAACTTCTCACAGACCCGTCTTTGAGTGTCACTTGATACTCCGCCAAGACCATTCCACTCCTTTTCGTAAGCATGTCGTATTCTGTCTGGGGAAAAATAAAAACGCTCCCGCCCCAACAAAGGGACGAGAACGTTGATTCCCGTGGTTCCACCCAACTTCGACATCGACTCATTCTTTTCGTCGATGCCCTCATTGCGTATAACGTACGCCCCGGTTGCCGTTTCGATAGCCATATCTCCCCGGCAACTGCTTGGGAAGTGGTGTCCGCGAGAAGTCTGTTGAGAGACGCTTTCAGCCGGTGGCGTCTCCTCTCTGGTACAACGTCGCATTCTGCGGCGCGTCTTCCCTCAACGCATCCAGTACATTGGTTTTTTATGAATATAATCAACTGACTAGATGGTGTCAAGTCCGCCTCTAGTGCAATTTGTCCGGAATCACTTTCCGCTGCAGGTTCTGTTCTCTGTAGACATCGGTGCTTTGAAGAAGCTCGCGGCACGTTGAACAGTTGTCACAGCGGGCCGCACGTCCGACGAAGACCTTCTCAACCGTTTCAGAGAAACTGGGCCAAGGCGCCGCAATCGCCATGTCGTGAATCACGATTCGGCATGGAGCGCGCGTGATGAGAATACTCATGGCAAGGTCCTCGGCGTTGACTTCGTCGCCGTCCGACGCTCGTGCTGCCGCGTCTGCTACCGCAGTGTCGCGCACCAGTTCTCCCGCAGAATCCGTAATCCAGACGCGGTCGTTGGTGCAATACACGTGCAACACCTGCTCATTAGGTGGTTGCGTATCCAGCATATAACGCAACATGGAGACAAACTCTTCGTATTCCCTATCTGCGAGAAACTGCTCCACCACCTCGTGCATGCTGTGGTCAGTGGCGAGCAGGTAATCTTTGACACGAAATCGCACAAGACCGTCTACATTAAGATAGGGGGAATTCCCTGCTGCATCCATCCAGTGCTCAACCGCATCTTGAACAAGTTGTCTCCATTGGTCATGGGTAAGGCCTGCGATGACTTCATCCGATTTGCGAATGCCATGAAACGTCAACAATGCGATGTACTCGCGCTCATCGTCGGTCAAGTAGTCGTACACTGCAGCAATGCGCAAGCATATATAATCATAGCACCAGTCAGTAAAGACGTAATCGACGAGCGTCTCCACCAAATTGGATTTCTGTTCCGCTTCAGCCTCCACCGTGAGTGCATGTACGTTGGTTTGATGGACTTGTGCGTTGAACCCAGCGGCAACCAGTTTCTGCAGCAGGGTTGCACTTGCATGTTCGGTTTCCAGTTCTACGATGGACACAGATATCAGTCCTTCCCAGGGTGAGACACCCTGTTCGTCGTTTGTGGTCTACTGACAGTATTGAGCGGAGAGAAAGAGACTTATACTTCCGCACTGCACGAATGCAACGACACCCACAAACGTCAGGAATGACAGAAACGTTTGTAGACGAATGAGAAACATTCGTCAGTTTCAAAAGACTCGGCAAGTTTTTAACATGCTATGCCGCGCATCTCCGTCCTGCATAGGCCGATGGAGAGCACCAAAAACACACAAAAAAAACGCTTCCGTGCTTTGCACAGCCAGCGGTTTTACCGATATATGTTATATGTGGTGCGGCTGACAGGAATCGAACCTGTGGCCCCCACCGTGTCAAGGTGGTGCTCTCCCTCTGAGCTACAGCCGCTCATCAGAGACATTGCCTATGATATCACGGGATGATAGGCGAGTCAACGTTGTCCTGACGGCTCGTCCGTAGGAAGTTGTTTCAATACTTCCCAGATCTCAGGATTGCGCTTCGAGATATTGACCGCCTTCATCGTTGACATATCGACATATGCGTGCTCCGTCATTCCCGACGCACAAAGTTCACCGGCCTCATTGAAGACTTCGTACAGCAATGCCATGCGGGTACGAGTGACAAACTTCAATCGCGCGTGAACAAACGCTTTATCTTCAGCGCGCAGTGTCTTTTTGCAACTACACTGCACGTTAATGACCACCAGAACGATACCTTTGTCGTGAAAATCCTCCATGTAGGAAATGCCGTTCTCTTTAATAAAACGCATCCGTGCAACGGAAAACCAGTCAATGTAGTGCGGGTGGTAGATAATCCCTGCCGGATCGCATTCGCCCCACCGAACCTCAAACTCTGTTATCACAACTTCTTTCATCGGTGTTCCCCCAGTTCAAACAGGCTTGTCCATTCTCCATTCGGGCTTGACAGCCCGAATCACTGCGCGCTGGCATCAGGTGCGCACCGATAAGTATACCAAATGGTCGGAATGGAGCTGAACGCAATGAGGAACTTTTGGGCGTGAACATTTTGTTCTTCGCTATTTTGCAAATCGATGAAGTGAAGGAGAGAGTGTGTGCTCTCCATGAACGTTAGGAACGCCTTTGAAGGAATCGCGTAAGGTTGCCATGTACTGTGTCATCAAACCGTCGCAGTGTACCGCTAGAATCAGCAATGCAGCGGCCGTTTGATGGATGGACCGACACAGTGCATAGGCAACGTTGTCGACGAGGAACCACTCATTCCGCGTCAATGAAATGGACAGAGGCTCCACAAATGCCCTTTCGGCCATCAGAAGTTCATTGAGATTCAGACAGTCAGAACTCCCCAACCAGGTGCGTCCTCGACATTGGTAATCCCGCCAAAAGTACGGTGCCAGTTTATCCAGTACATCAATGTCCTGATTCGCCCGCAGCAATAAGTGTCTCGCTGCATCAGCTGGTCCCACGCTTGCCTGATGCGCCAGTTCAGTGAGTAGGGAGGACATCCATTGCGGGATGACTGGACTCACCACGTACTTCCTCTCTTGGCACCACACCAAACACCACTCCCCTCCGCTAGGACTGACACGTTGCTCCTATTCCCATGGATAATGCCCTTGGGACACGGGATATGCATGTGACCCTGTGGACGGAACATGGCGAATCTATTGTACGGTGTGTTCGTGCGGGAACACGTTCTTGGCGCCACACGCCGGACAGACCACTTTCACCTCAACTGGCACTTTGTTGTCGGGGCCACGTTGACCTTTGACGGCAACCCCACTAATGACTTCTGCACCGTGCGCAATAATATTGCCACCGTACATATGAGCCACCCAGGTCATGGGCCGATTGCAGACAAAACAGGAGTGCATACCGCGAAGTTCATCATACAAGGCCATCCCCTCCACATCTATTCTCCTTCATCAGTGTTCGCGAATTTTCACGGGACATTCGTTCAAGTTAAAGTGAGCATGTCGTTCGCGTTTTGCAAATGTTCATTTAAAATGGTTCAACACGTATTTGTTTGTGATGGCGATTGATTCATTGCTCAACAAATGGTACAATACAACCTGATGTGCGCCGGGGTGGCGGAATTGGCAGACGCAGCAGACTTAAAATCTGCCGGGGGCAACCCCGTACCGGTTCGAGTCCGGTTCTCGGCACCAATGAAAGCGCGGCTTTCTGGATGTTCCAGAAGGCCGCGTTTTGTTGCATAGGGATGCGTCTGAGGAATGGCGCCATACAAATATCTTCGAGATATCTTTCAGGTACTAAATTTTTTGTGTCATATGAGCGGTTTGCAACATTCCTCTGGAGCGGATGAGAACGACTAGATGTAGTGTCTCCCTAGTAATGGAAACACTACATATTGTGCTGAATCAGTTGTTCGTCGTGATTTCGCCAATTGCTGAACTTGTTTGCAACCCGTGACTGGTTTTCGGTAACGTTATACTGGATGGTAACAGAGCGTTATTATCGGCGGTCCAAGCGCGTGATAACGCACATATCTGTCGATATGGGAGGCGTACTGGTATGAAAATATATGTGGTGTACGACAGCGAGAACGGACACACCGAAGCGCTGGCGAAAGCCATCGCCGAAGGCGCCAGTTCGGACGAACGGGCCGAAGTCTATTTGCGCCATGTAAAGGACGCCGATGTCCGTGATTTAGCAGATGTAGACGCGATTATCTGGGGATGCCCTGGTCATTTCGGAACCATTAGTTCAGGACTGAAAGCGTGGATTGACAAGCTCGGTTACCTTTGGGCGAAAGGCAAGTTGATTGGCAAGGTTGGCGCGGCATTTTGTACAACGGCCACCGTCCACGGGGGCACTGAAATGACGCTATGGAACTTAATCACTCCGATGCTACATAACGGGATGATCATCGTGGGTCTACCTGGAACAGTTCCCGAAAACGTACTCTATGGATCGTACTATGGGGTGGGTATCACTTGCCCAGTGGAAATGTCTCCAGACGCACCTCTGAATCTGCCAAGTGAATCGGATTTAGCACTCGGACGGGCACTGGGTCGCCGAGTTGCCGAAGTGACCGCGAAAATGGTCGGTGAGTGACGCCTGGCTGAACCCGAAAGGAAAAGAGGTGAGCCCTGTGGGATTTTTAATCATATACCTGGTGGCAATCGTAATTATCGGTGCGATTGTCATCGGCATCAACATCCGACTCATTCGTCGTGAAAAGAACGAGAGCGCAGAGCCAGCCGTAAAAACGAGTTCAGCAGAGAGCCAGAGCGACAAGACCCTCACTGAGCCAAATCCGAAAACAGTGAAGGAATCCCCTACACCGACCGAGTTTCCAAAAGCCGCTCCCCAAGAAGGGGTGCCAAGTCCGGCCCATGATGAGACGGTGGCTCCTGTGAAAAGGACTGCAGCAGCGACCGCACCAACATCGTCGACGCCGATTTTTCAACGGAGGTCTCAACAGCCTGCACCTCTCCAACAGGCGACGCACGCAGAAAGGGTTCGCCCAACAAAAGCTCGGGATGCATCCGTACGGGATAAGCAGGATCCATTTGAGATGACGGATGACGATTATCGCAATGCGCTTCGAAAATTGTCGGGACTCGCTACATCTGGCAAGACGCCTGAATTGGATGACGAACCCATGGTTACCACTGACGATGCGTATCGCGAAGCGCTGCGCTCTATGATGAACAAAAAACAGGATTCGTGTTGAGCGGGTATGGTGTCAGAGGAGAACTTTCAGCTTAAAATCTGTCCGTTTTGCCAAGCGAAAAATCGGGTGCAATCAGACAAAGCCGACAGAGCCATCTGCGGTGTGTGCAAACACCGTCTGATGGCGACGCATTATGAAGTATTAGGGGTCAATCCTGATGCGTCGATGCAAGAGATTAAACATCAGTATCGGCGCATGGTCCAGACTTGGCATCCAGACAAGACGACGAATGACCCGCGTGCGGTGGAGCGATTTAAGGCCATTGTAGAAGCATATCGGACTTTGTCTGACCCCGAGAAACGGCAACAGTATGATGAAGTTCTTCGGCTTGATGAAGCGAACACGGACGAGGTTTCGTCCATCGGTGAAGTCTCTGTTCATCCACATGACGCTGCGGGAACGGCAACACAGGATGACAGCGACGACACGACGTTTGTGATGAAAGTGTTTTATAACGTTCTGCTCTTCTGCAGCGCGTTCATTTTGTTCATTTTGTGGGTTGTCACCAGCCATTCTGATTTCCCAGGCCACGACGTTTTGCTCTGGTTGACCATCATTCTCGGCATGTACAGTTTGTTTCGTACAGGTTTTATCATCGTCACCAATTGGAACAATCATGGATGAACCACAGCTGCCAATGTAGTACGGAACCCTTTGGGAATCACGCGACCTGAAGGCATTGCATAGGTGATCATCCACTGGTCCCGTAGTTTCCACCAGCACATAACGACTTTGGTGGGATTGACAATGTCAATCCCACTTTTTTGCGTGGTCTTCGCTTCACCATCACACGGGCCAAGCGTACTTTGGCACTTGACCTCGGACACCAGTAGCGATACGTTCACAGTAAGCGTTTGAGGGGGTGTGTGTGTTGCTCGGAAAACTTATCGGTCTCGGTATCGTGATGGTGATTGGTTTCGGCTTGACCATCCGGGGGAACCCATCCTACTGGCAAATCATTGGCCTTGTACTCATGATGATCCCAGTCGGCGTAGCACCTGTCCTACAAATGTCAGAAAAGAAAGACAACGAGTGACTGCTTAGCGGCGTTCTGGAATTGTACATCTGGCGTGCCCATCCTTGAGAGGTTCGGCACGCCGGGGCCATCGTGATATGGCTTGCGCCCACCCCCAGCTCTTCTTCAGTGCTCGCGTGATGCCTGGTTCGTCGCCTTGCCCCACCGCATTCTCGAAAAATGGGCTGCACTTCATCTCCAACGTCACAGCACATTTCCCCGATGGAAGAACGTACCCTTGTGCTTGACTGTTACGCCAATCATTCTCAAAATCAAGTATTGTCGATGCAGGACACGTGACCATTTCCGCGCATCGGCTTTCGACAATGAACAATGGGGGGTGGCTCTGTGTCCGGAACCATGACATCTTCGCAAGTGAAATCACCTATCTTTCGCCGTGCGGTATTTACGTTTAGTGGTGCACATTTTCTGAACGACCTCATGACAACAGGGCTGGTACCCGCATTGGTGGTCATGTACAAGCAAGCCTTTGACCTCAACTACACCCAGTCCAGTTTGATAGTCCTGGTATCCTATTTAACTTCATCCGTCATGCAACCTATCTTTGGCGCTCTGACAGATAGAAAACCGCGCGTCTGGTTGCTCACACTCGGTCTATTTCTGTCTTGTCTCGGACTTGGTCTGACGGGTGAGGTTCATTCATTTCCATGGCTTTTGGTCTGCGTAGCGCTGTCGGGATTGGGTTCAGGCGCATTTCATCCTGAAGCTTCGCGCGGCACGCATTTGGCTGCTGGCGGAAAAAAGGGCCTCGCACAGGCGATTTTTCAGGTTGGTGGTAATGCCGGTCAAGCGTGCGGACCGCTGATAATTCCGCTGTTTTTATCCCGCACTGGCATCCATGGCCTACTCTGGTTTGTACCGCTGGCAATCCTGTCACTTGGACTCACAGGACAGATCCTTGGCTGGCTCGGCCATCGCGTACAAGAGACGAGTGCGAAACGCAAGGAGGCAGTCGGAACCAACAACATTCCTGGCGTCATCTTGCTCATCCTCGTGATCATTCTTCGGTCCTGGTGCCAGGTCGGGGTAGTCGTGTTTCTCCCCTTTTTCTTGCACGAATCTCTCGAGGCATCCGAATGGTTGAACTTTGTATTCGTTGGCGCCGGCGCGCTGGGTACGTTTATCGGCGGCATCTGGTCTGACAAGATTGGCATGAAGCGGTTATTGGTCGGTTCCATGTTCGCCGCAACTCCGTTCGCCATCCTGCTTCCATATGTACACGGTGTCTTCGCCCTGCTCGATTTGTTGCTGTTTGGATTTAGCGTTTTGGCTTCGTTCGCGGTATCGGTAGTGTACATGCAGCGACTACTGCCTCGCAACATCGCCATGGCGTCTGGGCTTTCTATTGGCTTCGGCGTTGGCGCTGGAGGGATTGGCGCCACGTTCATGGGCAGCATTTCCGACGTATTCGGCGTTCCTGCGGTCTTCACCGTCATCTCCATGTTGCCACTGATTGCGGCCGTCATCGGTTTGTTCTTGCCGAGTGACTTCACAAAAAAGCAAGCGGCACGCGTTTAAAAACAGTGTCAGGTCGGGAAGTATGAACACGAAGAATGGCGATCTGGCATTAACGTATCAACGTTGAATAGCACACCCTGCACTCACATGAAGCGCGGCCCCGAGTCTCTTTGGGACCGCGTCCTTGTCATTGCGACCATGAAAGGGCCACATCATCTGGATTCCGTGTGATAGAGCGAAGATGAGGGTTCAAATGGTCATCACAATCATGAATCATCACGCATTGACCTGCAACGTAAACTGCTTTTGAATGTCCCTTGGCCCCATCTTCATCGTGAACGTCACTTCGTACTGCCCTGGTTTTGCAAGGGTAGCTTGACCTTCAAACCCGCCATTCTGGTTGGTCAACTGTATTGTTTCATTAACAGACTGTCCCGTAACGTGAGCTTCCGCAGTTCGCTGAACCCGCGGCTGTCCGTTGCCGCTTCCACCTGTCCAGTTCCCTACATGGTTAGAACTTGTCCCGCCAGCCCAATTTCCGGGATGATTACTCCCGCTCGTTGACCTTGGAGCGTGACCGTTTCCTCCCCGGTTCGGCCTTTCAATTGTAAAGTCGAGAGTAAACGCCTTGCCAGCGGTGGGTTTTGCGGGTGTGGTTTGCATAGCGATGTTCGGTTTTAAGGTCCGTGCCTGACCTTGGCCTTGCCATCCCGTAGTTGCAGAAGAATTTGTATTAGAACTCGCGTTTGAAGCGTTGCCGCACCCTGTGACACCCACTAGAACTGCCCCTGTGATCAGCATAACTGCCCACTTCATACGGCTCATGCAGACACCCCCAGTACATATCTTTTGTACGGGCAACATCATACAACGGTGTCCACGGCCCTTTGAACCTGCTTCACGAAAACAACACGAGATCTCCACGACATCTCCAAGACTGGCACAGACAAGAGGCAAGAGTGGGGTATCGGGGGCACGAAACCTCCCGTGCCGGGACTGACTTGCGGGCGCCCATAACAAAGCAAGCGGCATCTTTTTAAAAACAGCGTCATGCCAGGAAGTTTGAACGTGAACAAGTTACTACAAACTCTACAGAGGATCTACATAATTTTTTAATATCCCACGGGTCTTTCATTTCTTCAATCTGCGCAATATGGCGTCGTTCGTGCAGTGCGAGCAACTGCATTCTCTGTTCGAAGTTCAGCATCCCAAACACGGGATGAGGGGCTACGTGGGTGCGTAGAACATCCACCTCTGTAGATGAAATGAGGGATAGCAACTTTTGGCGCGATTGAGCCAGGAAACGCCGCGCATTGTCAAGGTTCTGGAAAATTCCTTTCGGGCTAATAATCTCAGGGGCCTTGAATCGACCAGCCATCATTGTTGGGACTCCGTAGCAAGTCGTCAGACACCCCATCAATGGCGCGCCATAGGTGTTCGCGTGCTTTTGCAAGTACATTCACCGTGCGGACCCTCCCTCGTTCTCGTATCTACCATGGAGATGAAAACACGATTCGAACTAACCATCTATACTCCTATATCTTGAGAACCAAAATCCGTTCGTTTTCCACATTTGCCCAAGTTCGTTGCAGCGAGCCCAATTCTCAATCATACTGACGTATTGCCAGTACCAAGAGCGCCACAACTGTCACAAGGAGGATGAACAGCGCATCCACAACGATGGTCGTGATACCACCGATTTTCGCGGCAAGCCAACCGGTCAGAACGTTCTCAATGGGAAGAAGGGCAAATGAACCGAACATATCCAGGCTAGCCACTCGGCCAAACGCCTCCGGTGCCACCAACTCCTGAAGGCTTCCTTCCCACGTCAGTCCGAACAGCATCAGACAGGCACTGGACACCCCCACAATGACCATGAGCGACGGCGCCGTGTGAACAAAAGCCAGTCCCAACCCGGCGATTGCACTGCCCGCGACTCCCCCGTAGGCAATCCATCCTCTTCTGCGCCACCGTTGTCGCCGCCCGTATATCACCGCGCACAGAATAGCCCCGACGCCAGAGGCGCTGCTGACCAGGCCGTAGATGGCGGCGGACATGCCGAGATGAACTTTGATCAACCAGGGCAACAGAATGGTGGTGATGCCGGCGCCGGCAATGTTGATAAACGCGAAGGCGATGATGGTAATCCACAACCACGGATGCTTGCGCAGTTCCCGATACCCCCAGGTGAGCTCGTGTGCGAAACCACGCAGACCGCTCGAGGCCGCCGGTATTAATCGGGCAGGCGCACCGAGACGGAGAAAAGCCAGACTGACGACCGAAATCAACAGTGTAACTGCGTCAACGGCAAATCCAGCCGCCACTGTAGCGAACCCGACGACCACCCCGCCGATGGTTGGTCCGAGCAGGCGGGCAACCTGCTGGCTCACTTGCGTTAACCCGTTTGCCGCGTTTCGGATGTCGGGCGTGAACACCTGGGCGCGAGCCGCCGAGTAGGCTGGTTGAAACAAAGCGTCCATAGCCCCAAACAGTAAAACAAATGCGTCGAGAAACGGCATCGTCAGCCGATGTGTTCCCACCAGCACAGCCAGTCCGACCACCAGTAGGCAGCGAATGATATCCGTCAGCATCATGAGGCGGGAGCGCGATACACGGTCGACCAGAATGCCCGTAAACGGAAGCAGTAGAACCTGCGGCAGCATGAGCAGAGCCATGACGACACCCATCTGTAGTGTGGATCGACCCATCGAATACACAGTGAGAGGGAGCGCCACCCATAGGATTGCATCCCCGAATTGGGAAAGCGACCTATTTGATTTATCGTAATTATACCTGTATTTCAACAACGAATCGTGCACATGTGTGAAATGAGGACTCTTATGGAAACCTGTGTTAATCATCCCGAGAACGACAGAACAAGTAGCAGGGTAACCTACCTGACTGTCCCCTACGTACCTTCAACGCGGATTCTGTACCGAGGAAGATTCAGACGTGCCGATGATAGCCGGTCTGGCGCGAAACTGTGTCAGGCCGAGCCGGTATAACAGCGTACTCAACAACACAAGGGCAGCCGCAAGGTTGAGCATGATGGTGCCACCCCATGCGGCCATCGCCAGGCCACCTAACCAGGGGCCAAAGAACTTTCCCAGGTCGACGACGTTCTTCGTCCCGTAATAAGCGCCACGCATGTCCTCTGGCGCAATCTTGTCAATAAACAAGGTTCCTGCAGGAAAGGACAAGATTTCACCGATGGTAAAGATGACAATGGCCACGATGCCCAACGTCCAACTCCTCGTGAACGCCAGACCGACCAGTCCCAGTGCGTAGCAAATGTTGCCCGCGAGAACGTTGCTTAAGAGCGACTTCTTTTCAGCCCACTTTGAGATGGGTACCTGACAAATCACGACGACGACAGCGTTCAGGCTAAAGGTCAGCGAAAACAGGGCGAGACCGCGAACGACGTGTTCCTGGAAGTGCACAGATACGTTGGTATTGATTTGCTCATAGGCGGCACGCACCATGATCCCGTCCAGTAAATAAAAGAGCAGCGCCTTGTCCGATGCGATGACTTTGACTACGCTAGCCAGTGAGGCTTGCTGGTTCATCTGAGAACGATGTCCGGTTGACGGGCGAGTCCGCACCATCATGGTATGAAGCAGGAGGGCATACGCCAGGAAAGTTACGCAGGAAAAGACAAATGCACCATTCCCGCCGGTGAGCCCGAGCCAGGCACCAATCAGCGGCCCGACCGAATAGCCTATGTTAGCTGCCGTGTACCGCAAGGAAAAGACTCCGTACCGCTGATCCACAAGAGTCATGTCGCTCATCAGTACCTGTGAGACCGGATCAAAAATTGCGCGGCAAGCCCCGTTTAACAGCGTCAATAAGACCAGGATGGACGGCGCGTGAGCCGTTGCGAAGAACAGAAAAACCATGACCCACGCGTACAACGTCGACAGCAAAATGACGTTCCGGCCAAACCGGTCGGTCAGGGTTCGCCTACTTTCCGCTGGGAAACATTTGCCCCTATCTTAGCCAATTGTTTGTGGGGTTGATATACCGCGTTTTCAATACCGCTATGACGATTTTTCATACCTGTGGAACTCTGCGCACGATTTCGGCTGCACTGAAGCAATACGTGCCGTCGTCATGTGATTCTGATACATTTGTAAGGGAAGGATTCAAATCTGTGAGGTGCATCCACGGTGGGAAATCCACGTGACAATACAGGAGTCAACGTAGAGACAGAAAAAATGCTCCATGACCTTGTGGAAGAAGTGGTCGATACAGTCGCCGCCTTTGATGGAAGGCTGACTTATACACCCATGTCAGCGGATGGGACGTGTGTTTTGACGTTCTCAACGCGAAATGACCAGGTCCACCTATGGATTCACGCACGGGTTCATGAAGAAAATCGAGTTGAGATTTCTTTCCAATGTTCAGAAGACAACGCAACCACTGAACAACGTAACGTCGCATTCTCAGGCCTCTTCGACCAGACTGCCATCCGTCATCATCTCGGTACAGGTCTTGCCGACTGGTATGGACGAGCCGTACGGCAGCAGCGAAGTCATGATGCGAAGTAAAGCGCGAATCTTGGCTGTACACTCACAACATCACTGTAACGCGAAAAAGACGGCGGAATCGCCGTCTTTTTCGGTGTAAGGCTTAGTTGATGCTGCTGAGGACTCAAACTATAGGGTTTTCGTCACCATGGCACATCAGCCTCCTTACGGTTGTTATGATGTCCGGCCGTGCATGGGATTATACACCGCAATGGGCGTTTGACATCGTTTTCCACAGAATTTCCATCCAATCTTACCTCAGGACCTTTCCAAGGCATATTCCGATCACGAATTAGCGTAATATAACTATTGCAATTAGTATTGGCTAACAGTAATATTATAGGCATAAAATTGACTAATTTAGTCATGATTATACCACTTCTCAAGTTTGTCGTACTGGCATTACGTGGTGAATCATTCATTTCGGGAGGGCAATTCATGTCGCGTACTTTTATTAAGCCCAAGTCAATCCTTATTTGCGTCGCAGCAGTGCTCGTGATCGGTGTTCTCGTCTGGCAGGGCATTGCCGCTCATGGGGACCCTGATCCCACCGTGAAGCACCTGAGTCCATCGGCCGCTATGTTGGACACTGGCATACTTGTATTCCGTGAGGGACTGGAGGCAATTTTAGTATTGTCTGCATTAACGGCGAGTTTGGTCCGCACTCAAAATGATGCTTGGAAGCCAATCTCAATTGGTGCTGGTTTGTCTTTCCTGGCCACACTGGTAACCTGGTTTGTTGTCGTTGGGGTGATTAATTTAGCCGGCGGCACTACATCAGAACTCAATATTCAGGCGGCAACTGGCCTCCTGGCAAACGTGGTTTTGCTTGTGATCATGAACTGGTTCTTCCACAAGATTTACTGGACAGGATGGATCTCACTACATAACCGAAAGAAACGCGAGTTAATGGAAACATCATCGGGCAACGACGTTCAAGCCATCACGTACAAGGGTCTCGTGATTCTCGGATTGACATCTATGTATCGTGAAGGCTTTGAAGTCGTACTGTTTCTGCAAACCATACGAATGCAAGTTGGCTCCCATGTGGTTCTCCTTGGTACATTGATTGGTCTAGGTTGTACGATGCTCGTGGCTGTACTCACATTCATCGCACATCAGCGCCTCCCATACAAGAAGATGCTGATATTAACCGGAATTATGCTGTGCGTCGTCCTATTTGTCATGACTGGAGAAACAGTTCAGGAGATGCAACAGGCAGGCTGGATTCCGACAACCAATCTTGGATGGAACATACCCGATTGGATGGGCTTGTGGTTCTCTGTAGTCCCAACGGTTCAGACACTTGTGGCTCAAGTTTTAGCCGTCATCTTTGTAGTTGGTTCGTACGTAGTTTCCGAGTATGTGCGTGTGCGGAAACCCCGCAAACAGGTTCGCTCAGCCGCATTGAAAGAAACTCAAGAGATGTAAGCACGTCGGTCATCTGTGACTTTTCATTTGAAGACTGTGTAGGATACGGCTTGAACGGGCTGTGACTTTCTTCTCATACCATCGCCTTCATTCCAAAACGGGATGAAGGCATTTTTGTCATCTTGCCGCTGCACGACTTCGACCTGGAGCTCTGCGATGGGAAGTGGTGGATCTACCGGGGGTGGGGTTAAAAAAAGACGCTCACATCAGCGAGCGTGATATGGGGTAATCAGAGAGTGAAGGTTCACAGGCCCCGCCTTTGCCAGTGACGGCGGCGACCCCGCACGTCGCCCTGCCTACGAGATCAGTGTACAGGGCAGATTTGAAAAAGCTTTTTAGATGATGTGGAGAGTTTGTGGTTTCCTCTATATCACGGTGATAGCGTAGTCCTTTCTTTTTCGACTCCGAAACAACTCCTCCGCCGCTGATGCCGATTCACCCAAGTTCTCAATGAAATGGATGATGTGTATTAAGAGCTAACTCGTTCGCGGCGTCCATATTCGATGAAAAATTCGTTGTGAATAAGGTCAGATAATCAATTGATGTGCAAACGAGACAATCAGAGATAAAGAAAACGACCTCTCGATGACCGAGAAGTCGCGTCGCATAAGGAATTTTCACTTGGAGGCGCCACCCGGATTCGAACCGGGAATGAAGGTTTTGCAGACCATGGAGTTGAGTTTTTGGAGTATCTCAGGATGTTCCCTCGTCCTCAAAAACCTTGGTGAGACGCGATTTCTTTGTGTTCCGGTGTTACGCATTTCAAACCGCGTTTTGCACCCTTTGATGGGCAAATTGATGCGCAAGAAGGTCGTGTCAGATTTGGTGAAAACGTTTGATGCAAAGGGGCGCCAAATAACCGGGGGGCTCTACATCACTCAAGATAATGCATGTGAGGGTGCGGCCAAACCGCCTATTCCCGTTCAATAACGACGGTTTTCAATATGAATGCCCTGTACTTATGTTCATCCACCGTGTTTCACATCGCCCTGTCAGCTCGCGCGATTGGCGTGCATGTCATACCCGATCATGTTGTTTGGGCTGAGTGCGTTGTCTAATCCCACACCATGATTGATAGAAAAACATAAGGAAGGACCGCATCTCTGCGGGCCCAAAACGGATGACCTACCTTGATGATAAATAGCGCGTGATGTAGCGTCCATAACGCAAAGGGAAAAACGGATCACTACTTCACCTGTTTAGATATGCCGAGTACACCGCCTAGAAATACGCCAAACTGCTCGTCAGACTGTTCATCAGGTACAAGCGCGTCATCCACGTAGACATTTGCTTCGCCTTTTATAGGGTTGCGAAAGTATGGTCCGCCCCACTCTTCCGTTCGGAGAAATTCTCAATCTGATGACCACAAGTTGGTGACGAGGAGGAGGATGCCTGGTGGCCGAACGGGAGAAAACAGACATGGAGAATGAAGAAACGCTGTACTGCCCCATCTGCAACTCTCCGCTCAATGGAGAAACGCGCGAATGCACGCCGTTTTGTAGCAGCTGTGGATACAAAGGCGTCTGTGGAGATCCCACATCATGAGCTGGCGTGATGATCAACATTCGCACCATAACCACAATTTCTCCATATCTTCTACGCAACTTTTCCACATCTTGCTTGTACACTGTGATTGTGGGTTATCGCCACCGTTACAGGTTACGCGGAACCAGCGACGTACAACCCTACATATTCCATACTGGCTCCTACGTCATGTGTGACGCTCCCACAAAGGTGAGCGTCCCTTTTTTCAATTCCAAACCCGGTAAGTAGGCACCTCCACTGAGTTCACACCATAACCACAAACTCTCCACACCTTCTATACATCTTTTTCACACCGAGCTTGTACACTATGTTCGTAGGCAGGGCGACATGAGGGGTCGCCACCGTCACTGGCGAGGGCGGGGCCAGTGACATTACCGACCTAGTATTCAATCTCAGTGTCCATACCCCCTTGTATGACGCTCGCTGGTTAGGTGGGCGTCTTTTTCAATCTCATCCCTCGGTAACCACTGACCACCGCTGAATCACACGCGCAACCACAATTCCCCCACAACTTCTACAAACATTTTCAACATTTGCGCTGTACACTCTTCCGTGGCCATGGCGACATGCATTATCACCAAAGTAGCTGGAGGAGGTGAAGTCAACCCAGTGATATGAGCGTTGGATAAGGTTAAAACTAGAAAATATGCAATGGGGTAGTGAGGAAATATAGATGTGGGTTGTAATTTCGTTTCTTATTGGCATTGCATTATTCATTTACGGAGTTATTCAGTTTTTCCGTAACAAATGGAAACACGGCAGTGTGATGATCGTTTCTGGGTTCATCGTTTTTATCGCGGGGTTAGTTGTGACTGGTGCACCGGCTCCGCCTTCTTCGACAAATAATCATGCGCCTGCAGATAATTCCAACAAGGTCAATCGGAAAGCGGAGCCCTCCGTTTCAAAGGTAAGTGACCCATTTAAGAATGCTGATGCTCAATGGCTATATACCGTTGAACCGAATTTACGTCCTGTTCAAAACGACTGGTCGTCATTGTTGGCTAAGGCGCAGAGCTGGAAGCCTGGAAGCAGTGCAGATGATCCGACTCCATACATAATCAAACTTCAAGCAGACGCGAAAGCCGCGATAGCAAATTTATCTTCAGGAACTCCAGGTTCGGAAACAGCTCTACACACAATTACATCAAAGCTACAGTCCTTAGTGAACGAAGACAAAAGACTTCAGAATGACTTGATGAAACCTCATGCTGGTGCACCGTCACAGAAATCTAGTTTAGGAAAGGAAATCAATAATGATATTAGTTCAATGATGTCAGACATGACCGCGTTGAATGCATATGCAATCCAAACGCGAGCAGACTGGCTGAAGGACAATTAGTTACAGTCATTACAGGGGCGTGTGTGGGGATTCGGTGTCATAATCTTGCGCTGATCTCCGTAACCACAATTTCTCCATATCTTCTGTGCAACTTTTCCACAACTTGCTTGTACACTTTCTTTGTGGTTAAGGCAACACAATTGGTTGCCACCGTTACTGGCGAGGCCGGGGCCAGTGACCTGCAACCCAACAAGCTCCATTACACGCACCTACTCCTGCGTGACGCTCACTGATGTGGGCGTGTTTTTTTAATGCCACTCGGTGACTTTCAATGCAGCCACTCTCTGGATGAATAAGAGAGAAGGCAGGGGACAAACCCCTGCCAAAATCTATTCTGTGGGATTATGGAACAATACTAATTTCCTGAGAGCATGGTGTACATTCGACTGACCGTTCCCACCAAGTTTCCATGGTCATCATACAAATTGTATTCAAATGCTACAGATCGAGATGGGAAGTAGTATGTCGGACTTGTAGGCTTCGGATTGGATGTTGCCACGTTTGATGTAGAAGCAAGTGCTAAGTTGTTGTTAGCACTTACTCCACATCCAGATAGAAGAGCCGCCAATCCAAGTGTAAGTGTAATTGCTCCTTCCCAAACGCAAAACCCTTTTCCCGTTGCTTGACCGAGCCCAAGTTTCACTTCCTACCCAAGTCGGTCCATTAATTTTACGATACATGGTTCGTGGCGGTTCATCTTCCCACCAAGCGCCAGCCTCCATCCACCAGCCGATGACGATGATGATGTCGTCGCCACTAATAACGGTACGAGGGAGCCCATCGTTCTCTGTCACCTCGATAGGATCCACAAAGCAAGCATATTACTGATGATGTGCTATCGGTAGCAAACTTGGAAAATTTGTAGAGATGTCATGTTGATTTTATGAATCCCATGATTTTCGATACGGCGCGTTATAAGATGGTAAAGTCTCAGGTAGTGGTGTAAATTCTGAGGCTTCATGTTGACGAAAAAGCCATCGAGTGCCATCTACTAAAGTGACGGCAATCACCAGTAGTAGGAGGCGAACTCGATGGCTTCTATGGATAAGATCGCACTTTTGGAGCTGATTCGCAAGATCGGTTTGGAAGATGGAGATGTCGATTTTCTGCGGGAGGGTTTGAAGGTCCTTGCCGAAGCCGTGATGGATGCCGAGGTCAGTCAACTCGTCGGTGCTGAGCGCTTCGAACGAAGCACGGAGCGCAAGAATTACCGTAACGGATACCGCCGCAGAGAGTGGGATACGAGAGTCGGAACCATTGAATTGCAAATTCCCAAGCTCCGAAAAGGCAGCTATTTCCCCAGCTTGTTAGAGCCACGGCGGAGAGCGGAGAAAGCATTGCTCAATGTTATTCAGGAAGCCTATGTGCATGGTGTGAGCACCCGTAAAGTGGACGAACTTGTAGAGTCGCTGGGTATCGGAGGAATCAGCAAGAGTGAAGT
>NZ_AXAR01000006.1 GCF_000472905.1 Alicyclobacillus pomorum DSM 14955 | reverse complement strand
AGGTACCATTGCGATAGCCCTGGCGTTCTTCGGTTCTCTCGTATGGAGCGGCTTGAATCTGCTCCGCGACTTGAGCTTGCAAGATCTGGTTCAAAACCTGTTCAAGAAGTCGGGCTACACCCCCGTCTTGTTGAAAGAGCCCGTGCAAAAGCGCGTCATCTAGGTTAATCTGATAAAGAGCCATTGTTCGTTCTCCTCCTCGTGAATGGGTTTGGCCAAATTCCATTCTACCGAAGAGGGACGAAATGGCTCATTTTGCTACTTACGACACCGAGCCTTTTTTACACAATGATATGTACTTCACTCTTGGCGTACTGCGACCATCCACCTAGGTATACGCTGTCAATTGTGTTTGCACCGTTGTACGTCACATTCCCTGTGGCGTACAAGTATGCCACCAGTCCGTCGTAATCGTCAGATGCGTCTAAGTTGGACAGGTATTCATCGACTGAGATTACGTTTTCCTCTGGGGTGTAATCGACCATGTTGTTATCCGTCCACATATTCCATGTCGTACCATTTTCCCAGCTAGATTGGATATACAGGTCATTCAAGATCTGCATCACGTACCAAATGGCATAAACGTCGTTGCTTTGTGTGAGGCTGGATCTACGGCCACAATGCCATTCACACGTTTGACGAGTTTTCCGTTTACATAAATTCCAAGCGTCCCGGTCCCAACCTTGATATCGCTGAAGTCCGGTTGCATCCACTTAGGCGTCGTGGATTCTTCCTCCATCAAGAGTGATAACGAGAGATGAGGCGGTTCACGATAGCGGCGTATTCCTCCGATGCGTTCATCCTCGTCAACGTGAATTCAAATACAATTTTTCATGGTCGGTGGGCACAATAAGCCTGATGAATTCGTTTGAACATGAGGTCGAAACCATGGAATTGGACTTTGTAGATATCATCCTTCGAACAGCATTGGCCTTTGTTCTCATGTTGGCTGCTGTTCGTCTGTTGGGAAAACAGATGATTGCGCGAATGACTTACTTTAACTTCGTAGCCAACATTACACTGGGTTCTTTGACAGGTGCCATCGTTCTAGATCATAATGTTAGCCTTGGTGACCTGATTCTCGGAATCGCCATATTTACCCTCATTACTTTCCTCGCATCGTTTATTTCGCTGAAAAATCGGCTGATCAGTAAATGGATTGCCGGGCATTCCATCGAATTGATTCGCGACGGAAAAATTCTCGAAGGTGAATTGGAAAAATCTCAATTGAAATTGGAATCATTAATACAGCAACTCCGTTTACGAAATATTTTTGAAATCGATACCATACAACAAGCGTTTTTGGAGACAAATGGAAAGCTAAGTATTCTTTTGAAACCCGAAGCTCGCCCCTTAACTTTAGGTGACTTTCAGAAAGGTAAGGTCCAGAAGGAACGTCTCCCGGTTGAGTTGATCATTGATGGCAGTGTGATTGAGGAAAATCTTGTCCATGGCAACGTGAAACGAAGTTGGTTGATGTCAGAACTAGAACGACGTGGAGTGGTTGACACGAAGGACGTCGCATACGCGGTCCTCACCTCGAAAAACAAGTTGTATGTCGATAAGTACGAAGATCAATTGGAGAAAACCCATGACACAACTGTTTGACAAATGACCAGGTCAAATGAGCGTGGGCACATGACAAAGAATATCTGGCGTGGCACCAACGATGAGAAACAGCAAGCTTTCGTGATATTCTCCGCTGATTTGGCGTTGCCCTTTGCATTTTTGCAAAGGAGATGGAAATCTTATGTGCTATTCTAAGCGTAAAACAAGGGGAGGACATGGATATGAACCAATCACTGAAGGTCATAGGGATTTGTGGCAGTCTTCGGCAACATTCTTACAATAAACTGTTGCTCCAAGCGGCGGGTAAGTTACTTGCAGATCAGGTTCAGTTTTCAATCGCTGACATTTCCGGCATTCCGTTATTTAATCAGGATAACGAAGACCCACTGCCGGAGGTCGTGGCGAACTTAAAAAGTGCAATAGAATCTGCCGATGCGTTGGTTATCAGCACACCGGAATATAATTTTTCGATTCCAGGTGTATTGAAAAATGCAATCGATTGGCTGACACGTCCGGCAGGACAAAACTCTCTAAACGGAAAACCAGTTGCGACGATTGGGGCAACCATCGGCGGGTTTGGTACGGTGGAGGCACAACTTCACCTGCGTCAGGTTCTGTCTGTTCTGAACATGTACGTAGTGAATCAACCGATGGTACTGGTGGCTCAGGCACATACGAAATTTGATGATGAAGGAAACCTAACTGACCAGATGGCGCAAGACTTGTTGAAACAATTAATGACGAATTTGGTGAATTGGACTCAACAGCTTAAAAAATAATCGGCGTCGATAGTCATCCTTTGGGAAATGGCAATCAGCCCGCTCCACGTACACTGTGGTGCGGGCTGATCTGTGCATTGAGGGGTCACATGATATTCAATGTTATGCAGGTCACCTTGCGACCTTTGGTGGGAAACACAATCCGTATCTATTGCCTATCCGGCAAATGTTCCAGGTAGACGCTGGACATGGCTTCAAGTTTCGCGATGTCTTCTGACCTTTTCTCGATATCCGGCGTTGTGGGCACCATGTTTCGAGTGTCAACGTCCACAGCAATTTTGGTCGTCGGGTTATACAACACGTGATTGTCCTCGAACGTACCATCAGGTTCATAGTAGCGGAAACCTAACAGGTTGTACGACTGATTCAGAACGTCTTCCCCGAAGTGAATTTGGTTGAGTTTGATCCCCAGAAGGTTGGCCACCGTGGGCAGCGTGTCAATTTCACCACCGGGCATGTCAATCACTTGATGTTTCATCCCGGGTACGTGCATGATACCTGCGATGTTGTACATGTCAACAATATCTTCCGGGTGACCCACTGCCGACGTGAATGCGCTCTGTTCCGCCGGGTTTTTCTGATACCATTGGTCGGTAAACGGGAAATGGTCACCGTAGATGACAACGACCGAGTTGTTCCACAAGCCGTCCTTTTTGAGATTGTCGATGAAACGGCCCAGCGCTGCGTCCGCATAGTGTGCGGCGCTGAGGAACTTGCCGACTTCGGTTCCCTTTACGGCGTTCGTCATCGGCAAGGTTTGATACTTCGCCGGAAGGTCGAACGGCTCGTGAGACGATAGTGTAACCATGAAGGCGTAGAACGGTTGCCCCTTTTTTTGCTGTTGCTGAAACAACGGCAGACTCTTTTTGAACAACACGTCGTCCGAAGCCGCGTACGAGATTTGGTCCTCCGTTCCGAAATACTTCATATCGTAATAGGTTTGGAAGCCAAGGGACGGATACACGACATAGCGGTTGTAGAACTTGATGTCATTAGTGTGAAGTGCCATCGTCTTGTAGCCCGCCTTGTTTAATAACTTCGGCAAGCTAGGAAAGTTCTTGGTAGGGTCTGCCTGAAACAAACTTCCTTCTTCCAAGGGATACAACGACGTATTTGTAATGATTTCCGCGTCGGACGTGTGTCCCTGCCCAATTTCCGTGGTCCAATTCCTGAAGTACAGTTCACTTTTGGCCAATGAGTTTAGCGTGGGGGTCACTTCGACTCCGCCCACTTTGGCACCGATGACAAAGTTCGGGATAGACTCCATCTGAATGATGATCAGATTTTTACCCTTGGCAATCCCAAAATACTTGGGATGTGCGGGCTCAGATATCCCCTTTAACCTGTCAATGCTCGCTTGTGTGATTTGACGTGGGTTAATATCGGACTGCTTTTGGCTTTCGTAGACCTGAAACGCTTCTGCATTCAGAATCCCTGCGTCGTCCGCGAAGGCCGTCACATCGTTCGCATACTCATACCCTCGAGCCATGTTGATTAAGGACAACGCAATGCCCGCGACAGCGACGATACACATCTTCTTGCGGGATATCTGCAAGTTTCGGATGCCGTATTTACGCAAGACGGCCAGCACGAGAATCACTGGAAGGTCCAGGAATAGGACGAGGTACCAGGGGTGAAACAGCATCCCCATGGTTCCGCTATCCGTAACGGACCCGAGCATGCGAATTTCCGTGAGTGCGTGATACGTGTAGATTCGAGAAAACGCGTTAAAGTACATCACCAATGAAAACAAGAACGCTGAACATAGCGCGTTGTAAATGAAGTAGACAACGCCCACCCAGCGATTGCGGCCAAACAGCAGTTCAATCAGTGATGAGAGCAACAAAATGCCGCCTGCTTCCACGAAAACGTCACGTACCAAATTCGCGTCATCGAACAACAGATAGCGAATGAGCGCGAATTTTACGATTAACAAGGTGGAGATGACGACAAAATGATTGGTCCAGCGTTTGACGCCGATGTTCATTTTCATGTAGATCACCAATTTCACATGATACGTAGGCAATCTCGCATGATCAATGAACTCCACATAATCTACATATTCCATTCTGTTCCAGATGAATGTGGAGCAGTGGCGAATGAATCTGTGAGAGACACGCATCCTCTTGTCCCGATGTCATCAAACCCTGTTTCCCGATAGCATGAAGCACGATGCAGGTGTGAATAATACCTTCGACAATATAGCAATAGGAGGTTATCCGGTGCTCACATTCCTTCTGGCTACGTTTTTTGGCATCTGGGGCACTCCAGTCGTTCACCACGCACAGCCCACCCTGGCCCATGTGTCAGAACGGGTGCAGCCCTATATGAAGTGGGGAAGGTACGCATTGGCACAAGCACAAAAACGTTATCCCCATGATGCCATTGTGGATTACCTGCACGTAGGACGTACGACGTATTCACCGACTTACGTGAAAGAGACCTTTAAGTTTTGGGTAAAAGACGGAAAAAGAGAGTTTGGCGTTTTTGTCAAGGTATATTTTGATCCGCACACGGACCACGTATCCCAGGTTTTATTCTGCGAAACAGATCACTAATCGAATCTACTTCAGGCGTGGGGACATCGGGTTGTTCATCGACTGGCTGTCCCCCTTTTTTACTCTGTTTTACTCCTCTTGCGGCACTTCGCGTCTCGCCGTCTCTCGCCCTGAATGTTTGGAGTGCTGTCCAATCGTGTTGTGGCCGCCGATTATCACACCATCGGTCACTCATTGTGATGAAAATATTCAGATAATTAGACGTGAACCCATTGCTATTCACAGAAAGTTCATTTAAAATTAACAAAAAAGTCACACAATCGAGGAGGTACCGACATGGGACTGTTTGTCAGCCTAAGCATTGCGCTGTACATGTTTATGTCCTATACGTACTCGTGTGTGTATGAAAAGGCCGGCGTGAACAATATGTTTCTGGCGTTTTTTCCGATTTTACAACTGCTTCCGTTATACAAAATCATCGGTAAGAGCCCGTGGAACGTGTTGTGGGTGTTTGTACCTGTAGTAAATCTGGGATTCATCGTGTACTGGACCATTCTGTTCTTTCAGGCGTTCAAAATGAGTCCATGGTGGACGCTATTTGTCTTCTTCACACCGTTTTGGTTTCTCATCATCATCTATATGGCGTATTCGCTCAATGTCGTTCACAAATCTGCGCGGACGGTTCCGGCGGTCGGTGCGGCGACACTGTGAGAACGTCATGTAGGAAAGAGCTTTCAGACTGGACCATATGCCACGCGAAGGAGCAAATCGACGGACGGATGACGGGTTGAACGGACGATAGAGGAACATTGTTTGAGGGAGCAGGGCGCATCGCAACCTGCTCCCTTATTTTTATCGAGCCATGAAATGTTGTGTGGAATCTCACTTGTTCATATTCAGTTCATAAACGGATTGTATGGTTTCCACGGATGAGAAAGGATGTGGAAACCAAATGGCGAAGAGCAAACCGAGTCCATCCAGACCGTTCGCACACGCGGTGCGGATACCAGAATGAACGTTGAAGCGAAGGCGGATGGGGACGCAGTCCTAGTACAGAACACAGTTCATAGCGAGGGTTAGATATGGCAGTGAAAAGCGTACGGAGAGCAGGCAACTGGCGTCAGTTTATGCGCCTGATTCAGCAAACCAAACCGTCCAAGCTGATGCTTGGCATCGCCATGACTATGAGCGTATTGACAACGGTGGTGGGTCTGCTCATTCCGTTGTTCACCAAGTCGCTTGTGAATGGATTCTCGCTCGCTTCCATCAGCCCCCTCCAAATCGTAGTGTTTGCAGGTGTATTGCTCGGGCAGGCGGTCTCCAACGGGGTGTCCATCTACCTGTTGAATCGCGTGGGGCAGGGTATTGTGGCTGCTTTGCGGGATCGATTGTGGAAAAAATTGCTCGTGCTGCCGGTGCCGTACTACGACGGACACCGCACGGGGGAAACCGTGAGCCGCATGACGAATGACACTGCGGTGGTCAAGGCGCTCATCACCGAGCACCTGCCGCAGTTTTGCACAGGCGTGATCTCTGTCGTCGGCGCGGTGAGCATTTTGTTGTATATGGATTGGAAAATGACACTGATTATGCTCCTCGCGGTGCCAGCCGGTCTCGCCATTCTCATCCCGTTGGGGCGCCAGATGTTTAAGATCTCGAAAGGGCTCCAAGACGAGACGGCGCACTTTACCGCCTTCCTCACGCAAGTGTTGTCCGAAGTGCGATTGGTGAAAGCTTCCAATGCCGAGGCGGTGGAGTACGGGAAGGGACACGAGAAAATCCGCAACTTGTTTCGCTACGGACTGAGGGAAGCCAGAGTGTCGGCTTTGGTTGGGCCGCTGATGTTCCTGGTGCTGATGGCCATCCTCGTGGTCATCATCGGTTACGGCGGCGTGGAAGTGTCGTCTGGGGCACTGTCCGCCGGAGACTTGGTGGCGTTCATTTTGTACCTGTTTCAAATCGTGATGCCGATGACTGCGTTCACCAATTTTTTCACACAGCTGCAGAAAGCCATCGGGGCGACGGAGCGGATGATTGCGACGCTTGAACAATCGGAAGAAGACACCACGGTGGGCCGGAGGCTAAAAAACGCGAACTTGCCCATCTTCGTAGAACACGTGACGTTTGCCTACAAACCGGGAGAGAACGTCTTGAAGGACGTGAGCCTAACCATCGAACCTGGAAAAGTGACCGCCATTGTCGGGCCGAGCGGCAGCGGGAAAACCACGCTGTTTTCCCTGTTGGAACGGTTTTATCTCCCGGATTCAGGCATGATTCGGATGGGGACAACGCCGATTGAGGAATTCTCCCTGCAGTCGTGGCGGAGCCAGATTGGCTACGTTTCGCAAGAAAGCCCACTCTTCGCGGGAACGATTCGCGAAAACATCTGCTACGGCATCGACAGAGACGTTACGGATGAAGACATCGAGCGCGTGCTGGACATGGCGTACGCAGCGGAATTTATCCATCGACTGCCGGAGGGCGTGGATACAGAAGTCGGAGAGCGAGGCGTCAAACTGTCCGGTGGACAACGACAGCGCATCGCCATCGCTCGCGCGCTGCTGCGCAATCCACAAATTCTCATGCTCGACGAGGCGACCTCCAGCCTCGATAGCCAATCGGAGCGAAGTGTCCAAGAGGCGCTCAAAAACCTGATGAAAGGGAGAACGACACTTGTCATTGCTCACCGCCTCTCCACGGTGGTGGATGCGGATGCCATTGTATTTATCGAAAAAGGCGTGATTACGGGACGGGGAACCCACGAGGGGCTGGTCCGGAGCCACCCCGTCTACCGTGAATTCGCACGACAGCAGCTGCAGATGCAAAAGGAGGCGTAGGTCTCGCATGCCGACAATCCGGATTGTCGACGACCATCCGCACATCCGCGAACTGGGTCTTACCTTTGTCAAAAAATCAGGGGGCTGTTCAGGACTCGCTCTGCCAGAGCGCATTACGGCTTTCCCATCATTCGCACCGCGAGCCCCGAAATGGCTTTCATCATGAAGTTGCTACTGCGATACTTGTTGTAAAAGTCCTGGAACGACGATTCGCCGGCAATGACGCGAAACGCATGATGAACAATGCCAGGATGCGCGATGAACACCTTGTGAATCTGTTTTGGCATAGCGTGGAAGATTTTCGACGCGCGCCGAAACAGGCGCATTTCGAGCAGGATTTCCTGTTCAATCCGCCGCTGGTATTCGCCAAACGGATGGTCTTCATTGTCACGGGCTGCTTGCAGCAACACATCCGCGAGAATGTTGGCGCTCCGCAGGGCGTAGAAGATGCCTTCACCCATGAGCGGATCCACCAGGCCCGCTGCGTCGCCAATCAGCGCGGCCCTGCCTCTGGCGATTGTGTTGTCGGAGCCGCCGACGGACAGAAAGAACCCCTTTTCGCTCAAAAACTCGCCGTGAATCTGTTCGCGTGCGAGGTATTCCATCAGCTTTTCCTGAAGAAACCTGCCGTCTCGCGTGCCTAATCCAATGCCCACTGACAAATGATCTCGCTTTGGAAACACCCAGGCGTATCCCTCGTCAATGAAGCCGTAATCAATGGCGACCGTCCCTCTGAATCGTTCCAGCAGCGCGTCGTCCACTTTCATTTCGTATTCGAGCGCCAGGATTTTCTCTTTGTTCGTCATGAGCCCGAGATGCTTCGCTGTGGGACTGTTCACCCCGTCTGCTCCTACCACATAACGGCCGCGGTAGACGTCCGACTGCGTCTGCACCGATACTTCAGTGTCGCAACACTCCACCTTTGTCACGTGACTCGCTGGACGGAAGTCGACACCCGCATCTATTGCAGCCTGGAGGAGCAGCATGTCGAATTCATCGCGCATGACCATATAGATAAACGGCGTGTCCTTCGTGAACGTGTGATGGAGCTGGCCGTTGCAGCACAACTCCATGGCGGAAATCTTATCGTGGATGACTGGACTGACGTCGATGTCCAGTTGCTTGGCAGCGCGAAGCGTGAGCCCTCCACCGCACACTTTGTAGCGGGGAAAGGTAGACTTGTCCAAAAGGAGAACTTTCAGTCCCTGTTGCGACAACTTTCTTCCCAATGTGCTTCCGCTCGGGCCTGCGCCCACAATGATGACGTCATATGTATCCGAGAAGTTCGTCATACTTTCCTCTCCTACGATTCACGCTGGTTCCTGTCATTCTGTTGGGATTCTCCATGTAGCATTGATTGTATACCAAACAGAGATGTGAACGAAATGGAGAGGCCGCCAAGTGGCGTCGAGATGAAATAGTAAACCCGAGGCATCACGTGTCGTGCACCTCGGGTCTTTGCAGTACCGATTAAATGGCGGGTATCAGGAGCAGTGCAGCACCGAAGATGAGGATGCCTGCAATCAGCACGATGACACAGTACCCCATCACATCGCGAATGCTGAGACGCGCGATGGCAAGCAGTGGGAGGACCCAGAACGGTTGCACCATGTTTGCCACTTCTTCCCCCATTGCCACAGCCATGGACACTTTTCCGAGGTACGCGGCTGAGTTGGAGAATTGTGTGGCAGCCTGGATGGCAATCGGACCTTGAACCGTCCAGTGACCGCCCCCTGACGGAACAAACAGGGTGATGATGAGCGACCCAATAAAGTTCATAAACGGCAGGGTATACTGTGTGGATCCGTGAACGAGCGCGAGCGCCAACATGGTTGCCAACGACTCCTGGCCTTTCGCGGGAGAGAACGTCATGAGCGCCATCAACCCACCGTACAGTGGATACTGAAGAATCAGTGGACCGGAAGCCTTTGCTGCGTTGTTAAACGCCTGAATGAAACGGATGGGTGTCCAGTGCAACAGCATTCCGACCACTGTGAACAACATGATGACGGAACTTAAATTCACCGTGGCGTGCATGACAAAGAAGAACTCATATAGGCCGAAGAAGGCAAATAACACGTTCACAATCCAGGCGTTTTCCAGCCGCGTTGCCAGTGTTTTGTGCACCGGAACCTCTGGTAACACAGGGTCCTCCAGGGCTTCCGGATTGATGTCCGTGGTCTCCGTTGGCGAAATCCACTTGAGAATGAACGGGACGACAATCAAAATCAGCAGGACGGGAACCCAGTTGTAAGGTTCATAAATTGTCTTTGCCAGTGGCACGAGTTGATGCGTCTGCGCATAGATGATGTTGACGACAGGATCTTTTCCCGTGTCCACCAGCGCAATCGAACTGGACAAACCGGACGCCCAAGTAATGAATCCCATGTAGGCGGCAGCGACCAGAAATCCGAAATTCACCTTTTGCAGGCGCTTCGCCACTTGCTTGGCCAACAGTGTACCAATGACGAGCCCCAGTCCCCAGTTGAGGATGGAGGCAATGCCGCCAACCAGAAAGATGAGAATGGCGGCCTGTGTTTGATTCTTCGGCTTTCCCGCCAGCCACACGAGTCCGCGGCGAATCGGCGGAGACTCTGCCAATGTGTAGCCGGTGACGAGAATTAAAATCATCTGCAGGGCAAATGTGAAAATGCCGCCGCCCCAGACACCGGTGAACCATTTGTTGACCAGACCGTTAAACGTTGTACCTTTTACGAAAATGAAGTCAAGAATGATGACGATGCCCGTCAGGACTGCAACAAACAGGAACGGGTCTGGCATGAATCTCTGGGTGTACCGCACAAATACGTTGGTCAGCCCGCGCAACAAGGAAAATCCTCCAATCGAAATGAATGTAGTCAACGTTTTCATTTGGTGTTTGAACACAGACCAAAAAGCCAAGCGCACCTCATCATCGCGAACCACCTCGACACCGTTTGACATGTCGAGCCTATACGGATGACAGATCGCTTGACTTTCGCTGCTTTTCCAGATGCGCTGGGGCACCTCTGGGGCAACAAAAGAACAATCCGTCCGCTGCCCAAAACCCTTTATGAAAACGCTTTACAGTAGAGTTGCTTCAATATTATCGGAGATCTATGGATTCATGCAATATCTATTTTGAAAAAAGCGATATTCGAGAGTATTCTTGATACGAGGGCTTGGCTTTTTGTGTGAACCTCGCAGAAGATGATAGCTCGTGCAAGGATATGATCTGAAATAGGAATCAACAAGGGGAGATCTGGATGGCGAGAAACGTTTGGTTGGTGGAGTACGTTCGGACGCCGATTGGCCGACAGGGTGGCGCATTGAAGCGGGTCCGTCCGGATGACTTAGGTGCTCTGGTCATTGGCGAGGTTGTTCGGCGTGCAGGGGTAGATCCGGGGCTGGTGGAAGAAGTCTTTATGGGTTGTGCGAATCAGGCAGGAGAAGATAACCGCAATGTGGCGCGCATGTCGCTGTTGCTCGCCGGCTTGCCCGAACATGTTCCGGGCGTCACTGTGAACCGATTGTGTGCGTCTGGCTTGGAAGCGGTTACACAAGCAGCGCGGGCCATTGCGCTGGGCGAGATGGATGTTGCGGTGGCCGGAGGCGTGGAGAGCATGACGCGCGCTCCACTCGTGCTGCCAAAGCCAGAGGTGGAATATGTACGCGGCAACCAAACCATGTGGGACACGACACTCGGCTGGCGCATGGCCAATCCGAACTTCCCTTATCCGCTGGAGAGTATGGGTGAGACCGCCGAAAACGTCGCTGAACAGTTCAAGATATCGCGTGAAGATCAAGATGCATTCGCTTTGGACAGCCAACGGAAAGCGGCGGCAGCGAAGGACAAGGGGATCTTCGCCGAAGAAATCGTCCCTGTGACGGTTCGGGACAAGAAAAGTGAAACGGTCGTGACTGAAGACGAGCATCTGCGTCCGCAGACGACGCTCGAATCTCTAGCGAAGCTGCGTCCAGCATTCCGAGAGGGCGGATCGGTCACAGCCGGGAATTCCTCGGGTATCAACGATGGTGCGGCAGCGCTCTTACTCGTCTCTGAAGAAAAGGGACGGGAACTGGGATTGAAGCCGTTGGCGCGTTACGTCGTGTCCGCTTCTGCAGGGGTCAGTCCGCGCATCATGGGTATTGGGCCAGTGTACGCGACGAGAAAAGCGTTGAAACTGGCGGGATTGCAAATATCCGACCTGGATTGGGTGGAGCTGAACGAAGCGTTCGCATCCCAGTCGCTCGCTTGCGTTCGGGAACTTGGAATTGATCCGCCGAAGGTAAACCCAAATGGTGGGGCCATCGCACTCGGACACCCACTGGGTTGCTCGGGCGCTCGCATCGTCGGTACACTGGCGCGGCAACTGCAACGCACCAACGCACGCTACGGCTTGGCAACGCTCTGCGTAGGCGTCGGCCAAGGTCTGGCGACCATCATTGAACGAGTTGAGGCGTAACGTTTTCATCACGGGCGTCTTGAGGTCTAGAACACCGTTTGAGTCCTAAAAAGGCCGTTCCATTGATAGGCTCACAAAGACAATCCAGGAGCAGCGCACATGTGCTGCTCCTTTTCTTGTTATTCCACCTGCTGATGCGTCCAATGATTAAACGTTGTCTATGACGCGTCCAACAAAACTAACCATTGCATAGGTATTGACAAATAGTAAGTGGCTATAGTATGGTAATACTCGTGAGTTGAACTTACAAATCTTAAGTAAATCATAAGAGGTGGAAGGTGAACATCGATGAATGTTGGTTTGTTGCTCATTCGTCTCGTTGTCGGTCTCACATTTGCAGGACATGGCGCGCAGAAGATGTTTGGTTGGTTTGGGGGACACGGTCTTAAGGGAACCGCGGGATGGCTCGAATCCATAGGGATCAAGCCTGGCATGTTGATGGCGTTCTTGGCCGCGTTGTCAGAAATCGTCGGTGGGCTTCTGTTTGCTGCCGGATTGTGGCTTCCGATTGCCGCTGCACTGATTGTGTTGACCATGTTGGTCGCAATTTTTACGGTTCATGGGAAGAATGGTTACTGGGTGACACAGAATGGTTTTGAATACAACCTGATTCTCATTGCGGTGGCGATTGGCGTTGCACTTGTGGGGCCAGGTGCGTATTCCATCCATCTAGGGTAATCGAAGGGATGGTGAGTGCAGATGATTCCGTCGTTCTTCATTGCCCACGGGGCGCCGCTTCTTGCCATAGAGGACAATGAGTATACGCAGTTTTTGGGTCAATTGGGTCAAACCTTGCCGCAGCCCAAAGCCGTGGTATTGTTTTCTGCCCACTGGGAGTCTGCGACTCAGAAGGTCAGCGAAATCGACGAGTATCAGACCATCCATGATTTTGGTGGGTTTCCGGACGCCCTGTATCAAATTCAATATCCAGCAAAGGGCAGTCAGACGATTGCGCACGACATTGAGGAATTATTTAGGAAATACGAGATACCTTTCGAAGTTGAAACGAATCGAGGATTGGATCACGGGGCTTGGGTTGTGCTGCGGTTGTTGTACCCGAATGCCGACATTCCCGTCGTTGCGATGTCGGTCAATCCACGTCTTCAACCCGAAGACCAGTACAGCATCGGAAAGGCTTTGTCTGCGTTACGGGAAAAAGACGTGCTCATCATCGGCAGTGGCGGTACGGTTCACAATTTGCGCGCCTTAGAATGGCGGGAAAATGTCGTTCACGAATGGGCGCTTGGTTTCGACGAGTGGTTGGAACGGCACTTGAAGACTTGGGATTTGGATGCACTGTTCAAGTATGAATCCACAGCGCCCAACGCAAGGCTCGCAGTGCCCGCTTATGGCAATGAGCATTTCATTCCGATTTTCTATGCCATGGGCGCGGCGGATGATGCACGCAAGGCCACCTTATTGCATCGCAGCTATCGCTACGGTAGCCTCAGCCACAGTGTGTGGCAGTTTGGTTGAGCCACAAAAATCACAGCACTGATGAATGCCGTCATTCGACGACACCCCCAGAGAGCGATTCACAGGGGGGTGTCGTTCATTTCGAGGGCGTTTTTACTTTTCGCCCCACGTGTTTTGATGCATGTCATTTTCGTGGAAAAAATCATTGTACGCGGAGGAAGGAATGCGAAACCAGTTGGCAATGCGCCTTGCAACGGCGGGATTTTCACTGCCTTTCATGATCATATCTAGGATGGGCTTCGGCAATGGCTGCATCATCGCGTGACTCCAACCGACCACGTGTCTTACATAAGGTTTCGTCGTGTCCCAATATCTTTGAAACGTCGATTCGTCCCATGTTGAATCGATATCTTCCATTAATGCAAAAAAGAGTGCTTCGGTCATGTAAGAGCATGTGTTGTCTCCTTGTCCGGTAATCGGATCATTTAAAACCACACTGTCTCCGCAACCAACGACCCATTTACCATTCACTGTACAGTAAGGAGTATGTACTTTCGGCCGAATCGCGACACGCAAGTAGGCGAGCTCGTCACACAAACGGAACTGTGACACATTGATTCTCTCACGTATTTCTGGAAAAAAAGATTCTGTCAGGTTCAATATGATGGAGCAGAAATCATGGGCATTTTGGGTTTTATCAAAGACATCCAGCTTTCTCCCAGGAATCGCCTCAACAAATAATATCGTTACGGGTCCGCGTTCGGTCAGCGCTGGAATTTCAAACAGTTCACCTTCTCCAGGAATGATATGAGCGATGATGCCTATGGGTTCTGCAGTTTTCACGCCGAGGAAGTATCCAACGTTGCACTTGCGAAGTGGGGACGAAAGTGGCGACAGGGAGGAATCTAGCGGAAATGGAGCCACGGGACCGGCACGCCCGGTGCAATCTACAACTAAATCAAACTGCTCAACCAGTCGCGAAAGGTCATCGAAAGACACCTTGTCGTAAACAAAGCGTACCCCTTGTCGTTCCAGATGGTGCATACACTTAGAGAAGTACAAGCGCTGATCCACGGAGTAAGCCGGTTTATCCAGCGGACCGGCAAAGAGCGTATGTCCGCCGACGGAAACATGAACCGCATGTAGTTCTTGTGCATTCGGCCATTCTGGCATGTGATAACGATGCTCTCTGGCGATGGTCGATGAAAAATGAACCTGAGTCGAGCGAATTCTTCCTGAACGGACTTCTTCACTCGATTGAGGAGTAAAGATGGTCACATCGTATCGTCGCTCGCTGAGCAATTCGTAGGTCAAGTGAATGCCTGTTGTGCCACATCCCAAGATAGCGATTCTTTTCTTCATGTCGGGGTCCCCCTGTTCCGCCGCCCCTGGCGGACGTCAAATGCAAGACATGACGATTGTATTCAGGAATTTGCATCCCAACACCATCGCGATTCACGTTCATTCCTCATCGGCCACATGAATCGCAATCTGTTCAAAGTGATATCCGGCGCCGCCAATTTTCACACAGGGCAGGGTCACCTCAGTGATTTCCGGGACCTCTTCCACCAGCAGGGACAGCCGTAACAACAGGTCTGTCAAACCCGTCAATTCTGGATCCGCCTTTACGCGGAACCATTCCGCGACGTGCTCCACGGCGCCCGACGCGTCGACGTTGGTGAGGGGTGTGATCCGCAGTACCGATTGGAGAGGGAGCGTATCGTCATCAGCCATCCCTTCAAAGTAACGGGCTACTCGCATGACCGGGCCAAAGAGGGGATCCGGTGTGATGTCAATCCGTACTTTCGCACGCACCTCCGGTGCCGCCAGTTCTGTATTTTCCACGCCCATGGCCACCAGTACGTCGTCACATACCTCTGCAGGGAGCGGACCCCCAGTCAAGAACTTGCGAACGATGGCTCGCGCGTGTTCGGCGTCCGCACCCGCCAAGTCTGGAATGTGTCCGCGGTCTCTGGCGAGGTAGTCTGCGTAGGCGTTCACCTTAGCCAGCGCGCGGACGGCCTGTTCAGGAAACGGGTAGACCGGAATCCGCTGAGTCTTGGTGTGAATGTAGTGCACGAGATAGTCTCCGGTGGTCAGGAAGTTGGCGACAATCGGCTTGTGCTCAATGCCCTCGCTCGCTACTTCGTCCACAGCTTCGGCAATCGCAGTGACGATGGCGTCCTGGTCTGAGACACCGACGGGCACATACAAAACCACCACCGTGTCTACGGTGTCGTCTCGCAAGACTTGCGGGAGGACTTCACGGTAGCCTTCGGCCAGCGCGTTGAAGCCAAGGTCAATCACGGGGTGCACGAAATTCAGGTGCTCCTTCAGCAGTGCGTCGGCGGTGATGACAGCACCCCCCGCGGAGTTGGTCACAATCGCGACGCGGCGTCCGCGCGGCAACGGTTGGTTGGCCAGCAATGCGGCCACGTCGAACATCTCCTGCAAGGTGTCGAGGCGAATGACGCCGGTCTGTTGAAACAGCGCGTCTACCACGCCCTCGGAGGCGGAGGACGGCATCATTGCCGTGCCCGAGATGCTGCGGGTCAGTGGCGACTGCGCACCTTTTACCACCAGGATGGGCTTCTTCCGCGTGATGCGCCGAGCCAGTCTCGAGAACTTGCGCGGGTTGCCGAACGATTCGATGTACAAGGCTATCAAGCGGGTGGCGGGATCGTCTTCCCAGTATTGAATCAGGTCGTTGCTGGAGACGTCCGCCTTGTTGCCCATGCTCACAAAGTGCGTCACGCCAACGCCAATGCGGCTGGCGTACTCGAGGATGGCAATGCCAAGCGCACCAGATTGGCTGGCGATGGACAGCCCCTGTGTGGATGGAATGTGACTGGCAAAACTCGCATTCAGCTGCACATCCGACACCGTGTTGACAAGACCGAGGGAGTTGGGACCGATTAAGCGGCAGCCACCGTGGCGCAGGCGGCGCACCACCTCCTGTTGCAGCTGTGCGCCTTCGGCACCGCGCTCGGCGAAACCGGCGCTGAGAATCATCACGGCGCCTACCTGCGCTTCCACGCACTGGTCGACCACATCCAGCACTTCCGACGCAGGCACCACGATGACGGCCAAGTCGATGGGCTCGGGCAGGTCCTTGAGCGTGGCGTAGGCGCGGACCGACGCCACGGTCTGTGCACTCGGGTTGATGGGGTACACGGTACCTTGGAAGCCGCCGTTCAGGATGTTGCGGAAGACCAGGTGGCCGAGTCCGTGCGGATCGCGCGAGGCACCAATCACCGCCACAGATTTCGGAGTAAAGAACGGCGTCAGCGATGCCTGTGTGGCCAACTTCTCGCGGCTCGCTCGCAGAGAGCGGACGCGATCCGTGTGCGTCAACGGGAGGACGAGGTGCATGTTGCCGGTTTCGCTGGTTTGGCGCAGCTCGTAGCCGCTCGAGCGGAAGACCTGCAGCATCTTGTAATTTCCGTCGATGACGAACGCTTCAAACTGCTTGAATCCGTAGTGCCACGCTTCCTGGGCGAGGTGTTCCAGGAGCAGGGTGCCAAACCCCTTGCCGTGCAGTTCGTCGTCGACGAGGAACGCCACTTCCGCGGTATCCTCGCTCACCCTGACGTACGTACCAATCCCGAGCGCCTTGTCTCCGGCCAAGCACAGCAAAGACAACTGATCTTTTCCGTTTCCGCCGAGCATGTCATCAATCACGGAATCACTCACTTCGCGGACGGTGTGGAAAAACCGAAAGTACAAACTATCCGCGGAGGCTCGGTTGAAGAGCGCTTTGACCAGCGCATGATCTTCCGCGTCCTTCTTCGCTCGCCGCAACTCCGCCACTTTGCCGTCCCGCAAGATGATCCGCGTCATTCTCCATCCCCCTGTACACCGGTGTTTCTGCTGCGTACATTGTACCGCGAGGAGGGGGCGCTCGTCGAAAGTATCTGACAAAAATGCTGCGTGGTGTGGTATGGTTTCATTAGGTTTCTCTTTACTCAATCGATTTGAAAATTTCGCTAGATTGGTTCGGCGGGCGTGAGGAGAACAGCTATGACAGCGCAATCCATGTCGGTTTTCCAGAAATTGATTGAAAACGCTTCAAACATCGTCGTCCTGACGGGGGCTGGGATGAGCACGGAATCCGGGATTCCCGACTTTCGCTCAGACGCAGGCGTATGGCAGGACGAAGCGTTGGTGCATGCGATGTCGGATTCGTATCTGCGACGCTTTCCACAAGCGTTTTGGCCGAAGTTTAAACAGGTGTTCATGCGCCCGGAGTATTTAAGGGCGGAGCCCAACGCCGGTCATCGCGCACTTGCGGCGTTAGAACGCATGGGCAAGCAAGTGGCGGTGTTCACGCAGAACGTGGATGGACTGCACCAGCTCGCCGGAAGCACCACCGTGTTTGAACTGCACGGCAGCGTCCGCAAGGCTGAGTGTCCTGCTTGCATGCAAAGTTACGGCTTGGACGACATTCTCGCACAAGAGGTGCCAACCTGCCGTTGGGAGAACGCGAAAGGGGGCGAGTGCAGAGCCGTCTTACACCCGGACACCGTGCTCTTCGGACAGCAGGTCCGACATTTGGAGCGCGCCATCTTAGCTGCCGCGAGGTGTGATTTGTTCCTCGTGCTCGGCACGTCGTTAATGGTGGATCCCGTGGCCGAATTGCCGAACTACGCGCGCGCAGCGGGGGTGCCCATTGCGGTTGTAAACCTAGAAGAAACCTACATTGATGGGCATGCTGAAGTGGTCATCCGGGGCAAAATCGGCGAGGTTCTGCCGCAGGTGTTCCCAGTGTTCTAGCCGAGCGCCGGATCAGCAATCCCGAACAGTTGCTCGCGTTGGCCCGGCAACCGGTCTCCGTGGATCATCATCACGGGTGAAACCATCGTCTCCTGGAACCCGTGCTCCTTGAGCAGTGCCATAAACCACGTTTGTTCGCCTGGTACATCGATTCGTACGATTCCATCCCAGGACGACGCCAGGGCCTCCACAAGTCCCCTGGCCACATCAGGGCTCGTGGCCATTAGGGGATCCACGGCGAGTACGTTGTGTTTGCGGAGAGCCAGGCCAAAGCCCTGCAGATCACCACATGTGTCACGAATCTTGAACGCACGGTCGATGTTTTGCAACAGTATCCGGTACACATCCTTACGGTTTGCTCCAATCACAATTTCGTCCAGCAGAGTCAGGTCTTCCAAATCATTGACAATAACCGGTAGAATGTCTTTAGCTTCGATAGGGTGCACATCGTTCTCAGTCTGGATTCGCTCGAACCGGTGTATCTGACCCATCGTTTGAAAGCCCAATCTTTTGTATAATGGGTATCCCTCCGCAGTCGCAACGAGCGTGACCGGAGAGCCCGTCTGCGCGGCCACATCCAGACACTGTTGTACGGCCTGTTTACCGAGGCCCTTTCCGCGATGATTGGGGTCTACCATGACAATGCCTAAAGAAGAGAGTTTCTGTCCGTATTGAAACAATGCAGCGCTGGATACGAGTTCATCTTCCAGCCAATGTCCAACCCAAGTCCCCTTGACGCTCAGGAACATGTTGACCTGCTCGGACGTGAAGTTCCATCCAATGCGTTGCGTGAGCTGTTGCAAAAGATGGGCATGCTCCTTGTTGATACTGCCCATGCACAAACTACGCGACATGTCCGTTTTCCCTCCATGTACGAACGCGAGCGGTCACCGCCGTATACTTATGACTCTTGAATGATTGTACATGGCAGAGGAAAATTTGTGTAAAAATTGTGCATCAATCCAGGTTGTTCAAATGCTCGTTGAGCAGTTCTGTGATGGGATCTGATGGTTTTCGTTCCTGGTATCCACCCCTCACGTGAATGTCCCATGAACTCGTCTGCTCCAATCCGCTCCGTTCATCGGCAAACGGGGATCTCTCCTGCGTCATCGGTGACCGCTTCCTTTCTAAGAGGAATAATCTCATACATACGTGGTAAGAAGCCTCTCATGCATGACCCATTAATTTAGAATTCTCCGCGTTGTAGCCATTCAGAGAAGGATGGAAGAAGTGAATCTTTCTTTGAAAGAATCTTGTCTCCGGGCGGCCAGTCGATTCCGAGTTTAGGATCTGACCAGAGAATACCGGCATCGTGCTGGGGCGAATAAGGTGCGTCAACCTTATAGAACACCTCTGTGTTCTCAACCAATGTGCAAAAGCCGTGCGCAAAACCGTTCGGCACAAACAGGAGATACCGATTGTCGCTCGAAACGTGATAACCGTACCATTGTCCAAATGTGGAGGAGTCGGGACGGATATCGACAACGACATCATAAATGGCTCCGCGCAGCACACGCACCAATTTTGCCTGCTCAAACGGTGGCAACTGAAAGTGTAAGCCTCGCAAGGTTCCCGCTTGCTTTGAGAGAGAATGATTGTCCTGAACGGGATGAAACGAAATACCAAGCTGATGAAATGTAGATTGGCTATAACTCTCAATGAAAAAACCGCGGTCGTCGCTGTGTACGACAGGCTCAAGTAACTTCACACCATTCAAACATTCGTCAATGACTTTCATGTGGTCACTCCCCCTTGATAGACTGGAAATACGCTGTCAAGGCAGCGTTCCAAGACCGGAGTGGTTGAAATCCCCGTTCTATGAGCTTTTTTGAACTGAGAACAGAGTAGGTTGGTCGAGGAGCCGGTCGAGGGAATTCAGAGGTATGGACAGGGACCACAGGCTTGTCAATCTGGGCATTCCGGAAAATTTCTTTTGCAAACTCGTACCATGTGGTCCATCCAGTATTAGAAACGTGATAGGTCCCATAGGCTTCCGTTCGAACCAATTGTAGTAGGCAGCGGGCGAGATCGAATGTCCAGGTCGGTGATCCGGTTTGATCTTTCACCACTCGCACGCTTTCGATATCCGGGTTGTTCCCCAGGCGCAACATCGTGTGAACAAAATTGGATCCGTATGCACTGTATAACCACGATGTTCGCACGATGAAGTGTTTGAGGCAGATTTGACGGACGTACGTCTCGCCGAGTGCTTTCGAATGACCATATACGGTCATTGGATTCGTGCGGTCGTCTTCCTCATACGGTCGGTTGCTTTTCCCATCAAATACGTAGTCCGTACTGATGTGACACAGCTTGCAATCGAAATCACGAGCCGCTTCAGCAAGGTATTGTGAACCGAGTGCATTCACTTGAAATGCGGCTTCTCTATCTGTCTCGGCCTGGTCTACCTTTGTATAAGCAGATGCATTGAGGATGACATCGGGTTTTATGTCTGCAACTGTGCGAATGACGTGATCTCGGTTCGAAATATCAAGTTCATGGCGAGACAGCGGACATAGTGCAACGTCACTCTGTCCCGCACAGATATGGATCATTTCCTTTCCAAGCTGTCCTCCAGCTCCAGTTAATAGTAGCTTCATAGCTGACCATCCAATCTCTCACCATATTGAACGGCCAGATATGATCGATACTCACCAGTGAGAACTCGTTTCCACCAGGCATCGTGATGCAGGTACCACTGAACCGTGTCGGCTAACCCTTTCTCAAAACCAATGGACGGAGTCCAACCGAGGTCACGCTTGAGTTTACTAGCATCCATCGCGTAGCGCCGATCGTGCCCTGGTCGATCCTTCACAAAATGGATTAAATCATCTGGTTGGTTGAGCTCGTGTAGGATTTGCTTGACGACATCTATATTTGTCCATTCATTATTGCAACCAATGTTATATATTTCACCGGCAACTCCATGATGGATGACCAGGTCGATGGCGCGGCAGTGATCGTCCACATGTAACCAGTCACGAATCTGTAGCCCATCTCCGTACACGGGGATGGACTGGCCGTTCATCGCCCGGATAATGGTTAATGGAATGAGCTTTTCCGGAAATTGATACGGTCCGTAGTTATTGGAGCACCGCGTGATGTTTACTGGTAGCCCAAACGTCTCATGATAAGCACGGACCAACAGATCCGCACTCGCTTTACTCGCTGAGTAGGGACTATTCGGTTGTAGTGGCGTATCCTCCGTAAAATTCCCAGTTTGTCCGAGGGTCCCATATACTTCGTCGGTCGAAATTTGTACAAATTTCTGAACCCCATACCTTCTGGCATATTCGAGAAGGCATTGTGTCCCCACAACGTTGGTGTGGACAAACACACCGGGATTTAGGATACTCTTATCTACGTGGGACTCGGCAGCAAAATGAACGACCACGTCAACGCGGCTTTGAAAGGCTGTTTCGACATCCGCTGGATTGGTAATATCACCAAAAATCACACGATAGTTGGGGTGGTTTTCCACATCCGATAGGGACTCTAAATTTCCGGCGTATGTCGGCTTATCTAAATTCACAACGACGTAATCCGGATATGTTTGTAGGATGTGGCGGATAAAGTTACTTCCAATGAAACCGGCTCCACCCGTTACAAGCAGTTTCAATGACGACACTCCCTCCGTTTCCGCGATGGCTTTCCACTGGCTACGAATCGTGTTATCTGTGCGTGGTGATGCCTAACGAACCTCGGCTCGGCTCTGGTCTCCTAACACAAGTCGAATCGTCCGAGGTCTCGCCTCGGAAGCAGTGATTGACGCGTTTTTACCAATCAAACTACCGTCGATGCGGGTTTCAATGTCGCGAATGACAGTGTTCTCGAGTACGATACTGTTTTCGATTTCGCTGTTTAGGACTTGCACATTTGGACATATCGAGGTATAAGGGCCTACATAGGCGTTTTCAATTCTTGCACCTTGACCAATGATTGCAGGTCCTCTGATGACACTATTGACGATGGTTGCTCCAATCTCCACCTGAACGCGGCCAGCGACACTCGATTGGTCGTCCAGACTCCCTTGAATGGTTGCGGGAATCCTTTCCAATATCACCCGGTTGGCATCCAGTATATCCTCCGGCTTTCCTATGTCCTTCCACCAACCATCTACCGTTCGATAGTCGACATCAAGTCCATCATCCATCAGCTGCTGAATTGCATCCGTAATTTCCAACTCGCCTCTCCAGGAGGGCTGGATTTTCTTTATAGAATCAAAAATGTGGTGATCGAATACATACACGCCAACGAGTGCGAGGTTGCTCGGTGGGTTTTTTGGTTTTTCAACCAGCCCAACTAAACGCCCCTCAGACAGTACTGCAACGCCAAATCTCTGCGGTTCCAGTACTTCACTGAGTAATACCAGCGCATTACATCGGTGATTTTCAAAGTCCTTTACAAACGGCCTCACGTCATCCTGAATCATATTGTCACCCAGGAACATCAGGAATGGCTCAGTTCCGATAAACGGCTCCGCGAGTTGCACTGCATGAGCCAAGCCGCGTGGGGCATCTTGCTGAATGTAAGTGATGTGGACACCCCACTGGCTCCCATCCCCCACCATGGAGCGCACTTCATCGCCAGTTGCGCCAAGCACAATACCAATATCTCTGATGCCTGCGTCACGAATCGATTCTATGGCATAAAACAAAATCGGCTTATTCGCTACAGGAATGAGTTGTTTTGCACCCGTAAATGTGAGGGGACGTAAACGCGATCCGCTCCCTCCGCTCAACAGTAGTGCCTTCATAGCGGCCTCCTTCTATCCGTCAACCGTCCAGACGATACGTTTCTGCCCGTTTCCAACATATTCAGGGACCAGGAGGGTGGAATGGATAGGTGCCGATTTCCTGAATAAATTGGTACTGGAGACAAGGGATAAATGGAGGCGGGGGAGGGCTTTAGACCAAGCGGGACAACCGATGGGCTCACAGTGAGCGCTTAGGGATATCGCGTCCAAACCGTTTAGCACCTTCTATTTGAACTCTACGAATAAGCGATGGATCCGTGTATTGGCTCATGTTTCCACCATGCCAGCGGTATTTGAGCAGTGCTTGAGGAACGGATTCGAAGTTACAACGAGTAAGTAGTCGTAGCCACATGTCATAATCCTCACCATTGTAACGATAGGTGTCATCAAAAAGTCCTACTTGTGAAAACAACTCACGCTTCACCATCACAGTCGAACACACAATCAAATTTGACCGCAGCAAAGCCTTGATACACGCTTCCCTAGTAAAGAAGTTAACGGGAATATAGGTATACCAGGTTTCCCACCCCGTATCGGTTTTTCGTTCAACCATTGCGCCGGTATGCACGAGTCCTACATCAGGTCTGTTCCGGAAAACCGCAAGTTGGAGCTCGACTTTGTTCGGAAGGAACAGGTCATCACAGTCCAAGATACACACATAATCTCCTGTTGCTTTGTTGATCCCGGTATTTCTCGCGGCGACGACACCGGCATTCATTTGTCGAATCACTTCAATTCTGTCCCCGTACGTTTCAAGTACATTTCTTGTACCATCCGTGGAACCATCATCGACGACGATGATTTGAGTGTGAGGGCACGATTGGTTCATTACACTTTCAATGGTTTCTCCGATGAACTGTTCATGGTTGTGGACCGGAATGATTACACTCACAGTTTCCATTCCAGGTCATCCCTTCCTTTTACATTTTATGCAAACTCGACTTATTTACCTTAATTTTCAAAACCACCCTCCCAGGGATCCACACTATGAGAAAGCTTGACCTGTACACTATCGTGATGTAAACGATGTTCATCAGTAATGAAATTTACGGGATGAAAATCCCAATGTTCAGCCAACAGGGTAAAGAAAACTGCATCTGCCGAGCCCCAGTGTGCCGGGTGATCATCCCAACGTGGTACTACTTCAAAACAACTTCGACGGTGCATAATAGAATTGTGATCTATTAAAGAAGCCGGCGAACGCGTAACACCCACTAAAGGCCGTACTTGTTGTGCTGTAATCCGACCTTGTTTTACAGTGATGACTCGTTGCGCTCCATAAACGACAAAAATATCAGGTCGTCTCTCGAAGATATCGACCATTTTTTGGAATCGTTCTGGGTAATAGATATCATCATCGGTTAGATAGGAAACCAAATCGCCCGTTAATTTCGGATTCGCGAGGTTAATGCAAGTAGCATATCGGGTCGTTTTTGCCCGCTCTTCGTGCGTTACACCGGAATGTATCACTGTACATCTTGGCTCGTAAGCCACGATGGCATTTAACACAGCCTTCGTTTCGTCATTGGAGTTATCATCGACGATGAAAAGTTCCCAATCAGAGTAAGTTTGTGCTCGAACGCTAGCTACAGCTTTAACGACCTGCCTTGGACGATTATAGCTTGTTAAAATGACACTTACCTTCACAGCCATACCTCCGTGGATTGGATGTCGTAGCATATGCTGCCGCACGTTTGGCAACTTACTTACAATTTGTTTTCCTCATGATTACAGTTTACGCCATAAAAATTTCTTCTCAAGGCGCTACGAATCCGACATGAGACTCACTAAATGTATCTTATTCTTGGTGTACGGAGATGACACAGACAGGTGACTTGGTCTCCACACCAGCACGTCACACCTGCCCCTGTAGACCGCGGGTTATTAACGTAATTTCGCTACTCACTTCTCGCGCATTCCATTCCTTTTCGTGTAAGTTCAGATGATGCACCTCGGTCCGTCTATTTTCCTAATACAGGATTCCAAAGCAGGCTTATAACATGGTTTATTCCATAAAACACCTTCCCGTTTACGAAATCCTCGTTCGGTATTCATCGATGGGACATCCGCCGAATCACCGGACATGATCAAAACGTATTGTGTGGAATCCAAAGCTTGGATAGTACTGTTTGGAAGCCATGCTGCGGTGTTGTAGTCCCGGACTCAAAACGGCCTTTACTATCCTAAGTCGGGGTCACTGCGCAACCATCATAGGGGGTGATAATAGATGTCCGACAGAATCCATGTGTTGTTGATGGCTGGAGGCAAAGGAACACGTTTGTGGCCAAAGAGCCGTGTGTCTACTCCAAAGCAATTCATATCGTTTCAACATCAAAGGTCGTTAATACAACAAAGCGTAGAACGACTCAGAGGCCATCCTGGTTTCGAAGATCTGTACGTTGTCGCCCCCGACGAGTACTTGGGGATGATCAAGAAACAGGTTCCAGATATTTATCCAGATCATACCATTGTAGAGCCAACTGCTCAAAGTACAACAGCATGCTTGGGTTACTCATTACTGTACCTCGAGACAATGGGTGCACAGGACGAGGACATCGTAATTGTCCTCCCTGCTGATTCCTTCGTAAGCGACGATCATGCCTTTCGTGAATGTTTGAGAGACGCTGTTCGTACTGCCCGTTTGACCGACGGTATTGTACTGGTGGGAGTGCAGCCGTCCTACCCGGCCACAGCATACGGATATGTCATGGTGGCAGACGAAGACGAGTCTAGGTACAGACGAGTGCAAGCATTTGTCGAAAAGCCTGATCAGGCCAAGGCGTTGGAGTATTTCTCCAACGGTCGATACTACTGGAACGCGGGTATTTTCGCCTGGAAAATTTCTACCGTGTGGCAGTTATTTAGGCGTCACGCGCCGGAATTTTTCGAGACTCTCATTCATCTACGACAATGTATGGATTCTGGTGATCAACAGCGAGTTCGTGACATTTATACCAAGCTTCCCAAAGTTACTTTTGAATATTCACTTGTGGAGAAAGCTTCTGATCTATACATGATTCCAGCTCGCTTTCGTTGGGCGGATCTAGGGAATTGGACCGAAGTCTTCAAACACTTTCCACCAGATGTCAGTCTTCCAAACCGTGTTTTTGAGTTGGAGACATCCAATTGTTTTGTAGAGTCCGAGCGTGATCTGGTCTCGTTATTTGGAGTTCATGATCTTATAGTGATTGACACAAAAGATGTTCTATTTGTCTGTCATCGAGATAAGGTTCATGACTTAAAACACTTTCTGAGCACGATGGAACGTGAAGGTTTTCACAGTTTCTTGTGAGGGGAGACATGTAGAGGTGAAGGCGCTCGTCACAGGCATTACAGGGTTTGTCGGAAGCCACCTTGCCGAGTACTTGCTAACCCAAGGTGTTGAAGTGTATGGAACATATCGTGTGCGTAGTCGAATGGACCACATTCACCACATTCGCGACAAAATCCATCTGATGGAATGCGAATTAAAAGACTCCAATTCTGTCGATTCCATGATTTTCAGTACTCAGCCAGACTTTATTTATCACCTTGCGGCTCAGAGTTTTGTCCCGACTTCGTGGAACTCTCCGGCAGACACGTTTTGGAACAACGTCGGTGCACAGATAAACTTGCTCGAAGCCGTACGAAAATACGATGTGAATACACGAATCCAGATTGCATGCTCGAGTGAGGAATATGGCCTTGTGCATCCACAGGAGACCCCTATTGTGGAGAGTAATCCCTTGCGCCCACTCAGTCCATACGCCGTGAGTAAAGTAGCGCAGGATATGATGGGATACCAATACAACCAAAGCTACGGCATGCATATTGTTCGAACTCGCACTTTCAATCACGAAGGGCCACGACGTGGGGACACGTTTGTTTTGTCTAATTTTGCCAAACAGATTGCCGAAATTGAATGTAAAATTCGTCTACCAATACTTGAAGTTGGGAACCTCAACGCGATGCGTGATTTCACTGATGTGAGGGACATCGTTCGTGCCTATGTCTTGGCCTTGCAACATGGTGAACCGGGTGAAGTATACAACATTGGTTCGGGTGTACCCATTCGAATCGGTGACGCTCTCTCGAAACTGTTGGAAATGACTGACCGCAAAATTACCGTAAAAGAAGACCCCAAACGAATGCGACCTTCTGATGTTCCACTTCTTCATTGTGATGCTCGCAAATTCTCCGAAAAAACTGGATGGAAGCCGATGATTTCGTTTGAAGAGACCCTTCGTGACACATTAGAGTACTGGCGTTCACAGCTTCATGTCGTGCCTCCCTCAGTATAAAAACTGTCGTCCTCCGTCGGCGCTCCAAACCAGTGCCGACGGGGAACCCCCTCTAAAAACGATGGAAAAGGAGATTGTTGCATGGGACAATTTTGTCGGTTGCGCAACGGACGGCATGGAATGATCCTGTACAATCAGCACGATGAGTGCATTGGAAGATCTATTGACCTGTACGGGGAGTGGGCGGAAGCGGAGATAGAGTTGTGGAAGCAATTCCTTCATCCGGGAATGACTGTTTTGGACATCGGAGCTTATATTGGTACACACACATTGGCGTTATCAAGCCTTGTTGGGGATTCAGGAAGAGTGGTGGCCTTCGAGCCTCAGCGCCTCATCTTTTACATGTTAGCTGGAAGTGTTGCACTGAACAGCCTAACAAACGTATGGTGTTACCAAAAGGCAATCTCCGATCAATCAGGAAGCATGTTCATACCGGATCTTCCTATGGAGCAAGTTTTGAACTTTGCATCATTGGAAATTGGTAACAATACAGATCCCCAGGTGCAGGGTGAGTACGTGTCGGCAATGAAGGTGGATGACCTCGCTTTGAACGCATGTCACTTCATGAAGATCGACGTTGAGGGCATGGAGGAAAGAGTTTTGCGAGGGGCGGTGCACACATTAGCGTCCTACAGCCCCATATTGTATGTGGAAAATAACCGCCGGGATCGAGCCGCTTCCTTGATTCGATTTATCGACAGCCTTGGATATGACCTTTACTGGCACACCCCACGCGCTTACAATCCAAGCAACTATGCCATGAACCCAGATAATATTTTTGGAGAATTAGGAGATATCAACATGCTGTGTATCCCCAGGATTTCATCAATTCAGGTGACAGACCCTTTCCTTGAAAAGATCCAGGTAGAGAATAACAGTAACCTTTTTCCGTTTTAAAGAAGTTGACAATAATTTACCGCGTTAAAGTGGAGACGTGATCGCACAGCGAATCGGTCTCCACTTTAATAGGGTAAGATAAAAAGCCCCTCACTGATGAGGCGAGCACCAAGAAAGATCGCGTGCCGAAGGTATGAGCAGCATCAGATTTAACCGTTGACTTGCCGGCTGATATCTTGAAGTCGTCGCCACATCGTTTGCGCACACATTGCCCACTTGTAGTTCCTTCTTAGTAAATCCATTCCGTTCGCGACTTTGACCTGTGCTTCATCCGGATGCGTGTAGACGTGGCGCATAAGCTGTTTCAAGTGGTCTGTGCTAGGCTGTGCCCACATGAGGCTAGGAACTGAGTTACACGGAATGAGATTTTCGACAGAAATAAGATAGCCATTGGAATCATTGACGAAATCCACATGAGCTGACCAGTTCGTGGTAATTACCGGCAGTCCTGTGGCCATCGCCTCCATCACCGTCATACTCCATCCCTCACCTCGAGTGGGAAGAACGTAGCAATCAGCAGTATTGTATAGTCGCAACATGTCTTCCTCGTTCCAGGACTGTATGCTGCTGTACAGGAGAACAGAATCGCTTTTCTTTCCCGTAACTTCATTTGAAATTCGATCAATGAATGCCTGCTGATTCTGGATCTCTTCATCGGTCGAGGCTCGTGTTTTGATGATCAAGCTCACGTCTTCTTGCGGGGAGAACTCCTCAAAAAATGCCCGGAGGAGAACATCGATACCCTTTCTAAGATCAAAACTACAAACCGTTAGAAAGGCGTAGCTCCGCCTCTTCGGGCACGCCAATGGTGGTATACCAGGTCGGAAGTAGTCCGTGTCGACACCGAGTGGCATGACATAAAGTTTCGTTGGGTCTACGCCACTGTTCACAAACGTTTGTTGGTTGAAAACAGATGGAACCCAGATTTCATCCATCTCGTTGCATTTCGTCACCCATGACGGAGGAAGACCTGAAAGTTCAAACATGGTTAACCCAATTGTGTAATGATGCGGATGCCGATAGAAATATTGCCCCGGAAAATTAAAGAGAACAATGTGGTTATTGGCTAACGTGTTTTGGTACAAGCTGGCCATGACGGCTTCGGTGTGTGGATCAAGTGGCACTTTCGGTCCTTCAACATGGTGGGGAGTAAAACGAACGTGAACACCAAGCTTCATTAACTCGAACATCAGGTAACGGTTGGCCTTAGCGTACCCGGTCGGCTCAAGCATCGTTCCAATGTTGTTTAAGTGAATTTCAGTCACGGGAACCACTACCTTTTCTTCACGTCCTGGGTTGGTGTATATTAAGGCGAGTGTAAGACTCGGCCGAAGACGTTATTTAATTGAAACAGTACTGTTGCCCAGTTGTACGTGAGTGCGGTCTCTCTTCCGTGTGCCGAGAGGGCATTTGCAAAGTCCCTATCTGTGAGCACTCTAGTAATTCCATTAACAATGCCTGCAATATTTCCCTTTTCCACGAGCACGCAGTTTGTTCCGTTGATACAAAATTCCTCATTGCCTTCTGCTTTGGTGGTGACAACCGGTGCCCCGCATGCCATGGCTTCGAGAATCGGAAGACCAAATCCCTCGTGCATAGAGGTTTGTACAAATACCCCACAATTTGCGTAAAGGTAAGCAACGGTCTGATCATCGGGGTTCGAAAAATGAAAATGGGGTATCCCGTTCAGATGTGGTTGCTCAATGCCGAAAGTCATAACTGAGGCCTGGGGTACGTGATGACATACAGAACGGACAGCCTCAGACGTTAGCGAAAACCCCTTTAAATGTTGACTTCCTCGACTGCAGGCAAGGATCCTAAACGGATCGTAGTCATGTGTTCTGTTTGGTTTAAATAACTCCAGATCAACCGCAATGGAGATGTTTGTTGGCTGCCGTTGAAATCTTTCCATCAACTGTCTCCTCGTCCAATCTGCAATGGTTAACAGATGCGCTGGAGAACGATAGGTATTACGAACCAACGCTTGCATTTCAGGTGAATGAGGGTAATAGCTTTCTTCAATGTCTTGGACCAGGTACAGAGGAATGCCAGATCCACCAAGGTTTGAATTGCAACTGTCGAGAACAACAGATAGGGTCTTCCACCAGGTCGCCACCTTTATCGCGTTCATTCGTCTGAGCTCGGGAAGCATCTCCTCGTAATTGGAAAATTTACGGAATGGTGCTCGCAATGGAAACCACGTCGGTTGATTGTCAAGCGCGAATAATTGCACTTGGTAGCCTGAATCGTGTAGACGATTTACGTGTTCGAAAACGTTTTTGATGCCGCCTGACAACCCTGTTCGCTCAAGAACGTATATAACGGGTATGTGTTGAAACGGCGATGTGTTGGAGTTACCCCATTTTTTGGAAAAAATTGATTTCGATTCGAGTTCCTTGACTGTGTAGAATTTTCCTTTCGTGGCTTCATCTCTGCCCCGTGTCTGCCCTTCCAAGTGAACTGCACTTGCTGCTCCACAGTACACTGTTCTCCATCCGTGCTGCCTTGCCCGGTAGCATAGATCAATATCTTCAAACGCAATAAAATAATCTTCAGACAAGAAGCCCACGTCTTCAAGTACACTGCGTCGAATCAACATGAGAGCGCCGGTGACTGCGGGTACATCAGTCGTTATTTGGGCCGCGGGGTAGTTATGAGGCTGAAACCTATGGTAATGGTCAAACCAACCATGAGCAGATGGATAACAGCCGGCATGCTGAATCCTTCCATCGGGATAGAGGAGTCGAGCACCCACAATTCCGATATTCGGCGATGCATTGATGGTTTCAATGATTTTTTCAAGCCATCCCGATTCATTGAAAATTACGTCATTGTTGAGTAAGAGCACGTACTCACCGCTTGCCATCCTGATACCCGCGTTCACGGTTCGGCTAAACCCTTCATTCACAGGTTTCAGAACGAGCTTAACTCGTGCTTCGTCGGACCACGACTGCAATGACCGCTGCACATCCATTGAGCTTCCGTCATCCACGACGATGATCTCAAAATGGACCGATTCGACGGTATTTTTCAGCGAGTGAACGCATTGTTTAGGAAAATCTACATTATTGAACGTCGGGATGATGATACTGACCAATGTCTCAGTCGCTGGCTGACCTGGTGGCATGTGCGTTGTGTGTTCATGCCACAGAAGCGGGAAAGTAAGAAGTGCCTGGCCTTCGGTTGAGAACAGAAGGTGCTTCAATATCGTTGCCTTCGTAGTACCGTTTGTGAGTAAGTTTACATGATGCGTGAGTCCTACATCATCAGGTTCTCTGTTTAATAACTCGCGATACAGTTCTGAAACGAACTCTTGGCCATCTCTGCGAAACACATGGTATAAAATATGAGCAACCTTTACTCCCGCTTCCTCATGCGGAGGTTTTGGTGCGGACATCAATGTATGAAATTCTTCAGAGAATAATATCCCTTCCAATACGGAGGATTTTGTGGATCCGGACGCTAACATATCCAGATGAGCGCGAAAACCTGAATCATCGGGTTCGCGATGTAACAATTGGTTGTATAACTCGGAAACGAATTCTGGACCGTGTTTACGAAAGACCCGATTTAGGATCTGAAAAACCCTCATGATTCAATCCTCCAGTCTTTATCCATATCGCGTGCAGCCATCATATAGTACGCGTTTACGGTCTAAAGCTCCATCGACATGCGTCATTATAAGAAGATTCACAGTAATTCTAATTTTTGTAACCTGTTTTTAATCATTGTCCCTACGGCCGATGGCGAGAATTCCTTGAGAATGGTTTCCTGTCCCTTATGAGCAATGATGTCGTACCAGGCTTTATCAGCAACTAATTTGCGCATAAAGTGTGCCGCGTGCTCAACATCCGGTTCCGCCCACACTTGGCTCGCTTTATAGGGACCATAATTAGCACCAACATTCACAATTTGGTAGTTTACTGGACAAGAATTCATAGCGTGCATAAAGTCCGTATTTCCGGACCAGTTGGTTCCGATAACTGGCTTGCCTAAGTACATTGCTTCCGCCATCCCCAAACCAAATCCTTCAGAACGGTGTAGGGAAACAAAACAGTCCACAGACTGGATCAATGCATTGACTTCATCCCGGTCCAAAGTTCTGTTAATAATATAGATATTTTTCAATCCTTGTACGTATCGTTTCAGTGCTTTCACTTCCTCTACCTGTTCGGGATTAGAGTAGACATTGTTAATCTTCAAAACCAGCCCAACTGCAGAATTGTTTCCAAAAGCCTTGTGGAAAGCATCAATGACTCCTTTGGGGTTTTTTCGTTGTTGGGTACTGAATATGTCATACATAGAAAGAAAAAGAAACCGATCTGTCGGAAGTCCGAAATATGAGCGGTCCGTATTCGGACGGCATACCACTTGAATTCCAGGCGGTATTCGATGCACCGGAACTGGAGATTTCTTCGATACGGAGTCCAAGACAAAGTTAGACGCTACCCATACTTCGTCAACTAAATCAAAACTGCCACACCATTCATCTGGGAAGTCAGGTAATTCCCAATGCCAATAACCAATATTGTAATGTTCATTGAAAAAACCCCATCCAAGGGTATTGTAAGCAATCTGCAAGCCATCCGCGTTGATGTGAAAGATATTCACGAGGTATTCGGGTGTTTCGATTTCCTTGTGTTTCCAGGATAAATCCTGCATCCGTGATGGGCTGCCAACCGTGAAGTTAATCATACCGAAGGGAATGTTTGTTGTTTGAACTGCCCTGGCCGCCATGCGGCTGGATTCACCAACACCCATCTCGCCCCGTACATATCCGACAATGTTTATGCCTTTTCTAAGATTGTCAGAGATGATTCCCGAATTTGTAACGTGTTCGGTAATTTTAAACCGACCAAGAAAATCATCTCCTGAGAAGTACTCGCGGGCTAAGTTGTATTGTGCCCACGTCAATAGGTTGGGCTGATCGTAACCCAATGGGTCCGGAAAATGCAGTTGCAAATCCGCCCTTGTTTTCCATATTTCATAAATCAAAGTCGGCATGTGTGTCGTATTGCTAACTGGAGTCAAGGCCCATTTAAAAAATCCATTTGGAACTGTATGATCAGACGAGGAATGAAAAGCATTCAAGATTTCGTCGGGCAACCTGAATTGGCTGCTCAAGTCATCCCCGATATCGTATTCTGTTGCTAAACGGTGTTGAGCCCAGCCCAGTAATTTACGTTCGTCTATACCGAAAGGCCTAGGAAAGGCCTGCTGCAAATCGGGCCTGCTTTTGTACACTTCATACAAGAGATTCGGGATCCGAGTGTGATCTTTTACCGGCAACAATGACCATTGAAGACTTCCATAGGGCACCATAGCGTTTCTCCTCTCAGAGCACCGTACCAGGTTACACATTGCCGTCGCGAGGTCCATCCACTTTTGGTCAACGGACAGCTCTTGCTCCTTTTGGATAAGAATCCCATGAATCGTCTAGACAGTATTCCGTCACGAATGGCTTCGGGAGTCGTAACGCCTGTTGAAGCGTATGCTTGCATGGGATAAGAATCATAAGTCAATGACCCAATGTGACAAAAATAGGTGGCTCCAAAGCAAGGATATCCGGCATCGGACCACAGTGAATCATCCCAGAAGCGAGCTGATTGCTTTAGTGGCGAGTGAAGACGGCGAAAGGTTCCAATCATGGACGAAGAGGCCAAGAGGCCTCTTCGTCCGATGCCATGGGCATGAAATTAGACCCAACTACGTTTCCTTCCACAGGTCACTGATAAGCAATCCTCGTGCCTATGAACACTTCCCTCACTTACATTCACCACTCCGGTCTCATGGCGACGATGGACTGGCGGACCAATGAGAATCGTGCTTTAACATTTATCCCCGTCTTCGCAGTCATCATCATCATCCTTGTGTGACCGCTTAGACATTACACGAATTTGTTGGTTCTGCAGTATCTTGAGAGTAATATCAATTGCCATTTTTTCCTCGATCATCGTAAAGGTACCTTCTTCGAATGGCGGTCCGACGGTAGGTGTAGGGGTAGGAACCACCACTGTACCTGGTGTGCGGCCAATCGATAAATCAAATTCTGTGAACGTCGCGGAAATGAGTTCAACGAATGGCAGTTCGTTAAAGAACTCAGTACTAGTTTGATCAAATTCCGATAGGTCACCCGCGCTCAAAACGTCCTTTGAGGCGAATCCATCCGTACCAGCCAACGATGCCGAAGTAAAGAATTCAAACTCTGACCGCGTGTTCACGCGGGGTTGAACAGGTGGAGTGATGAACCTACCGGTTAAATCGGTTACGCAACTGAAAGGTACGTCGACAGTCAGAGATTCAATGGTGGAACTCACCGTTGTTCCCGTAAAAGTGGTTGGTGTAGCAAACTGAATGTTTTTGCGCACAAACCCTCTCAAAAACAATTTGTTCGTAGGAAGTGCCAGTACTGATTCCGTTAACTTAAGTCTTTTGCCAATGGTCTTGATTTCAAGTACTGGTTTAGGGACGGTGAACCTGAAGTCTGTGTTCACTTGTACTGTGACTTCGGCAAGTACGACAGGTGTCTTCGTAATAATATGACCAGTTGTAATCTTCGGATGGACACATGTGTTTGAGCACTCTTGTATGGTTGCCGAAGTAAATAAATCTGGACTCTGATCTAAAGCCATGTTTTTCCCTACTTTCGTCTAGGCTAGCCCGGTTAGGCTTTCGACACTATAGTATGCATTCGCCTAATCCCGGATCTTAGGCAAGTGCGGAATTTTCAGTGCACACCTTAAAAAGCACAGCGGAGCCGGAATACGAGGGTGCGGAATATGCCTTCCGAAGCATCCGCATCTCTGTGAAACGAAACGCGCTATCTTCCTATGTAACTCATCTATAAAATGCGCCGACAACAGAACAAGAAAAACTGCCCACCATCCACCAGGAAGTGTGAGCGTTAATAAATAATAAGGGTCTTCTCTCCGAGAACACTTAAAATGGGACTCGAAATGTTGACATATACCAATTATCATCGTGTTTCCGTCTATTAAAATAATGATGCCGTTGTTCTAATACGCCGTTGGAGCGAACGAGGTGGTCTAAGTTTGAGTTCAACTGCCGAATGATTTGCCTACATTTATGAATTCTCGTTTCATTAAAGTGACTGTAAGCCATCCGCAACATGTTGTAGTAAACATCGTCGTAGGATACCGTATAAGGAAATGATGTACGAAATAGATGTAGAATTTTAACGGCAGGCTGCGCGTAACATCTATACCCAAACAACCACATCTTTAGAGAAATCTCTACATCTTCATATCCCCAGACCTTAAACCCCTTATCGAATCCACCAATGTCAAAGAAAACAGTTCTTGATACCGCAAAGCATCCACCTGGAAGTACGGCTGTAGGAAATGGAGTTTGTTGTTGTAGGCCGTTCCATTGGACACTCAAAGTGTAATTTAACGTTTGACCGTAACCAACTTGCGATGGATTATCGATTGGAGCAATCCCTGGAGTTATCCCATCACACATCTGATTTCGAATGGGCTCTAACAATCTATCTATCCACAGATCTTCGAATTGAAGATGGGCATCACAAAAGATGAGAAAATCCCCTTTAGAGCGTTCCGCACCCAGATTTTTGGCTCTCGCAAGCCCAATACCTTCAGTTCTTATCAACTGCATCCGATTTGAACTTTCGTGTGAATGTACAAAATCACAGCACTGATCTGTCGAACCATCATCCACAATAATGATTTCAAATGGATATTTTGTTTTGGCTTGTAATGCGGAGTCAATTGTCGTGAGTACATTGATGCCCTCATTTTTTGCCGGCATAATCAGTGACACGAATGGCATAGTTTCACTCATGATGATAGCCTCCGTTTCTATATTTCACCAAATCGGTGTGCGGATTCCTTTTGAGAAGGCATCAGAAAAATCTGATCGGAGATGCTCAAACCCTTCATTATTGGAGAGATGACATTACCCGATACTATGCACTGTGTACTGTCAAGTGATTGGACGAATGCAGTATGGTAAACGTGGAGTTTCAGGATTTCAGTGGACAATTGATCAATTGAACTTGAAAAAGATGAATCGATAACGCAGCACTTACATGGAGACGGATGTGACTAGTGTTTCCATCGGATTGGATTTGTTCTGTGGAAACAATACGGGATAGACGCAAACGTGAGAACGGTTTTTCAAAGTTCAAATCGACCTGTTCTCTGTGTGTAGTGAGATCACGTGATTGATTGCCTTGAAAAGTGTACATCTTGAATTCTCGATGTGCAGGTACAATCGGGGGATAGAGAAACGTGACAGTCTGCGCTTTACGCCAAGTCAAGTTCGTAGATGCCGAACGCAGCTCACTTGGTGACCCCACAGTCTGATACTCTATGTACGCAGTAAATACTCCATTTACAATAAGCTTATTTGTAGGAAGGAGGAGGCGGGAATTTAGCGGATGGACACGCCAACGAATATCTGTCACGGATAGGACAGAGTGTGGGATATCTACATGACTTACAAGGTCCACTTGAATATCGGTCCGAGCGATTAACACAGGTACTTCTATGATTGGTTCATGAACGGTATATAGGGGGTGTGCAACTTCCTTTTCAGTGTCGGACATTGGCGTTGGCATATCGACATCAGGCAGTAATGTATGATCATCAGTGGACGAGAAAGAAAAATCTGTAGACACACTTTGGGCATCAGCTGCTTCAGCCGCTTCAGTAGTGACATCAGTAGGTGTGTCTTTATGATGAACATCTCTCCCTACGGATTGGGTATGATTGACAGACGGCGTACTCGTTATAGGCTTAAACCTTGATGACATCGATGATGCTGTTATTGCATTTTGGAATATGATAGGTTTTTGGAGGTTTGCCTGTTGCTCTTTGGTTTTTTCCACACGTGAGCCGCTTGGAGTATCTTTGCCTTTGTGAAACATATTCTCCCCTCCTCTCTTTGAAAGCCTCTCGGCATGGCTCCATGTCTTGGGCGTAAGCGCGACCTTGATCATGATATGCGCCTATAGGCGAACGTGAATACTTCATCTGTTTTTGTGGATCCGTACATCACACTGACGGTACTGATTGGACATCATATCGAGCTCTTCCTCTCTCTTCAATATTCTGCCTGAGCCCGAATTCAAAGTCGGTCAATATCTTTGCGTATTATGAAAGGAACTCATGCGCATGTAAACAAAGGCTCATTCCTATGATTGGAATGAGCCTTTGTTGCACCCTGGATCGTAGTGTTTCCCCCTTTAAATAAATGCAGGGCCAGGAGTAGGAGTGGGGAAAGGAGTGGACGTAACACGGATTTGTTGGTTCTGTAGTACCTTCAGCGTGATATCGATGACCATCTTTTCCTCGATCATCGTGAAAGTACCTTCTTCGAATGGCGGCGCGACGGTCGGAGTAGGGGTAGGAACCGTCACCATACCTGGTGTGCGGCCAATCGATAAATCAAATTCTGTGAACGTCGCGGAAATGAGTTCAACGAACGGCAATTCGTTAAAGAACTCCTGGCTGACTTGATCAAACTCCGACAGGTCACCCATGCTCAAAACATCCTTGGCGGCGAATGGCGCCCCCATAGAAGCCAACGATTGAGAAGGAGCAAGGAATTCAAACTCTGACCGCTGGTTCAGTCTGGGTTGAACAGGTGGAGTGATGAACTGACCTGTTAAATCGGTCACGCAGCTAAATGGTACGTCAATCGTCAGAGAATCGATGGTGGAACTAACCGTTGTTCCCGTAAAAGTGGTTGGCGTAGCAAATTGAATGTTTTTCCGCACAAACCCTTTCAAAAACAATTTGTTCGTAGGAAGTGCCAGTAACGATTCTGTTAACTTGAGCCTTTTGCCAATGGTCTTGATTTCAAGTACTGGTACAGGGACGGTGAACGTGAAGTCTGTGTTCACTTGTGTGGTGACTTCAGCAAGTACGACTGGCACCTTTGTCACGATGGTACCTGCCGTGATTGGGGGTGTTACTGGAGTGCTTGGGCATGATCCAATATTCGCATCAGCCAACGATGATTCCTCCTTATTTGAATTGTGGTGCTTCCACAAAATATACAAGTCAAGCCGATAACGCGTAGACCAATATACGGCGACATATGTTGAGTTTTGAAAAGATTCAAAGCAAAAAACCGAGTTCGTATAGCAATCCTGCGTCGCCAAATACGACGAACAGACATGGCCATAAACCCGATTTTTTCATGAAGCACGAAGCATATCCGCGTTGCTTGGGAAACAACCACGGAAACGGGCGAATGGCGTAGTCATGTGCCATGAGAAGTGGGATTTTATGCTCATACCCTATCCAGTGGGGTGAGAATGGTTATGAGGAGCATTGTTTTCATTGGCTCACATAAGTCCGGATCAAGTAGGGACGCTATCGTGGCTGCAGGAGGTCTAGGATTCTATACCGTATTATTGACGAATCGCGAAACCTTTTTAGAGAAGCGCACCGAATTCCCTGATGTACACGAAATGATTCAGGTAAACCTTGAAGACATGAACGAAATTCTAAATAAACTAAAATTTCTGAGACGTCAAGGAAAAGAGATTGTTGCCATTTCAAGTTTTATAGACCCGTACGTATACACGGCGGCACTTCTAGGGCGAGAGTGTGGGCTGCCCAGCCAAACTCCAGAGGCCATTGCGAAAATGCTTGACAAAATTTGCATGAGGGAGTTGCTACAGGGCACACCGTACTCTTCCTTCTTTAGGACGTGCGATGACTCGTCCGCCGTGGACTCGACTCTCATCGGACGCATGCCAATTGTTGTAAAGTCTCCCGTGTCTACCGGATCGAAAGACGTGATTTTAGCAACAAATCACATGGAACTAAAAGAACAAATTACAAGGCTTAAGAGACGGTATCCAGAACAAAAAGTCCTCTTAGAAGAGTACCTTGAGGGACCACAATATTTGGTTGAGGTTTTGGTCCACAAAGGGATGCCGCATATCGTCGCCGTTGTTGAGCAGATTGTGCGCGGAAAGCATCGTTTCATTGTGACTGGATATCGTGTTCTCCCAATAGTTCCCATCGACCTCCACAACCAAATTGAAGACATGGTTGACGTCGTGGTGCAAAGGACGGGCATGCGAACTGGAGCTCTCCACATCGAGTTCAGGCTGGTCGACGGGCACTGCAAAATTATCGAAGTCAATCCTCGAATCTCTGGTGCGGCAATGAACCGCATGATTCAAATTGCGTTCGGAATCAATCTCGTAGAGCAAACGTTGAAGTCACAAATGGGTCAAAAACCGAATCTGGAACGCACATGTGAACGCTACGTTTTTACCCAGTTCGTCACTGTATCCCAAGGGGGGGTTTTGCAGAGGGTCACCGGCAAACAGCAGGCATCCCGCTGTGTGGGCGTGGAAGAGGTTCGCGTGAAGCCACGAATTGGTGCAATTCTCAATCCTCCAACATCCATGGGACATCGATACGCGTATGTGTTGGCGTCCGCTGACTCCGAGCTAGAAGCGGAAAAATCCGCCCAAACAGCAGCCGGGTTGATTCAATTTCATGTAACCCCTTAACGAGGTGAATTGTGCGATGACATTGATTGGATACCTTCATTATCGGTCGGATCCACGTAAAGTAAAACGTGCCTATGCGTACGCTTCGGTGGCGAAAGCGGAAGGCATTGATTTTGTTTATTTCACGCCTGGGCGCGTTCATCTACATGAGAAAAATATTTCGGGTTGGGTGTACCAAAATGGAAATTGGTCGGAAACCACTGTTCGGTTTCCGGACGTCATACACAACGAAGCAACCCGCAGTGAAAAAATGTGGTCTGTTATTGCAGAACTCCGCAGATGTATTCCTTTCACGAGTCATCCTATCGGAGACAAAATGTCCGTGTACGAACGACTCTACAAAGCGGGAGCATTCAGACAATATCTGATTCCAACCAGAGAACTCGAAAACGTCAAAGATGACTTGTCTTCCTTTATTGACAAGCATGACAAAGTGGTTTTAAAACCGCTGTGGGGTGCGCAAGGTCACGGAATTATTGTGATTGAGCGCTTGGGCGTCAATCGGTTTCAAATTGTCGAGAACAACGATGAAACGACAAACTGTACATTCGACGATATGCTTGAACTCGTACAAGAAAAGTATCTGCAAGAACCTGTACTCGTACAAAAGTACATCACGTGCATGACGAGGTCGGGACAACCTTACGATTTTCGTATCCATGTACAGAAAGACGGTACTGGGAGATGGGTGATTACCTCAGTTTACTATCGTATAGCCTGTTTCGGAAACATAACGTCCAATCTAAGCAGTGGGGGATATACTGGCCATTTGGGCACTTTTCTGAGAAACGAATTTGAGGAAGAAGCTTACAATATGCAGTGTTACCTAGAGCAGTTCGGCCTTCAACTGGCCGCCCACCTGGATGAAGTGTACGATGAGTGTTTCGACGAGCTGGGGATTGACGTTGGGATTGATTCTATGCGAAAGGCCTGGATCTATGAAGTGAATTGGAAGCCCGGTCCGCCTCCAAGCCTTTATTTAGAGCTTGATGTCGTCCGAAATTCAATTCAGTATGCCGCATTTTTGGCCGAACAGCATACAAAACATCGGCAAACCAGCGATTTGCAAATCGCTCAAACCATAGCGCAGCGGTGACGAATTTGGTTCGACATGCGATATGTTTCCCCATTCTCAAACTATCAATGTGGTTTGTCAGTAACAGTTCGTCTCCATTTCGAATTGTGTATAAGAAAACCAACTATAGCTTGAGGAGGAACTTTACATTGGGGAAATATAAGCGTTGGACCGATCTTCCCTATGCAGGGGAAGACAAACCACCATCGAATCCCGTGGACCCGTTAGCCGGATCTTGGTCGACAGAGTACATCCAACTCAATGCAGATGGACAATTGAAGGACCGCAATGGGAAAACATTCGATTTAGACATCCAGAATCCAAATCATATCAAATGGAATCAGGAACTGAAAGTGGTTCAAGAAACCTTGGAGAACATTACAGATGAACAAATCCAAATAGCCAAGTATTGGGGGGCAGGTGCGCCGACCAAGCAGTGGACGCCTATCATTGACCGCCTGATTGACACGTATGGCGTAACACCTCCAATGGCCGGGCGGATCTTAAAGGCGGTGCATTCCGGGATTAACGACGCAACTGTCGTCACCTGGTATGTAAAATTCCGGTATAATGTCGCTCGACCGAATCAACTGGATCACGATTTAACCACCATCCTGTGTACACCACGTTTCCCAACTTACGTAGCCGGACATGCTTCCGTTGCCGGATGTGCGGAAGTGATCTTAAGTTACTTTTTCCCTTCCGAATCTTCTCGATTAAAAGCACTGGCAGAAGAGGCTGCGCTTTCCCGGTTATATGCAGGCGTACATTTTCCAATCGATCTTGAAGACGGTTTGAAACTTGGACGGCAGATTGGTCACATTGTGGTGCACACGCTGAAGAAGGAAGAAAACAATGCCAGCGAGAAGATTGACGTTCCCTTTACGAAGGATCTTCATGCTCAGCTGTCTCCGCCGCCATATGTTCAAGTCATTCCTTTTGATTTTAACCAGTCTTGTCAATCCAAAGTGAGACATTAGCCCCCATGCCGTGGGCGGCACTCAATAGGCCACTTGCCTGGTGCAAGTGGCTGTTGCCGTAAATCCTCCCTGAACAATAAGATAGCACGACGTAAGTTTATGAAGGGGTTGGGGGGGATCCATCGAATGAAGCGGCTCCGTTTTCAAGAAGTCCTCACGAACATTGACGGCAAGAGCGTCCAAGGGACAGCCCCCACATACATTCGGCACGTGGTGGACCATCCCATCGACGTAAAAGCGGATCAAACGTTATTGTTTGACCGCTTCCGGCGAGTCAGGGCTTGGCGATTGAATCCTTACGACGGTTGTGTCATTGTCACGGAAGATCCGAACGCGTGGTCGAAGGTCCGTAGCCATCACATGGTGGTACGGGTGAAAGACGTGGAAGAGGCGTACCGGAACTTTGTGCGCTATTACCGCGCGCTGTTCTCCATTCCGGTGATTGCCATCACGGGTACTTGCGGCAAGACCACCACCAAGGAAATGGTGGCTCATATTTTGTCGCAGAAGTATCAGGTGCAGGCCACCTTGCGCAGCAAAAATGCGTCTGACTTTAATTTGGACTATTTGCTTGGGATTGACGATGACACCAACGTGGCTGTCTTCGAAACAGGGGTCGCAAAGAAAGGCGATTTATTGGACAGCTGTCTGTTCTTTCGGCCAACGATTGGCGTGATCACAAATATCGGCATCGATCATTTGAATGCATTTGCCTCCCATGACGAGTACATTCAGGCCAAGGGAGAGATGCTGCCGGGGCTGGGATATGCAGGGACACTTCTGCTCAATACGGACGACCCAAACATCAAGAAGATTGATTTTACACCTTTTCATGGCAAGCTGCTTACTTTTGGCTTGGGTGACGGGGCGGATTTCCAGGCAACACACGTGCGGACCGAAAATCGCGGTATGGCCTTTACTTTGCGGTACCAGCATATGAACCATCACCTGTTTGTGCCTGGGTACGGCCAGCACAGTGTCTATAATGCACTGGCGGCCATCGCCACCGCCTATATGCTTGGTCTCGGTATAGAGGAAGCCGGAGAGCGGCTGCGCTCTTTTCAGTATCTGCCGGGCCATGTGAATGTGCTGTCGGGCATCAACGGCAGCGTCGTAATTGACGATTCCTGGAGTTCCAATCCAACGTCGATGCGTGCTGCATTGAAAGTGCTAGACGATCTGGCAGAAGGTCGGAAAAAAATTGCCGTCTTGGGCAGAATGGCGTCCCTTGGTGAGTTTGCCGATGAACAGTATGCGCAGATTAGCCAGCAATTGGTCGAGCAAAACGTCGATGTGCTCATTACGCGGGGTTCGATTGCGAAAGACTTTGCTAAACATGCGCTGCGCCTCGGGATGAAGGAGCAGAACGTGTATCGCTGTTATGAGATTGTGGACATTGAGCACCTGTTACACGGGCTGATGGATGAAAATACGATTGTACTGGTCAAAAGTTCGATGATGGATTTGGAGATCAAAAATCTGGTCAAAAACATCACACACCGACTATGATGAGGATAGACAAGTGGCACAACGATATGGAAGGTTTTCAGATTCAAGAGAGCCGCCACGAAACCGCCACGTTCCGAAAGGAGGAACACGGTGTACAGCATCGGCGTTGACGTAGGTGGTACGAAAATTTGCACGGGGATCATGGACGAAACCGGCACGCTCATGCAGTCGATTGAGGTTCCGACGTTGGGAGTGGAGGGGCCGGAGTCTGTGATTCGTCGCATCAAAGACACCATCCTCGCTATGTTTCAGCACGTGTCGAGGGACGATGTATTGGGCATCGGGATTGGCGCACCCGGCCCCTTGAACCCGCACACAGGAACGATTCTGGGTCCCCCGAATTTACCGGGATGGGATGGCATCCGTTTGCCCGAAATCATTCAGAACGACGTTTCACTGCCGGTGTACCTGGACAACGACGCGAACGCTGCGGCCGTCGCGGAGCATCGCTACGGGGCAGGAGCGGGTGCGAAGAACATGGTGTACGTCACCGTGAGCACGGGGATTGGTGCCGGGTTGGTGGTGGATGGTCGTGTACGACAAGGAGCCACGGGGAGCTTTGGGGAGATTGGACACACCATCATCCAGCCCGATGGACCCCTGTGTACGTGCGGCAACCGAGGGTGCTTGGAAGCGTTAGCATCGGGAACGGCCATTCAACGCAACGCGAGGGAAGCTTTTGGGCGCGATATGACTGCGAAAGAAGTGGCAGCACTCGCCGCAACCGGCGAAGCAAGGGCGCAGTCCATTCTGGATGCCGCCTTCCGCTATCTTGGCATTGGGCTGGTCAACCTCGTGAATCTGTTCGATCCCGAGGTGATTGTCATCGGTGGCGGTCTGTCGCAAATCGGGGAGCCCATGTTCCGCTCGTTGCGAGAGGCGTTGGCCGCGAATCGGTTCCACCCGACGCCGACGAAGATCCGTCTTTGTGCAGCACAACTCGGTACCAAGGCTGGAGTTATTGGAGCCGCTTCACTTCCGTTTGTGCATCAGTCACAGCGTTGAACAATGCATGAAGGGGACGTCCCCCTGCGCCCGTCAATTGATGGCGGTGGGACGGCCCCTTTTTGACGTCGAGACCCTCACTGCAACTCCGCCTCGCGCCGCCGGATCTCTTCCATGGAGACTTTCAACGCGGCCTGCGGCCCCTCAAAATGTCGGTGGTAATAGCCGAAGTCCATCACCAAGAGCAGGATGAGCAGCACCACCACCGCATAGAGCGCCATTTGGTTCGGCGGAATCATCATGATGATGCAGATGAACACAATCCAGAGCAAGCTGATGGCGTTTATCCACTTGCTCCACCGTCCGAGGTGCCACGGTCCGAGGTGTTTTGGCAGGAAACGCCCTTGCGCTTGTGCGCGGAGCTTGAGGTAGACCGGGATGCCGTACGCGATGTACAGGCCAATCACGCTGATGGCCGTCAGGAACGCGATGGTCGTATATGTGGCATTCGGATTGACCTGCTTGATGACGTAGTCGACCAGCGCAAACAGAAAGGATAGTGCCACCACGAGCCAGATGGCCTTGGCGGGCGTGCGGTACTTCTTACTGATTTGCGCCCAGTGCCTGCTTCCCGGCATGCCTTTGTCGCGCGAGAAGGCGTACATCATGCGCGAGAACGACGTGATGGATGACAGGCCACAGAACCACATGGCAAACGTCACCAACCACAATACGACCGTGCCAAACGTTCCCCCGAGCGCCTGGCTGATGACGAAAATAAACCCGTTGGATGCACTCGCGGCGCCGGACACGTCGTGCATGGACAGCGTCACAAAGGCCAACATGATGAAGCCGAAGACAAATGAATAGGCAACGGAGTTGAAAATACCCCAAGGCGCGCGGACGCGCGGGTTGACGGTCTCTTCAATGGTGTGCGCAGACGCGTCGTATCCGGTGAACGTCCACTGGGCCTGGAGCAGTCCAATCATAAATGCCAACCAATAGGGCTTTCCGGAAAACGTCTGACCCACGTGGTACAGATAGCTGAAGGGCTGCAGGTGGTTCTTGGTGAAGAACGCCAGGCTCACCACCAACACCAGGACCACGGCGATGTGGTACCAGGCAGAGAAGTCGTTGAGCCGAGCGACGACGCGAATGCCGATATGATTGAAAATGCCGTGAAGCACGAGAATGACGCCAAACACAATGAGCGTCGTCGTCAGGTTGGAGGTGTAGCCAAAGAGGGGGGCGAGGAGCGGATCGGCAAAGAGCGCACAGGAGTAGTCGATGCCGGCCACAATGCCGATTTGGCCAATCAGGTTGATCCACGCGGTGTACCACCCCCAACGCCTGCCACCGAGAATGGCGGCCCAGTGGTAGAGCGCGCCTGCGGTCGGAATGGCAGATGCGAGTTCTGCCAGGGACGCGGCAATGAGCAACACGAAGAACGCGACGAGGGGCCAGCCGAAGCCCATGATGCCTGGCCCGCCGAACTGCAGGCCGTACCCGTACAGCGACACGGCGCCGGTGAGGATGGAAATGATGGAAAACGAGATGGCGAAATTCGAGAACCCGCCCATGTCCCGCAGGAGCTCCTGTGCGTAGCCAAATTTGTTCAGAAGCTGTTTGTCACTCGTCAGCTGCGCGTTTTTGTCCAACATCCTCACTTCCTTCCATCCAGAATGTGTCCGTTCACAAGCGTTGTGACGCACTGCCCACAAAGTTTTCGTGGGCCGACTCGTCGAAAGACCGGACGTTGCGGTTGGCCAACGTGCCAATGCCAACGGCCAGAAGCAGTGTCACGACGAGCAGCAAGATGCCGAACGCAGTCAAATGTAGATGCCTCCTTTCGTCTGACAATCAAATGGATAGCCAGCGTAGGGCGGGGCACAAGCAACTTCACCCACTATGCAACCATTAGAAGTAGTTCACCGTAATGCCGCCGTCGATGTGGAGCATCGCACCGTTGGTCCAGTCGGACTCGTCGGAAGCGAGGTAGATGGCCGCATGCACGATGTCTTCGGGCTTTCCAAAGCGCCCGCTCGGTTGGCGGCTGAGCCGGATGGTGCGCGCTGCCTCGTCGTTCAGCAACCATTCGGTCATCAGCGGCGTTTCAATGGGACCGGGGCAGATGGCGTTGGTGCGGATGCCTTTAGGCCGGAACTGCACCGCCAGACTCCGGGTTAGCGAGACCACGGCGCCTTTGGAGGCGGTGTACGCGTCCTGCGGAACTGTGCAGCCCATGAACGCAACGAACGACGCGATGTTGATGATGGCCCCTTTTCCTTGGCTCACCATGTGCGGGATGACGTGCTTGCACATGAGGAAGATGCCTCGCGCATTGATGTTCATCACCTGGTCCCAGACTTCCACCGGCGTGTCGATGACCGAATGGTCCGCCTCTGGCATGATCCCGGCGTTGTTGTACAACACGTCTATTCGCCCGTACTGCTGGATGGTCTCTGCAACCGCGCGCTTCACGCTGCCCTCGTCGGCGACGTTGCACACGTGGCAACTCGCGACGCCGCCGGACTCCAGCACGGATGCTACGGTTTCTTTCGCAGCGGATTCGTTGACCTCAAACACCGCGACTCTGGCGCCTTCTTTTGCAAACAGGTGGGCGGCAGTGCGTCCCATGCCGCTGCCCGCGCCCGTAATGACACAGACTTTGTCCTGCAGTCTCATCCCAATGTCCCTCCTGTCTTGTGGTTGGCACTCGCTGACTGTACCGGTAGACCCTCCATCAACCCTGTTCAAAGTACCGCGATCGCTCCCAATCCGTGACCACAGCGTCGTATGCCTGTTGCTCCACGAGCGCCATGTGGTAGTAATGGTCTGTCACCGTATCGCCAAACGACTGTCGGACCACGTCGCTCTCACGCCACGTCTGCATCGCTTCGTACAGCGAGTGTGGGACCCGCGCGGCGTGTCCGCTCGCATAGGCGTTTCCTTTAAACTCGTCTGGAAGGCGCAAGCCACTTTCCACGCCATGGAGACCTGCGGCGAGCAGTGCGGAATACGCCAGGTAGGGGTTGACATCGGCCCCCGGGATGCGGCATTCAATGCGCAGGCTCTGCCCGCGTCCGACAATGCGAAATCCGGCGGTGCGGTTATCCCGACTCCATACGGCGTTCACAGGCGCCCAACTGCCCAGTGCGTACCGTTTGTACGAATTCACATTGGAGGCGACAAAGAGAGAAAACGCGCGGATGTTCGCGAGCAACCCAGCCAGGAAGGATTGCATCAGGGCGGACATGCCGTAGGGGGAGCCGTCCGGATCGTAAAACAGGTTGCAATGCCCATCTAAATCCCACAGGCTGATGTGCAGATGCCCACTGGACCCGGTCCACGCGTGGTGCGGCTTTGCCATAAACGTCACAGCGACGCCCTCTTGCATGCAGATCTCTTTGGTGCCGTGCTTAAACAGCACGTGCTGGTCGGCTGCGGGCAACGCGTCGGTGTAGGTGAAATTGATCTCGTGCTGTCCAACAGCAGCTTCCCCCTTCGACGACTCCACTGGAATGCCGGCTTTCACCATGTGGTTCCGGATGAGGCGGTACACCGACTCATTTCGCCATCCTTGCAAGAGGTTGTAGTCTTCGTTGTAGTGGCCAGCGGGACGGATGGCGGAGGGCTCGAAACCGTGCGCCGCGACGTCCTCGAAGCTTTGCCGAAACAGGTAGAATTCCAGTTCGCTCGCCATCATGGGGCGATAACCGAGGCCATCCACGCGACCCAATTGGCGCTGCAGGATGTTGCGCGGCGCCACGGGAACCGGGCTGTCCGTCTCGTCGTCGTATGGATTGGCCAGCACCACGGCTGTCTTCTCATACCACGGAAGAACGCGCAGCGTGGACCAATCCGGCTTGGCCAGCCAGTCTCCGTAGCCGGTTTCCCAGTGCATCAAGGCGTAGCCGTCCGGCGTGTTCATCTCCATGTCGGTGCCGAGCAGGTACTGACAGAAGTGCGTTCCATGATCCAACCCACCGCGCAGGCAAAAGTCTGCGGTCAGCCGCTTGCCCATCAAACGGCCTTGCATGTCGCAAATGGCGACGACGACGGTGTCGATGTCGCCGACTTCCATGGCCGTCTGCAACTGTTCCCGTGAGATGGGGCCCACCAGCGCCTCTTTCATGACTCTTCCTCTCCTTCCGTAAGCGTCAAGGAGACAAACTTGGTTTCGAGGTAGTCCTCGATACCGTGATGCCCGCCTTCTCGTCCCTGCCCACTTTCCTTGATGCCGCCAAACGGCGCCTGTGGGAAACTGAGGGACGTGCCGTTGACCGCCACCATGCCGACCTCCAAGCCTTCTGCTACGCGGTACACTCTGCCGATGTCGCGCGTGAAGACGTACGCGGCGAGACCGTACGGGGTGTCGTTGCTGCTGTGCAACACCTCCGCTTCGGAGGTGAACGTCAACACGGGGCAGACCGGACCAAACACTTCCTCGTGCGCGATGGCCATAGCCCGGGTCACGCCAGACAGGACGGTGGGGGCGTAGAAGGAACCGCCGCGGTACGCTGTCAGTCGGTGTCCACCTGTGTGAACCACCGCTCCCTTGGCCACCGCGTCGGATACCAGCGATGCCACCTTGTTCAGTGCGTTCTCGTCAATGAGTGGGCCCATCTGCACGCCCGGCGTTGTGCCAGGACCAACCACCATTCGCTTCGCTCCCTCTGCCAGCCGCTGGACCAGCGAATCCGCAACGGCCTGGTGCGCGTAGACCACATTGATGCCGTTGCAGACCTGGCCGCAGTTCTCAAACTTGTTGTCGAGGATGGCTGCAGCAGCCTGGTCGAGGTCTGCGTCTGGAAAGACAATGGCAGGGGCGTTGCCGCCAAGCTCGAGCGAGAGCTTTTTCACCGTGTCTGCGGCACGGCGCATGACACTTTTGCCAACCTCGGTGGAGCCCGTGAAGGAAATCTTGCGGACGCTCGGATGGGCGAGCAGTGTGTCGCTGATGGGGGCCGCATCGCCCGTGACAAGGTTGACCACTCCAGCTGAGATGCCTGTTTCCACGAGACATTCCACCAGGGCGATGGCGATGAGCGGCGTTTGTTTCGCCGGCTTCAGCACCACCGTACACCCCGCCGCAAGCGCCGGAGACATTTTGCGCAGCACCATGGCTGCAGGAAAATTCCACGGTGTGATAAGCCCAACCACGCCCACAGGTTGACGCAATACGAGCATGCGCTGCCCGACCCGCGACGGTGGAATGACCTCCCCGTAGACGCGGCGCCCCTCCTCGGCGTACCAGCGCAAAAACTCGACAGAAGCAGCAAGCTCGCCTGCCGCTTCCGACACAGGCTTGCCTTGCTCCAGTGACAGGAGCTGGGCGAGTTCGTCCTTTCTTTGCAACACATTGTCGGCCCATGCGTGCAGAAACTGGGCACGCTCGACGGGGATCATGCGGGACCACGTGCCAAATGCACTGTGAGCCGCATCCACGGCTTGTGCCGTTTCATCAGCGCCTGCGTTCGGGACGCGCCCGACCACCGACGAATCCGCAGGATTGCGTACGTCGAGGGTCTCGGGCAACTGTACTTTTTGCCCGCCTATCCAGTTGTAGTTGAATCGGTCGATATCCAGTGTCACCCTAGTTCACCTCGCCTTTTTCGCGCTCTCAGCGGTAATGGTGTTCACAAGCCATTGAAATGGAATCAGGCCACTTGTGTCGTGCACGGCCATCATCTCGGGATGCCACTGGACTGCGAGTAGGTTCGGGTAATCCGGATGCTCCAGTCCCTCCACCATGCCGTCCTCCGCCACCGCAGAGACGACCAGGCCTTGGCCGACGTTGTTCACGGATTGGTGGTGGTAACTGTTGGTCTGGATTTCCTCCGCGCCGTACAACTGTTGCAACGCGCGAGATCTCAGCCGTACCCGGTGCATGGGGTACCAGCGGGGGACGCGGTTGAACTGGTGGGTGATCTTGGGTTCGTCCGTTGGTCTATCCGCGTTGTCCTTGTACAGCGATCCCCCAAACAACACGTTCAACAGTTGCAACCCGCGGCAGATGGCCAATACGGGCATCTGTCTTCGCAGCGCTGCTGTGAGCAGAACCAGCTCAAACCGGTCTCGTTCCGGTTGCACCGTCCACAATCGTTCGTCTGGGTGCTGGCCGTAGAGCGCGGGATCAATGTCTTCTCCACCGCTGAAAATGAGTCCGTCGACCGCATCCAGAATGGCCTCGCAAGTCGTCATGGCCTGAACCGGAATCCCCACCGCCACGCCACCAGCTCTGCCGACCGCGTGGATGTAATCGTGTCCGAGCACGTGAAATCCCTGGCCGGCAACGCCTCGGAACGTTCCACCGTACCCCTCTTCCGGGGCCACGTGATAACCCGTGATGCCGATGATGGGTAACTTCATAGGGATGCACCTCGAGGTGGGAAATGTGGACATGGGCGCGCAGTGAAACTGTGAGGATGCGTCCACCAGCCCACTAGAGCCTATTCGCAGGGGGGGACGAGTAGAACGGGCCTTGTTTCGCCATGGGGAATGTCTGAGAAGATGGTGTTCTGGAGGAACTCAGACGACGTCACAAGTTACCCTTCAGCGAACGGAAAGCATCCTACATGCGAAACGCGGCAAGAGGAAGCCCCTGCCGCGTTGCTTGTAACTGTCTGTCATCTGCCCGAACATACGTCACGCGATGTCGTATACCACTTCGTCCTGTTCTTTGTCGTAGTCGACGTTTAGATTGCACTCATTGAAAAACCACACGTCAGATTCGCGGATGAAAAAGGTAATCCCGTCTCGCTCCACGGATGCAGCGACCTGCGAGGGTTTCTCGACAGTAATCCCGACTGAAAATCCAGGGTGAAATCGCGACGTTCCACCGTACTTCGCATACAAGCGGAGTGTATCTCCAGACGTGAGACCGAGTTCTTGCCGAAACCACTCGAGCGCGCTGTCTGTCACGGTAATCTTCATGTCATCGGCCCCTCCCGCAGCACAAACGCTGGTTTACCTCTACTCTAACGGTTCGCTCAGTTCAGGGAAAGGGCTGATTATAGGTGCGCCAGGGTTTCACTCAACGGAAGCGAACCTTTGAAATGATTCCGGAAGATTGGAACAAAGTATATCTATATGCTGAAATTAGGGAAGGGTATCGCAAGGTATTCTTTTATTATTACCCAGTTGGGTACGAGAGGCCTGTTTATCATCTCGATATTACTGAGAAGTTTCATTTCGACGAAGACTTATTCGATGAACTGGAAAACAAGTTATATACGTGCTTTAGTGAGTTATTAATCGAATTCAAAACTCAAGAACAAGAAACATGGACACACTTAACGTATATATTGGAAAGTACAGGTGCAATGAAGATTAAATACGGATATGAAGATGTTTCTCACATAAGTCCTGTTGAGAAACAAGAAAAGTGGGAAGCGGAGTACCTAAGGTGACACGTTTTGGAAAGGTGGCATCCAGCCAAACGTAAGGATACTCTCCCTCCAACGGACAGTCTTTGAATGTCTGGACCACGTCGTCAAGTTCCTTACAGATGCGGGAAACTTCACTCATACTGATACTCCCAATGCCCAGGGATTCGACGTAATCATCAACAATTGCGGGTGCTCACCGTATGGACATATGCCTCTTGAGCCACATACAACAGTGTCGTTTCGGCTCGGCGGTGTGGCTCGAGCAAACTTGAGACTGACTTTACGAAACTTGGGGATCTGTAGTTCAATGGTGCCTACTTTCGTATTCTATTCCCTGAGAATGGTATCCGTTTCTGTAGTTTTGCCTCTCCTTTGAGCGGTTCAAATCGCTCGGCACCAACCAATTCGCTGACTTCAGCTCCCATGATGGCTTGGGTTAGGAGTTTCAGTCCCTCACGAAGAAAATCGACATCCCCATCCAATCCGATCTTGCGGATAAACTTCAAAATTGCGATCTTATCCATAGAAGCCATCGATGTGCCTCGTTCCACTAATTGTTCATCATTTTAGTAGATTGCATTCGATGGCTTTCTCGTCAGACGAAGCTCGCTGAAATTACACCACCACATCAGACTTAACCCAGGGATCCGCCTCGCCACATCGAGGTATGGTTCCCTCTTTCATTTTCCGAGGTATATCGGTTTTTCGTAACTGGCAGTGCATCGAATACATCGGTATCACAGGCACCATGAGATCCTGCGCCAACATCGGATGAACCTCGTGCGGGCATAGGATATAAAAGGCAGCATCTATGTATCACAAGGAGATTTACGTGTGGCCATAGACCAAACGCACTAGTCCGTTTGGGTCTCGAAATCTAGTTGTTCTGCGTCTGTCGGTTGGTTGCTCATTGTTACAGAATGAGTACAGAAGGAAAGTCTCAGCTGCAACAGACCAGGAAACGAAGGTGGAAATATGAACAGAGTCGCACCCCTATCGAGGTTGAGAACGCGAAAGGGAACAGTGCATCTCGTTCACAGAGGCCAAGTGACGTGCCCTCTGCGCGGGCGTATTGACATGGAGATTTGCTTCTACTGTCCGTTTATGGACTGCGTAAACCTGGACTCGCGCCCATTTACCGTTCGGTGCACGCCGCCGCGCACCGTCACACCTGAGGAGCGCCGTGCATACGAACGTTACACCGTCTTGGAACTGGCAGAGATTTTGCGGAATGTAAGTAAAGCGTGTCGACAGCTCGGAATTCCAAGGCGGAAGTACTACGAGTACAAACAATGGTATTTGCATCACCGTCAAGGTCAGGACCGTGCGTAACCCGTTGCGTCAGCGATGAGCGATAAAGTTGGAAAGTGACGCTGGACATGAAATGTCTGCTCGCCACACTTGGTGTGGAACAAGGGAATTGGCCGGACACAACCGCGGATAAGCATTTGGGAAGGAGTCCGAGACTGGTAGATGGCGCTTGTCCACGTGTCGCCGGTGTGTCTTTAGGTGCGGTTCGTAGTGAAGGCATAGAGCAGCGGGCAGCAACAATTGACCGACTAAACTTTAAAATTGAATTTTCTATGAATGCATGGGAAGACGGCTTTTTACACACAAAAGGAGGGTCTTGATCTCCAAATGTGCCCTCGGTAACTTAATATTCAAAGTAATCTTTTCATTTTGAAGGAGGAGATTGTCGTGGCGAAACTTCGGAATGAAAAGTTGAACAAATCAGTATTTGGTGGGCACAGGACGGTACGTGTAGCAGCAGTACAGGCACCTCAAATTGTTTTCAACAAGGAAAAATCGATTGAAATTGCCTGCCAACGAATTAAAGAAGCAGGGGCAAACGGTGCGAAGTTGGTTGCGTTCTCCGAAACTTACATCCCCGTCTTTCCTGCATACTATAAAGCGGGCTACGCGACCCAAATCGATGAATGGTACGAGTGGAACGTGGCGCTTCAAAGTAACTCCGTGGCCATACCCAGTGAAGACACGGACATCATTGGAAGAGCATGCAAGGATGCCGGGGTCTATTGTGTGATGGGAGTTAACGAGATAGATGACACGGACGGCGCACGCACGCTATACAACACGCAAATCCTGTTTGGTCCGGACGGTTCAATACTCGGACGGCATCGTAAATTAATGCCAACCTTCAATGAGCGCCTTTACCATGGGCTGGGGGATGGCAGTGATCTCAAAGTGTATCAAACCGATATCGGACGAATCGGCATGCTGATTTGCTGGGAGCACCACACGATATTGGTGAGAGCAGCCCAGATGTTGATGGGTGAGGAGTTCCACATCGCGAACTGGCCTGGAACTTGGACGTTTGGGCGAAAGAACAGCAATGGTAAGAGAACGGGTCGACTGTTTACAGCGACCACAGAACCTGGAGATCCTTGCGACTTACAGTTCGCCATCCGAGAATATGCGTTTGAGTCTGGAAGCTTTGTGATCAGCGTAGCCGGTTTGTTAAGACAACAAGATTTTGAACCTGAATATAAGCACTTTATCGACAGCCCGGAGATGGACTTCAGTTGGGCTGTAGGTGGCGCCGCTGTGGTCAACCCATTTGGTGAATACATCGCTGGACCTGTGTATAACGACGACACGATTGTCTACGCCGATTGCGATGCAAACGAGATTAAAGCAGCGAAAGTTGTGTTTGACGGATTGGGCCATTATTCAAGGCCAGATGTCGTCCAAGTTTTGTTGCGTGACGAAGAAAGAAGTAATCTCATCCGTAGCTCACGAGGCCAAATTTCCTATCAAGATTTGAAACATGTTTCAGAAAGCACAGAAGTGCCGATTGAAAAGTTGGAAAAATTGGTCGACAGACTCGAGTCGGAGGCGGCATTGACAAAAAGCAGTTTCTAAAGCCTGGACTTGAACGTGTGACGGTTCTGCACGTAAACGAAAAGGGAGCAGGTCGATAGAGCATGGCCTGCTCCCTTTATGTTGCCTCAGAACGCTTTACATCAGGGCATTTTTTGATTCCATACAATCCAGTTCGCTCACGCGAACTTAATTCTTGACGTCAAACATCGTGACCATCCCCGTCATGTTCCCTTTGCTGTCGGTCACGTGTGCCGCAATGTGACAGTGGAACAGCCACTTTCCGGGTTGATCCGCAACGAACGACAAATCGTACGTCGTGCCCGGTGCCGTATCGACCGTATCCATGGTCACTGGTGCAGGCAGTGGGTAACCGTCTTGGTTGATCAACTGGAAGTGCATTCCGTGCAAGTGCATGGGATGGTTCATCGATCCGATGTTGATCAGGTGCACGAGCACCTTGTCGCCAACCTTCGCCGGTAACACAGGGGTTGCCGGGAACGACAGTCCATTGATGGTATATCCAAATTGCGATGAATCATTCACTACCAGAGTGTACTCATCCTGGTATCCCGGATGCACTTGTTGCCAGTCGGTACCTTTTGGCTCCACAATGAACGGTCCGAACAAACCCATGTCTTCTTGCTTTTGCATGTCGTTCATCGGATGACTGTGATAAATGTAGGTTCCCGGCGGCGCTGTTACAGTAAACGTATATGTCCACGTCTGGCCAGGTTTAATATCGGGCTGACTGATGCCGCCAGTCCCATCCTGTGCGAACGGGACATCCAAGCCGTGCCAGTGTATGGTCGTTCCCTCCGGTAGTTTGTTCTCCACTACGATTTTGACTTTATCGCCTTGGTCTACCTTGATTTCCGGACCGGGAACCGATCCGTTGTACGCCCATGCCTCGACCTTCTGGCCTGGCTTGACCTGCCACCAGACCGGCTGCGCGGTCAAGTGAAACACTTTGTACCCATTCTCCATCTTGTACGGTAACAATCGGAGATCATCTGCCTGTTTCGGTTCGCCAGACCACCCGGTACCAAGTGGCGCGATGTTGTCTTTACCGCTAGATGTTGATCGTTGTGAACTCATCATGTTCATGCCTGCCATACCATCGTTACCTGACATGTTCATACCAGACATATTGTCGTTACTTGACGCTGCACTGGTGTTCGAGACGACAACCGTTCCGGTCATGTTCGGATGGTAGGCGCAAAAATAATGATACGTTCCTGGTTTTTGAAACGTATAAGAGAAAGTTTGACCCGTGGCCAAGTTCTTCGAATCAAACATCCCGTCTGGCTGTTGGTTCGATCCGCTGGTAACCGTATGCGCGACAGAATCATCATTGCGCCACGTGACAGTCGTGCCTTTCGCAATGTGGAGGGTGCCTGGGTTATAGGCGAAGTTGGTGATATCGACGGTGAATGCGTTTTTTTGCGACGGACTCGATGAGGCTGCGGTGTTTTGAGTGCCGTTATTGGTGGCACCTGGTGTTTGGCAGCCGACGGTAAGCCCTATCAAACTGAATATAGTAAGACAGCTCAATGCTCGATATGCTAGCTTTTTCATTCTGTCGTCATCTCTCCGTCTGTTGTCAGAGTGGCCTATGAAATTTTTTGCACGTCGATTTTATCACTTCTTGCATCGCGAAATGTTGAGCGTCCGTGACAAGATGATGTCAACTCATGCCTGTGATTTTCTGACATGTTTCATAGAGAGAGTTGAGACAAACATCGTACAAATGCACGGCAGACGGATTGATGATGGGGTGGGGGGATCGAAGGTGCATTCCGTGCGCTTTTGAAATCTTGCTGTGATATTCGCGGAAACGTCCATGCGGCCGTCATCCGGGGTATACTGTGTGCGGTGGCCATCCAGATGAAGAATAAAACAAAGCTTCCAACCTTCCTATCCATCCTGGCTGCCCACAACCATGAAATCACCATGGAGGTGCTGGACAGTGCAACCAATTCATCATCCAATGGTGTATTGGACGTTGTTTGTTAATGGACAATGGAAAATATATCTCGCTGCGACATCCAATGGACTTTGTTACGTCGGCTCTCAGAATCAGCCATTTGAAGCGTTGTCCACTTGGGTGAAAAACCGTTTTCCGAACAGCCAATTGGTGCGGAATGATGAGAGATTACAACCTTATGCGGCCGAATTCGCAGCGTATTTCCGAGGACAGCGCAAGACATTTACGATACCTGTGGATTTACACGGGACTCCGTTTCAAATCTCCGTGTGGAACGCGTTGCGCGAAATTCCATACGGACAGACGCAAACATACTCGGACATTGCGGATTTGATTCAAAAACCGGGTTCCGTCCGTGCCGTTGGAGCCGCGATTGGTGCAAATCCAGTTTTGATTGCGGTACCGTGTCATCGGGTCATCGGTAAAAATGGAACATTGACAGGTTACCGGGGCGGTTTAGAGATGAAGAAACAACTGCTGGAGTTGGAACAGGAAAGCTTGTTCATGGAAGGAAGAGCCCCGCATGCCGAGTCGTATTGCGAAGCGCGTTGCGAGAGACGGATTCCGCAGGTGGGGAATTTCTAGTGGCGGAACAAAGGCCGAAGAATTGTCTCATGGCCGTGGTAAATCTGGTTGATAAAAATTCGCGTTCGTGCTAATATTCAATTCATTAAACCGAGTATTCAAATATAACATGTATGAATTAATGGATGCTGATCGGACCACCGAAGGCGACTGTGCAGATGCACATGTCGCCTTTTTGTCGTTTAGAACAGGAGGTGAGATGCTGGATGGATTCTTGTAGCTCGTGTACAAGGCGGCCGCCCAGACGTTGGATTTCAAATGAGGGAGGAATCTGTGATGTTGAAAAACATTCTGGATAACCCAGTCACGCTGACGGACACGTACAACTTGTCCCACCATCGGCTGAAAGTGAATTCAGATTGGGAAATCAGCCACATTTACAACCGCAAGGCCGGCATGATCCTGTACGGACTTCGGGAAATCGTCCAGTCGATTTTATCCATCCAAATCACGAAGGCGCATGTGGAAGAAGCGGAACGGTGCGCCAAGAGAATGGGATTGATTTTCCCGACCAAACTCTTTTTGCGAGTGGTCGAAGAGTGCAATGGGTACGCGCCGATTTCGATTGAAACACTGCCGGAGGGGATGTGGTGCCCGGTTGGTACGCCATTCGCCCAAATTCGCAACACCAAAGCGGGGTTCGGTGAACTCGTCACGTGGTGGGAAGCCAACTTCCTAAAGGCGTACTTTCCAAGCAACTGCGCAACGGAAGCCTTTCACATCCGCACATACCTGGAGCAGAAAAAAGCGCTCTACGGTTTTGATGACTCGTTTTTCCGGCGGGTCCACAGCTATGGATTCCGGGCACACCGGAGTTTGGAGGATGCGTACTGGGCTGGATCTGCGTGGAACCTTTCCCTGCACCAAACGGACGACTTCCACACCAGCCGACACACACCGCATGCGGTGCTTGGGGGCGTCTCGGCGCAGTCTCACAAAGTCACCCAGCAGTTCGACAACGAGTACGACAGCTTTATTCACGCCATCGATGTGACCTACCAAGATGGCCAGAAGGTTGTGGCCTTGCTGATTGACACATACGATGCCAACCGTGTCATCCGTGAGTGTTTACCATCCTTGGGGCGTTACGCGAAAGACAGGGGTATCCGGATTGCCATGCGGCCGGACAGCGGAGATGTCATTGAACAGGCGATTGAAATCTACCAGGTCGCCAAGGCGAATGACCTACTGGACACGGTCAGCGCCTTTATCGGGGAAGGCATGAGCTTCGAGGTGATGAAGCGCTATGACGCCATCCTTGAGGCCCGCGGCATTCCCTTGAATTTCGTTGCTTATGGGATTGGCTCAGGATTCTACCAGCACATGAACCGGGACACCCTCGGCTGGGCGATGAAAACCGCCTACAGCAACGGCAAAGACCGAATGAAATTCGGGATGGTGCCACTCAAGCGAAGCATTCCTGGTGAAGTGAAAGTGGTGAACCTGGCGGGGCACCTGGTTGTGGAGACAGTGGATGAAAGTGAACGCGAAGGTTTGTACGAGGTCATCTATCATCACAACGGTGTGGGAACACCGAGTATACAAATCGCAGACGAGGCGCATTGGAAGGAAGTTCGAGATCGGATACAACAGCAAACCGCGAATCAAGCGCACATCATCTTGTCGACTGCCATTCAGCACAAAATTGACCAGTTTGCCCACCAGTACCTTGAAAGCAGGTATCCGTATGATTTGGCTCCCGCTTTGACGAGAGAGGCATAGGACAACCATCCCCCTTGGCAACGGGATACCGCGTTGGCGGCAGTGTCGGAAAGATGAAGCCGGGGTTGGTCCTGGGGGAAGACAGGAGGGCATCCATTGGGTAATCTGAAGTTTCGGTCTGAATATGGAATCGTCCCTGCGCTCGATTTGGAGTCTGTGGAGGACATTCGGCGCGTGGTGGAGGACACGTGCGACGTCGAGGGCGTGGTGGGATTTAAGCTGGGGATGGCTGGCGCCCTTCGCTTGGGGCTCGCCAATGCGGTTCGGAGCATCCGTGAGATCACGGACCTGCCCATCTTATACGATCACCAGAAGGCAGGGCTGGACATTCCCGACATGGCGAAAAAGTTCTGTGCCATCTGCCGGGAGGCAGGGGTCGACGGACTGATCCTCTTTCCTTTGGCCGGCCCTTCAGCGGTTGCAGAGTTTGTTACGCATTCGCAGCGCCAAGAGCTTAGCCCCATCCTTGGGGGCGATTTCCCCATGGTGGAGTACAAGGTGAGCGGGGGTGGATACGTGGTCGATGATGGACCCACTCGAATTTTGGAACATGGATTCAAGATGGGCGTTGAGCACTTCATCGTACCGAGCACAAACTTGGAAGGAGTCCGACGCGTAAGTGAACTTCTCTCGACGCCCAGCCGCAAGCCCACCCTGTTGATGACAGGCATCGGGACCATGGGAGGGAGTATCAGGGACGCGTTTGCCGCTGCACCAGGGTGCTCGTGCTACGCGATTGTTGGGCGGGCCGTGTATGCCAGTGACAGTCCCAAAGAGGCAGCGAAAGTGCTGGGCGATGCGGCGCTGTGTTTCGCATAGATGAACGAGGGAGGATGCCGAGGATGACAGCGGATGGTACGACGGTCGGTACGGCCAAGCTCGATTTTACGAAACTGAACGGTCTGGTGCCTGTGGTATTGCAGCATGCAGAAACCAGGGAGGTCCTGATGGTCGGCTTTGTGAACGAGGAAGCGTGGAAGAAGACCTTGGAGACCGGACGAGTCACCTTGTTCCGGCGTACCCTTGGCCGCGTTCAGGTCAAAGGCGAGGAGGACGGCAAGTATGTGTACGTCCAGCGCATTGTCGTAGATTGTGACGACGACACTGTGCTGTTGGAGGTTGTACCCGAATCCCCCGTTTGCCACTACGGGTATTCGAGTTGCTTCTATAAGGAGATTGTACCGCAACACCGATAGAAAAAAGCCGAGTGAGCGAGCAGGGAGCCCGGTGGGGAGAAATCCGCATGCCCTCACCTGTAACCGACCTTAACAGCAAACGGTCGTGAATTGAAGCAAAGAGCCATTGAGTCTATGAAGTCGTACTTCGTAGATTTCAATGGCTTTTCATATACAACCAAAGGCGTATAGAGGTCACTGGGATTCGTGATTATAGTGGGTTCAGAGGTGACGAAACCATGATTCCATGGATTTGCGTAACATGTGGTACCCAGTTTTCTCTAAGTGATAATCCACCCGAGGTTTGTCCCATATGCCAAGATGAGCGCCAATACGTCGGATATCAGGGACAACATTGGACGACGCTGGAAGACATGAAGGCCAAGGCATACAAAAATGCTTTTCAAGCGCAGGAACCCAACCTGATTGGGATTGTGACCTTTCCCGAATTCGGGATTGGACAGCGAGCACTGTTGGTTCGGACTCCGGATGGCAACATCCTGTGGGACTGTATCACCTACATAGACGACGTGACCACCGACCTCATTCGAGGCATTGGCGGCATCAAGCGATTGCGATATCCCATCCGCATTACTACTCTGCCATGGTTGAATGGGCCGACAGGTTTGACTGCCCCATCTATTTACATAAGAACGACCGTGAATGGGTCATGCGTCCTAGTGACCGGATAGTATTTTGGGAAGGCAACGAACGACAACTTACGAGTGAAACCAAGCTCATTCACGTGGGCGGACACTTTGCTGGCGGCACTGTTCTTCACTGGAGTCGCGGCGCGAATGGGAAAGGTGCTCTACTGACTGGAGATATCCTGCAGGTCGTGGCGGATCGGGATTGGGTAACCTTTATGTACAGTTATCCGAACGCCATTCAGGGGGATTGTTGTGCCAAATTCAATACTGGTTGAGGGATTGCATAAGCGATACAAAAATCATCATGCGGTTCGCGGCGTCAGTTTTCACGTTGAACAGGGGGAAATTTTCGGGATTGTCGGTCCGAATGGAGCCGGCAAGACGACGACCATCGAAATTATGGAGGGGCTTCGAAAGCGCGACTCCGGCCTTGTTCAAGTACTCGGGCTGGATCCAGACAAGGAACCTTTGGAGCTGCGTCAACGGATTGGTGTCCAGTTCCAGTCGACTTCCATTCAGGAGCGGATGAAGGTAAAAGAGGCCATCTCACTGTTTTCGTCTTTCTATCGTAAGCGTTGCAATATAGACAAGATTGTAAAGGAGTTGGGTCTCAACGAGGTTCTCAATAAGCAGTTTAAGGACCTGTCAGGTGGTTGGAAGCAGCGCCTAACCTTGGCGATGGCGGTCATTCACGATCCGGAAGTCGTATTCCTAGACGAACCGAGTACCGGTCTGGATCCACGTGCGCGACGTGAACTATGGGACCTCATTTTACAATTGCGTGAAGATGGAAAAACGATTGTCTTAACAACGCATTATATGGAAGAGGCGGAACGGCTCTGTGATAGGGTGGCCATGTTCAATCACGGTAAAGTGATAGCGCTCGATTCTCCAAAGCGCCTGGTTACGAGATTCGCTGCGGGTCATCACCTCTCGTTCCAATCGGAAACGGCGGATAAGGCATTGATTCAGATGCTACCTGGTGTGGAACGGGTGGAACGGCAGGATGGAACCGTCCACGTGCGCTCTCGTGCCGTCAGGTGTTGCCTGGCTGCTCGGTGATGGCGTAGTGCAACGGTGCCAGAGGAAACACGGAAGAGAGGTATCCGACGTAACTTGACCGTTCTGATCCGAGAATGATACTTTATATTTCGGAACTATCTGACTTTTTGATTGGGTGGTGAGGAAATATGATGAGTCAAGCGGTCAAAAGTGTTCTGCATGATACCCTCAACAAGGTTTTGAGTAACGCTGTAGACAGGGCCGGCGGCGTACCCGGAGTGGTCGCAATGGTAACGGACCGCGATGGTAACATCTTCGAGGGTGCAGCCGGAGCACGCGAGCTCGGTAAGGAAACACGCATGACGCCCGATACAGTATTTGCTCTCTTCTCTACCACGAAGGCCCTAACCGGCACAGCATTAATGCAATTGGTCGAGGAAGGCAAGGTCAGTCTTGAAGACCCTGTCAAGGAGTATGTGCCTGAAATTGCCGAGATTCAGGTTCTCGAGGGGTTTGACTCAGAGGGGCGGCCGATACTAAGAGCACCCAGGACCGACATTACCATCAACATGCTGATGCTCCACACCGCTGGCTTCGGCTACGAGTTCTTCAGCCATGAGGATCAAAGATATCGTAATGCAAAAGAAATCCCATCCATCCTCAATAGTTCCTTCGCATCGATTCAGAGTGTGTTGCTATTCGATCCAGGCGAACGCTGGAACTATGGCGTCAACATCGACTGGGTTGGCAAGGTTGTCGAAGCCGTACGCGGGAAGCGACTGGGCGAAGTCATGGCCGAGCGTATTTTTGCTCCCCTCGGCATGACAGACATCGGATTCACGCTCACACCGTCGATGATGGAACGCCGTGCAACCATCCACACTCGGGGACAGGACGGCAAACTCACGCCCCGCCCTGACCTCATCTTGCCACAACCTCCCGAAATGGACATGGGAGGCCACGGTTTGTACGCCAGCATTGGTGAGTACATGAAGTTTATCCGAATGATTCTGAATGACGGTACGGGCCCATATGGTCGTGTACTGACAGCGGAAACGGTTGCGAAAATGAGTCAGAACGGGCTAGGGGCATTGAAGAGCGGCGGTTGGGTCTCTTCCGATCCATCGCTGTCGAATGACGGCGAGTTTTACCCTGGGGTGCAAAAGTCGTGGGCCTATACATTCCAGGTAAACGAGGATCCCACCCCAACAGGTCGGCCAGCAGGCCAATTGATGTGGGCGGGACTGGCGAATCTGTTCTACTGGATTGATCGCAAGAACGGAATTGGCGGATTTTGGGCATCCCAAGTATTCCCGTTCCAAGACGCAGCTTCGTACTTGGGCTTCCTCGAGTTCGAGTCAGCGGTCTACAGTATGTTACAGAAACTGTAAACAACGGATTCCTCGTACGCACAGCCATTGACCATCATGAAATCCGTCGCATGCTGAACCAAAACAGTTGAACTGAAGGGGACTGCCCATTGGGGCAGTCCTGAAATGTTCATATCCCCAACGAAGGAACCCGGTATGCATACATGTCTTGAGAGGAAGGTTGTAGGACTGATATCAGAACATCGGTGTCCCGTGTCTTAACAAAAGGGTCCACTTTACTAAAGTCGGGGGTATATCTAAAAGGTTAAAGAATCTTTGTACGTTTAACCAAGATTCTCCGTTGAAAAAACCAATCTCTCTTTTTTAAAGGCGATATTTCTCGATCCACTCTAGAACTCCATCCTGTTTCCAAATGGATCCTCCCCGTAGAAGCATACGACTCCCTCTAATAAACGGATACCCCGCCTCTGCGTGATAATCAACCTGTTAACTTAAGTAGATTTTTTGGTACGAATTCCGAAGCTAGGCGTCATACCGCTGGTAGATTGTGATGCTTGTTATGACTCACCGTAAAATGCCGTTGATCCATTGTTTCATGCCGTCGCGTAAAATCTCTCCGATTGTAGGTACAATCTCGCTTTCCTTCTGGTTCTTAGATTGCTGCTCCTGTGTTATTTCAGGTTCACGGCGTGCTGTTTCGAGTTCGCGTTTAAAACGCTCAACTTCCTGTTCCCGTAAACGCTTTAATTCCCGCGATAATCTTCGTAGCTCCTTTCGTATCATCCGCTGGTACTCCTGGTACTCTTGGCGTTCTAGGCGTTCTAGGCGTTCTAGGCGTTCTAGGCGTTCTAGGCGCTCTAGGCGCTCTAGGCGCTCTTGGTGCTCTTGGTGTTCTTGGTGTTCTTGGTGTTCTTGGAGTTCCTGGAGATCCTGGAGATCCTGGAGATCCTGGAGATCCTGGAGATCCTGGAGATCCTGGTGATCCTGGAGATCCTGGTGATCCTGGTGATCCTGGAGATCCTGGAGATCCTGGAGATCCTGGAGATCCTGGAGATCCTGGTGATCCTGCTGATCCTGCTGATCCTGCTGATCCTGCTGCTCATATAGTGCATGCAGTGCCTGCTTCGTCTGTTTCGCTTGTTTACGCTTACGCGAACGACTTACACGGTTCGTCATGGCTCATACCTCACTCCAGCCAGTCGTAATCGGTACACTTTGTCCAGTCGTTTCATCATATGTTGGAAACTGCGAAAGGATTGGACAATCTCCTTGTGCATGGAGTTTTACAGGCAGGCACAGTGGCGCCGTCTTGGATTCTCCTCCCTCGCACACTTTTTTGGTGGGGTTCTGGGACAACTGGTTTCTTTCGAGGAATCTAACAGTCTGTTATGTATGGCCTGGGAATGCATAGGGGCGACGTTATCCGTCACACCCGCGGAGACTGAAAGGCGACGCTGGAGCGGATGAAAGCCAAGGTACATGTAATGCCTTTTGAGGAAGACATGTTCATCCCCGTCCGGGACTGCAAAATTGAACAGGAAACTGATAATGGGCCGCATATATTGGTGGTTTATGCCGATCCTTCACTTCCACCCCGATTCCCCTGTTACCATTCTTCGCTCATCCCCACCATTCTGAGAATCACCTTGTGGATCTAGCGAATTTTACCACATTCAACGTATAATCAATATTGTCAGAACAATCGTGATTCGGCCGAATCCGGTACAGAGACCGTTTACATCGAGAAACCCCGACGGGTTGTCGGATCATACCAAACCACAAAGGGGGATGTTTGACATGTCAGCCAATTTTCTGACACCTGCGGAAATCGCCAAGGTCGCCTCGGATGCCCGGACGGACAAGGCGAAGTACGGCGTGGGTAAGCTGTTGGTCCTCGGCTTTCTGGCGGGCGCTTTCATTGCGCTGGGGGCTCTGTTTGACATTCGCGTCACCGCAGGTTTGCCGGCTGAATGGGGGACCTTGAAAAGCCTCATTGGCGGCGCGGTCTTTCCCGTGGGCCTCATGTTTGTGGTCATTGCTGGCGCCGAACTGCTCACAGGCAACATGATGACGCTGCCGATGGCCCTGCACGACAAACGCATCAAGATGACTGGCCTCATTTACAACTGGTTCTGGGTTTTCATTGGCAACCTGATTGGTTCTCTGTTTGTCGCGTTGGTCTTCGGCGTGTGGGCACATCTGTTGACTGTGGCACCGTACGAGAAGGCGACGATTGCTATCGCCGTGTCGAAAGCGAGTCTCGGGTTTGGCCCAACCATCGCGTCGGCCATCGGCTGTAACTGGCTGGTCTGTTTGGCCGTCTGGCTGGCCTACGGCGCTCGGGATATCACCGGGAAAATATTTGGCATTTGGTTCCCGATTATGGGCTTTGTGGCCATCGGGTTTCAGCACGTGGTGGCCAACATGTTCTTTATTCCGGCCGGGATTTTTGTGGGCGCACCGGTGAGCTGGGGCAGCACCATTGTGGAGTGGATTGGGGCCTTTATCGGCAATGCCATCGGCGGTTGGTTGTTCGTTGCGTCGGCGTACTGGTTTGCGTATCGGCGGAGTGCCGGAAGAGAAACAGTGAACGCGGCAGTCCAGGAAGCCGCGCAATCGCAGGTGTAACGCAAGGTGTACACGGCCAGCGTCGGACTGGTGCCTGGCCTACCTTGCCTTCTACGTGTTCGCGTGTAGAGACCGAAGAAAAATGACGATTGTGAGGAGGCCATGATGAATGCCAGACGAGTACTTGCGCCTCGAACTGGACGGGAACCCCGTCCACGTTGAACCCGGCACGACCGTGTTGCAAGCCATTCTCGGTGCCGGTCAGGATCATCCGCACGTGTGTTACCACCCTGCGCTCGGCCCCATTGAGACGTGCGACACCTGCATTGCCGAAGTGAACGGGCAGCTCGTTCGCGCCTGTGCCACGCCCGTGGAGAACGGCATGGTGGTGCGAACCAAATCGGTGCAAGCGCGGTTTGCCCGGAAAGAGGCGATGGACAGGATTCTCCGCAACCACGAGCTGTACTGCACCGTCTGCGACAACAACAACGGCGACTGCACCATCCACAACACCGCAATGCAGATGAAGATTGAACACCAGGCGTATCCGTTTGAGCCAAAACCGTACGAGGTGGACATGTCCAATCCGTTTTACCGGTACGATCCGGACCAGTGCATCCTCTGCGGCCGCTGCGTGGAAGCCTGCCAAAACTTGCAGGTGAGCGAAGTGTTGTCGATTGACTGGGAGCGGCAGCGGCCCCGCGTCATCTGGGACAACGACGTCCCCATCAACGAGTCGTCCTGCGTCTCATGTGGTCACTGCGTTACGGTTTGTCCCTGCAACGCCTTGATGGAGAAGTCCATGCTCGGCGAAGCGGGGTACTTGACCGGCGTGGAGTCCGGGACGCTCAGCAAGATGATTGACGTGACCAAACAGGTCGAGCCCGGTTACTCCCAGATCTTCGCCATCTCGGAAGTGGAAGCGGAACTGCGCGAAGCGCGCATCCAGAAGACAAAAACGGTCTGCACGTACTGCGGGGTTGGGTGCAGCTTCGATATCTGGACCAAGGGCCGCAAAATCCTCAAGGTGGATCCCCAGATGGACGCACCGGCGAACCAGATCTCCACCTGCGTCAAAGGCAAGTTCGGCTGGGATTTCGTCAACAGCAACGAGCGCCTCGTGGAGCCGCTGATTCGGCGCGGGGACGCATTTTACCCGGCCACGTGGGACGAAGCGCTGGACCTCATCGCGAAGCGATTCCAGGAGATTCGCGCCGAGTACGGAGACGACGCCCTCGCGTTCATTTCCTCCTCGAAGACGACCAACGAAGAGAACTACCTGATGCAAAAACTGGCTCGCGCCGTCATGCACACCAACAACATCGACAACTGCTCGCGGTACTGCCAGTCGCCGGCGACGGAGGCGCTGCGCCGGACCATGGGGTACGGCGGCGATACCGGGGGCATCGAACACCTCGAGCAGGCGGACCTCGTCATCATTGTCGGCGCCAACCCGGCGGAGGCCCACCCGGTGCTTTCCACGCGCATTCGCCGGGCACAAAAGAAGCGCGGACAGAAGTTGATTGTTGCGGACGTGCGGAAGAACATCATGGCAGAGCGCGCCGACTTGTTCCTGCACTGCCGGCAGGGAACGGACCTCGTGTGGCTCTCGGGTGTTACCAAGTACATCATCGACCAAGGCCGCCACAACGTCGAATTCCTGCAAGAGAAGGTCAACAACGTGGAGGCGTACATCGAGTCGATTCAGAAGTTCACACTCGAGTACACCTCAGAAGTCACCGGCTTACCAAAAGAACAACTCATCAAAGCGGCAGAGATGATCATGGACGCGAAGGCGGTGTCCGTCTGCTGGGCGATGGGCGTTACGCAGCACTTGGGCGGATCGGACACGAGTACAGCGATTTGCAACCTGCTTTTGGTGACTGGCAACGTGGGCCACACCGGCACGGGGGCGTACCCGCTGCGCGGACACAACAACGTGCAGGGAGCGGGGGACTTCGGCTGCGCGCCAGCGTTTTATCCGGGTTATCAGCCCTCCAACGATCCCGCCGTACTCGCCAAGTATGAACAGGCCTGGGGCTTCTCGCTGCCGACCAACCCGGGGCTCAACAACCACCAGATGGTGGACGCCATCCACGAAGGCAAATTGAAAGCCATGTACATCGTAGGGGAGGACATGGCGATTGTCGACTCCAATGCGAACTACGTTCAGGCGGCGTTTGAGAAGCTCGACTTCCTCGTGGTGCAGGACATGTTCTTCAGCAAGACGGCTCAGTTTGCAGACGTGATTCTTCCCGCGAGTCCGAGCCTCGAGAAGGAAGGCACGTTCACGAACACCGAGCGACGCATTCAGCGCTTGTACCAGGTACTGCCGCCGCTGGGCGATTCGAAGCCGGACTGGCAGATTATCCAGGAAGTGGCCAATCGTCTCGGCGCCAACTGGAACTACACGTCCCCGAAAGAGATTTTCGAAGAGGCGTGCGGGTTGACCGAATTGATGAAAGGCGCCACCTACGAGCGGCTGGAAGGCTACAAGAGCCTACAGTGGCCGGTGTGGGAAGACGGCACCGATTCGCCGCTGCTGTACGAAGACGGTTTCCCGCTGCCGGAAGGCAAAGCGCGTCTCTACCCTGTGGACTGGACGCCACCGCTATCACTCCCGGACGAGTACGACATTGAATTGAACAATGGGCGCATTCTCGAACACTTCCACGAAGGCAACATGACAGCTCGGGTGCCGGGCATTGACAAGAAGGTGCCGTACGCGTACGTGGAAGTGTCTCCCGAGTTGGCGAAAGAGCGGGGCATCCAGGACGGCACCTTGGTCCGGGTGGTGTCGCCCTACGGGCGCGTGAAGATGAAGGCTGTGGTAACCGACCGCGTGCGCGGCAAACGCATCTACATTCCCATGCTCTCGAAAAAAGACGAAGAAGCGGTCAACTTGCTCACGAGCAGCCATCACGACACGGTCACGTTCACACCGGCCTACAAGGAAATGCGCGTGAAGCTGGAAGTCCTCGAGTTCACAGGGCAGTCGCCGCTGGTCAAAGGCAACTTCCGACTCGGCCACCCGAACCCACAGCCCAGCGTGAACGTCGAGAAGAAGTGGGCGCGGCGCGACTACCATCCACTGGTGGGACAGAACTAGAGGCAGTTTGCACGAGGAGGCGTGAGACATGGCACAACCGATTCAGAAGATTGTCCGGCCCGTGAAGTCGGAGGCGGAGCTCGAGGCAGAGCGTCTGGCGGAAGTCCGCAAGGAGACCGCCGCGGACGCGGACGGGCTCATCGAAGCGCTCAAGCTGCTGCAAGCCATGCACGACCGCGGTGCCCTGGAATTGGTGACCGCGATCTTTCATCGGGGGGACCGGGTGCTCAACATTCTCGTGGACATTCTGGCACAGCCGGGGGCCACGAACGCGCTGAAAAACGTCATCGCTGTGGCGGAGGCGTTCGGGCAAGTGGATGCGGAGTCCATCCTGAAGTATGGGAAGGGCGTTTCCGCGGGGCTCGCCAACGCGTCGAAATTCGCACACGCCGCGGAATCGGCTGCGTCTAAACCGCTCGGTATTGTGGAACTCGTGAAGCAGCTGAAAGATCCGGACGTCAGCGCTGCCGTCCGCGTCGGCCTCGCCTTCCTGAAAGGATTCGGGCAGACCGTCCGGCAATCCGAAGGAAAAGAAGGCGAATCGTGATGGCGCACGAACGCCCAGAACAGGGTCCAGGTTTGCCGCTCCAGCAGGAGCGGCAGATTCTTCGCTTCGATGGAGGGGCATGGTCTGAAGTGACCGACGTGGCGGCCACCGAGTACGCGCTCACGATTTTTGTAAACGACCAGGAAATGGCCACTGTGGTGTGCACGCCGGAGTACATGGAGGATTTGGTCATCGGGTTTCTCGCATCTGAAGGCGTCATCCGCAGTATGGACCAGGTGTTGGACATTCAGCTCAGCCACTTTCGAGGCACCGCTCGCGTGCGCACGCTGTCCACGGTCAACTTCAACCAGGAGTTCTTTAACAAGCGATACATCGCGTCCTGCTGTGGTAAAGGCCGACAGTCGTTCTACTTTTATAACGACGCGCACACTGCCCGCCTGGTCACCGATGCGGTGGAGATCCGCCCCGACCAAATCTTCCGCCTGATGGAGTCGATGGAATCCGAGGCGCAGCTGTGGCAAAGCACTGGCGGTGTGCACATGGCCAGCCTCTGCACACCCGACCAGGTACTGCTCTCCAGAACCGACATTGGCCGCCACAACGCACTGGACAAATTGTATGGCCACGCCTTCCGCCACGGTGAGCCGATGACCGGCAAGCTGATTACGTTCAGTGGTAGATTGTCGTCCGAGGTGCTGTTGAAGTGCGCGAAGATTGGCGTGGGGCTTGTACTGGCCAAATCTGCGCCAACCGCTTTGGCGTTACAAATCGCCGAGGAACTCGGCATCACGGCTGTCGGATTTGTCCGCGGGCAGGGGTTCAACGTGTACACACATCCATGGCGGATTGTGAGGTAGGGGATGGTATGTGGCGGGCGTTGACGAGGATCCGAAATCGGTCGCCCTCCCGCGAAGGTGTGCGACCGATTCTCCCAGGAAGCCAGCCTGAGTTGAGGGCTGGCTGGAAGGATGTTTGACATCGTTCGCATTATTTCCACCCCTTGTTCGGGCGGGACCATGTCTTTATTTGTATAAAAATTATTAAATAACATAATTTGAAGAAAGAAAGTCCTGCAAATGAGAACTGACAAACTGATCGTCGGTCAGATGCGGGTATGTGAGACATACTCGGTCAATTTCTTCCCTTTGACCAGCGGACAATTTTTCGTTCGGGTTGAGACACCACGTGCCTCTGAGCAATCCTTGCCGACGCAAAACCTCATGAATGCCCGCGATGCACCCTTTGAATCCATTCTTTACGTCAAACAGTGCCGCGTTCATATCTGTAATTTCTGTACCACGGGTTAGAAGGTGAGTGGGAATGGCATCTCGTTTTCTTGCCTGACGAATTTCCTCAAGTAGTTCCACAGCTCGCTTTGTCCACACGGCCCAGTGACCCAATAACCCGCCAACTATAGTTTTTTCAACCATTTTACCGGAGACCTGGAAACGATAGTGGGTGAGCAGGTCGACAACAATGTTGTCGTCGTTTCCTGTATATAGGGCAATCTGGTCTCTACGACTTGACTCACATACTGCACGAATGACATCAAATGTATGGTAACGATTAAACGCGCCAATCTTGATGCCTACCACGTACGGGATCTCCGCAAATTCCCGCCAAAATTCATATGTTAGGAGGCGGCCTCCCACTGAAGGCTGGAGATAAAACCCGAACAAAGGTATGACTTTACCGACCTCGACAGCTCGTGCCAATAGGTCCTTCTCAGTCGCATCATTCAGGCCATTTGGGCTTAACAGACCCACATCATAACCGAGATTTCTTGCAGTTTCCGCCTCGTGTACCGCTTGGTCTATGTGGCCACATATACCCGCGACTTTCAAGAATGGACGTGTTAAGTTTGCTTGCTCTACTGTTTCTGACGCTAGCCGGAGGACAGGCTCATACAAGCCGGCATCGCGAATTTCGAATTGTGTAGTATGGACCCCGACCGCTATTCCACCGGCGCCACTTGCCATATAATAACGAGTTAGGGCGCGTTGGTGTATTTCATCGAGTTCACGATGTTCCGTTAAAGCCAATGGATGAGCTGGAATCACTGTCCCTTCTTGCAATAGCTGAAGCTTTTCTGGTTCCAAGGTTAGAACCTGCCTCCTCTTTCTTGGAAGTGCGTGGGTTTCCCTAATAGGGGTAGACCACGCTGGATCCACTCTGCAACCCAATCCATCATCTGTCCCAAAGAGACCTTGGGATACCCGAACAGCTGGTTTGAATAACTGGCATTACTTAAGAGTGCAGTATGTGACTCCTCGTGAACGAAAATAGGATCTTTACCAAACCTCTTTCCAAATTCACTGGCAACCCACCGTATCGAAACCGTTTCTGGACCTGTGATGTTTAATACTTTGGGTGGTGAACTGCAGTGCAAAAGGGAGCGTAAAGCACGTTCATTGGCATCCCCTTGCCAGATTACATTCGCGTGCCCCATTCTGAGGTCAATGGGCTCTTCTTCATATACGCGTTGAGCCACATCCACCAGGACGCCATATCGTAAATCCACTGCGTAATTAAGACGAAAGTGCAGAACCGGCGTCTGATATTTTCGTGAAAAGTAGTCAAAGATCCGCTCGCGGCCTAAGCAAGACTGAGCGTATTCTCCATAAGGCTCAGGGACAGCCGACTCGGTGGCACCGCTCGACATCAGGGGCTGCAAGTGATACACGTTCCCCGTTGAGAATGACACGATGCGAGAGTTCTTGAACCTTTCAGCTACCCGTCCGGGCAAATATGCATTGATTGCCCACATCAGATGCTCATTACCAGTTGATCCGAATTTGTATCCCACCATGTAAACGATGTTCTCGGTATGTGTGACTTGCTCCAATTGCCGCTCGTCGAGCAAATCAACAGATAGTACGTCCACTCCCACAGCTTCCAGCTTTTCTCGCACGGATGAGTCGGAAAATCGTGAGACTGCAATCACTTTGGCCTTCCTACCCGTTGCACAAAGTGCGTTCCGAGCGAGTATTGCAAGAGTAGACCCCATCTTACCTCCCGCACCCAGTATCAATAAATCACCGGACAGATGTGACATGTCTGCAATTAAGTCATTTGAAGGCGTCGTTAGTACTTGCTCAAGTTCCTCGACAGATTGCATGATTCCGTTCCCTCCTGTTTTCTCGTCTAATCGTGAGACAATCTAGTCTTGTAGGCAGTCACTCCGCTGCAAAGTCAACATCCTTTGTTTCCGGTCCGAATGCAGCTCCGATTACAACCAAGACACAACCAATCACCAAAAGTACCAGCTCTGTGTACATTGAAGGAACGATGTTGCTTAACCAAATCTGATAGAATGCGTAGAATGAAGGTAGAATGACCGCCAAGCTATACCCAAGACCAAATCCGCTTGCGCGAACGCTTGTGTGGAAACGTTCGTTAATGTACGTCGTCGCCAGTCCCCAGATGTTTCCGACAATCGCTTCGATAAGGACCGTCAGGAGCATAATTCCCCAGACACCCTGCCACGCGTGATGAAGTAGAAAATAGTTTAACGATCCACCGACCACGGTAGCGATAATACTGGCCCATATGAGGTAGGCTCGTCGTCCAATTCGCTGGCTAATTAATCCTGCCGCCAGGTAGGCAACAAAAAGCACAACCTCGCTGACAAGGATGGTTATCGTTACTTTCGTTTCCGGGAGATGCAGACTTTTGTTCAGCAACCCGGGCATCACCGCACTAATCATGTCTGAGGTCAGCCAGAAACCATTCATCAGTAGCCACACTTGTAAAAAGCCTTGTAAATGATCTCGGGAGAACAGAGTTTTTAAAGGGCTATCTTTTGTTGCTGCTTGTTTCCAAAGTTCAGACTCCGGTACGTATTTTCGGTAATATAGAACAAACAAAAATGAAATTAAGGCACCGACAAAGAACGGGATTCTCCATCCCCAATGAAGGTAGGGAGAGCCTGACACATGCAAAGGAGCTATTTTCAACATCAGAAAAGTAAGAAAATTAATGACGATGTAAGAGACAGGGAAGCCCGACATAATCAATGCACCATAGTACCCACGTTTCTCTTTTGGACAGTACTCCATTGCAAGCGGATTTGCAGATGTATATTCTCCAGCAAGAAAGAATCCGTCAACGAACCGTAAAATAATTAAAATGGTTAATGAAGCAAACCCCCACGTTTGGTACCCAGGGAGGCAGGCCATCAGTAGAGTAGCTACGCCGAATCCTGTCACGGATATTATGGCCGTACGTTTTCTTCCGAATCTGTCGGCAACATGTCCGAACAATAGTGCTCCAATAGGTCGTGCGACCAGTGTTACAACGAACACAACACTGTTGACGACAGATAGTGTCGAAGATCCAGCAGTACTAGGAACAAAATAACTAATGGCAGGGCCAAGAACGATAACCGGTAACCACACGTCGAACATGTCTACAAAGAATCCAAGAAATGCGCCCATAATTGCCTGGCGCGCCCGCTGGTCTAGACTGGCATCAGCCATTGACATCATTATTCCCCTCCAATGACATTTGTTCCCGTTTGAAATTACAAGGCGATTCGCGTTTGTGATACAAGAGGAGAGCGTTTGGGGTAACGAAGGTATCGAGTAGATTATATAGGTTTTTAATTAAAATAAAATGAATATTCAGTCTATTGCAGGCGGAATTGAGTGTCTCTTACTCCTCTAATGGATTAGTACTAATTGCGGTTCGTCATGCCATTCATTTCAGGGGGCACTCTCTGCGACTGCTCTTAATATTTACGTTGAATTGCGGGCATATTATATGGCGGATTGTATCACGCGCTGTCACGCCTATCAAGTGCTGGGAAGTCACGGTCTACATCGCCCATTACACCAACAGTAGTTCCCACTCAGCTTCTGCAAGTCCCCCAAAAAATTGCACCAACGTCAGCCGGAGCAGCCTAAGAAACTGGTACCAAACAGGCATGGACCAATTTCGGTACGCATATCCATAGCAAGTACAAAATGCTACGTAGTTTAGGAGGGTGAGTATGGCAAAATCTCCAACGAAAGCCCAAATTTCAGACATCGCGTCTCGTTTCGGTTTATCTCTTTCCGAAGATCAGCTGTCATTCTACCACGAATTAATCGCGAACCAGGTCATGGAATCTTTTCAGAGACTAGATCAACTACCGGAACCAACGTTGCCTGTCAAGTATCCACGTACTTCAGGATATCGACCAACCGCAGATGAAAACCAGCTCGGGGCTTGGTATTGGAAATCAGAAGTGCGTGGTTCTCATGAAGGTCCTTTATCGGGGAAGACGATTGTTTTGAAGGACAACATTGCGCTCGCTGGCGTCCCCATGATGAATGGAACAAACGTCCTGGAAGGATATGTGCCGAATATCGACGCAACGGTCGTCACTCGAGTGCTGGATGCCGGAGGAACCATATTGGGCAAAGCGGTTTGCGAAAGCCTGTGTTTCTCCGGGGGAAGCCACACCAGTGACACCGGTCCCGTGCGGAATCCATACGATACCACTCGGTCTACCGGAGGTTCATCCAGTGGCTGTGCTGCGCTCGTCGCGAATGGAGAGGCCGATATGGCGATTGGTGGAGACCAAGGTGGCTCTATTCGCATGCCGAGTTCCTGGTGTGGGATTTACGGGCTGAAGCCAACGCACGGTCTCGTTCCATACACCGGTGTGTTTCCAATTGAAATCACTTTGGATCACGTCGGGCCGATGGCGCGAAAGGTCTCCGACGTCGCGCTCCTACTTGAAGTGATTGCCGGGGAAGACGGTCTCGATCCGCGCCAACACGGCACCCTAAAACCTGAAAAGTACACGGAGTCCTTGACCGGAGACCTTCGTGGGCTTCGAATTGGCCTCGTTCGGGAGGGTTTTTCCTGGGACGGCATATCCGAACAAGATGTGGATGAGGCTGTATTACAGGCCGCACATTCTTTTGAACGTCTGGGTTGTGAAGTAAAATCCGTGTCGATTCCTCTGCACAGAGAGGGAGTCCATATTTGGAATGGTATCGGCCTGGAAGGTACAGCTTCTCAAATGCTGATTGGAAACGCCATGGGCACCAATTGGAAAGGTCACTACGCGACAAATCTGCTTGACTTTTATGGACGTGGATGGCGGGCAAGGGCCAATGACTTGTCGGAAACCGTCAAGATGACGCTGCTGGTGGGTGTCTACTTGCACGAAGCATACCATGGTCATTACTATGCCAAAGCACAGAACGTCGCCAGACTGTTAACGGCCGCGTATGACCGAGCACTACAGGATGTAGACCTTTTGGTCATGCCGACGCTTCCATTTAAAGCCACCCCAATCCCAGAGTCCGATGCGTCACTTCAGGAATATTTCTCGAGAGCGCTTGGGATGCTGCAAAACACAGCTCCCTTTGATGTCACAGGCCACCCCGCGATGACTGTGCCCTGCGGGATGTCTGAAGGACTTCCGATTGGGATGATGCTCGTTGGCAGAAGGGGTGCAGAGTCCACGATTTTGCGCGCAGCAGACGCATTCCAGAATCAAATCTACGCTGCCCCAATTCCTTCTTACCAGAACCGATAGGAGGTGCGCCATTGAACGGTATCCACGATGTTGGAGGTATGGATGGGTTTGGGAAGGTAATGTATGTAAACGAAAAAGACCATCCTTACTTCACTCATGATTGGGAAAAAATTGCTTTCGGACTTTTGTTTGGAACAGCGGGACAAGGACTGCTCAACCTGGATGAGTTCAGACAATGGCATTGAACGAATGCGTCCAGTGGATTATCTGACGTCATCATATTACGGTCACTGGATTGCGACCATCGCAACAAACTTAGTTGAAAAGGGAATATTGGACCCCGAAGAACTCGAAGCTCGAACACAAGCATTTCTCGAAGAGACAAACACAGAAATACCCCGTCGGGAGAATCCGGCATTAGCGGATCAACTGCAGTACGTTGCCAAAGTTGGCGCGTCTACTCTCCGCGAAACGTCCTCTCCGCCGCGGTTCCAGGTGGGAGAGCGAGTGCGGACAAGAAACCTGAACTCATCCGGTCATACAAGATTACCTCGTTACGCCCGTGACAAGTATGGTGTCGTCGATACGCACTATGGGGCCCATGTTTTCCCTGATGACCACGCGCATGGAAGAGGAGAAAACCCCCCAACATCTCTATCGCGTACGTTTTGAGGCCGAAGCGTTGTGGGGAGTCAAGCAGAAGGATGCAGTGTATTTGGATCTTTGGGAAGGTTATTTGGAACCTGCTTCACACTAGACACTTGTGAAGAAGCGTTGCTGCAATCCATTCATCTCAAGGCTGAGCCAACAAAGAACGCCTGATATTGTGTTTGGTGACCAACCGAATGCCCAAGTATCAGGGGATAACTACACATGCATGTAAGAAAGAACAACAAGTGAAACCAGATCACCCTGACAGCATGAGTTGTCGGGTCAAGCACCGCGGTCATCGCACGGCCAGAGTATGCGATGACCGCGGTGTTGCGTTTGTCCACCTCAGAGAGCCAACCGGTGTCCATCCTCTCCCCTGACAACAATTGCCGCATGAAGCTCGCCACATTGTCATACCGATGCACCGCCCCTGCATACGTATCAACTAAGCTCGTGCATCCGAGAACCTGGCATGTATCCCTGCTCCCGCTGACATCAAGTGCAAAGTCGTCGCTTTGGGTCAATCTGAGACCTCACGATGTGGAGGAGATCTGCATGGGAATCTCAAGTTGTTGTGGAGCCCCCCTTGTGGTCGAGTTTCATAGCGACACCACAAATTTTTCGGATGACGACTACGACCTGAAAGTTCCGGTGTGGGTGTGCTCGATGTGTGGAGCGATTGTCGACAGGGAATCATCAGCAAGACATTCAAACCAGAGTGAACCCGACACAAAGTGAGGTGAGGGCTGGACTCTAGCGCACATAGGTCAGAGGACGGGTATGTGGCCGTGGTCCAGTACGAGGGGAGGGACGAAGCATGCAACTTCAAAAGGCCATGGCCCACAATCCACGGATGGACGTCATTGTCGAAGGAATCCAGATGGTGAGTGGGCTCTTGCTGGTTGTTTTTTTATGGACTCATATGCTGTTCGTGGCCGCAATTTGGCTTGGGGTGAACGCGTTTAATACCCTCGCCCACTTCATGGATGTGTTTGGACTGCTACCGGCCACCGTTGTATTTCTGATTCTCGTCATCGGCGCGCACATCGGCGCGGTCATCCGCCGTGTACCGAGGCAATGGCAAGAGCAAAAAATCTTGTGGAGGCACGCCAAGCTGATTCACCACAGTGATACTTGGTCCTGGCTGTTTCAGGCCATCACGGGTACAGCGTTGCTGGCTTTGGCGATTGTGCACATGGCGGTGGTGACCTACGGCGGAATCGACGCAAATCTCAGTTCTTCCCGCGTCCACGGCGGGTTTTTGGTGTTCTACGCTGTACTGTTGTTGCTCTCCGAATACCACGCGAGCGTCGGGCTGTATCGCGTCTTCGTGAAGTGGGGATGGGTGGACAGACACAGCCTAAAACGGGTTCTCACTGTCGTCAGCCTGTTGACCGTGGTCATCGGCGCAGTGACATTGTGGATCTTCTATGTATTGGGGGCAAATGCATGAGCCACTACGATTCCTATGTCACGGATGTACTGGTCATTGGCGCTGGTCTCGCGGGTGAGCGGGCCGCTGTAGAGGCGGCGACGCAGGGACTGAACGTCATCATTCTCAGTCTCGTTCCTCCACGCAGGTCTCACAGTTCCGCGGCACAAGGGGGAATGCAAGCGAGCTTGGGGAACACGGCCATGGGAAAAGGGGATAGCCCGGACGTTCATTTTATGGATACCGTCAAGGGCTCTGACTGGGGGTGCGATCAAGACGTCGCCCGCCTATTTGTGAATACCGCGCCAACCGCGGTGCGTGAAATGGCCCACTGGGGCGTCCCGTGGACGCGGGTCACGATGGACAAGAAGATCTACGACGGAAAAGAAATCTACGAAGATCCCGAAAAGGTGGGGCTCATCGCAGCCCGCAACTTTGGTGGAACGGCGAAGTGGCGGACGTGCTATACGGCGGACGGAACTGGACACACGCTCTTGTACACGATGGACAGCATGGTGCTGAAACTCGGCATCACGGTTCACGACCGGGTGGAAGCGCTCAGTCTCATCCATGACGATGAGCAGTGTTATGGCGCGGTCGTTCGTTGCTTGCGATCCGGCGACCTGCGGGTCTACACGGCAAAGACGACGGTGATTGCGACCGGAGGGTACGGGCGGTTATATGGGGCTTCTACGAACGCCATCATTAACGAAGGCAGTGGCATGGCGCTCGCGCTGGACACCGGAGTGGTACCACTGGGCAACATGGAGGCGGTCCAGTTTCACCCGACCGGCATTGTCCCCTCCTGGATTCTGATTACGGAGGGGGCCCGCGGAGACGGGGGTTATTTATTAGATAAAAACCTACATCGATTCATGCCCGACTATGAACCGGTGAAAAAGGAGCTCGCCTCGCGGGATGTGGTTTCACGCCGCATCATGCAGCACATTCGGGATGGATATGGAGTGGAGAGCCCATATGGTGAGCATGTCTGGCTGGACATCCGCCACTTGGGTGCCAAGCACATCAACACCAATCTGCGCGAAATTGCGAACATATGTAAGAACTTCCGCGGGATTGACCCGGTCACCGACCTGATCCCGGTGCGGCCCACCCAACACTACAGTATGGGTGGCGTCCGGACCAATATTGACGGTCAAGCCTATGGACTCCGAAACTTGTTTGCACTGGGCGAAGCCGCCTGTTGGGACCTGCATGGATTCAACCGCTTGGGCGGCAACTCGCTGGCCGAGACGGTGGTGGCAGGGAAAATCGTCGGTCATCAGATTGCCAGGTACACCAAGGAAGTATCGCCCGATGTAAAGTTCTCGCTGATGGAGGAGCACTTGCATCAACAGGTGGATCGTGTGAAGCGGCTCCAAAGCTGCCAAGATGGAACAGAAAACGTGTACCAGCTGCGGCGTGAGATGGAGGGCATCTTGAGCCGCAATGTCGGGATTTTCCGGTCGGAGGGGCCTCTGCAAGAGGCGGTCAGCGCACTGCATGACTTGTATGAACGCTCGCTACACATTGGACTTCGCGGTGGAGGCCAGGGGGGCGATCCGGAGTTGGGCGCAGCCCTCCGCCTACCTGGGATGATACGGCTCGCGTACTGCATTGCCCTCGGTGCCTTGGCCCGTGAGGAAAGCCGCGGGAGCCACTTCCGGGAGGACTTTCCAAAGCGCGATGACGAGAACTGGCTCAAGCGGACCCTCGCATATTGGCCACCCGGGGCAGATTCGCCCGTCTTGCAGTACGAACCTGTGAAAATCACCGAATCTCCACCCGGAGACAGGGGGTATGGAGAATCGAGCCGTGCTTCTGCCACAGACAAACCGCGATGATTGGGGGGAGAATATGATGCATGCGCGGACATTGACCATTCGAATTATGCGATATAACCCGGCTGAACCAGAAACGAAACCGTACCTGCAAGACTTTCAACTCACCGAAGAGCCGGGGATGACCTTGTTCGTCGTTCTCAACAAGCTGCGCGAGGAGCAGGATCCCACCCTGCGGTTTGACTTCGTTTGCCGTGCTGCCATTTGTGGATCGTGCGGAATGTTGGTGAACGGAAAACCGACACTCGCGTGCAAAACGCTGACCAAAGACCTACCAGAGACCACCACGCTGCTGCCGCTGCCCGTCTTTAAACTGATTGGTGATTTGTCCGTCGACACGGGCGTGTGGTTTCGGGACGTTTCACTCCGTACCGAGTCATGGATTCATACCGATACAGTGTTTGACCCAGATGCCGAAGAAGAACGGATGGATAACGACGTCGCACAGAAGATCTACGAAGCGGAGCGGTGCATCGAGTGTGGCTGCTGCATTGGTGGGTGCGCTACGGCGAACATCAAGCCCAATTTTATCGGCGCGGCAGGGGTAAACCGTGTGGCTCGGTTCATGTTGGATCCACGGGATCAACGGACGGACCGGGAGTACCTTGAACTCGTTGGGACGGACGACGGGGTTTTTGGATGCGTCGGGTTGATGGCTTGTGACGACAATTGTCCGGTTGGTATTCCGCTTCGCGATCAACTCGCTTACGTACGCCGCAAGATGGCTCAGTCCGCTTGGAATTTAGGCAAAACCAAGTGATTGCGCTTTTTACAGAGACTGCTACCATGCGTAACAGTCTCTTTTGTACGTTTGGTAGGGAATGCTAATTATTTTGCGTGAAGCTTTGAATTTACGAGTTTCCCCACAATGTGTCCCCGGCACTGATAGGACCCGCATTGGCAGTGAAAACTTCGGAATAGCTGGTCTTCCGTAGATTCATAGTCCATGGTAATGAAATCGCTGGGTTGAATGTCTTTTGTCGCCCAAAACGTCTGACTGTCCATGTCGACCGTTGTATTCGGATGGCAAGAATGAAGTATCTTACCCATAAAAAACGGATCTTCGATATAAACCCCGGGTCTTTTTTGCAACGTGTACAACGTTTGATGGGTCAGCAAAGCACCATCAAACCGGCAAATGAGTTCTCCTTTGCCAAAAAACGTTGTTGCCACGACGCCCTCGCCAAACGTTGGCTGATATTTCATCGAAAATTTGTCTTTGGTCGGTTCGTTGGGGTGAATTCCGATGGTGACGGGGTAAAACCTTTCATCACTCTCGAATGGTGGTTTGGTGTTCAATGCGTTCCGGTGAAAAAAACGATGAAACGCTTTCCACGACTTGATCCACTGAAAAATCCTTGCAACTGAAGACATCCAGATACCCCTCTCGATGCAAGTCGTTTGTGTGCAAGGTGATACTGCTTGTGTAAATGAGCTGAACAGCCGATAACCCAATTTCGTCTCCTTCACCGAAGCGGAAACACTGGCATTCTCCAAACGCTGTCATATCAATGTCCTGCACCAACGCAGAGATAAAGGTTTTCACCTTTTCTATGCTTAGGATGTTTTCATTGCAGTGGACCAGGTGCAATAAAGCGTGTCTCCCGTAACACAACTTCCCATCGTGGTAAATTCTCTTGTACATGGGAATGCCTCTCTTCCACTTTTGAGATTGTGTATCATATTGCGGCACACCCTGCATTGTCTAGGCTGTAACGGAAAGAAGGAGGGGAATGAAGCCTACTTTGACGAACTCTTCAGTCACAAACAAATGATTGGGTAGAGCATCGGTGGAGACCAATCTTGGGTACGCATGGACAACAAGCGGGCATAGACGGAAGTTCTGGGGAAACAGATGCTGAAATGAATATGGACAACGGGGGAGGCAACGCATGTTCAAGCGACTTCGGCTGGCTCGTACACCCTGTGGCGGGCACTGCCCGGTGTACGAAGTAGAGGTGCAACATTCAGGGGAAGTGAAGTATTGCGGGCGGGACTTTGTCACAGAGATTGGGGAACGCCAGTGGCGCATCTCTGCTCAGAAGGTTCGTCAACTCGAAGAACTGATTGAATGGTTTGATTTTCGTGGTTTTCGCTATGATCCACAGCCAGACGGCTCGGCTACGGATTTTTCGTCCTGTATCATTTCAGTAGAGTTGCTCGATGGCGCGACGCACGAGATTCATCATAACTACGGACATGGCTTGTCAGAGGACGTCGCGGGTCGACTGAACCGATTTGAACATCGCGTAGAATCCATACTGGGTATCCAAAGATACGTCCGACCGCCGTTCTATCGATATCGCGTAGCGTATTGTGGAGAGAAGCCAACCTTGTATCCTGAGCTCGTCGTGGTGGCACGAAACGTGCAGGAGGCCGTGCAAGTGGCTCACATGCACACGTTTCACGAGCAGTCGTTGGTTCGCCAGGAATGGCGCGTGGACAAGTTGGGGCGCGCCAGGCAGGATTGTTATCAGCCGTATGTGGCGGCCCCTAAGGCGCTCGGGCCATGGGCGATGGGATAAATGCAAAAATACGCCCCCAAAGCCCCGATCGGAGCTTTGGGGTGCAGGTCCGGAATGGTGGAGCATTCTTGCTGTCGTATGACAACCGCCATCCACAACCAGATGACTTCCCCGCCTGCCACAATCTTTACCAACACCAAAACCATGGGCAAATGACAATAAAGAAGATGAATACGAACGGATCCAGCAGCACGTGAACGGGAACGGCTTCCTGTGTGGAAAGCAGCCGTCGAACCGGTGGGATCCGCTGAATCCGTCAAAGAATCCGGCGTGCACGACGTCAAGGACGAGCGTCCATGACAAGGGGGGATGGGTGTGATTGACAAATTCAGGGGCGCGCTGTACGGAGTGGCGATAGGGGATGCGCTTGGGGGCACGACCGAATTTATGACGGCGTCGGAGATTCAGCAGAAGTACGGTCGTGTCACGGACATCATAGGCGGCGGGTACTGGAACCTCGAGCCGGGTGAGACCACGGACGACACCGCCATGACCATGGCGGTCGCGAGGGGGATTCTGAAAGACCCGGATCATCCTATACCGCAGATTGGGCAGGAGTTTCTCGCCTGGGCGGCCACGCGTCCGAAGGACATCGGGAACATCATTGCTCACGTCTTCCGCTTGTATCAAGGCGACTGGTTCGCAGCGGCCGAACGTGCGCATGAGGAATTGAACGGACTGACGGCAGGGAACGGATCCTTGATGAGGTGCCTGCCAGTGGCGCTCGCCTACGCCGATGTGTCGCGGATGGAAGAAGTGACGGTACTGCAGTCGAAGATGACGCATTGGGATTCGCTCGCGGACGAGGCCTGTCGGGTGTACAATCGAATTGCAAGTCGCATGCTGAGAGGGCAACCCTTGCCAAGTGCACTCGCCGCAGAAGTCCAGGGAACCCGGTACGAATCGGCGCTGTACGTAGAGCCAAATGTGGTGCCGGACGGGTTTGTGGTGCATACGTTCCAATGGGTTGTACACATTCTCAGCACGACGCCGGATTTTGAACAAGCCGTGCAGTTTGCCGCCAACCTCGGGGGTGACGCCGACACCATCGGCGCCATTGCTGGAGGTTTGGCCGGACTGGACTGCGGATTTGAGGCCCTTCCAGCGCGTTACGTAGAGAGCATCCTGGTTGGAAAGGAGCTCGACGAACTGGCTGTGGGACTGCACCGCTTGTATACGAAATCCGAACGGTGAGCCTGTTTCGCTGAATGGAGTTGGTACCGACCGAACGGGATCGGTGGTTTTTCAGGTATCTGTTGACTCCCGTGATTCAGGGCAAGGAGGAATCGTCATGGCAGAACAGACGAATCACAGCCGCCACGAACTGGCGACGTTCGCCGGTGGTTGCTTTTGGTGCATGGTGAAGCCGTTTGACCAGTGGCCCGGTGTCATCAAAGTGACGTCCGGGTACACGGGCGGGCATAAAGAGAATCCGACGTATGAAGAGGTTTGTTCCGGTACCACCGGACACCGGGAAGCGGTTCAGATTGAGTTTGACCCTGAGGTGTTCCCGTACGAGAAGTTGCTCGAGGTGTACTGGCAGCAGATTGATCCGACGGATGAAGGCGGCCAGTTCTACGACCGGGGCCCCTCGTACCAGACAGCCATCTTCTACCACAACGAACGCCAGCGGGAATTAGCGGAAGCCTCCAAACGTGCGTTGGAGGCGAGCGGGCGTTTTGACAAGCCGATTGTCACCCCGATTCTGCCGGCAGGGCCGTTTTACCCGGCCGAGGAGTACCACCAGGACTTCTACAAGAAGAATCCTCAACGCTACCAGGCGTACAGCAAAGCGTCCGGACGTGAAGCGTTTATTGAGAAACACTGGTCGAACAAGTGATGGATGCAGTGCCGTTGAATCACCCCCGACTGTATAGGGCAGCTCGGGGGTGATTTGTGTTCAAATCCATCGGGTCACGCGTCTCGCTGCCGGTTCGTAGAGCATGGTGCAGGGAGTCAATCCATCACATCTAAAAGATTATGTAAAATAAAGAGAGCGGTTGAAAGAGCGGGCTAATTGATTTACACGGACACTTTTTGCTCGCTATTCGTCAAAAAAGGTCAACATCTGCTTTGACGCGGATACGCCTTCGGGACTACTTTGAAAGTGGAATCCGGATTCCAAGAATGTATGCTTTGGAAAGGAGGAGCAGCATGATGATGTGGAAAAACTGGGTCAATGCAGTCATCGGTTTGTGGTTCATCGTTGCGCCGTGGGCACTCGGATTCTCCGATAAAACGGCAGCGGTTTGGACGAGTGTCATCTTCGGTCTCGTTCAGTTGATTGCGTCCGCGTGGGCGGCCACGGAAAAGAACCATACCGGATGGAAGTCTTGGCAGAACTGGGTTTCTCTCATCATGGGTGTGTGGTTCGTCATCCAACCGTTTGCTCTTTCCTTGAACTCCGGCGAAAAGTGGAGCAGCGTCATTCTGGGTCTCATTACGGTGTTGCTGAACTTGTGGAGTATGTCTGACGCCGCTGACCACGGATGGGCCGGCTTCGGATCCACAAAGAAAAAGTCTACGACGTAATGCACGCGTGAACTCATTCTGAATACATTTGGATGGGCGCACAGTTGTTGTGCGCCCTCATTTTTTTGCACCGAATGGATGCCGCCATGTCGGCCGCTCTGACGACATCGCTTCCACAATCTCTCCACATTCCTTCCAATGTGTCTCCACATAGAGTGGATAGAATGATTGAAGAGCGGAGTACGTGCCCGGGTGCGCGTTTGCCTCGGCTTGCTCACGTGATTGGAAACGTCTTTCGTGAGACGGCGATGTCGCGTTGGTGAATGCCCACGCTGAAAGGGGGAAGGGTCGATGCAGGATGAAGAGAAGAAACGAGAACAACATCGGCGACGGGCGAACCGCGCCCGCTGGCTGTCTGTGCTGTCCTGGGGAACGGTCGTGACTTCCATCGCGGGGTTTTTCGCCATTTGGCACGGAGTGAGCACCTCGTCCTCGAGTTCTTCCAGCACATCCTCCTCTGCACCACAACAGTCCAGCGGGGGAGGAGCAACGGGGCAGTTTGTGGATGGGCGCCATCATCATCGATATGGAAGCAGCGGTGCGGATGGCTTCGGCGGCCCGAGTGGATACGGAAGTTCAGGCCCCTCCAGTTCCGCGGGCTCAGATGGATCCGGTGATGGTGCGGGGGCTTCAGATGGAGGGCAAGGTGCCTGGTCTTTCGACGGAGGTGGCAATCCGGGAACCGGAAGCGCCGGGATTGCCCCAGGTCAGACGCCAGACTTTAGATCGGGAGCATCGTAATCCGCATGAAGATGAGGTCCTTTCGCGCGATGGGGACGGACGTACAGATTGCCATTCATGCACGGGCGTGCCACTCGGAATCGATGGTTGAGCAGGTGCTGGACAAGGTTGTCGGCATGGTCCATGACATGGAGCAACGGTTGTCCCGATTTCATCCGACGAGTGACATCTGTCGAATCAACCGAGGCAGAGGCCAGTGGGTTGAGATCCATCCTGCGACGTTTGAGGTGCTGCGCCTGGCCAGAGAGGCATTCCTATGGACAGACGGCTTGTTCCATCCTTGTCTCGGCGCGGTGCTCGAGCACATGGGATATGACGTCTCGTTTGACAGGCGCCGTGAACCGAATGAAGCCCCGGTGGTTCACGTTCACCCCGTCATCTCGGCGCGATGCCCGTACGAACTCTCTCCAGATGGGCGACACTGCCGAGTGGATCCGGGTTTTCAACTGGATGTGGGCGGCATCGGAAAAGGGTGGATTGTCGAGCAATGCGCCGGGGTTCTGCGAGACAGCGGGTTTGAGGACTTCGTGGTCAACGCGGGCGGCGACGCGGTGTGTGAGGGAAGAAACGGTGAGCGCCCGTGGCTGGTCGGGATTGAAGACCCCTTCTCGCGTACGCAGCACGCGCTGACCCTGACCCTGGATTCGTTGTCGCTCGCGACCAGTGGAACGTACAAGCGGCGCTGGACGCATCACGGCAAAACGGTGCATCACCTCATCGATCCACGCACTGGCCAACCGTCTTCATCCGACATTGTATCCTGCACCGTCGTTCACCCGAGTCTCGTTGCAGCAGAGGTGATGGCGAAGACCTGCCTGCTCCTTGGCAGCGTCGAGGGCATTGCGTGGTTGTCAAGCCGTGCGCAACGTGGATGGGTCGTGGTCAAGAACACGGGGGAGGTGATGCACGCTTGGAACTCGTGAATGAACGCCAGGTCGCGCCGCTTGTGTTCGGTGGCGTGTTTGTCTTGCTGGTGATTGCCGGATCTTATGGTTTGGTACACCTGATGTACCCGACGGGGGCTGCGCAGAACAAAGTCTTCTGGTACCTCGAGCGGGCTGCCGGATTCACGTCCTATGAACTGCTGTCGCTCACGGCCATCCTCGGTGTGACAAGTCGGAGCGGAATCTGGGATAGATGGAAGTTGCGGTACCTGATGGCCCAGCTGCACCAATTTGTATCCATTTTGTTGCTGGCGTTTATCGCCCTGCATCTATTTGGGTTGCACGAAGATGCGACCATCCCGTTTCCGTGGACCAAGTTGCTTGTGCCGTTTGCTGCTACGTATCGTCCTCTGCCGACTGGTTGTGGTGTCCTTGCATTGTATGGCATTCTTGTGCTGGTTTTCACGTCGTGGATTCGAGACAAGATTGGCGTGAAGTTCTGGAAGTCTATTCACTTTCTTTCCTTTCCGACGTTCGCGTTGGTGACCCTGCATGGACTGCTTTCCGGTACGGACTCGGGGTCCCGTCAGGCGTTGTGGTTGTACCTGGTCCCTATCCTTTTGTTTGCCATCGGGATGTCCACAAGAATTCGAAAAGCTTCCATACGCCATTCGGCATGAACAGGGGTGTTTGAAAGGTGGGTGTCGCGTGAAGTTTACAGACACATATTTGTTCCGTTGTGCCAATAATCCATATATCCGGTTCCCCAAGCCATGGGATACCTATGTTACGTTGCCTCTGTCTGTGCCCATCTCTGAATTCCTCTGTAAGACCCGGCTGACGCCGAACATGGTTTCTGTGATGTCGTTGCTGGTGGCGTGCGTTTCGGCTGTCTTTTTCTACTTGGGCGATTGGGTCTCCCTCGTTATCGGCGCACTGATCTTCCATGTTTCGTACATTTTAGATTGTGTGGATGGCTACATGGCCCGCAAGAAAAAGATGGCTACAAAGTTTGGGCACTGGCTGGACCACACGTTTGATGAAGTGAAAAAGCCGATTTTACTCCTGGCATTGCTGCTTGGCCAGGACGCGTTGGGCGCCGGAAACTGGTGGGGATGGGCCGCTGCACTGTTATACCTCTTCTCCCGGGTTCTGGTGAAGACAGACAGTACGGTCAAGTGGGACTTCGGCCCTGCGCGGACAGACCTGGAAGTCACCGGTGAGTCGGGAATGTTGCTCAGCCCGCGGCAAAAGTGGCTGTTCCACCACTTTGGCATCGTTGTGTTGTTTACTTCGATTGAGGCACAGGCACTGGCGTTTGTCGTGGGCCCAATGTTCAACGCTCCCCTGACCGGCATCGCGCTGGCGGCCGTCTTGTCACTGGTTTGGTTCTTCTACGTGGATGGGATTCGATTCTGGAAAAGGCATTTCATCCAAGCGTAAAGCCTCGTGCCACGACTCTAGTACCTCTTGTATCTGACGTGGAAAGTCAGAGGAGAGGTACTTTTTTCATATCTGGATTCATAGACTCAGTGATAGATGATGTTTTGCCATCCATCCACGATGGATGCGGTTCGGACGTAGAACACAGATCTGAGGTGACAGGTATGAAATTTGTGGTGTTGATGTTGAGTTTGCTCGTTGTCTGCGTCTGTGGGTGGCAAGCTTTGATGCTGGCGAGCTATGGGGCAGTGAATCAGATTCCGCAGCTGGAGGGGGACGGCGGAGCAGGTTTTGTCTTCGCGCTGCTGTGCCTGATCTCTGGCATTTTCACGTTGGTGAGATGGAAAGTGTCTATGGTACTGTTTGTTCTGTCGGCCGCAGAGGGGATGTTCAGCGGGTGGGTATTCAGCGACGTGCAGATGGCGGAGTGGGCTGCAGCCCCCTTGCTGCTCGCTGCACTGACGTACGTGATTTTTCGCAACAGAACCACTGGGGCTCAGCTTCATACGGCAGTACAGTCTTCGAGACGTTGACCTCCGAAAATGCGTCAACGGACCTCGTCGAGCTCGTTCGCTCGGGAGGTCCGTTGTTTTACAGTTGTTGCAGGAACTCTTCAATTTGTTCTGGGGTTTTGGTGTACTTACTGTGCAAATGTGCAACCTTTTCTCCGTTCTTGAAGACGAGCAGGCTTGGGACCCCCATCACCTCGTACTTTTCCGATAGGTCAGGGAAGTCTTCGCCGTTGATTTCGTACCACCGCAAATCGGAGTGTTTGGCGATGATGTCGTCAATAAACGTGTTGAGCTTCCTGCAGTCCGGGCACCACGTGGTGTAAAATTTCACTACTGCCAGGCTGTCTTGGGTTGTCGCCTCCTGAAACTCGGCGTGCGACTGTATGCTGACCACGAACGTCACTCCCTTGTGTATCGCTACATATACGATAGCACGTCCGGCGTATCATTGCAGTATGCAAGACTGCGGATGCACCGTCGCACCACCTACAAGTCAGCATGCCGGTTTGGTGGCAGTTTCACACCAGCCCTGTGCAAATGGGACGACCAACGCGGTCAGCGCAATATCACACGTCTAACTGTGTTTTACCGCTCGTCTCGCTGGCCGCATCCATCACGACTTGGAGGCGTGAAGGTTGTGGTGTCCAGTTCGGATCGCGCTTGATGGCAGTACCGGTCGCCGTCACTTCCATCAGGTCTCCGTGGTGATTGACAACAATGTCCACGCCTACGACGCCGTCTGCTCCGAGTCTCGCCGCTTCTTCTTCCATGCGGCGCAACGCGAGGCTCCGTGCGTCGTACATGAGCTGGGTCAACTCTTTGATTTCACCTTTGATGAGACCGCGGGCCCAGGACTTGATGCCGCCGGTCACACCCATGGAATACACGGAGTTGCCGAGCACAAACCCGACGGGGATGTACCCTTGATCTCGCAATAACCAGAATTCTTGACCCGACAAGTCGGACGTGAACGGCCGTCCCGTGCGGCTGCCTTCATATGCCATCCGGACATCCTCCTTTGGTTGCACCACTGTGTACGCTTGCGCTGTGAGCAGAACGCCGGTGCGCTTACCGGAGTCGCACACGATAATACAAATGAAGTGTTCATCATGAAAATACCAAATCAAGGTGGAGGAGTGCTATATAAATGTGAGACAATGCGGGTGGGGAATCACACCCAAGAAATCAGATTACAACCCGAATAGCTATGTATGTTGTTGTGTGGTGAATCAGAGTGGGATGCGCGCTTCTTTGTGATGTATTCCAATATCGGTATCAACCATGGGGAAGTGAGGGCAAACAGTGAAAACCCGGTTCAAAATGATTGTCAGTGGACTTCTGGGGGCGACCGTGGTCTTGATTGGGGTGGCCGCATTCTATGTGTGGCAGCATCTGCGGCAGCCTGCCGCAAAACCGGCATCAGGTTCAAACGTGGTCATCCAGGTCGTGTCCTCCAAGCCCGTGAACTCCTTGCAGCAAAACCAGCAGCAAAGCCAGGTGTATTCCGCGGTCCAACAGATGCTACAATCGCCTGCGACAGCCTCGTTGGATGCGTCCGGATTTGTGCAGTCCGTGTATGCCAAGGTGGGTGTGCAACTTCCGAGGACGATTGCGGAACAAGCACAAACCGGGACCATCATCAACAGTGCAACCGACCTCCAACAAGGAGACTTGGTCTTCTTTAACCTCGACAACACCGGCGGCACCGCGACGTTCGACGGAATTTACCTCGGTGGCAACCAATTCGCGGCCATGACCACCCACGGTCTGAAGGTCATCAGCTTGAGTGATCCGTACTGGTCGGGCAAATTTATATATGGTCGACGTGTGCTGTAAAGTAAAACCACCCGTGTTGGGTGGTTTTTCTCGATTCCCTACAAACTCCTAAAACTCAGGGCATCCCTTTGCCGCGTGCGGTAATCCAAAGGTCGTACCACTCCTCGCGAGTGAGTTCAATGCGCGTGGCCTCTCCGCACGCACGAATTCGTTCCGGATTCGTGGTACCAATCACAGGTTGGATGCCTGCGGGGTGTTTGAGTAACCAGGCCAGTACGATGGCTTCTCGGGTCGTGCCCTTCTGGTTGGCGTAGTCTTGAACTTTTTTGGCCGTCGCCTTCACGGTGTCGGGCTCATTGTCCAGCGCGCGCCCGGTGTACAACCCTTGTGCTAAAGAACCCCAAGACTGAATCTGTATGTCCTCCATACGGCAATACTCAATGGTACCTTCCGGAAAGATATCGTCTGCGGCCGGTGCTTGATTCAGGTTGATGCTCGCATCCACCCAGTTGTGGTGGTACAGGCTCAACTCCAGTTGGTTCACGACAATGGGGACATCGAGGTACTTCTGCAAAAGCTTCATCTGCGCCGCGCTCATATTGCTCACGCCGAACCAGCGGACTTTTCCTGCATCCTTCAGCTTTCGGAACGCTGAGGCCACCTCTTCCGGATCCACGAGCGGATCTGGACGGTGCAACAGAAGAAAGTCCATGTAGTCGATGCCGAGTCGCGAAAGTGAACCTTCCACCGTCTGAAGAATGTTTTCCTCAGAGAAATCAAAGCGGGTAAACGGGGCCTTGTCGTCCGCAAAACGAATGCCGCACTTCGATTGGATGAAAATCTTGTCTCGCAGGCTTTTTTGTTCTTTGAGAATCTCGCCAAACACTTGCTCGGCTTTGCCGGATTTGTAGATATTGGCGTGATCAAACATGTTGATACCGATGGACAACGCTGCGTCCACGGCTTCTCGTCCCTGTTTGATTTGCTCTGCAGTCAATGGACCCTGATCAAACCAGTCTTTTCCTCCGAATCCCATACAGCCTAAAACCAAAGTACTCACAGGAATATCACGGCGATGAAGCGGTAAAGTCCTCACGTGTATTGACCTCCAAACGCGTGTTCTCAACCTTGATACGTTCCAAACTCTATAAGTGTCCGCCACCCGTATCCGACTTCGGGCACGTCTTCATCTCCAAGCGTGATGGTGCGCTCGAAAAGGAATTGTCCACCTAGTGATTCGTAGAACCGCCGTGCACGCGTGTTCTCCTTGAACACCAGGACATACATGGACGGTACACCGGCATGCATCAGCTCATTCGCCACCGCTTGCACAAGCTGTCTCCCGATGCCGGACCGATGATATGGCGGTAAGATGTAGATTCCGTACAGTTCGCCGACGTACCCAGGGACATGTTCACGCGCGATGCCGGCCATGGCGTAACCGACCACGGCGCCGGCCACTTCTGCGACGTAGATGAACGTCCGTAAGTCGTCACGACGCAACAGACGCTGAAATCGATCCGCCGCTTTCCCGACGTCCAGGTTCTCCAGAACCGAGTCTGGTACAATGCCACGTTGGGTCGCCTGAAATGTGTTCACGTTGACGTTTGCAATATCGGGAACATCGGCCGATGTGGCTCGTCGTAGGTTCATGCGCATGGCTTCTCCTGCCCATGTGGTGCTGGGACGATTTTCATCCCGTACCCGAAAAAACTCCTACTGCATAACTCCATTCTAACATTACGAAAAATTCATGGAACAGAGCAAGTTGCAAAACAACGACAAATGGTCTGGAGAATGTAACAAAACAATCCATGGAACATGCGAAAGACAGGATTCAGGTCGTGCCATTTGGGTGTGGATACGCAAACAGGGACGCCATGGACAACGAGGAGGGGGCTTGACAGTGTCAAACCATGTCAATCGATTTAGGTCTATATACTTCGAAGATTTGAACCGTGGGTTCCCATTGAATGTTGTCGCCAACCATCTCTTTGAGCTGATCTGCGATGGCTTTGTAGGACAAGAATGCATCGTCTCTGGTTTCCCACCACGAAATCGACTCGTACTCTCCGTTTTCGTAGTCCGCCAGCAATACAACGTCGATAAAACCGTTCATCTGCTTAGATTTTGCGGCCAATACGTTCACGATGTGCTGCACTTCCCACGCGGAATCCGGACCGAAGACTGCTTTAATCACCCGTGCATACATTTTTATCACCTGTGTCAACCCGTCGAATATGCCCTTGTTTACATCTTATCCACATCCTCATATTTATAGTATTGAAGAACGTTCGGAAAACACCCGCGCAGCGGGAATATTGCCGTGGTGCGGGTCTGGGAAAGCGGAGGCTCCGTCAATGGACGCGTTGACGTTGTCGTGGTTGTTGCGTTGCGGAATTCGCATTGCGGTCATGGAAGCGGGGGATAATACGGACAAATTGCGCTACTAGGAGAGATTTGAATGGACATCCAACGTGCGAAAGAAATTATGGATTCCCCCAAAATCATCAATGTGACATATCGCGGTACGCCCGTTCATATTGACGCAGTGTTCGAGACCACATCGTATGCACGGGTTCACTATGAAGACGGTACCGCAGTGAATGCTGCGCTGGACGAATTACAGGAAAATTAACGTCTTCCCCGTCGTACATTCGCTTCATATCTTGAGGAATGGCTGCAAGCGGTGCAGCGCGGAGGTGTTGGTTCTGCAATCCTTCGGAATGAAAATGCACCGAAGTGAGTATTGTTGCAAAAGTGTACAACGCTTCCGCATTTTGTTAGTCATGCTACGAAGGTTCGGGCCATATATTGTTGAGGGATGACAGGAAAGCAACCCTCTCCTCATTACCTACGGATGCGAGTAAGGTGGGTTACCCTCATCCATAGGCCATGCCCGGTTTTACGCAACAGATGAGCGATACCTCGTTTGTGAATTAGGCGCATTGAAAGGTCAATAATCTGCAGGCTGACCAGAATGATTTGTAGCATCACCACTACCTGTACCATCGCCTCGCGCCTCCCTGCTTGTTCGGAGCAAGGGCGCTTTTTCCTGCCATCTACTCTGAAAACTATTCCATAATCTCCGCAAATATTCCCATTTGTGTTCGTTTAACACGTAAAATTCCCAGAGAATCGACACTTTTTCGAAGCTGCATCCGGTTACGGGCGAGGTCTGCCGTGGGATAACGACTGGTAGACACAGGGTTATAAAAAAGCACCGGCCGTAGCCGATGCCCTTCAAATCACTGACTTATCACCAGCATCCTCTGCTTGGACAACCTGGATCAACAACCACGTTTCTTGTGATGGGTTGGTATGAGCCTACCATTCGCTCGAGCACCGGCCGAACGGCTTACCCGGAACCTTCATGCGACACATAAAAGATTCTCACAGTAGCGAGTACGTTGCTTCTGCCCCTTTGTGCATGACTCAGTACGCTCCCACTCCAGCACCTGCGCCATACGCGCCGCCACCTGCGTATCCGCCGGTAAACGGAACGAGCAGGATGAATAGAACGAAGATAATTAGGAACACCACGGCCCATCGCGTAAATCCACCAAAACATCCACCATCGTACACAGACCCACCCCCCTTCAATCAGCATGGCTCATTCTACGAAGTCATGAACCGATGCGAAACGGCTGGTGTCCAACTGGAATTTTCGTAAAATATGGACAAGTTGGTTCTGTGTTGGGTATTTTTGTGTATGAGCGATTTGCAAAATCACTCTAGAGTGGTTCAGCACTGGTAGATGTTACTTGCGTTCTGCAAATTTCCATGTGGAATGGTTCAGCACATTCAGATGATGTGTTTCATTACTGCCTGAAACACCACATATTGTGCTGAACCAGTTGTTCGTCGTTATTTTGCAAATCGCTGATGAGCGAAAACAGCCCCTTATCATCTGTATTGCATGGACATGCCAGCTTCATGGGAGTGAGCCAACGTTGAAAGTCTCACTATTCATCACGTGTCTCGTGGACAACTTCTTCCCGAACGTTGGGGAGGCCATGGTCCGAATTCTGCACCATTACGGCGTCGACGTGGATCTTCCTGAAAGCCAGACTTGTTGCGGCCAACCGGCGTTCAACAGCGGCTACGTGAAAGAAGCGAGGGCAGCCGCAAAGACGCTGCTCGATGCGTTCGACGGTGCGGATTATGTCGTAAGTCCTTCGGGATCTTGCACGGGTATGATTCATCACTACTTCCCTCAGCTGTTTCAGGACCATCCCATCGATTCCGCCCGCGCCCGGGCGCTGGTTGACAAAACCTTTGAGTTGTCTCAATTCCTGGTGAACATCCTCAATGTGACCGATGTCGGCGCCCGATTTCCGCACACAGTGACGTATCATCCATCGTGCCACGGTTTGCGGCTGCTCGGTGTGAAGGATGAGCCGCTGCAACTCCTGAGCCACGTACAAGACTTGCGATTGGTTCCACTCACAGGTGCCAACGACTGTTGCGGATTCGGGGGAACGTTTGCCGTGAAGATGCACGACATTTCTACGGCGATGGTGAGTGAAAAGGCGGATCGCGTCGTGGAAAGTGGGGCAGAGGTGCTGGTCGGCACGGACGCGGGTTGTCTCATGAACATCGGTGGGCGCCTTCGCAAACAGGGTCAACCTGTGCGCGTGATGCATTTGGCGGAACTGCTTTGGGAAGGCATGCAGCAAGGAAAGGTGGTGTCCCGGTGAGTACAGAGAAGGATGCAATCCAAGTGACGACCATTGTGGACAGGTCCCGTTTGGCGCTGCAAGACGACTTTTTGCGAGGGGCTGTGCGTTTTACAACCGAACGATTGCGGGGGCGGAAGGCGGCGTCTTCGGAAGAGTTGGGCAACTGGGAAGCATGGCGAGAGCGCGGAAGACAAATTCGCAGCCACACCATCGCCCACCTGGACTATTACCTCCGCCAGTTTGTCGACAATGTCCAGGCGCACGGCGGTCACGTCTACTTTGCGGCGAATGCAGAGGAAGCAGCCCAAACGATTGTGAAAATCGTGGAAAAGAAACAAGCCAAGCTTGCGGTGAAATCCAAATCGATGGTGTCCGAAGAGATTCACATCAACAAGCACTTGCAAGAACGAGGCATTGAGGTGGTGGAGACCGATTTAGGGGAATACATCATCCAACTCGCCGGCGAAATGCCTTCCCACATCATCATCCCTGCCATCCACAAGACTCGGTCGCAAATCAAGGACCTGTTTACAGCGGCCGGCGCAACGAATCTGACAACGGACACGAAAGACCTAACGGCTTTTGCCCGCCGCGCGTTGCGAGACAAGTTCCTTAGGGCAGACGTCGGGATGACGGGCTGCAATTTCGCCATTGCGGAGTCCGGCTCTGTGGTTTTGTTCACGAACGAAGGGAACGGTCGCATGGTTTCGACACTGCCCAAAACCCACATCGTGACCATGGGCATGGAGCGTATACTGCCCACATTCGCAGATCTCGAAGTGATGGCGAACCTCCTGCCGAGGAGTGCGACGGGACAAAAGCTCACCACGTACATGAGCGTCATTACGGGACCGCGCAGGGCGGAGGAGGCGGATGGTCCGGACGAGTTGCACATTGTCATTTTGGACAACGGGCGCTCGTCGCAGCTCGGTGACGACGAGTTCCAGGAGGTCTTGCATTGCATTCGCTGTGGGGCGTGTTTAAACGTCTGCCCGGTCTACCGCCACATTGGCGGCCACGCGTACGGGAGTGTCTATCCGGGGCCGATTGGCGCGGTGTTGACACCGCTGTTGAATCAGGGAGAGGCCTATCAAGATCTACCGTACGCGTCCAGCCTGTGCGGCGCCTGCTACGAGGCTTGTCCCGTGAAAATCCCGCTGCACGACATGTTGGTCGCTTTGCGCCGCAGAAACGTCGAGCAAGGGCGGACGAAGTGGGCAGAGCGTATGGCCTTTCAGGGCTATCGGATGGTGTTTGCCAAGGCGGGCAGGTACAAACGCGTCATGCGCTTGGCCCGCAAGGCTCAGAAGCCCCTGTTGCGCCAGGGATACGTCGAGTCCACCATGGGTCCGCTCATGGGTTGGACAGAGAGCAGACATGCACCCGCACTTGCCAAGTCATCGTTCCGTGAGCGGTTCCAGTCCATGCAACAGGCGTGGAGACGTGGAGAGGATGGGGGTGACCAGGTATGAGAGAGGATGAATTCTTCGCCGGAATCGCCAAACGGCTCGGGCGTTCGTCCGCATTGACCACCGCACCCGCGCGGGACGTGGTGGGCGCACCGGACTTTTGGCAATCGTATGCGTTACCGGAAGAGGAACGGCTTGAAAAGTTCTGTGTGGAGTTGGAGAAACTCGGTGGTTCTGCAGTGGTATATGATTCCAAGGCGTCGCTGTTACAGGGATTATCTGGTTTCCTGGAGACACTTCAGCCGCGGACGGTTGGTATGTGGAGCGGCGCCTTTACGGCGGAGTTCGATGTAGACCGTGTTCTCGCTGGACGCGAAGTCGTGTATTGGGGTACAGACGGTGCGAATTCGGTCGCTCGTATGGCGCAGGTGGACGTGGGCATCACAGGTTGTGACTTCGCGATTGCCGACACAGGAACCGTGGTGTTGATGAGCGATATTCACAAAGGGCGATCCGTAAGTCTGTTGCCGAGTGTTCACGTCGTCTTGATCAAATCGAGTCAAATTCGGACGAGGATGGGTGAGGTCTGGGCGGAGGTTCTACAACAGCACGGTGGTCATCTGCCATCTTCCATTCACTTTATCTCTGGACCGAGTCGCTCGTCCGACATTGAAAACGACTTGAGCATCGGCGTTCACGGTCCGGCCACGGTGTACGCGTTGATTTGGCAAGAATAGCGGGGTGGGCGGACACACGTAGAACAGAACATCCTGTCTGCAAAGAGCCAGCTCGGTCTGCCGTTGGAACAGGTGGATGCCTCAGCGACCTTGACATGGAATCTATCAACACGCAATATTTTAATAAGTGCAAAAGTTTAAACGCACAGGGATAGATTCCGCGGAGAAAGGAGTTGACGGAATGGAGGACAGTCCACGACGCAACGGTAAGAAGTACGGGTGGTATGTGCTCTTAATCATCCCATTTATCGCCACCTTATATCCGCCGTTTTACGCGTCGGTGAAACCGGAACTGTGGGGCATCCCCTACTTCTACTGGTATCAATTTTTGTGGGTTCTGATCAGTGCGGCGCTGACCGTCGTTGTCTACAAAGCCACGAACTAGTTTTCCTTGCGTTGCACGAATCTGGACAAATCCATATTGGGGAAAGGGATGCTCACCATGCAGTGGCCTGCTTTCATCGTATTTGTCATTTTGTTCCTGTTGGTGACCGTACTCGGGTTTGTCGCAGCCCGGTGGCGACGGGGAGATCTCACATTACTCGATGAGTGGGGCTTGGCCGGCCGCCGTTTCGGAACCATTGTGACGTGGTTCCTGTTGGGGGGCGACTTGTACACAGCGTACACGTTCATCGCAGTTCCAGCGACAATGTTTGGTTCCGGCGCCACTGGCTTCTTCGCGGTGCCGTACACCATCATCGTGTATCCGTTGGTGTTCATGGTCATGCCTCGCCTATGGGCGGTGGCGAAAAAGTACGGCTATGTCACCGTTGCCGACTTCGTCCGTGGCCGCTACGGCAGCCACGGCCTGGCGTTGGCCGTTGCCGTGACGGGGATTTTGGCTACGATGCCCTACATCGCGCTGCAGTTGGTCGGCATGAAGACGGTCCTCGAGGCGATGGGACTGGGGGGCGAATGGCCGATTATCGTCGCCTTTATCATCTTGGCGGTGTACACCTACACGAGCGGTCTTCGCGCGCCCGCGATGATTGCCATTGTAAAAGATCTCTTGATTTACATCACAGTCATTGCGGCCGTCATCATCATTCCTATCAAACTGGGTGGATTCGCAAATATCTTCCACCTGGCGCAACAGGGTTTGGCAGCACGTCCCAAGCCTGGTGCGTTTGTGATTGGTCCGAAAGCGTATACAGCGTACGCGACGTTGGCCTTGGGCTCCGCCCTCGCCTTGTTCCTGTACCCGCACTCTCTGACCGGTGTCTTTAGCGCCAGCAGCGGCAAGGTCATTCGGCGGAATGCCGCACTCCTGCCGGCGTACTCATTTGTGCTGGGCATCATCGCGCTGCTCGGTTACATGGCGATTGCAGCGGGCGTGCATCCGAAGACGAACAACGGCGCAGTGCCGCTCCTGTTCCTGAAGGAATTCCCAAACTGGTTCGCGGGCGTGGCCTTCGCAGCCATTGGGATTGGCGCACTGGTTCCGGCAGCCATCATGTCCATTGCGGCTGCAAACCTGTTTACGCGCAACATCTACCGGGAGTACATCAAGAAAGACTGCACGCCGCAGCACGAATCCAGTGTGGCAAAGTTCGTGTCGCTCGTGGTAAAGGTTGGTGCATTGCTGTTTGTGGTCGCCATGCCAGGCGAATTTGCCATCAACCTTCAGCTGCTGGGCGGTATTTGGATTATGCAAACACTGCCGACCATCATCATCGGCTTGTACACGCGTTGGCTGCATCGCTGGGCACTGCTCATCGGTTGGGCCATAGGGATGCTGACCGGAACCTGGATGGAAGCGTCACTGCACTTCCAAGGTTCCACCTACACCATCACCTGGTTGGGGAACCTCTCAGGATACGCTGCGGTGTGGGCGCTCGTGGTCAACCTCGTGGTCACAGTAGTTCTGTCCGCTGTGTTCAACGCACTGGGTGTGTCGAAAGGAACGGATTCCACGCGCCCGGTCGACTACAACGACAGCACAGTTGGCGTACAAGCGTAGCCTTGATGTAAAGCATCACAGATTGCCGATTCGAAAAACGACGCATGTGGGGGAGACCCGCATGCGTCCTTTGTCAATTGGTCGAATGGAATGGTGCAGGGGGAAGTCAGCCATCACACTGTCGCACAGAAGTAGGCTCCCGCGATATGGAGAATACTTCACTGCGGCAGGGCACGTTGTGTTCGCGCCAGGCGAGTGTCATCTGATCTGCGACGCGCCATGCCACCTTTTCGTCGTCACACCACGCCAACATCGATGGGCCTGCGCCGCTGAGCGTGGTGGTAATGGCCCCTGCTTGCAAGGCGGATCGGCGCACGTCCGCATACCCTGGAATGAGCGCTTTTCGGTACGGCTCGTGCAGCCGGTCGCCAAAGCCGCCTTTGAGCAGCGACAAATCGCCGGTCGCCAGGGCCAGGGTCAGGCGCGATGCCTGAGCGACGTTGTACACGGCGTCATGCCGGGAGATGTTCTCCGGCAAGACGCGGCGCGACTCTTCCGTCAACAGCGTGAAATACGGTACGGCCACCACAAAGTGCAAGTTCATCGGAATCGGCAGTGGGATGGTACGGTGGCCTTGGTCGTCTGGAATACTCAGGCAACCGCCTCCTTCGAACGCCGGCGTCACGTTGTCGGGATGTCCTTCCATCTCTGTTGCGATTTTCAGAAGGTCCGCTCGAGAAAGGGCGCGGGGCGGATCGAAATAGGAAACCAAGGCATTCGCCAACAGTAAGCCTCCAACAATCGCCGATGCGCTTGATCCGAGTCCAGCCCCGACAGGGATACGGTTGTGGCACACCACTTTCCACTCTCTAGGCACGAGGTCGCTCTGGACGCGGTTCAACAACGTGTCCATGGCCCATACCACCGCGTTGCTTCTGTCGGTGGGCAACAGATTGCTCGATTCCCCGAAGACTTCGACCGCGAACGGAACCCCCACTTCAACTGCGATGTCGTTGTACAGGGACAGTGCAATGCCCATGCAATCGAATCCGGGGCCGAGGTTTGCCGATGTCGCGGGCACCTGCACTTGAAAGCGGATGCGAGGAGGTGTGCGAAGGTCAGAGCCCACGATGCGTTCGTCTCCTTCCACTGGACTTGTCAGCGTTTCGTTCAACGTGGATTTGAGCGATTTGTAACATCGCTCATTTCAATAGGCCGCCAATGGCCGCTTCCACATCTAGGCGATGGCAGTTCACGACTTCCGGTTGCTGTACTGCGGTGGCGATGGCACTGTCCGGGTCTTTTAACCCGTTTCCAGTCAATACGCACACGATGGTCTCGCCAGCGGCGATCTCACCTTGTCGATGCAGTTTCAGCAGCCCGGCCACGGAAGCGGCCGACGCGGGTTCGGCAAAGATGCCTTCGGAGGCCAGCAGTCGATATGCCGCGCGGATTTCGTCATCGGTGACGAAGTCAATGCGGCCGCCGGACTCCTCAGCTGCGCGCAGCGCGAGATGCCCGGACGCAGGTTTGCCAATCCGAATGGCGGTGGCAAACGTCTCGGGCGTTTCAATGGGATGCCCCTTCACCAGGGCGGCAGCGCCTTCGGCCTCAAAGCCGTTCATCTTCGGTCGGTGGCTCACCAACTGTGCCTCGCTGTATGCGCAAAAGCCCTTCCAGTACGCGCTGATATTGCCTGCGTTACCCACCGGGATACAAAGCCTGTCCGGAGCATCCCCAAGCGCGTCGCAGATCTCGAAGGCGGCCGTCTGTTGTCCTTCCAGCCGATACGGGTTGGTCGAATTCACCACCGTCACCGGTAGCGTCTTCGCCAATTCGTGCACAATCGCCAAGGCCTCGTCGAAGTTGCCCCGTACGGCGATAATCTTGGCTCCGTACACCATGGCCTGTGACAGTTTGCCGAGGGCCACGTAGCCGTCTGGAATGAGAATGATGGCGTTCATTCCTGCCCGTGCCGCATACGCAGCCGCGGACGCGGAAGTATTGCCTGTGGATGCGCAAATGACCGTTTTGCTCCCGGATTCCAATGCCTTTGCGACGGCAACGACCATGCCTCGGTCTTTAAAAGATCCGGTCGGGTTTGCCCCTTCCAGTTTCAGATATACCTTCGCACCGGTCCGTTCACTCAGTCGGTGCGAGAGCACGAGCGGTGTATTGCCTTCGTTCAGCGAAAGCCGCGGCGTGCGGTCCGTCAGTGGCAACCACTCTCCGTACGCTTGCAACAGACCCGGCCACGCACCGTGCCGACGCCCTTCCTGTTTCATGCCACCGAAACCTCCTTCACCTCAGCGATTTGCAAAATCACGATACATTGCGGTTCAGCACAACGTCGCGCACTGCTGAACGACTCTACTGAAATTTTGCAAATCAATCATTTTCATAAAGTTTCGCGGACATGCCGCGCGCTGTCAAGGAAAAGATGAATACAGTGAAGGGATCTTGCGGTAGCGGGAAGACGCTTTGTTACGGGAATGACTCGAGCGATTTGCAAAATTTCTCTAGAGTGGTTCAGCACACATCGATGATGTGTTTCATCACTGCCTGAAACACTTCGAATTGTGCTGAACCAGGTGTTCGTCCTAATTTTACATATCGCTGGGCGTTTGACGTGATTTGCGAGCGGTGATATAGTATCTCCAAACTACAATGTACATAATATGGTACAACTCTTATCCAGAGCGGCGGAGGGACTGGCCCGATGAAGCCCGGCAACCACTGAAGGATGTCCTTCAGAGAGGTGCCAATTCCTGCAGGCGAACGACGGTTGGCCTGAGAGATGAGAGGAGTGACCTTGTCGCAATGTTCGATTGCAGACAACCGCTCCTCGCCGGGGCGGTTTTGTTTTGGTGCAGTAGGCCTCGGGATGGAAAAGTTGCAATGTTCAGAAGGGGGCCTCGCTGTGCATAACGTGCGGAACATCGGATTGTTGGGGTGTGGAGTTGTTGGCGGCGGAGTGGTGAGCGCTTTGTCGCAGAATCGAGATCATCTGTTGCAACACTGTGGCGTGTCGTTCGACATCGTGAAAATCGCCGTGCGGGACCTGGAGCGTTCGCGCGTTGACTCGGTTCAACGAGAGTGGCTGTGCGACAACTGGCGGGACGTGTGCGAGCATCCGGAGATTGATATTGTCATTGAAGCGATGGGCGGAGTGGACCCCGCGTTTGAGGCCGTGAAGACCGCACTGGAACGAGGTAAACACGTCATCACCGCCAATAAGGAATTGCTTGCCACCTACGGTCGGGAACTGTACGCCATCGCCCAGGCGAACGGTGTGACCGTGCTCTGCGAAGCCAGTGCCCTCGGCGGCGTGCCCGTACTTCACGCGCTGGATCACTACTTCGCGGCGAACCGCATTCAGAAGGTCACCGCCATCGCGAACGGCACGTCCAATTACATCCTCACGCGGATGCGCGAAGACAGGGTCACATTTGCCGAGGCGCTTGCCGAAGCACAACAAGCCGGCTACGCGGAGGCAGATCCATCGTTTGACGTACTGGGGCAGGACGCCCGGTTTAAACTGCAAATCCTGTGCAGGTCCGCCTTCGCCACAGAGGTCGCGACCGACGACATCGAGTGTGTCGGCATTCCCGATGTGGACACGCAGGACATGGAAGTGGCTGAAAGCCTTGGATGTCGCATTCGTTTGGTTGCCACGGCGGAGGATGACGGCGAAGTACTTCACGCGTCCGTGAGACCCGTTCTCGTTCCCGCGCACCATCCTCTGTACGCGGTGGATGGCGTGAACAACGCGCTGTGCGTGGATGCTGACATCGTGGGGCAAGTCGTGTACGCGGGGCCTGGCGCTGGCTCCTTCGCGACGGCGAGTGCCATCGTAGAGGATTTGGTTCGTCTGGCAACGACTGCGAACCAGCCGCGCTGTGTTCACACACGAGTGAAGCCGGTGCATCCCGTGCGTTATCCTGCCTACTTGGTGGTGCATCGCAGATACACATCGCACCGGGTGGGACCGTACACGGTGCCGTTTGAAAACACCGCCCTGGCGTCCGTGGATTACGTGGGGCCCACTTCGCTGGGCGTCGAGTGTTGGGTCATTCAAGGCGAAAGGGCGCATGTGGAACAATGGACGGCGCACCTGGCTGGCCTCTGCCATGGGGAAGTGCGTTGGTATCCGTTTGTCGAGGCGCCGAAGGCGTACCCCGCTGGACTGCCCGTTCAGCACCTCGATGCATCGCTCCGCTTTGTTGCGGCCGAGTAATCGCGGAATTGCCGTCCTCCCAAGATGTGCCGCGAAATCGTGTACAATAAAACTAGCAAACTCGTCATGCGAGTCATTCTCATTATCCAGCGATTTGCAAAATAGAGACGAACCACTCGAGAGGCATTTCAAATCGCTAAATCATCACAACCTTACCACGATTTTGCGGGTTCGCATGGAGGTTGTGAATCAGGGAGGCGCGTCACATTCATGTCCCTCTACGAAGATCTTGTTTCCATCTTGTCGAAAGACCAGGTTTCCACTGGAGCGTCCATTCTTGCCCAACACAGTCGGGATGAGTCGTATCACACCCCAGCACTGCCGGATGTGGTTGTGTTTGCCGAGTCGACGGACGATGTGGTGAAGGTGGTTCGCTACGCTGCGGAGCATGAAGTCCCCGTCGTTCCATTTGGCACTGGAACCAGCCTGGAAGGGCACGCCATCCCCATCCGCGGGGGTATCAGCCTCGACATGATGCGCATGAACCAAATACTCGAGGTGCGCCCGAACGACTTTCTCGTGAAGGTGCAACCGGGCGTCACCAAAAACCAGTTGAACGACGCGCTGCGCCCATACGGCCTGTTTTTCCCGGTCGATCCAGGCTCCGACGCCTCTCTTGGCGGCATGGCGGCGACCAATGCGAGCGGCACGACCACTGTGCGCTTCGGCGCCATGAAAGACAACGTGCGGTCGCTGCAAGTGGTGCTGGCGGACGGGACCGTGATTGAAACGGGGACCTTGGCGGCGAAGTCATCCTCCGGCTACAATCTCACGCCGATATTCGTCGGTTCGGAAGGAACGCTAGGCGTGATCACCGAACTTTGGCTTCGCGTCTACGGGCTTCCCGAAAAAGTTGTCGCGGCGAAGGTGATTTTCCCGAGCATTGAAGCGTGTGTGCAGGCATCAACCGCGATGGTGGGCAGCGGTGTACCGGTGGCTCGGTTGGAGTACGTAAGTCCGGCGTACGTGCAAGCGTTCAACAAATACAAAGGAACGGACTTCCCTGTAGCGCCCACCCTGTTGGTGGAGTTCCATGGAAACTCGGAAAGCATTGAGTACGACGTACAATTCGCACAGGAGATTGCGTCAGAGGAAGGCTGCACGGCGTTTGACTTTGTAGTGGAAGAAGCACAGCGACGTGAGCTTTGGGAGATCCGCCACAACGCCGTCTACGCGTTCATGCACCAATACCCCGGTTTTGGGCACATGTCAACAGACGTCTGCGTGCCGTTGTCCAAACTGCCCGATGCAATTCAGCACGCACAGGCGATGTTGGAGAAGATGGGCATTGACGGCGCCATCATTGGACACGTGGGCGATGGAAACTTCCATGTGAGCATGGCGGTGCAACCGGACAGCCCGGATTCCATGGCAAAGGCAAACGCGTTCAACGAAGAGGTGGTGAATCATGCGCTGTCGCTGGGTGGAACGTGCACTGGGGAACACGGTGTGGGCCTCGGGAAGCGCAAGTACCAGGAACGCGAACATGGCCCTGCCCTGGCCTTGATGCGCTCCATCAAGGCCACGCTGGATCCCAAAGGCATCCTCAACCCAGGCAAGCTGGTGCACGATGAGAAGATAGAGTCACATTGAAAGTAGGCTCAGTAGACTGTGTGCTTCAGGCTATCCGACGGAATGAATGACGGGCGCCTGAATCCCCGTCGCCATACCCGCCACTATGAACATCAACCAGGGAGCGATGAAGGCGAAAACCAACAGCAGGCCGCCCACGATGGCGCGCCTGACATATTCTGTGCGGTTTTCTCCACGCCGGAGTTCCCAAACTGCCAGGGCTAGATGATATAAACCGCCTATGAACAGTAGCAACAGTAAGAGGACGAGGATGATGATGAAAACCATGAGGTCATCGTTCCTTTCGTTTCATGGATATGAAAAGAATACCATTGTGACTGACGGACGAGCACGCTTTTCCTGCGTTTCCTGGGCAATGACAAGTCATACAGATTGAGAAGGATTCAGCGCACAGACCTTTTGTCGAGCGTCCTTGCGGAGTACACTAGTGATCTGATCAGTATTCCAACACAACGATATGCAACGGTGTCGGTTTTAGAATTTTCTACTCGGACGCTGAGAAACGTGGGGAATGGCCTGTGAAGCCAATCACTGTGCTGTACGATGGTCATTGTGGACTGTGCAGAGCGGCCATGGGGAACATTCGCAAGCGGTACGGTGCGAATGTCATTGGCGTGGACTTTCGCACCGTGGACCTCAAGGAGATCCATCCGGAACTGACGGAGCAGGCGCTTGAGGCATCTCTGCACGTGGTGGATGAGAACCGCGTGTATCGAGGGGCTGGCGCGTTGGTGAGGATTGGTCGATTACACCCGGTGTGGCGAAAGATAGTGTGGCTGTACGCGGTGCCACCGGTACGTTGGATGGCAGACGCAGCGTACGGCTTTGTTGCCAGGCATCGGTTTGCATTGTCGCGGGTGTTTGGGCGTACATCGGCGTGTGAGGATGGTAGCTGCACCGTCCACCACCCGCGGAAGTGAGATTCAAGAGTCTCAATACGGGCTGCGTGTGTAGTTGCGTGGATGGAGTGGGTTGATGTACGCTGTACCAAGTGCATGCCCTTATGATGGTTCGTGAAGGAGCCTTGCCATTATGACCAAAAAGTCGCAAAAGAATCAAGTCTTTTCACCCTACTTATACTTTACCCGCGACGATTGGGCCCGCCTGAGAGCGGCCACGCCGCTGTCGCTCACAGAGGAAGAGTTGGAACGCCTACGTGGTCTCAACGAACGGATATCGCTCGATGAAGTTTCGGACATCTATCTGCCGTTATCCAGGTTACTCAACCTCTATGTGGGTGCAACGCAGAAATTGTTTACCGCGACCAATACGTTTCTCGGGAACCCGGCGCAGAAAGTCCCCTACATCATCGGGATTGCGGGCAGTGTGGCCGTCGGAAAGAGCACCACGGCTCGTATTATCCAGGCGCTGCTCGCGCGTTGGCCGAATCATCCCAAGGTGGACTTAATCACCACGGACGGCTTTTTGTACCCAAACCGCGTCCTGGAGCAACGCGGGCTGATGAACCGCAAGGGATTTCCGGAAAGCTATGATGTGCGCAGGCTGATTGAATTCGTAGCCGCTGTCAAATCGGGAGCCCCTGAAGTCAAGGCCCCGGTCTATTCGCATCTTGAGTATGACATACTTCCGGACCAATATCAGGTGGTTCGTCAACCGGACATTATGATTCTGGAAGGGTTAAACGTCCTGCAGACAAATCGCACAGGTCGAAAGCGCGGTCCTCAATTGTTTGTATCTGACTTCTTTGACTTCTCTATCTACGTGGACGCAGAGGAAGAACTCATCCAACGATGGTATTTGGAGAGATTCCACACATTGAGGGAAACCGCTTTCCGGAACCCCAATTCTTATTTCCATCGGTACGCGCATATGTCTGCCGAGGAAGCCGACGCATTTGCGCGCCGCATTTGGAAGGAAGTCAACGGTGTCAACTTACGCGATAACATCCTGCCGACAAAGCACCGCGCGGATTTGATTCTGGAAAAGGGACCGTCGCATGCAGTTCAAAGTGTGCGGTTACGGAAGATCTAACCTGTTAGCGCATTGCAAGAACAGTGACGAACTACGCTCGCAAATTCTTACGCATCGCTCATGCCGATGATGATTTTGTTACAACGCGTGTAAGCACCCGGTGCACTGGACAAGTTCCAGTGGGCCGGGTGTTTTATTTCACATCAAAACAGGAACACGTTTCCCCACATTCGTCTTTTCACCATTCCTCTCCACGGCGCATACCGTGCTCTAGGCATTTGCCCTTCGACGCACCAACCATGAATCACGACCAATATGCTCAAGATGGTTGAATAGGTGGTGGTGGCCGTGAAAGTGTCTAGCCGCGGCGAGTATGCTCTGCGTGCGCTGCTTGTGCTCGGCCAATCGTGCGGTGAGGTTCTGACGATTGGAGAAATTGCGGATATGACACTTGTGTCGTGCAATTATCTCGAACAAATCATGTTGCAGTTGAAGAACCTGGGTTACGTCAGGAGCAAGCGGGGAATGAATGGAGGCTACATGTTGCGAACCTCTCCCAAGGGCATTTGCATTGGAGACGTGATACGCAACCTGGAGGGCCCACTGTCTCCCATGAGTTGTGCCAGTGTCACTGCATATGAACCATGTCCGCTCGAAGCTGCCTGTATGTTGCAGCCGCTGTGGATCTTGGTTCGAGAGACGGTGGCGCGGGTTTTGGATGAAACGACGCTCGACGACTTAATCACCGGTGCAGTGGTTACGCGAAGTGGGGGGAAAATCATTGAATCATCGCATGATGGATGAGGGCCCGCAGTGGCTCAAACATATGCTTCAATCCCTGGAAGGGCTGGAGTACGGTACGATACAGATTGTCGTTCACGACTCGCAGGTCACTCAAATCGAACGTGTTGAGCGGCGCAGGTTTTCCCTGGAACAGACGCGGAAACGAGACAAGGTGCAGAGGTCGAATGGTCAACTTTGAGCGATTTGCAAAATTCCTCTTGAGCGGTTCAGCACGACTAGATGTAGCGTTTCTCTAATGCCAGAAACACCACATATTGTGCTGAACCAGCTGTTCGTCGTTATTTTGCAAATCGCTGAACTCTAATTCATCATTTGCGCTTGATATAAACGAACAATTCCGATAAAATTAGTAATCATTTCATAGGGAAGGCTGATCGGACCACCGAAGGCCCTTCACATCGGAACATGAGCAGGAGACTCATGTCCGGTGAGAAGGGCCTTTTTGCATCCGAGCGCTTGTCTGTTCACACGCACGTGGCGTTTGGATAGGGGCTCGTCACGCAAGGTGCATGACGTGTGGGGACGATTCGGCCAGAGTATCACATCCATTGCAAACCAGGAGGGATATCGCGTTGAACATCGTGACCATCTCAGGGAGTCCATCGTCTTCGTCTCGGTTAGCTGCTCTTCTGGCGTTCGTTCACGAGTCCCTTGCGGCGTCTGGACTCTCCGTGGACTGGATCAATGTACGGGAACTGCCGGCTGTGGACCTGGTCTGCGGTAACGCAAACAGCGCTGCGATTCAACAGGCGACCGAACGAGTGCGAAACGCGGACGCCGTGATTGTGGGAACCCCGGTGTACAAAGCCTCGTACACGGGATTGTTGAAAACGTACCTGGACCTGTTACCGATGCACAGCTTTGAAGGGAAGGTGGTTCTCCCGCTTGCGATTGGCGGCACGCAGTCACACCTCTTAGCACTCGACTACGCGCTGAAGCCGCTGTTGGCTGTGCTGGGCGCGACGCATATCCTGCGCGGCGTGTTCGCGCTGGAAAGGCATGTGGTGAAAAAACCAGATGGCTCGGTCGAGCTAGACAATGAGATTGCAGAGAGACTGTCCGCTGCGCTGGTGGAGTTGGTCGCAGACGTCTACAACATGTCGCGGACGGTGTACGCGGGAGGGGGAACAACGTCGTGAAGTGGATGGGGAGGTTATTCCAAATCGTCAGGCGGGCCGCCACTTGGCTCGTCGCCGGTGTGATGATGGTTGCATTGGCTGCATGCGGAGCTGCTGCGCAAACGTCTGAGCTGCAGCCGACTGGTGACAAGATTGTTCATATTGGCTACCAGAAGTATGGAACCCTGAACATCGTCAAGGCACAGGGCCAGTTCGACAAGACCATGCAAAAGCTGGGGTACAAGGTCGAGTGGACGGAGTTCCCCGGCGGACCGCAATTGCTGGAGGCACTGCGCGCCGGGAGTATCGATATTGGGCACGCTGGAGAAGCTCCACCCATCTTCGCACAGGCGGGAAACACCCCCTTTGTCTATCTCGGACACGAGCCGTCAAGTCCACACAGTGAGGCGATGTTAGTGCCCCAAAATTCCACCATTCACAGTGTGCAGGATTTGAAAGGCAAAAAGATTGCGCTGAACAAGGGGTCCAACGTGCACTACTTGCTGGTAAAGCTGCTGCAGTCCGCTGGACTCCAGTATCAAGATATCCAACCCGTGTATTTGGCTCCTGCGGACGCCCGTGCCGCATTTCAAAAAGGAAGCGTAGACGCGTGGGTGATTTGGGACCCGTACTACGCGGTGGCACAAACGGATTTGAAAGCACGGGTACTGGTGGATGGGCAAGCGCACGTCGCCAACCAAGAATTCTACTTTGCATCCAAGCGTTTCGAAGAGACACACAAGGACGTCGTGCAAGCACTCATCAAGGCCATCGGAGAGACAGATGCTTGGTCGAAGAATCATCGCAAAGAGGTCGCCCAATTGTTGGCGCCACAGCTGGGGATTGACTCGAGCGTGTTGGAGATAGCGGCCAATCGAAGGGACTACGGATTTCAGCCGATGGATGCCAAGACCATCAACGAACAACAACAGATTGCAGACACGTTCCAAAGCATGGGGTTGATTCCGAATCCAATTCGCGTCGCTGACGACGTAGACAGCCGTTTGACGGAGGGGGCAAAGTGATGGAACTGTTCTGGTTCATTCCGACACATGGAGATGGAAGGTATCTAGGGACCCAGTACGGCGCTAGACAGGTGAATTTGGACTACGCGACGCAGATTGCTCAAGCGGTGGATCACCTGGGTTTTTCCGGTGTGCTGTTGCCGACGGGGAAATCGTGCGAAGACGCGTGGATTGCGGCAGCGTCCCTGATCTCCGTCACTGAGCGGTTGAAGTTCCTGGTTGCCATCCGACCGGGATTGATGTCCCCCACCCTCGGCGCGAGAATGGCGTCCACGTTCGACCGGCTGTCGGGCGGACGCCTGCTGATCAACGTGGTGACGGGTGGCGATCCCGAGGAGTTGGCGGGGGACGGACTCTTTTTGGAACACGATGCGCGCTATGAATTGACCGATGAGTTTCTTCGAATTTGGAGGCAGTTGATGCGTGGTGAAACGGTGACCTACCACGGGAACTACCTGGACGTGGAGGGTGCCAAGCTGCTCTATCCGCCGGTACAGCGCCCCTATCCACCCCTGTATTTCGGCGGTTCCTCACCCGCAGGGCAAGTTGTCGCCGCCGAACACGTGGACTTGTACCTGACTTGGGGTGAACCTGTGCAACAAGTGGCAGAGAAGGTACAACAGATGCGTCAGTTGGCTGCCGAACGAGGGCGGATGCTCCGTTTCGGGATTCGACTCCATGTGATTGTCCGGGAAACAGAACAAGAAGCCTGGAAGGCGGCTGAGGATCTCATCCAGTACGTGGACGATGAGACCATCGCTGCCGCCCAAAAAATCTTTGCCAGGTACGACTCGGTCGGGCAACAGCGAATGGTCGAGTTGCACGGCGGGGATACATCGAATCTGGAAATCAGTCCGAACCTGTGGGCCGGGATTGGCTTGGTTCGGGGAGGAGCAGGCACGGCTCTGGTGGGCGATCCCGCCACGGTTGCAGAACGCATTCAAGAATATGCGGACATTGGGATTGACACGTTTATCCTGTCTGGGTACCCGCACTTGGAAGAGGCCTACCGAGTTGCGGAGTTGCTGTTCCCTCACTTGCTTGTCGCTCAGAGAAAGGATATGCCGGAGACGGCTTTCGTGGGGCCGTTCGGAGAGCTGATTGCGAACGAAAAGTCGCCCGAGGTCAAACCTCAATCACAGGTTCGGGAGGTGGCAGCAGGTGAAGATGAAGTTGCGCCGGCAGGCCGGTAATGGGCGGAAGTTGGTGTCGGCTGCGATACCGGTGCTCGTCATCGTACTCTGGCAGGTGCTTGGCGCATTCGGTCTCATTGCGAGCTCCGTGTTGCCCACCCCGCTTCAGGTAGTCCAGGCGGGCGTTCATCTTGCCGTGACCGGGACGTTGTGGAGTGCCTTGTCGGTGAGTGCAGGCCGGGCATTTCTTGGATTTGCCATTGGAGGAGGCGTTGGTTTTGTGCTCGGCCTTCTGAACGGCGTCTTTCGATGGGCTGAAACGGTATTCGATGCAACGCTGCAAATGGTGCGGACCATCCCGCACTTAGCATTGATCCCACTCGTCATCCTGTGGTTCGGTATCGGGGAGGAGGCAAAAGTCATCCTCGTGGCGTTGGGTGTGCTGTTTCCGGTGTACTTGAACACGTTCCACGGTATCAAGTCGGTGGACCCAGGGTTGATAGAGATGGGGAAGGTGTATGGACTGAACACCCTATCTCTCTACTTGAAGGTCATCCTCCCCGGTGCGTTATCGTCCGTTCTCGTTGGGGTTCGGTATGGTCTTGGCGTCATGTGGACTACGCTCATCGTCGCAGAGACCATCGCTTCCAACACAGGCATTGGCTACCTAGCCATGAACGCGAGGGAGTTCATGCAAATGGATGTCGTCGTGCTCTCCATCCTTCTCTATGCGTTGCTTGGAACGTTGTCGGATGTCATGGCACGGACGTTGGAAAAGAAATGGTTACGGTGGCACCCGCAGTTTCAGGTTTCTGCTGCGGAACCGGCGTGAGGGGAGGATGGCACAATGTCAAACGGGGTGCGTTTGAAACTGGAGGCCGTTGAGAAACGGTTTGGCAAGCACCATGTGTTACAGAAGGTTAGTGTCGATGTTCGACCAGGGAAGTTTATTGCAGTGGTTGGTCAAAGTGGAGGAGGAAAGAGCACGCTGCTCCGCCTCATCGCTGGATTGGATTCTCCGTCCCACGGTAGTGTCCTCGTGGACAACCGCGTGGTGACGGGGATTCGCCCGGACACTCGAGTTGTGTTCCAGGAGCCGCGCCTTCTTCCTTGGCAGAGCGTGATACAGAACGTTCAGTTGGGTCTGCCGAGAAGCAAACGACCTGTGGCGCACGACGCATTGCAATGGGTGGGTCTGGAGCAAAAGGCGAATGAGTGGCCGTCCGTACTGTCTGGTGGACAAAAGCAACGCGTGGCCCTGGCACGCGCACTGGTATGGAACCCCAATTTGCTGCTGTTGGATGAACCGCTTGGGGCACTGGATGCCCTGACTCGTCTCGAGATGCAACGCCTGATTGAACAGCTCTGGCTGGCGCAGGGATTCACCGCTGTTTTGGTGACTCACGACATCGGTGAGGCGGTCACACTGGCCGACAGAGTGGTGGTACTGGAACAAGGGAGCATCACGTTGGACGTTCCCGTGGACCTGGAGCGGCCGCGCCGTCGGGACGCACGGTTTCACGCCATTGAGTCATACATCCTGGATCACGTGCTTGGAGGTCCGCCTGAGAAGGAACTGGTTCTACAAGGAGGCTGATAGGATTTTGTACATGTAGAATAAATCGCACGGACGGGAACCCGGCAAACACGTGCCATGGTGGGTTCCCTTTCTTTTTTGAGATTCAAAGGTCCCGTTGGAGCGATACCCGTATTCGTAGCACGCGTAGGGGAGAAGAACCGGGGAAAAAGTATCATGATGGTGGTATTTGGATAGACATTGTGTATACTATTGTCTATGATAGATTGTTTAGTTTTTGGAAAATACCGAATATATGTTCCTAACAGCAAACGTAGGCGGAGTGGTCTGATGGTCTTTGACCTGTTTTCAGTCATTTACGGTGTATTCATCGTAGTGTCATCCCTGTTGTTGGGTAAATCGGTCCATCACGCGCTCCTCATTGTGTGCGCATTGCTTTTCATTTGCAGCTGCTACTTCGAAAAGAGACTGTCGTGGCTTCGTATCTTTCAAGTCGTGTTGTTGGCTGTATTTCATCGTCTGAGCCAGCTGAACTGGTGCGAGGCGCTCTATTTGATATTGTCTGTTCGGTACCTCTTTGAGACACGGCGACTCGTTCCGTCGCTCGGACTTACGGTGTTCCTGATGGGTGTGTATGAATGTGTACGGTTCACTTACTCCGATGCCAACCTGTACGCTCTGCTTGGAACTGGGGCGGATCTTGGAGGCTCCATCCTACTCGTGGTGACACTCTGCTATGCACTCCAGTTACCAAAGCAGCAACCACTTGGGGCGGAAAACCGTGGTCTCTCCGTCGTGGATGCCTTGACGGGCCTGGTCAACTACGAATCCTTTCATCGACGTTTAGATCAGATGGCGTCGGAAGGGCGACCTTTTGTTGCGTTTCTCGTGGATTGCACGAATCTGAAGGCAATGAATCACGAGCACGGGTTTCAAAAAGGCAACGAGATCCTTAAAGAGATTTCGCGCTGCCTGACGCTTAGTTTTCCAGATGCACTGGTGATTTCTCGATACAGCGGCGATAAATTTGCGATTGCCTTACATGGGAGTGACGCGGAACAGGCTATCTCCCGGTTTTCCGAATTTGTCGAAGGGCCTTTGACGGAGATCTTGGAGATGCGGTGTCCATACAGCTATGCCATTTTTCCGTACGAGCGTCAAAGCAAGCATGACATCGTGTCCGTCTTGGAAGAGAGGTTGTTTGAGGAAAAGAGATTAGCGTGGCGGGCACAGGAAGCACAACTATTCAGAAATGAGAAGCTGAAGGTGTTAGGCGAAATTGCGGCAAGCATGGCCCATGAAATCCGAAACCCATTAACCACTGTGAAAGGGTTCCTCCAAGTGTCTCAACGAAATGCGTACAACGTCAAACCCTGGTTTGACTTGATGATGGGCGAAATAGACAGAGTGACTGCGCTCACAGAGGAATTTCTCACGTTTTCGAAACCGCATGTCGCTCGATTTGAAATCAAACGGTTGCAGGAGTGCGTCGCCAAGGTATGTGCCCTGGTGGAACCAGAAATGATATTCCTTCGGCATCACTTCACCATCGAACAAGACGACACGGACTTGGTTGTTCGAGTGGACGTGGAGAAACTGGCACAAGTTCTTTTGAACCTACTAAAAAATTCGTTTGAGGCGATGACCACGCCTGGTGTTGTATCCATTCGAACGTATGCAGAGGGGGACGAGGGTATTATTGAAATTCGGGATACCGGGCCTGGAATACCTGCGGACAGCTTGCAAAAGGTATTTCATCCATTCTACACCACGAAAGAAACTGGAACAGGCTTAGGCCTCTACATTTGCCAGCAAATCATTCACGAACACGGAGGTTCCATTGCGGTGTCGAATCCGTCGTCTGGCGGAGCGTGCTTTCGAATCTCACTCCCGTTGTTGCCTTCTGACCAGACGAACCTGGGTCTGGGGAACAAAGTGGTGAGCAACTAGACTGGGAAAGCACAGTATAATCACTGAAACCCACGCCGAGGAGGATTCGAATGACGCTTTCCGTACTCACCGCGTTTGCGAGATTCTTACAGGAGCGCAACTATTCCACCACCATGTGGGAAGGCGGGTACAGTCCAGAGGAGGTCAATCAGGTTTGCCATGCGCTCACAGAATGGGCTCTGAAGACATTGCAGTTGGACGGGGAATTTCTCGTGTTGTGGACTCAGCTGGTGGACACCGAGTTTTCGGGGGACAGCGAGCTGATTTATGTAAGCGCTGACAAGGCGTACCTCGTTCCAAATCCGTTTATCGAAGGGGAATTTGAAGGATTCGTGACGTCTCTCCAACGCATTCTGCAGGGGAAATGGGAGGAACTGTTCGAGGTTTCCGTCCACCGGCGGATCCTGTGCAACGCGGTCTAGGCCGCGTTGTCTTCTTTCGACAGGACACCGACGATGGAAAGAACGCCCCTATCTCGAGTAAGATCTCGGGATCCACGATGTGAGGGCCACAATCAGGATGGAAACGAACAACAGCACGACCGCCATGGGAATGATGGCATTCAGACCACCGCTCGTAAACGCCGTCCAAATGTCTACCGGTACCGTGTACGGATGGTAGGCCATGATGAGCGTGGCGCCAAACTCACCGATGCTTCTCGCGAATGTGAGCAACACGCCTGCACCAATGGCCTGCCGCGATAACGGAAGGTAGACGAACCAAAACTGTGCCCACAGACCACCGCCAGCCAGTCGAGTCGCCTCCAACAGGTCTCGCGGCACTTCATCGAAGCCTGCGCGCGCTGCAAGAATGAGGAACGGGCTGGTGACAAACGCTTGGGCCAGAACGACCCCAATCAGGCTATCGGTGAGCGGTGCACCGTGACCGGCAAACCATGCGCCAAGCCATGCGTTCGGCCCGTACACACTGATTTCGGCCGTGCCGCCCACGAGGGGCGGCATCACGAGCGGCAAGAGCAGTACCGCTTCTACCCAACGCCGCCCCCGAAATTGCCAGATGGACAGCAAAAACGCAGCGGGGAGCCCGAAGACGATGGCGCAGGCCGTTGTCAACAGAGCGGCCACCATGGAAGTCTCTAGCGACAAGAGAAACGTGTCGTCGTGCAGCACTGTCCAGACGTCAGACAGATTGGCGGTGGAAACCAGGTGAATGATGGGCGCCAAAATGAAGAGAAAAGGGACAAGTGCAGCGACCATCAGCACTGACGGGACGACTCGCTTCAGTGCTGTCCACCTCCAGAGGATGCATGCGCAGCCGCCACGGTTTGAATCGGCTTTGGCACCTTGGACAAGTCACCGAGCAGGGTGATGTCCACAGCACCGAAGCCGTCCTTCAAGAGTTGTCGGTGGCCTGCGCCACTCAGCATATACTCCACGAAGGCCGTCGCTTCCGCTTGATGCTTGACCGTGTTTGGCACGGAAATGGTGAACACAATGGGGGCTCCGTGCTGTTGTTTACCCCCGGCGCCTGGAGCGGACACCGTTGCATAGGTTTTGGCGTAGCTGGGATCTCCCAAGTTGATCTGTTTGGGTAACGCAATGTACGGAAGCCCCCATTCCACCGCTTCGTGCCGGTATGCGAAAGCGGCGTCCAATTGTCCCGTGGTCAGCCGAGACAACAGGGTTTCCTCGGGAAAGACCTGCTTCGGATTTTCGGTAGAACCCAGAATTCGGTACACCAGGTCTGGTTGATGGTAGTACCGAGCGGCCAGCTCCATCACGAGGAGGGCGCGGGTGCCTTTCGGATCCAGCTTGGGATCCGTTCGTCCCAACAAGAATCCGGGTTTCTCCAGTACATTAAGCCAGTCCCCGGTGTCTGCAGCTTCCTTCAACATAGCGCCGAATCGACTCTTCGGGCTGTATACGATAACCATTTCATCGCTCGCCAGCGTCGCGTACCAGTCTTCCATGTTGTGATGGCTTGGGCCGAGTAGGACGTTGTCATTCACCAACGGATCTGCACTGATGAACACGTCCGGCTGTTTGATACCGGATGCTATCATTTGTGCAAGTGCTGACGATCCGCCGCTTTCCCCGGCCAGTTCCACGCCTGCGCTCCTCCGGTAGGCGGGTCCGATGGTGCCTTCCATCACTTTTGTCATGGAACCCGCGTACAGGACGGACAGCGGGGCGTGCCCGGTGGGCGTGGCAGAAGATGGAGCGGGGCCCTGACCACACCCCACGCTCATCAGAGCCGTCATGCACGCGAATCCCCATACAATGTACCTGCTCGTTCGTTTAGACGTCATGCGACATATACCCCCGTAATTTCGACGAACTTATTGAAATTGAACGAATCTAGTATACAACTTTCTGTATACAAACACCTATAGAATACGTACAATCGTTATATAACACACACATCGCAAAGCGCGCGAGGTTGCACCGTCAAGCCCACCGTTTAAGTCAGACAAACAACACTATATATAAGGTTCATAGAAGCCCCCGTTGGTGTGCCTCCATCACGGCTTCCACGCGGCTTCTGACGCCAAGGCGACGATAGATTTCATTGACAATCGATTTCACCGTATTTTCGGACAGGTACATGTGCTTGCCGATTTCTTGATTGGTCCGCCCTTGTGCCATGAGGCGGAGGATCTCTAAGTCCCGTAAGTCGAGAACATCCTTGTGTGGTTCACCTTCCTTACGGGATTCAATCCAGTGTAGGGCGTATTCGGTCACTTTCGGGTCGAGGACGGATTTTCCGTCTAAAATATGGCATATGGACCGCAACAACTCTTCACCGGGCATATCCTTCAGTAGATAGCCCTGAACCCCAGTCTGGAGACAAGCGTAAATGACATGTTTGTCCATCGCCGAGGTGAGGATGGCGAGGCGGGTTGACGTGTTGGTTTCTCGCACCGACTTGCACAACTGGATACCGCTCATGTCTGGTAGACGCACGTCAATGAGTGCGAGATCCGGTTGCAGGGATTGAATGAGTCCGTGTCCTTCGGATCCACTGCTTGCCTCGCCCACCAGCTCCAACCCGCCGTCGCTCAGCAGTGCGCGCAAACCGATTCGAACCAGCTCATGGTCGTCAACGACAACGATGCGCTTCGTCAAAGATTGTTCCCTCCTTGCGTCTCATCTTCTGAAGTGTGGCCTAAACTCGGGCCGAATGGAACGGAACCTGGCTTCAGGGGACTCCCGTTTGGTTCAGCATGTGAGTGAATCGGAAACGTACACCGCACTGTCGTCCCTCCGTCATCATTCCGAAAAATATCCAGCGTACCATTGAGCATGGCGACCGACCGCGCCATCGAGTACAACCCAAAATGGCCCGTTGGATGGTTCATGAGGCGGAGCGCTTCATCCGAAATGCCAACGCCGGCATCCTGCACAACAACCGTGGCTTTGTCCGCGTCTACAAGCACGTGGACGACGGCGACGGGGCTGTTTGCATGGCGGTATATATTGGTCAACGACTCCGCGACCATCTTGAGGACGGCCTGTTGGACCGGCTCGCTCAGTTGATGCAAGTTCCCGTGTGTGATGAGTTGTGTGGAAATTCCACTCACACGCTCAAATTCTTGTACGAGGTCCGTCAAAGCGGACAGGTTGGGTTTTGTTTCACCGTCTATGAGACGGAACAATATGGCACGCAACTCCGACTGGCACTGGTTCGTCAATTCACGTAACCGCGCAATACGTGCCTGTAGCTCACCTTTTTCCTTGGCTGTCGTCACCATTCGTTCCAAGCGGTCAATCTCGCGGGCCACCGCAAACAAGGTTTGGGACAGCGAATCGTGTAATTCCTCCGCAATGCGCCGACGTTCTTCCGTCAAGATGTGGAAGCGGTGTTTCTCTCGCTGCTCACACCATGAAATGGCCATCGCGCACAGTGAAGCAAACCCTGTCATCATGTCTTCGTCGTTTTTGGTGAATGCGCCTGCCTTGGGCGGTTTGCCGAAGAACATGCAACCCATCGTCTGACCGTGGCGTTGCAGTGGAATGGTCAAAAACGCTTCGATGGGTGGATGGCCTGCGGGTATACCGACAGACAGTGGATGTCCGGCAACCGAATCCACGCGCAGCGAATGGCCGGTTTGCGCGGGTAAGAAGTACATCCCTTGCCCTTTCGGAAATTCAGAGAACTCCGAGTGCCATCCGGACACTTTAAAGTACCGGACGGTAGACGGATCCTGTGGTTCCAAAATGATGATGCCTGCGAAGGATGCGCGTACCAATTCACGGGCGTAGTCAATCACAGCCTGCAACAGCGGTTCAAGCCCCTCGTCCATGCAAGGTTGTAGACGCTCCAGTGCGTCAGACAAAACTTGAAAGAGTTCAGTGAATGGCGTAGGTTCACGCATACGTCGTCTCCCGTCCTTTCGAGAGGTATTGCGGGAGGAGTAGGTATTGATAAACACCCGATTGGGTGTATTCCACGTCTATTTTACATTCTATAATAATTCAAGAAAACGGAATTCATCTAATAATGAAATGAAACTGAATTACCCCTTGTTTTATCTTGAAACCGCCTTCACGGCGGGCATGCGCTGGGATGACAGTGCAGCGACAGCCGAATGGAAACCATACTCTGCTAGACAAAGGAGGCTTTACGTTGTTTCCCAATGCCTTTCAGTACGAAGCGCCGACATCAGTCGATGAGGCAATCCGCCTTCTGACTGAGTACGGCTACGACAGCAAGATCTTGGCAGGAGGCCAAAGCTTGTTGCCGATGATGAAATTTCGCATTGCAGCCCCAGCCGTACTCATTGATGTCAACGGCATCGATGATCTCAAAGGCTGGCGCGAGGAGAATGGAAAATTACGGATTGGTGCGCTGACACGACATGCCGACGCGGAACATGCGACGGAACTGCGCGACAGATATCCGCTCCTGTCCCGCACCGCTCGTTGGATTGCGGATCCGCCGATTCGCAACCGCGGAACCATTTGCGGCTCGCTCGTCCACGCAGATCCGGGCTCGGATTGGGGAGCGGCGATGATTGCTCTTCGTGCCGACGTAGAAGTACAGGGGCTGGAGGGAAGCCGACTCATTCCCATTGATGAGTTCTTTGTGGATACGTTCGCGACATCTCTAGAGGAAAATGAACTTGCCGTGGCGGTGCATGTTCCGACACCAAACGGACCTGTGGCCGCTCGTTACATGAAACTCGAACGCAAGGCCGGTGATTTCGCCATTGCCGCGCTGGCTGTGCACGTGGTGATGGGCAAGGATGGGCGCGTTTCCGAGGCTGGCATCGGCATTGGCGCGTGTGGCCCGATTCCACTGCGAGCTGCGAAGGCGGAGGCGGCGCTCGTCGGACAACCTCTGACGGAGGAGACGATTTCGACCGTATCCAAGCTGGTGCCGGAAGACGCGGACCCTGCAGATGACCTGCGCGGTAGTGCGGATTACAAGCGGGATCTTCTACGTGTTTTTGCAAAACGCGCACTCCTGGAAATCGCGGAAGAGTTGCAAGAAAGGGTGGGGGCGGAATGAACATCCGGGTGACTGTCAACGGACGCCCGTACGAAGCGGACGTTGAACCGCGTACGTTGTTGGCCTATTTTCTGCGCGAACAACTGAAGCTGACGGGAACGCACATCGGCTGTGATACCACCAGTTGCGGTGCTTGCACCGTGCTGTTGGACGGGAAACTCGTCAAGTCGTGCACCGTACTCGCCGTGCAGGCGGACGGTCGCGAGGTGCTGACCGTTGAAGGGCTGGAGAAGAACGGGCAACTGCACCCATTGCAAAGCGCATTCTGGGAGGAGCACGCGCTGCAGTGCGGCTACTGCACGCCTGGCATGCTGATGGCATCCTATGCGCTGTTACAAGAGAATCCGGCGCCGACTGAAGAAGAAATTCGCGAGGCGCTTTCAGGGAATATCTGTCGCTGCACGGGGTATGTGAACATCGTGAAAGCGGTTCAACTGGCTGCTCGCAAGATGTCGGGTGAAACTCAAGAAACATTGGAGGTGGCGGCAACCCATGGCACTTCGACAGACTGAGATGCGGCCGATGGGCAAACCGATTGGTCGTAAAGAGGATCCGCGACTGATTCGTGGGAAGGGCCGTTACGTAGATGACGTCATGTTGCCGAATATGCTCTATCTCTGCATCGTGCGCAGTCCGTACGCGCACGCCCGCATTCGCAGTATCGACACGTCTGCGGCACTCGCCGCACCAGGGGTCAAGTTGGTACTCACGGGAGAGGACCTGGCCAGCATGAACCTCGCCTGGATGCCAACGCTGGCAGGGGACCAACAGATGGTAATGGCCACGGGCAAGGTCTTGTTCCAGTACCAGGAAGTGGCTGCGGTGGTCGCGGAGACGCGTGCGCAAGCAGAAGACGCGGCGCAACTGATTGAAGTCGATTACGAACCTCTACCGGTTGTGGTGGATCCTTTCAAGGCACTTGCGCCGGACGCTCCGGTTCTTCGCGAGGATAAAGAGGAAAAGTCCAACCATATCTTCCACTGGGAGGCGGGGGACAGAGAGGAAACCGAGACGCTGTTCCGTGACGCGCCGGTCATCGTCAGTCAGAAGGTGCGGTTCCCACGCGTCCATCCTTCGCCGCTCGAACCCTGTGGATGCGTCGCAGATTACGATCCAGCCAAGAGCAAGTTGACATTGTATGTCACTTCGCAGGCGCCCCACGTCCACCGGACGGTGCTGGCGATGGTGTCCGGTCTTCCCGAACACCAAATTCAAGTCATTTCACCGGATGTTGGCGGTGGCTTTGGCAACAAAGTTCCCGTATATCCAGGTTACGTCATTGCCGTTGCCGCCTCCTTGAAATTAGGAACCCCTGTGAAGTGGATTGAAACGCGTACCGAAAACGTTGCCAGCAGCCACTTTGCTCGCGACTACCATATGACCGCTGAGATTGCGGCGCGTGAGGACGGAAAAGTGTTGGCACTGCGCGTCAAGACGATAGCCGACCACGGTGCCTTCGACGCGGCGGCAGATCCGTCCAAGTTCCCGGCCGGATTGTTCAGCATTGTCTCCGGCTCGTACGATTTCAAAGCCGCGTTTGTCGAGGTGGACGGAGTCTACACGAACAAGGCGCCCGGCGGCGTGGCCTATCGCTGTTCATTCCGTGTCACAGAGGCATCGTACCTGATTGAACGAGTGATGGACGTATTGGCCCAGCGACTGGGAATGGATCCCGCCGAGCTGCGTCTTCGCAACTTCATTCGCAAGGACCAGTTCCCATATAAATCTCCCACCGGATGGGTCTACGACAGCGGGGACTATGAAAAGACGCTAAAACTCGCGCTAGACCGCATTGGATATGAAGAGCTGCGCAAAGAACAGGCAGAAAAGCGGGCACGCGGGGAATTGATGGGCATTGGCATCTCGACCTTCACAGAGGTGGTCGGCGCAGGTCCTGCGCACCTGTTCGACATTGTCGGCATTAAGATGTTCGACAGTGCGCAGATTCGCTTCCATCCAACTGGAAAGGTGATTGCGCGGCTTGGTGTGCGGCACCAGGGCCAGGGACACGAAACGACATTTGCCCAAATCATTGCGGAGGAACTGGGACTGAGTGCGGACGACGTACTGATTGAAGAAGGCGATACCGACACGGCACCCTACGGGTTGGGCACGTACGCCAGTCGCTCCACGCCGACGGCGGGGGGTGCAGCAGCACTTTGCGCGCGCAGGATTCGTGAGAAGGCGCGCAAAATCGCCGCCCATCTTTTGGAGGTCAGTGAAGACGACGTCACGTGGGATGGCATCGCTTTCTCCGTAAAGGGCTTGCCGGGTCGCTCTGTGTCGATGAAGGACGTGGCGTTTGCTGCGTACACAAACATCCCTGAGGGCCTGGAACCGGGCTTGGAAGCGACGTACTACTATAATCCACCGAATCTCACCTTCCCCCATGGGGCGTACATCGCAGTGGTGGATATCGACAAGGGAACGGGCGCCGTCAAGGTGAGGCGTTTCCTGGCAGTCGATGATTGCGGCAACGTGATCAATCCCATGATTGTCGACGGACAGGTTCACGGAGGGCTCACCGAAGGGTTTGCGATTGCGTTCATGCAAGACATTCCATACGACGCGGACGGCAACTGTTTGGCTCCGAACTGGATGGATTATCTGGTTCCCACGTCGGCAGACACCCCGCACTGGGAAACGGACCGGACAGTGACCCCGTCGCCGCACCACCCAATCGGTGCGAAAGGCGTTGGAGAGTCGCCGAATGTCGGTTCTCCCGCGGCGTTTGTCAACGCGGTTGTGGATGCACTGTCGCCGTTTGGTGTGGAGCACATCGATATGCCGATTTTCCCTTGGAAAGTGTGGAGCATCTTGAGGGAGCACGGTATCTCAGAATAATCCGATAGCCAACCTGGATGGAGGAGGGATGACCCGGCGGCCTTCGGGGCGTCGGGTCCAACGGATGGACAATCTCTTGGACACTGCAAGGGACTTGGATGAACGGGCGGAACCGTACGTCATGGTGACTGTCGTCCGCCGTGTGCGCCCAAGTTCTGCCACGGTTGGCGACAAAGCGATTGTCACGGCGGATGGCGAAATGAAAGGGTTTGTCGGGGGGCATTGCACGCGGGATCTGGTCATCGACCAGGCGAAGAAGTGCCTCCGCACGGGCGAGAGCAAGCTCGTGCTCGTGACGCCGCAGCCGCCGACCGACGTGGCGGAAGGCGTGACGGTCCTGCCGATGACATGCGCATCGGAAGGGACGGTCGAACTGTTCTTGGAACCGAAACATGTGGACCCACTGTTGGTGGTGGTCGGGAACTCCCCCATCGCGCTTGCGTTGGCAGAACTCGCGCCCAGATTCTCACTGAACCCGCGCCGGATCTCGCTTGAAGAGGCGGCAACCCCTCGTGCGGAAGGCCCGGTCGCGACACTGCGCAGTGAACTTCATTTTCATGCGAATACGCCGGCGTATGGCGTCGTCGCCACGATGGGTTTGTACGATGTCGATGGACTGCTGGCCGTCGCCTCTTTGCCGCTTCGCTATCTTGGCCTCGTCACCAGTCCAAAGCGCTGGACGAGAGTGCGCGCCGATTTGGCGGAAGCGGGTGCGTCCAGCGACTTTATCGACTTTGTCACGGCGCCTGCAGGATTCGATATCGGCGCCGTCGGGCCGCAAGAAATCGCACTCAGCGTGCTGGCGCAAATTGTGGAACGCAGACGCCGCGGTGCGAAAGCACTGTGGGAGGGACAGTCCGCTGCCTGGACTTCGGTGTCTGAGGCTTCAGTAACCCACTGCAGCAATGTCTCAGTGCATCAAGAGGTGGTCGATCCGGTGTGTGGCATGACTGTAGACTTGGCGAAGACGCCACACCGGCTGGAACTGGACGGAACCACCTACGGGTTTTGCTGTGGTGGCTGCCGGGACCGCTTCGCACGAGAACCGGAAAGGTATCTGCATAGTCACGCCTGACGGCGCGCCCCACGGGGGCGTAGGTGCGTGGAAGTGTACTGGCACGAGGACATAAGGGGCGGTATCCAGCCCGTTGATGGTCGTCTGCTTCGCGCGTCTAGTCAGACTTGGCATGAACAACAGAGGAGGCAAAATCATGCGAACGTATCAAGGAGAATTCACCATTGAACAGCCACGAGAGAAGATTTGGAATTTCGTGATTGATCCAAATAAAATGGGGCCCTGTATTCCCGACTTGATTCAATTGAACGTGGAGAGTGAAACCCGCTTTCGCACGCTCGTGAAGGTCGGCGTGGGCCCGATTCGCGGCAAGTTCGATCTCACAAGTGAATTAACCGTCACTCAACCGGGCTCGACGGCCTCCCTGTCGATTCGCGGCGGTGGAATGGGGAGCGGTGTTGATATGAAGGCGGCAATGGAACTCACCGACACTGCGGATGGAACCCTTTTGAAATGGAAGTGCGACGCGGTGATCAGTGGGCCCATCGCAAGTCTCGGCGGGCGTTTGATAGATAGAGAGGCGCAAAAAATCACACAGAAGGTCTTTGCCAACCTGAAGAATGCCTTGGATAACTTGCCGGACGAAGCGGCGGTCGGCGCCACGGACGGAACAGCTGCGGATGAAGGTTGAACGAACGGAAGTGGAGGATGTTCAGATGAACGAGCAGGTGCGCCAATTGCAGAAGGAACTGCATCGTGCTCACTACGTGGTTGAGGAAGGGTTGGCTACTGTACTGCATCTGGCACAGCGGCTGGCCCGTCCGCTGCTGTTGGAAGGCCCTGCAGGTGTGGGAAAAACGGCACTGGCGAAAGCGCTTGCCACCGTTCGTTCGGTGAACCTCGTTCGCTTGCAGTGCTACGAGGGCTTGGATGCAAGTCAGGCGTTATACGATTGGGATTACCCAAAACAGTTGCTGACGGCACGTACGGCGTTCGCCGATGGGGACGTGAATCAGGCGTCGCTGTACAGTGAGCCGTTTCTCATCGAACGACCGCTTCTACGTGCGCTACGAGAAACGCCAGCGCCTGTGCTGTTGATTGATGAAGTGGATCGCGCCGACGAGGAGTTCGAGGCGTTGCTGCTCGAATTCCTTTCGGAATACCAAATGACGATTCCCGAGTTAGGAACCTTTCGCGCTGTTGAGCCACCGATTGTGATGTTGACGTCCAATCGCACGCGCGACTTGTCGGACGCCTTGCGGCGCCGCTGTCTGTACGCCTGGGTCGATTACCCGTCGCCAGAACAAGAGGCGGCCATCATCTCCCTGCATGTGCCGCACATTGCGCATGAACTGGCGAAACAAATCGCACGTGGCATGCGACGACTGCGGAAGTTGTCGCTGCTCAAGCCTCCCGGAATGGCAGAGTCCATCGATTTTGCAAAGGCGCTGCACGAGTTGGGGACGCAGGAATTAGACGAAGCGGTCATTCGGCTGACCCTTGGATGTTTGTTGAAGACAGAGGAAGACCTGAACTTCGTTCGGGAGAGGGGACTCGACGTGTTATGGAACGCCTGACGGGTGAGGAGGTTGGCCGCTGGACGGCGAACATCGTGCGGCAGGTGGCCGGCTTTGCGCCTTGGCTGAGAGAACATGGATTTAAGGTCGGGATTCCAGAAACGTTGACTGCCATTGCCGCCTTGGTTGAACTGGACTTGACCCACATAGACGAGGTCTGCAGTGCCTTTCGGTCCATCTATTCGCGCACACCGGCGGAGTGGGGCATCTTTCCGAGTTTGTTTGAGCGATACTTTTGTGGTCGGGGCGTGCAATTGGAGGAAAAGCGCCGCTTCCAGCCGGATGATTTGGTTGGTGGGAGTGACAGCGGTGCCGGAGAACAGGCGGATCGACAGACGGTGGAGTCTGTACAGGGCTTCCTCGCCGGATATCATCCGAACGACGGCGAGCGTTACGCTTTGCGGGCAGACGAACAGGTCTTGAAGGACGTGGTTCATCTGACTCGCTTGGCGGTGCGCACGATGGATGCACCGCGAGGCCGCAAATGGCGGTCACGAGGCAGGGGGAAAATCGACCTCCGCCAAACCATGCGGTACGCCATGCGCCGCGCAGGGGAGCCGTTTGTACTGAAAATGCGTCGACACCGTCCTGGCAAGCCGCGCGTTGTCCTGGTCATCGATATTTCAGGATCCATGAAGCCATATGCACCGTTTATCACAGCACTCGCCTGGTCATTCACGCGGGCCCGCGCACGCACGGAAATCTTCCTCTTTTCAACGCGCCTGTTGCGCGTCACGTCTCTGATTGGCCGCAAAGGGGTTACGGGTTTGACGTATGCAGATTTGCCGGGATTGAAGGGTGGCACACGCATTGGCAGTGCGTTGGACCAGCTGTTGCACCGGTATCCGAGTCTATTGCACCGGCATACGTCCGTCATCATTGTGTCGGATGGGTTTGACGCTGGGCATCCGGAGCGTATGCATACGTCCATGCGCGACTTGGCTGCTCGTGTAGGCCGAGTGGTTTGGCTCAACCCGTTGCTCGGCGAACCCGGATATGAGCCAACTGCGGTGGGCATGTCGATGGCGTTGCCTTACATTGACGCGTTTGTCGATGTTCATGATGTAGAAACATGGAAAAAGGCGGTGCTGGGCGGGGCGCTGCGAGCTGCGGCGCCCTGACCCGTCAGCTGTGAATTTTTTCTCGCCGATGGAGCGGCGCACCCGTTCGCGCGGACCGTATTGCGAGTAATTCAGACACGATGGAAACCGCGACTTCGTCGATGGTTTCCGCACCCAGATCCAGCCCAACTGGGGCATGAATTGGACCGCTGTCCATGTCCGCGCCAATGTTGTTCAGCATCTCGCGCGTTCGCGACAAAGGACCGAGCACACCAATAAACTTGGGCTGGGCTTGCAGTGCGAGATGTAATGCGGCTTCGTCGCGCACTTGCAGGTGGTTCATGATGAGCCACCAGCTTTCCTTGAGTTGTGCAGGATCCGCTTGATCTGGTTCGACGACCAGGTGTTCTGTGGTAGGAAAGCGGTTGGGTCCGTTGAACTCCTTGCGGGGATCCAGGACAGTGACCCGAAATCCGCACTTGGCGGCGAGTGCCGCCACGGGTACGGCGTCGTGGCCTGCACCGCAGAGGATCAGCCGTTCACTTGGGCGCATGGTGTCGATGTAAAAGCGGCGTCCATCAACCACGGCGACTTCCGCCCTCGTACGACTCCGGACACGGCTGGTCAAACGCTGTACGACGGCATCTGGCAGATTGTCAATCTCACCGGAAATCGGGCTTGTCCCGTCGAAGACGGCACGAGCACCGGTAGGCAATTCGATAACCAACGAGACGGCACGGTCTTGGGCGACGGCCTCCCGTACAGATTGCCAAAATCGGTCTTCGGGACGAATGGGGAAAATGGCAACTTCCAGGATTCCTTTGCAGCCAATTCCGAGGGACCACAACTCGTTTTCACTGAGATCGTAATTCACGATACGGGGTTCGCCTTCTTGCATTGCCTTTTCCGCCCATCCGTACAGGTCGGATTCCAGGCAACCGCCGCTCAGTGTACCGAGCATTTTTCCTGTTTCTGTCATCATCATTTTGGCTCCGGGAAGGCGGTACGCGGAGCCCTCTACTTGGGTAATTGTGAGCAGAGCCGTGCGTTCACCATCTGACCAGGCCTGTTCAATCCGGGTAAACACTTCACGTGCTTCACTAATCCTAGACACGGTTTGTCATCTCCTTGGTTTGACTGGATGTGGGTTCAACCGCTCAAGTTGGATTATATTCCGTTTTATATAAATCTTGATAAATGTTTATATATATAATGTATAATGAAAATACAGTCATGTTATAGACCCAAATGGGTGTTCATTCATACCTGACCGTTCCGTGACGTGGTACGGATACCGAGACGCAATACACTTCATCGATTTTCCTAGCAAAATCTTGCGCTGGACGCATCATAACCGGAAAGGTGGTCATTATCCATGGATATCCTTTGTCGGACAACTGGTTGGGGCTGTGCCTGGGGCAGCATGTGTGGAGCTCTCTTGGGAGGAATTGTCGATTTCCTCGTAGGTACATCGGGACTGGTTGCCCTTGTACTTGCCGGCGCTGGCTCACTGTTTGGCAGTGCGCTTGGATTCAGAATGGGATGGAAACGGGTTGAACACTTCGTGCCTCGAACGAATTTGCCTCTGGATGTTGCAAGCATCCACAAGCAACATGGAGCCATGTGGGCTCTGATGGGTGCCATGGTTGGGGGCGTGGTCGGATCGACGGTAGGGGCTCTGTTGGCTGCCCTTGCATGGATAATTTCTACAGGTCATGCGCCCAGCATGATGGACTTTATGTCCATTGTCAACGTGATGATGGGCGGTGGCATGGGCGGCATGACCGGTGGGGTTATCGGTGCGTGGTGGAGTGCAGTTCGTGTGGGGTTCGTTGGGGACAAGAAAAACGCGCAGCTTACCGAGTCAGAAAGGGAAGTTCGAGAAGCAAAGTTCAACTGAAGACTGTGGTACAGCTGCCGATGACGCACGACAGCCGAAGGTACAAAAAGCCATCTTCTTGTGTGCGCAGTGAGGACGAAGGTACCCTTATGAGGAAAGAAAGGATCAAAGTCCATGTCGGATATCGGAGCAATCATCCTGGCAGCCGGTATGTCGAAACGGATGGGGAAACCGAAGCTTTTATTGAATTTAAAAAACAAACCTATCTTTCGCTACTCGGTTGATGCGGCCGTGTCTACTCATTTGAAACCCATCGTTGTCGTCGGGGGAGAACATATCCATCAGCTGGAAACTCATCTCCAAGGCATCCCCGATGTTGAAATTCGAAGAAACGCAGATTATAGAACCGGTATGGCTTCCTCTATAAAGATGGGAATTCAGGCTGTCACTGGGCGAACCGAAGCGGTCCTGATATTCTTGGGGGATCAGCCATGTGTACCAAACTTTGTGGTAGACACGATAGTGGACACCTATCATTCTCATCGTTCAAACGGAATTCGCATCGTACGACCTGTATACGCAGGTGCTCCCGGCCATCCTATCCTATTTGATGCGGAATACTATCATGAGTTCCAGGAAATAGAGGGTGACGAAGGAGGAAGGTCCATTATCCAGCGTCACAAGAACTGCGCCAAATTCATCGCATTTGAAGAAGCGCTTTGGGGCGTTGATATCGACACGCCTGAAGACTTCAGAAAAGTGGAACAGCAGTTTGAAGCCGAATAGGTAGGGTGATGCATCATGGCAGGGAACGAACGTACAAAATTGCTTGATGGTTTAAGCCGTCCGTTACGTGACTTGCGGATTTCCGTTACAGATAGATGTAACTTTCGCTGCCGCTACTGTATGCCTGAAGAACTTTTTGGACCCAATTTTCAGTTTCTTGATAGGGATCAACTACTGAGTTTTGAGGAAATCACTCGATTGGCCCAAATTTTTGTGGATTTAGGCGTTGAAAAAATTCGAATTACCGGCGGAGAGCCGCTGTTGCGGAGAAACCTCCCTGAGCTCATTCGGAGTATTGCCCAAATTGAGGGCGTCCGAGACCTCTCTCTTACTACCAATGGGTCACTGCTTGCCAAACATGCTGAAGCGTTACGAGATGCAGGTTTGCAAAGGATCAATGTCAGTCTTGACAGTCTGGATGACGAGAGCTTCGGGAAAATCAACGGGCGAGGATTTCAGGTGAAGCATGTATTGGAGGGAATTGAGGAAGCTGCTCATGTTGGTTTACAAGTAAAAGTCAACATGGTGGTCCAAAAGGGGGTCAACGACCAGGATATTTTACCGATGGCGCGTTATTTTCGTGATAAGGGCCACATTCTTCGATTTATTGAATACCTGGATGTTGGGAACAGCAACGGGTGGAGGCTGGATCACGTGGTACCTAGTAAAACCATCGTGGAGCTGATTCACGCAGAAATGCCTCTAGAACCGCTCAGTCCCAACTATTTTGGGGAAGTGGCCGCCCGATACCGATACAAGGGATCTAACGATGAAATCGGTTTCATTTCGTCGGTGACACAGGCGTTCTGTTCAACCTGCACGCGTGCACGACTCTCTGCGGAAGGTTCACTCTATACCTGTTTGTTTTCCGCGAACGGGACTGATTTGCGGACGATGCTTCGTCAAGGTGCAAGTGATATGGAAATCAAAGAAGCTATTGTCAACGTGTGGAATAGAAGGAAAGACCGTTATTCTGAAATCCGCCTGAGCAACACGTCCGGATTGCACAGAACCAAACTCGAGATGTTTCAAATGGGCGGGTAGCGCCTGACATCTGTTCTCATGGAGATTCTGTTGGGGGCGGAGGAGAATATGCTTACTGTAAAGGTTTTTGCGAAGTTGGCTGAGGTCGTAGGCCAGAGTGAAGTCCGCATTCCAGAAAGAGAGGCAGCCAGTGTTGCGGATCTCATCCATGTGCTCACGCAGAGATACCCGGACGCAAAGGAGATTTTGCACAGTTCCATGGTCGCGCGCAATCTCCAGTACGTGATGCGAGAAGAAAAATTGGAACCAGGGGACGAGATAGCCATTATACCGCCAGTCAGTGGAGGGTAAGCGATGAAGTATTTCGAAATTGTTCGAGATCCCATCAATCCTGCGGAGGTGATTGCCAAGGTTGGTGGGCCGGACATCGGTGCGATTGTTCCTTTTATTGGAACGGTGCGCGAATTCACGAAGGGGAAGAGAACCATCTACTTGGAATACGAAGCATACGAACCCATGGCTGTACAAACCATGGCTGACATTGCGAAGGAAATCAAAGAACGCTGGCCGCACACGCAGCTTGCCATGACGCACCGAATTGGCAGGCTCGATATCGGGGACATTGCCGTCGTCTCCGTAGTGGCCGCTCCGCACCGAGATGTCGGATTTGCTGCAAGCGCATACGCCATTGATAGATTGAAGGAGATTGTCCCCATATGGAAAAAGGAGAACTGGGACGACGGATCTGAGTGGATTGGGCATCAAAAAGGGTTTGCCACTTGAGGAGGAGATGCCGTGATGGTCATGGCACGTGAACAGGTCTTACGAGAGACCGACTGTTCAAGGCCGTTTCAAGAACAGCACATCGGTATGACCAAAACGTTGTCCAATCTGCGCATTGATCTGAGGACGCCGTCTCCGCCAGAAACGCAGAAGTTTATCCGCGACCATATTGTGCGAGACTGGGCCACGGTGTCTTGGAAAGACGTAGGACGGCCGTTTCGGGTGGAGAACTACGCGAGTGGCAAACGGGTTTGGGAAGAGCAAAACGGTGACACCATGCCTGTCCCCGTATCCTGGCAAAAATTCAACAGGTCGTTTCATGAGTGGTTTATCAAAGATGTGCCCACAGAGCGCAGTCGGGTACGTCGGCAAATGATACAAGCGCTATCCACGTTCAAATGGGGCGAGGTTCCGGATCTGTTCACAGAAATGCAGCAGCTCGCACTGTGGAATTTGACACACCGGGTACAAGACGCCATTTGGGATCCGCGTGGAAAACGCGCACTATTTCAGGGATTGCAGGTGCATAGGCCCAAGATCTTGTTTCTCGGCGCTGCTGATGGCTATGAAGCGATGCAGTTGTACGCCATGTATCCCGGTGGGGAAGCCGTACTGGTGGACTACGACGAGTTTTGCAAGACAGACCGTTTTGGCAAGTTTCCCGAGTACTACCCGTTCCTTGGCGTGAATCCGGAGACCGGTGGACACCGTGTCTGGTACAAGGACCAGATGAACACCGACTTTATGGTCGACGATATTCGCAACCTCCCGTTCGGCCAGGAGTTTGACATTGTGCTCAGCGTCGGACTCATCGAGCATTTTCCGGACGAATACAAACCAGAAGCGATAGATTTTCACCGCCGATTCCTCAAGCCTGGCGGCTACGCCATCCTCACGACACCCCGCTTACAATGGAAGTCTCGGTTGTTCTACCACGTCATGGCGGAAGCGATGAACTATACGTATCGTGAACTGATGACCGTGCAGCAGATGGGGCTCTACTTGTACGAAAACGGCTTTGAGATTCTACGCCACGGCATCATTAAGGCGCACAACGGCATTGTGGCGAGGCCGAGGTAGTCACGATGACAGGTGCGTGGAACCAGGATATGAGAGAATAAGAGCAGGACCGAGGAGATTTTCTCCTCGGTTTTTGCTTGTGAGGAATGCTGAGCATTCTATTAGATTGTTATCGTTGTACCGTCAAATTGGGTAAGGGAGAAACCGCCAAACCGTTCGTTGAAAGTAGCCCTGTAATCCCGAAGAATTCCGATGGCAACAGCTTCTCCTAGCTTTAAGCCTTCGCCATCAGAGCGCCAGTGTAGACCGGCAGTGTCACGTCCATGCGTAATATTGGAGGCAAGTTTGTTGAGTTCACCGCCGATTGTTAAAGACGTGCCAGAATAGGGGAGTAACAGTTGTCCGTCTGAGCTAGCCGTTACCGGATTGGGGATCACAAACGATTCATTAAAAAACGCCTTTAGCATAGTCACCATGGCCCCAACAAAGCTAGCGTGACCACCAGGAAACGCAGGATGGGTGGGACATCCTTCCGGATAGCCCATAGGCAGCAGATAAGTGCCATATTTACTATAGACTCGTGAAACAGCTTCTGAATTGAGCAATTCTGGGTTAATTGGGTAGTTGGCGGCGCCGATTAAGCGATTGTGGACGCGCCCTCCGAACTCCTCCGGACGGAGTCGGCGATGGACCAGAAATTTTTGGAACCAAGCAGACTCTAGGGCCACCCGAGCCGCCCGCGCGACCATATCCAGAATGTGCGGCCCACCGAAGGTGGCAAAACCGACTTGAGTCATCGAATCGAAATATGGGTTTCCTGGATCTAGAGCTGACGGCCCAAAACTGAGCAGAATCAAACAAGCACCCAGACCACTGTCGTACGATATCGCTGAACAATCGTAGTGGCTCCGAAAGGAATGTCCTTCCATAGGAATTGGGAAATGAAAGGACCCACGAGGTCACCGGGGATTTTCTCGCGGAACAAGGTACCCGTAGTGACATTACCATTCACTTTTGGACCACGAAAATCAGAAAATTTGGATAGATCAGAAGCGGCAGCCTGAGAGAGGGGGTTGGTGTCAAATTCTGCGAAAGGTACGTCGCGCGTGAGTGCACGCCAGTAGAGCTTGCCCATCTCGCTTGCTTCTCGGGCACTACTGAATGCTGGTGGTACAGCGATACCCAAATGATGACTATCGGGCCCTGCCAATTCGAACGCATAGGTGGCTTGCGGATCAGTGAGCTTGACGACTCCGCCAAGAGGGATGGACTCAAAATCCCCTGGTTTGCCTGTCGTTAACGCATGAATGAAGGCATTGTAGGCGTCGAGATGAACTTCCCCGAGTTGATTGTGTGGGAGAGCCTTAGAATAGTTAGCGATTTTATTGGAAAATAAGTGTTCGTCCCCGTTACAAGGATGGTCCGGGAGAGGTAGCCCCTTTTGAAATTCAGCGGCCTGTGCACGAATACGAAAGGCTTTTTCCAGGCGTTCCTTTGGAGACTAAGGTTCGATTTCGCAGTGAGATTTTGAATGTTTCATTTTCTATCCTCCTGATAGGCATCATGTATTGGGCTCTCATAGAAGTCAACCGTGACAGGTTGTCCAGGATTCGTTCGGGTTGAAGGGAATGTAGCGGAAAGGTCGCATTGCCCTCAACAGAGCCGCTATATCATAGTCAGTTTCTGCTCAATTTGTGTGGACAGCCCTCAATCTGGACGGGCAGTTTTCACGAGCCCGAATCTCGCGATGTCCACAACCTGAAAATGTCATACATTTGCGCTGTGGCCATATTTGATGTAAGGTAAAGAAAGGAACTAACTTCATCAAATAGCGCTGAATTCCCGGGCGGAAGTGAATGACCGTGCGGGAAGCGGGGGAACCAATTTTGGGGTGAAACGTTATCGTGGGGTACCCTTTCTACCCTAACCCGACAGCTAACCTCGTAAGCGTATTGGAAGGAGATGTTTTACATGTTTAAACCCCTCTGCAGCAATCCTCATAAGTTCTGCAAGCAACAATCCCGTCATCGCGAGTGGACTTAGACAACTTCTACAAATTGCGGCTGTTCCATTCGCTCAGCTCCAGCAGTCAGGAGAACATATGTTTGACGTCGTGGGTATAACGTCTACTGTTTTCGTGCCGAGTCACGTCCGTCGTTGACGACGAAGCTCCATCTGCTTCCGTCATATATCCCTGAATTTACCTTGTGCTTTCATCGTCGGAATATCCAAGTGGAATCGTTTCATAGTCCACTGGGATAAAGAGGTAGAAAATACAATAAAAATCAGTGCTTGATAAACGACGTACGCCAAAGTCGTTTTTACGTGTACTTTTATGCCTCCCTGATTGAACACGGCCTACGCCACATCCACAACTTCGTACGTGGAGCACTGAAATCATAGACCGAATGCAACAAGGGGGTACTGTAAATGAAGGTTGAACAGCGTAGCATCGACTATATTCCGGATTCAGAGCGTCACGGTAAAGCACGAGACCTGTTTAACATCTGGTTCAGCAGCAACATGCAACTCACGCCGGTCATGACAGGCGCGGTGGCCATCTCACTCGGCCTCAACGTATTCTGGGCACTCGTCGCCGTCGTGCTCGGCAATCTAATCGGCGGGGTGTTCATGGCGACACACTCCGCCCAAGGGCCGAAGCTCGGCATCCCGCAGATGATTCAAAGTCGCGCGCAATTCGGTGTCATTGGCGCCATCTTGCCACTGATGCTCGTCATGGTCATGTACATTGGATCCGTCTACTACAGTGGCCTACTCGGCGCTCAAGCGATTCATAGCGCCATGCCCCACATTCCAGTATGGTTGGCGATGATTGTTCTCAACGGCGTTACCCTCATTGTCACAACGTACGGTTACGACCTCATTCACGCCGTCGAAAAATACTTCGCCATCCTGTTCGGCATCGTGTTCGTTCTCATCACTGTTGACGCATTTCGCCTGCCATTGCCGGCAAATAGCTGGTCTGCGTCCGGGTTTAAGTTCGGACCGTTCTTGATGGCTCTGAGTATTTGTGCGACGTGGTTGCTCACGTACGCACCGTACGTCGCAGACTACTCGCGATACTTGCCTCGCAACACATCGCCGTGGGCGACGTTTGGATGGACGTACGCTGGTGGCGTTCTCGGCACTGGATGGGCGATGGGGTTAGGCGTAATCTTGGTCGCGGCTTCATCTAAATTCGGTCAAGATCCGACTGGATTCCTTGCACAGATGGTGGGTCACGGTTTAGAACCCGTGGTTTACATGGTCATCGTCCTGGGGATCCTCGGCGTCAACGTGCTGAACCTGTACTGCGCGTTCATGGCGACAGTCACGACCATCGAACCGTTCACAAAGATCAAGGTCACGCCGACGATGCGGTTTGTCATCTTGGCCATCGTCGATGCCATTGGAACATGGATTGGGATTGTCGGACAAGGAAGTCTCATTACCATCATGAACGACTTCATGTTGTTGCTCCAGTACATCATGGTGCCGTGGAGCGCGATTAACTTGGTTGACTACTACCTGCTCCGCCACGGAAACTACAGTGTCAAGGACATTTTCGATGTGAACGGCCAGTATGGAAAGTTCAATTGGACCTGTATTGGTACGTACCTCGTCACCATCGTTGCACAGATTCCGTTCATGCACGTAGACGGTGTATACGAAGGGCCAATCTCCAAAGCGTTAGGTCACGTGGACATCGCATGGATGGTGGCCTTGATATTGCCAGCTGTGATCTACTACTTCGCGATGAAAGCCAAACTCAATACAACAGGCGAACTGCAAGAAATCCGAGCTCGAGCAGCTGTACAATAAACCGACAGTGTTGTGACCAACATGGAACAACATATAGGTTGCTTCAAATTCTAAAGCGACTTGTATAAAATATAATCGAGGAACGCGGATGAACCATCACCGATTGAATCCAACCGCATCACGGATTCAATCGAAAAACAAGGAGGTATCGGCAATGTCCAAGACAAAGCGCATTCTGATGGTCGTGACCAACCACACGAAGATTACGGAGGATCACAAAACCGGACTTTGGTTGGAAGAGTTTGCCGTACCTTATCAGGTGTTTAAAGACAAAGGGTATGACGTGAAAGTGACCAGCATCCAAGGTGGGGAGGTTGCGCTGGATCCCAACAGTGTGCCGGAAGAGAAGAAATCGGAATGGCAAGCTGCGGAAGAGGAGTTAAAACACACGGTGCCACTGAGCAAGGATGATGCAAAAGGGTTTGACGCAATTTTCCTCCCCGGTGGGCATGGCACCATGTTTGATTTTCCGGACAACGAGACCTTGCAATACGTATTGCAGCAATTTGCCGAGGATGGAAAAGTCATTGGAGCGGTTTGCCATGGCCCGGCCGGTCTGGTCAATGTGACATACCAGGACGGTACACCGCTCGTGAAGGGCAAAAAGGTCAATTGCTTTACGAACGCCGAAGAAAAGGAAACCGGTTTGGAAGAGCACATGCCGTTTTTGCTGGAAACCAAGTTGCGTGAACAAGGCGCGGAATTTGTTTGCGGCGAAAAATGGGCTGACTTCTCGGTTCGCGATGGAAACTTGGTGACGGGGCAAAATCCGATGTCCAGCAAGAGCACCGCGGAAAAAGTGATTGAAGCAATTGAAAACCCGGCATAAGTGTCGAGGAAACCATGACACTGTTTGTCACCGAACTCCGTTTGAATCGGAGAGGCTGACGGGAAGCACCGGCAAAATGGGACTTTTGCCCGGTGCTTCTTTGTCATCTTGCGCCTCTTAGACAGTGGGATTACAGCATTACGGTCTAGGCCGCAGACTCCATTTACCGCACAATCGTTTGCTTCCTATCTGGCCCCACCGACACGTACTTGATGGGCACGCCGACCGCTTTTTCCACGTAGGCGATGAATGCCTGCGCGTTTGCCGGCAGCGCATCGTACGACGTGATATCCGACAGGTCCTCGTCCCAACCAGGCAAGGTCTGGTACACGGGCTTCACCTGCTCCATTTCGTGCGCGAGCAGTGGCATGTCGTGCACAGTGCCGTGCAGTTCATATCCCGTGCAAACGGCCACTTCCTTGAGCCCGCTCAAGACGTCCAATTTCATGAGCGCCAGCTCTGTGTATCCGTTGAGCCACGTTCCGTATCTGAGTGTCGGCAGGTCCAGCCAACCGCATGTACGCTTGCGGCCCGTGGTTGCACCGTATTCATGGCCTTTCTCCCGCAGATAGTCGCCGATTTCGTTGTCGAGCATCGTCGGGAACGGCCCCTCGCCCACGGCGGTGGTGTACGCTTTCGTGATGCCCGTCACGCGCTTGATGGCCGTTGGCGGAATGCCGGCACCCACGGACGTTGCTCCGGAAATCGGGTTGGAGGAGGTGACAAACGGGTAGACGCCCCAGTCGAGATCGCGCATGACGCCGAGTTGGCCCTCAAGGAGTACGTGTTTGCCTGCCTGTACCGCGTCGCGTACCAACGGAATCGTATCCTTGATGTATGGCAGCAGTACTTCGCGCGCTGCCATCAATTCGTTCCACATCTCCTCAAACGATCCGCTGACCTCTTCCATCCCGGGCATCCGCCGCAACTTGAGGTCAAACGCGCCCTTCAGACGCTCGCGGAACCGTTCCAGATCTTTCATTTCACCAATCTGCAGTCCGAAGCGACCGGTCTTGTCTTGGTAGGCAGGACCGATGCCTTGTAAGGTGGTCCCGACTTTCTTGGACCGGGTTTGCTCTTCGTACTGGTCTTGCCAGATATGATAGGGCAGCACCATATGGGCGCGTTCGGAGATCACCAGATTGTCGATGGCGATACCAGCGTCCTGCAGCGTCTTGAGCTCTTTCACCAAATTTGCCGGGTGAATGACAACACCAGCGCCGAGTACACATACCGTCGATGGGTTGAAGATCCCGGATGGGACAAGATGTAGGGCAAACTTGCCGAAGTCGTTGACGATGGTATGTCCAGCGTTCCCACCGCCTTGGTAACGGATGACCATATCCGCCTCGACGGCGAAGTAATCCACCATCTTTCCTTTGCCCTCGTCGCCGAACTGTGCGCCAACCACTGCATGCACCATATGCGCACCCTCCTCAATTCAAACTCATCTCAATATTTCGTTCACATTTCCCAACAGCACCGAGCTGGAAAAGTTGATCACATTCATTAGTGTATGACGACCGTATCTATGTGTAAAATTGATTTGTCGCATACGATGTATACGGATTTCGTATATATCTTCGCCTTGGGGGTGTAGGGATGTTTCAATTGCTTGAGACGTTCGTTCACATTGTTGAGCAAGAGACGCTGGTCAAGGCCGCGGCGACCATGCACTTGACGCAACCGACGGTCAGCCGCCACGTGCAACAACTTGAACAACAGTGCGGTATGCCTCTGTTCGACCGCATTGGCAAGAAACTGGTACTGAACCGCGCGGGCGAATTGGTGTATCGCTACGCAAAGCGGCACTTGGCACTTGCTGAGAAAATGCGAGACGAATTGAACAGCTTCACAGATCCGGAAGTGGGCAACGTGTATTTGGGTGCGGGCCTGACTCCCTCCATCTACCTTCTGCCACCGCTGCTTGCGCTATTCAGAGAACAGCATCCGGGCGTGACATTTTATGTGCGGACCGGATCCTCCAAAGAAACATTAGATGCTTTGATGCAACGGGAGGTGGATGTCGGCATTGTCACCACATTCCAAGACCAAGAAGGAGAACTGCTAGGCACGCCGCTTCTCGAAGATGACCTGTTGCTGGTGGCGGCTCCGACACATCCACTGGCAGAGCGAGGTAGCGTCACCTTGGAGGAAGCTGTGCAATACCCGTTTGTCTTGATGAAACAAGGGTCTGGTCTCCGCAAAATGTTGGCGGACATTACGGCGGAACGAGACTTGCCACTCACGATTGCCATGGAAACGGACAGCTTGGAGAGCATCAGCCGCCTGGTGCAGCACGGTGTGGGGATTTCCTGTCTACCTCGCTCCTCCGCAATGGATGACGTGGGGCAGGGGCGCTTACGCGTCATTCAGCTGGAGGATGCTCAACTCGGAGCGCGAACGATTACGCTCGCCATGCGCAAAGACAGCATTATTCCGGCGTGCGCTGCGCAGTTTTGCACGTATTTGCGGCAATGGTTTGCGTCGAAAGACAGGAGGCCGAAGTAGTGACGAAAGCGTCTACCATCTCATCGTCGTTCAACAGTCCGCAACAGTGGCCGCATGGGCGATGGCTAACCGTGTTGATTGCGGTAAATCTTGTGATTCGAGGGCTTTGGCTCTGCTTTGTGCATCCGCCACAGCTCTACGATTTTCAGTGGTATTACACGCACGCGGTGCAGATTCTTCACGGCCAAGGATACGTCTGGTACGGGCACTACACGGCGTACTGGCCGATGGGGTATCCGTTTTTCCTGGCCGCTTTGTTCCGCCTGTTCGGCCCTTCCGTGGAGATTGGCCTCATCGCAAACGCGCTGCTCAGTACAGGCGTTGCTGTGCTTGTGTACGCTTTGACTTATACCGTGGTTCAATCGCCCCGCACGGCGTTTGTCGCGGCACTGGGGTACACCCTGTTGCCGAGTCATATCGAGTGGAATGCAGTGCTTGGTTCTGAGGAGTTATACACCTTTCTACTCATGTTGAGCCTTTGGGTGTTCTCGCTTCACGCGATGCGCAAGCGGTTGCTGTTGGTGGCGTTGTCTGGGGCGGTCCTCGGCATTGCGTGCATGGTCCGACCCATTGCGATGTTGTTTCCGATTGGCGTACTGGTGTACGAACGCTGGATAGCGCGCCAGTCGTGGCGGCAAACCGTGTTGGTGACGGCAATATTCACGGTTGCACTGGTTCTCGGGATCCTGCCCGCCACCGTGCGCAACTGGATGACGATGCATCACTTCATCCTCGTCTCCACCAATGGCGGCGTGGACCTCTGGCAAGGGACCAAGGCGGATGGCGTGTATTTTTGGTCTTGGGATCCGAGGGTGAATCCGCTGCTTCCGTACCAGCAAGATGATTTCCTGGAGAACAAGGTGGGGATGCACGTCGCGCTGTCGTACATCCTGCATCACCCGATGTCTACCATCGTGCACGGCTTCGCCAAGTGGTTTTTCTTGTATTGGCAGGACACCAACGTCGTCGGTGTCACGTTCGGTCAATTACGACCCGCGTGGTCTGCTGGGCAGCTTCTCGCCGCGGAAGTGTGCAACACGGTGGCGTACTACGTCTGGATGGCGCTCGCTGTCTTCGGATTGTGGGTGGTTGCGCGGGGCAAGGTACAGGTACGACCCGTGTGGTGGTTTCCGCTGCTGTACGTTGCGTACAATACAGCGCTGTTCTTCTTTTTCCCGGCTTGGGACAGGTTTCGATACCCCATGATGCCGTGTCTGGCGGTGTTGTTCGGCGTGGGCTGCTCTGTGTTATGGGGGCGGTGGATTCAAATCAAAGGCAGACAAAATCTTACAATAGAATGATCTTTTCATAAAATGTGGACGAATATGGAATGGATTTACCACCATGTAAACAATTTTGCATTGCGGATGTGCAAATTGCTTCATAAACTCGTGGATAAACAGGTACCGCTTGGCCAAGCGCGGTGATAGATGAAAATCAAAGAAGTCCGAATCGAAAGAGCGGGGGACTTATTTATCATGGGGTGAATCGCGAATGTTTTCGCGTAGGGCACCTTCTACCCGAACCCGTCAACTAACCCCGTAGGACGTAGAAGGGATTGTTGTAGTGCATGTTCAAAAAACAGTGGCTTGCTGCCACAGCTAGCAGTGTCTTTGCTATGGCCGCCATGTCCTCAACTGCCTTTGCCAACACCACCTACAAGGTGAAGTCGGGGGACACGTATTCCAAGATTGCGCGTGCACAGCATCAACCACTGGCCGTCCTCGAGGCCATCAACAACGCGAAGTCTAGTCTATTGTACCCCGGACAAATCCTCCAGTTGGCAACACCATATTGGGTAAAGCCAGGAGATTCCGTTTGGAAGATTTCCCGTACGTACGACGTATCAGAGGCCGATATCATCCGTTGGAACCACTTGACAAACCCAAATCTGATTTACGCTGGAACGACGTTGTGGCTCGGTGAGAGCGAGAGTAGTACAAGCGAAACGTACACTGCGCGGAGCGTGTCTCGTGCGGCTCACGTCGTGCCTCAAGTGCATTCTCACGTCACAGGCACGAAACATACCGTGACAAGTGAGACATCCACCACGCGGAACGTGTCTCGCGCGGTTCATGTCGCGCATGCAGTGCGTTCGCACGTCACAGGCGTAAAACATGCCGTCCCTAGTGAGACATCTACCACGCGGAACGTGTCCCGTACGGCTCATGTCGAGGATACAGTGCGTTCGCACGTCGCACCTGTGAAACCTGTCGTCTCGAGCTCTACATCTTCTGCGCGGAAAGTCTATGCTGCGGCTGAGATGGCGCCCGCAGTACGCTCGTATGCTGCACCTGCGCAATCTTCCGTTACCGGCTCTGAAGTCGTAGCGTACGCAGAAAAGTTTATCGGTACGCCGTACCAATGGGGCGGAACGTCCGCGGCGGGCTTTGACTGCTCGGGTTTGGTTCAAAAGGTTTACGGCCATTTCAATGTGTCGCTGCCTCGGACTTCCTATGCTCAGGCCCAGGCTGGCCCTTCGGTGAGCAAATCCAATCTCCAACCTGGAGACCTTGTGTTTTTCAACACCACTGGTAGCCCGGATTCTCACGTCGGCATTTACGTGGGCAATGGCCAGTTCCTGTCAGCTACTTCGTCACACGGTGTGGTAATCCAAAACCTGAACAACCCGTACTACTGGGGGCCGCGGTACACGGGTGCGGTTAACCCACTGGCGTAAGTTGGTGTATTACTGGTCATCCACAGTTTGGAACCTCAGTCAGAGACTTGTTCTGAATGAGGTTCCTTTTTTATGCTCACTTTTTGTAACATGTAGAATGAGGTGGAATCCGTCATGGCTGATGTGAGGAAGCTGGTTTGCCAAGTGGCACAGCGCATGGCAAATGCAGCGCTAGCGCTTGGAACTGCGGGAAACGTCAGTGCGCGATTGGATGACAAGACCATCGCCATCACGCCAACCGGCGTCCCGTACGACCGTCTGTGTGAAGACGATATTGTCGTGGTCGACATTCACACGCGGCGCGTCGTCTCTGGGCACTTGAAGCCGTCTTCAGAGACGCCGATGCATACGGAAGTGTATGCGAGGAGATCTGACATCCACGGCATTGTACATACACATTCGCTGTACGCGACCGCGTTTGCTGTCGCCGGTCAGTCGATTGAAGCGGTGCATTACGTGATTGCCACCATGGGAGATCACATTCCTGTGGTGCCCTACTTCACCTACGGTACCGAAGCGCTCGCACAAGCCGCCGCAGAGGCACTACAAACCGTGAAGGTGGCGCTGTTGGCCAACCACGGTGTGCTGGCGCTCGGAAAGGACCTCGAGGAAGCGTACTATCACGCAGAGGCGGTAGAGTATCTCGCACAGTTGCAGTACCTGGCAAAAGGACTCGGAGGCCCGCAGGTGCTCACGCCTTCGCAGATTGCAGAAGTGATGGAGAAGTTTCAAGGGTATGGACAACGCGGATGAGTCCTATGGACTTAGGGGATGAGGAGGGAACGCCTGTGACGCTGGTACTACCGTGGCCCGCAAGGCTCGAGATCGAGTGGATAGACGACGTGGAACATCCACAAGCAAACATGGACTTAGATCCGCAGCTCGGCACAGACGTCGCCTCCGGCCGACGCCCACCATTGATTCGACTGTGGCGGGCGGCCAAACACCGTGGCATCGGTGTGAGTCGCAAGGATGTTGCCACAGAGGCTGGCCAGCGTGCGATGCAATCCCTCATACAGGACGGATACAGTGTGGTTGTGCGGCAAACGGGAGGGACGGCTGTTCCCCAGGGAGAAGGGGTCTTGCATGTATCGTATCTCTTCCCGAGGCTGCCGTACACCGTCACGACCGATGATTATTATCGGATGTTATGCGGCCCTATCATCGAGTGGCTGGGCACGCACGGCTGTCGTGCCACGACCGGAGAGTTGCCTGGCAGTTATTGTGACGGCAAGTACAACGTCCTGGTCAATGAGCAGAAGTTGGTTGGTACGGCCCAGGCGTGGAGGGGCGGACTGGCCGGCATGAAGTCCGCGCGCCCAGGGTACATCTTGGCCCACGCCTGTATTGTCGTTGATGTGGACATGGAGTGGGCGACGGGGCTCATCAATCGCTTTTACGAGGAGGCGGGCAATCCGTACCGCGTGGACGCTTCGACGTCCACCACGCTTCGTGAATGCCTGCCTGGGCTGTTTCAGGGCGCTTCGGCCAGCGAGGCCACGCACATTGCCCTCAGAGATTTGCAGCAATTTTACCGTGCGTATCTTTCTCATGTTTGCGACTGATGCAGAAGCGGTGATGGTGTGTGAAATCGGCTCTGAATGCGGTTCGAAACGTAAAACAGGATTACCCGTTCATCGTCTGGATGCTCGGACTCGGGTGTTTTCTGAACGTGGGAGGCCTGTCTCTGCTCTGGCCGGTGAACGCCATCTATATTCACTCCGTGCTACATCAGCCACTGACGGTGGCGAGCTTGGTGCTCATGGTGTATTCCGCGGCTGGGTTCATCGGAAGTTATATCGGTGGGCGCATGTACGACCGCTTTGGTGCGACACCAGTACTGCTCCTCGGATTGATGTTATCGGCGGTGGTGATTCTGGTTCCCGTCTTTTCGCCCGACTGGTACCTGTACATTGCCGTCATGGCTGTGTTCGGCACCACGTGCGCGATTCCGTTTCCCGTCATGAACGCACTGGCGGGACACGCTTGGCCGGAGGGCGGACGGAGGACGTTTAACTTTCTGTACGTCGCCAACAACCTCGGCGTCGCCGTCGGGACTGCGATTGGCGGCGTGCTGGCTCAAATATCGTTCCTGTCGGTGTTCATCGGAATTAGTGTGGCGTACTTGATACTCATCCTACTTATCCTGACGGTATTGCAACAGCCGTTTGCCGCTGTGGCTTCGCGGCGCAATCAGCAGGCTGAGGCCGACTCCCATGGAGACGTGCCGGCAAGCATGTTGCCGAAGGTGCCTTGGGTTCCGATTGGCGTATTGTTTGTCGGGTACATCTTGGCCTGGGGGATTTACGTACAGTGGCAAAGTACCATCTCGGTCTATATGAAATCATTAGGTTATCCACTGGCTTCGTACAGCGTGCTCTGGACCTTGAACGGACTGCTCATCTTCGTGGCGCAACCGCTCATATCTAAGGTGGTTCGGCGGCTACAAGCCCTGAGTACGCAAATGATCTTAGGGACCGCGTTGTACGCTCTGGCGTACTTGTTGCTGTTGGTCGGGCATGCATATCCGGTGTTTGTGGCCGCCATGGTGGTAATGACGGCGGGAGAGCTGTTTGTGTGGCCAGCGATTCCCTCTGCAGTGGCCGTCCTGGCACCGGAGCACCGGCTTGGCACGTTGCAAGGTTTGGTCGCGAGCTGTGCAACGCTCGGCCGCATGATAGGACCGGTTTTTGGCGGCGTCTTATACGACCGCACCTCGATAACAGTATTGCTCATGGTGATCTGCGCACTCACCATCTTACCCATTCTCTGTTTCTTTGTGTTTGGTCGCCTGCAGAAGTCGTCGAACGCGATGCATCAGGTGCATCTGGGGGGTTGACTTGTAGCCGCGTTGACCGACGGTGAATCGTTATGTGGCAAAGGCGCGTTATGCCAACGCGCCTTGTAACGCCTGCTCCGTGATGTTCCAATGTGATGCGTGCCAGCGCACCTTGCCGTCGCGGAGGACAATGGCCTGTGGTGACTCGTGTTTGACGCCGTAAGTCGACGCAAAGTAGTTCGACACAGGACGCTCCTCAATGACGCGAATCATATAGACGGGCGCGTTACTCCCCTTTTCAAACTTGACAACCTCGTCGTAGGCAGCCGCGCTGATGGGACATTGCGTGCTGTGTTTGAAGATGACGAGGTCTTCTCCCGCGTGACTTCCAAGCACCTCGTCCAACTGCGCCTCGGATTGTATGGTGACCATGTTCATCCCCCCAGAGTGATCTCCGTGATACCAGTGTGTCACGGTGACACACCAGATGCAACATTTGCTCATCTCGGTATGCGTGAGCTTGGAGGTTTGTGTCACGAACGATTGATTGAGCTTTGAATATTCGGTAATGTATGAAATAAGGGCGATTTGCAAAATTCCACTCGAGTGGTTGAGCACACATAGATGAGGGTTGCGTTTTGCAAATCGCTGATAAGCACGTACGGCATTTCATATCGGGGTGGGACATGGAGAAAGCCATCAATCACGCGACGGACGACGCGCGCCGGGTTCGCCGCAACCGCTTGTACTTCCTCGCAGGATTGGCAGTGGTATTGGCTCTGGGGGGGACATTTGCTCATCTCACGTTGCAGGCCCTGAATGTTCGGGCGACCACCAGCAGTGAGTTTCCGCAGTATGTGGTGGATCACAGGATTGGGCACGCAGAAATTGCGGACGATGAGTCCGGAATGCAGCAAGATTTTTGCGTTGTCCACCTGAACAAGGCGCCTCCGGACAGCCAAATCGCCAATGAGTTGCTCGACTTGTTGAACCATTACCACCAGCTCGATGGAGGTACCATTCTCACAGCCGAATACGATATTCCCGGAACGGGCAAAAACACCATACTCGGTGACGCGGTACTGAACGAAGAGACAAACACTGTGCGCCTGACTGTGAATACGGCGTCGGGCAAGCACGTGGTGGAACGGCACGTGGACTGGAACTCCAAGGACTCGGATGCAAGCTGAGCTCGTCATGGCAGGATAACTCCATTCTGAAACAGGATACAGCAGGCCTATCGCTACGTTACGCGGAGGCCTGTTTCATCTTTTCCCAGGGAAAGGTCTCGAGGACGATGGAGAGGAGAATACCCATTAACATGCCGTTGCCGAGGAGCGGTTGCACGTATCCGGGCAACGTGGAAAAATCATCCGACGGCATGCTCTGAATGGCGAGGCCGACGAGAATGGGCAACGCAATCCGAAAGATACTGCGAAAGTCGAACGTCAGTCCGTCCAGATTGTTCAATGCGGATCCAAACAGCTGAAGGTAAGCGACAAACAACACGGCGTCGCCGACGCTGATGGGCAGCGTGGAGAAAAAGCCGGACAGCGGGGGGATGAAGCCGAACAGGGTGAACATCGCCGCGCCAATGATAAACGGTGTGCGAGAGAAGAGCCGCGTTGTCCGCAAGAATCCGATGGATGACGTGTACGGCGCGTACGGCACAAGCGTAAGCGGACCTGAGACTGCTGTAAATAGTCCTGATAGGACGAGTGACCGTTGATAATCACTGGCTGACAGCGGTTGATGGAACAACGGCTCGGCCGCGCGCAGCGTTGCGACCGTGTTGGTGGTGTTCAAAAGGGCTGTGACCATGCACGTGACGAGGATACCTCGTTGAAAGTGAGGGGCTCCCCAGGAGAATGCCTGAGCGATGTCTTGCCACTTGGGCTGCACCATCGCTGTGCCTGCCCCAAATTGCAGAACGTAGGCAATCCACCCCGTGGCCAGGCCGATGAGAATCGAGAAGTTGCTGAGCAGACCTCTTCCCCAAATGGTCAACGCGCTGACCAGCACCACCAAGCCAATGGACAAGAGGGCAACTGGGCTTTGGATGTGCCCGTACTGCGACACCCCCATCATGCCTTTGAAGAAGATGTCTATCAATTGGGCTGCTAACAGGAACAGCAGTACCGCCATCACGACCGGTGTGAACAGCCGATTCAACACCCGGTGCATCCCCAACGCGCCACAGACCATCACAACGAGGCCGCCGAGAAAGATTCCGACACTGACACTTCCGCCGAGCATGACCATCGGGATACCGGACGCCGTCCCCAACTGTACGAGTCCGAGAATGACGCCCCACCACATGCCGGATTGTCCTTCCATCAGGGGGAACCGATGTCCAAAGAAAACCTGAATTAAACAGGCGAGGCCCGTGATCAAAAACGACCTCGCCATGGCACCAGCGATGGCTTCGGGCGTTTGGTGGAACGCCGTACCGACAGACAACGGAATCACGACGGTGTTGGCAAACATGAACCCGAGCCACTGGATGCCTGCGACGACGTTCACAAATGCATGACGGGACATGCGTGCATGTCACTCCTCTTGTCATGGACAGTGCCGATATCATATCACCTACCTATTGTACACTAGGGTGTCTCTGCGAATGGGATCTTCTGGCCTTTCTTTTCTTTTCGTGCACAGGTTCGATAGTGTTCGAGACTGTTGTACCATGAGGGAAGCACAGGAGGGGATGACATGGGAGAGTACAGGGTTATCTTTTTCGACTTGGATCACACGCTGGTGGATACCAACCTTCAACACAAGCTCAGCCTCGAGAGGACTGTGAAACAGATGTACAACGGGGCGGTTCCCGAGGATTTCATCCCTCGGTTTCTCACACACCACGAAGCCTTGTGGACTTTGTACGACAGACGGGAAATCACCATGACTGAGTTGCGCAGGCTTCGCTTTCTGCGCACCTGGCAGGACTACAATGTGGAGAAGACGGACAGCGAAGCAGACCGGTTTAACGACGTGTACATGTCCACCCTCGAAGAGACCGTGATTGCCTACCCCGGGACGACGGAGATGTTGGAGGCGTTGGCGGCGAAGTACAGACTCGGGGTGGTCACGAACGGATCGCCCGATTTGCAGTGGCGAAAGATGACGATTGCCGGCATTGACCGGTTTATCCCGGAGTCTGCGCTCATTATCTCGGAGCACGTCGGAAAGGCCAAACCCCATCCAATGGTGTACCAAGCGGCGTGCGAGGCGCTGCAGGTCAGCGCCAGAGAGGCGCTGATGGTGGGGGACAATTATCGCGCGGACTATGAAGGCGCCAGAGTGTTCGGCATGGACGCGCTCTGGTACGTTCCAGATCCGGCCATTCCAGGCCGCCATCAGGGGCACGTCGCTGTCCGCAGGGCCGAAGACGTCCTGTCGGCGATTTCCAAAATGGAACAAGCACGGCGGGTCTAAGCCGGGGTCAGCGATTCGTAACATCGCAACGCACTCCGTGGCATTTTGCAAATCCCTCGCACATATGTACGAGTAGGGGCGTCCGCTCATCAGGGGCGTCTACCGAGGACCATGTGGGCGCCGGGGTGGCACTGACACCTCAAGCCGGACGGTGAGGAGGGGATTGGCGGTGCTCGAGAAAGCGGCCTGGTGGCTCGTCTTGATAGGGGCTCTCAACTGGTTGTTGGTCGGCTTCTTTCAGTTCGACGTCGTGGCAGCGTTATGTGGCGGATCTGACGCGTTGGTGAGCCGGATTGTCTACGTGCTGGTAGGCATTGCAGGTGTCTACTTGCTGCCGCAAGCGTTTGGTGTCAACATGTTTTCCAAAAAGATGGACTGATTGATAGATACGGGTAATTGGGTGGGCAACCGATGTTTGCGCGGTGCGCGGGTCGAGTGGAGCGTCCCCTGTGGGATTCTTCGCCCGGCCCTAGACTGTCTTGAGGATTTCCGCGTTGTCCCGTATGAATCCCGCGATGCAGACGCACGTTATGGAAAGACTGTCCTTGGCAGCATCACCAGGAAAGGAGTCTTTCCGTGTACGGAAGCGTCTGGTCGCTTGTTCCATTTCTCATTGTCATTCCCGTTGCCATCTGGACGCGCCAAGTCCTGCCCGGGTTACTGGCAGGGCTGTTGGTGGGTGCGTACATGCTCCATCCGTCTCTTCTGGGCGGTGTGGATGCCACGCTGAACTACATACTGAAGGAACTGGCAGTCCCCGACAACCTGCGGTTGGTCGTATTTCTGTACGGTTTTGGCGCGTTTGTGGGACTTGTGCGCGTGACCGGCGGGGTGAGCGGATTTGCACACTGGATGTCGGAGCGTGTCCAATCCGCCAAGGGCGCGTTTGCGGTCACCTGGCTGTCGTCTGCGGCCACGTTCATGGCGCCAGACTTCCGGATTATCACTGTGGCGCCCGTCATGAAGGAAGTGTTTTCTCGACTGCGCATCTCTCCAGAACGGGTCGCGTTCATCATTGATGTGACGTCCACGCCGCTCTGCGCTTTGGTGCCCATAGGCACGGCATTTGTCGGCTATATGGTCGGGCTCATCAGTACTTCTGCGCGACACCATGAACTGGCGGGGTCGGCGTTCCACGTGTTTCTTCTCAGCCTCCCGCTGAACTTCTTTGCGCTGCTGATGTTGGCGTACGGGTTGTACACCACATTTGCGCCATCGCGAAAACAGGAGGTATCGACCCGCGCCGTCTCGAACCGACACGCCTCCGCCATGTCGACGGAGACGAGATTGCGCCTGACGTCCCAGTTGGCGCAAATGGAGGCTTCGACGGAACTGAGTCCAACGCCGACCCAGGCGTCGAAGAAAGCGCCAAAAGAGGACGAATACGTCGATCCGGTGGAGGTCCTGTCAGAACATGTGCCTCCGAAGCTGTCCAACCTCGCCGTGCCGATTGTGCTGCTCCTCACCCTGACATTATTTTTCACCTGGTGGAGCGGGCACCAACACGCGACGGGTTTTTGGCAGGCGATGGCGGTGGCGGATTCAGCCAGGGCCATGTTGCAGGCCCTGCTCGTTACACTCCTCGCCAGTCTCATCTGGTACGCAGTGCAGCGTCAGCCCATACAAAGAACGCTGTTTGGCGTCATTGCTGGCGGAAACGAAATGATGAACGTCATTGTCCTGTTGGGCCTGGTCTGGGCCGTCTCGGCGGTGTCGAATGATCTCGGCTTTACCGAGTTCACCGAACGAACGATTGGGCACTTGGTTCCACCCGCGTTGATTGCGCCGGTTCTCTTTGCGTTCGGGTGCGTGCTGTCGTACGTCATCGGCAGTTCATTCGGGACGTGGGGCATGCTGCTGCCACTCGGTTTTTCACTCGCTGCTGGGACGGGTGCGTCCGTGCCGCTGATTGCGGGAGCTGTGTTTGCGAGCGGAACGTTCGGCGGCTTTGCGTCGCCACTGAGCGATGGTACCGTCGCCATGGCCACGGTTATGAAACTGCCGGTGATGAACTACGCCCGGTACAAGTTAAAACCCGCCTTGTACGTCGCGGGCGCGTCGACGGTACTGTACGCATTGGCTGGGTGGTTTTTGCCGAGGTTGGCGTGACTGGCGCTGGCATTTGTATCGTTTGCCAACTTGTGCTACGACTGATACTAGCCACCTTTCGGTGGTGCAGTGACATGGCCGGCACTTCCGACATGGGATGTTTGTTGACAAAGAAAGGAGCGACGTCATTGTGATTGATCTCAATGTTCAGTTTGCCAAGGACTACGTCAAAGACGACGAATGGCTCCAGTTGCAGCCGTTTGTCGATGATGCGCATCGGCGCTTGCATGAAGGAAGCGTCCCCGGCGGGGATTTCCTCGGTTGGCTTCACCTGCCGAGCCAAACGCTGCAAAAGGGCCTCGACGATATTCTCGAAGCGGCAGCTGAAATTCGCCAACAAGCGGACGCCCTCGTGGTCATTGGCATTGGCGGATCGTACCTAGGGGCTCGCGCAGCGTTCGAGTGGGCGAAGCCTGAATACTACAACCAGCTGCCGCAAGAATTGCGCGGCGGACCGGAGCTGTACTTCGCTGGCAATCACCTCAGTCCGGTGGCATTGCACCAGTTGCTCACCATCCTCAAGGGCAAGCGGATTTGCCTGAACGTCATCTCCAAGTCTGGAACGACGACGGAACCAGCGGTGGCATTTCGGATTTTGCGCGCATGGTTGCAGGAGCGCGTCGGCCCCGAGGAAGTGCGCAAGCGGATTTACGTCACGACAGACCAGGCCAAGGGCGCGCTGAAAAAGTTGGCGGATGAAGAAGGTTACAAGACGTTTGTCATTCCGGATGACGTCGGTGGTCGGTACTCCGTGCTGACGCCTGTGGGGTTGTTGCCGCTTGCAGCCGTCGGCGTGGACATTAAACAACTGCTTCAGGGGGCCGCAGAGGAAGAGCAAAGGCTCAACACGTCGTCCCTCACAGATAACCCGGCGTACCGCTACGCTGCGGTTCGCAATGCCCTGTATCGCAAAGGAAAAACCACGGAAGTGCTGGCTTACTACGAACCATCTCTGAAGATGTTTGCGGAGTGGTGGAAGCAGTTGTTCGGCGAAAGCGAAGGCAAGGACCTCAAGGGCATTTATCCGTCTTCGGTGGCGTATACCACGGATTTGCATTCGCTGGGGCAATACGTGCAGGAAGGGTACCGCAACCTGTTTGAAACGGTCGTTCAGATCCAGCAGCCGTCGGTTGAACTCACGTTGCCGTCCGACGCGCAGGTCGACGACGGGTTGGAGTACTTGGCCGGAAAGCCACTGTCGTGGGTGAACGACACCGCCCGAATTGCTACGCAACTTGCACATGCGGACGGGCAAGTCCCGAACTTGTTGGTCACCGTGCCAGAGCAAACAGAAAGAGCGCTCGGACAACTGTTCTACTTCTTTGAGCTGGCCTGTGCAATGAGCGGCCTGCTGCTCGGTGTGAATCCGTTCAACCAACCGGGTGTCGAGGCGTACAAGGTCAACATGTTTGCACTGCTTGGGAAGCCAGGATTTGAGGCACAACAACGCGACATTCAGGCACGCCTGAAGAACATGCAATAGGAACCCGTGTAGATATCCTGTACAATAGAATGCGAATGACATGTCGGCGGCGGTGTGCGCAATGCGCCCCGCCGCTCCGTTGTCCGACGACCGAACGGTTCAGGCAATGATGGAGGTGACCGAATTCATGCATCATCCGGTGGAGAGCCCAACGCATTTGCTCAAACAATTTATGCTCTCAAAAAAATGGTCTTATCTCGTTTCCATCTTGTCCATCGTTGCCTCCGAAATCGTGATGGTGCAGTTTCCGAACATTCTCGGACGCTTCACAGATACGTTGAAAGCGGGCCGTTTGACGGGAGGCCAACTGCTGCATTACGTGTGGTGGCTCTTGGCTGTAGGCACCGGGTACGTCGTGTTGTACGGCATTGGCCAGTTGCGAAATGGTCAACTTGGCAGAGAGTTCGAGTACCGGTTGCGACGACGTTTGTTCCGACACTGGGAGTCCTTGTCGACCGCGTACTTTCGGCAGCGCAGCATCGGGGATCTCCTCAATCACGCGATGAACGACGTGCGCGCTGTCCGTGATGCGCTGACGGGCGGCATGAACCTGCTGACAAACGCGGTGTTCCTGCTCATCACCACGCTGTTCATGACGTTCCGAACCGTCAGTATCAAACTCACACTGGTTAGTATGATCCCGCTGCTGGCGCTGCCAATCTTCATCATTTGGTGGGGGCCGCGCATTCGCAATGCCTTGCGAGAAGCGCAGGAAGCGCTCTCCGAGATGGCGGCTGTCACGGAAGAAAGCCTCTCGGCCATCCGCCTCATCAAGGCGACCGCGAACGAGGATGTGGAGGCAAATCGATTCGCGGACAAGGTAGATCTGATTGTTCGCCGTCAAATGGCCGTGTTTCGGCAAAGCGGCTTGTTTCAGACGCTGATTCCGTTCACAGGGTCGGTCAGTTTCGCGATTGCCTTGTCGTACGGCGGTTACCTGACGATAGACGGGCAAATCCCACTTGGGGCGTTTGTCGCCTTTACTTTGTACCTGGCGATGTTGATAACGCCACTGCAGCAAATGGGGTTCGTGTTTAACTACTTCCAGCGCGCATCGGCCTCGCTCAAACGGCTGGAGGTGCTCCTCGGAGAGGAACCGGACATCAAAGACCCGGAACATCCGGTAGATGTGGACCAGATCACCGGAGACATCGAAGTGGATTTGCCAGAGTTTCGCTACCCGGACGGAGTGCAACCGGCTCTTCTGGACATCCATTTCCGCGTACGCAGTGGTCAGACCATTGGGATTGTCGGTCGTACCGGGGCTGGGAAAACGACGCTGGTCAACCTGTTGCCGCGAATTTTCGATCCGCCGAAAGGCACGGTCCGCGTCGACGGCTACGACGTTCACAGCCTGCGGTTGAAAACGTTGCGCGAAAGCATTGCCTACGTGCCCCAGGACGGGTTTTTGTTCTCTACGACGATTGGCGAAAACATCGGTTTCTCTCGTGAGGACGCCTCCAGAGAGGAGCTTCTGGAAGCGGCCGACAACGCTTGTTTCCGGAACGAAATCGAGTCATTTCCAGACGGGCTGGATACGCTCATCGGAGAGCGCGGGGTGGCTTTGTCCGGCGGCCAGAAGCAGCGCGCGGCGATTGCCCGGGCGTTCCTGAAAGACGCACCGATTCTCATTCTCGACGACAGCCTGTCCGCCGTGGACATGAATACGGAAAAGCAGATTCTAGAAAACGTTCGCCGCATCCGGCGTGGGAAGACAACGCTCATCGTCGCCCATCGGCTGTCCGCTGTCCGCCATGCAGATGTCCTTCTTGTGCTGGACAAAGGGCGCATTGTCGAGCGCGGCACGCACGACGAACTGGTTCAACAGGGTGGCTTGTACGCGTCACTGTACGCACTCCAGGAGGCGGCAACGGAGGAGGTGAGGGCGTGAAGACACAAACGGAACAAGGAGCGCCAAGGCGCAAGGGGATTGGCAGTCTACTGCGGCTCTTGCCGTACGCCAAGCCGTATCGCTGGCACTTTGCAGCGGTTGTTCTGCTCGTCCTCGTATACAACGCCACGTCCGTTCTGCAGCCTTACCTCGTCAAGGTGGCCATCGACGACGACATTTCTGCCCCGCATCCCAACATGCGCGGATTGTGGACGGTCAGCCTCCTCTACGTGATGGTTGTCCTCGTCAGTTTGGTCGCCAACTACGTCCAGATACTGATTGTCCAGTATTCGGGACAGAATGTGATTCGTGAAATCCGCTTGGCGCTGTTCAAGCATATTGAGCGCCAGTCGATGGCTTTCTTTGACACCAACGCCATCGGCCGCCTGGTGACCAACGTGTCCAACGACACAGAAACGGTGAGCCAGTTCTTCACAAACTTTTTCTTGAGTATGCTGCGCGACGGGCTGTCCCTGGTGATGGTCATTGTTGCCATGTTTGAGCTCGACGTGCGGATTGCCTCGTACTGCATGGTGTTGATTCCGCTTCTGTTTGGCATCTCGGCCGTCTTTCGAAAGCGCCTGCGGGGCGCCTACCAGACGACGCGGACTCGGTTGTCCAACACCATGGCGTTTTTGGCGGAAAACTTGGCGGGCATTCGCATCATCCAAATCTTCCACCAGGAACGTCGACAGGCTCGCCAGTTTGAGGAACTCAATGTTCGCCACAGGTCCGCCAACGTCCGTGAGTACCGCATTTCCGTGATGTTTAACCGGACGTTCGAAATGCTCGGCAACGCGGCGGTGGCGGCCGTCGTCTGGATTGGCGGCGGTGCGGTTCTGCACGGTGCCATCCTGTTTGGCACGCTGTATGCGTTCATCAACTACATTCGGCAGTTCTTCCAGCCGATTAACTCCATTACGCAACAGTGGAATACGTTGCAGTCCGCGGCAGTGGCGGCGGACCGGATTGGCAACATCTTGTCCGTCGAGCCGGCTATCGTGGACGCTCCAGATGCCAAGCCCATTACACCGACAGACGTGCGAGGAGAAGTAGAGTTTCGAGGCGTGTCGTTTGCCTACAAGGAAGGGCAGCCTGTGCTCCGCGACATTTCCTTTCACATCGAGCCGGGTTCCTTTGTGGGATTCGTCGGTCCGACAGGCGCGGGCAAGAGTTCCTTGATGAGTTTGCTCGTCCGTTTTTACCATCCGACCAGCGGCCAGGTTTTGCTTGACGGCACCGACTTGCGCGAATTTCGCCAGCGCGATTTGCGTAAAGTCATTGGCCTCGTCCTGCAGGAAGCCAATTTGTTCACAGGCACGGTCTTGGACAACATCCGATTGTTCCGCGAGGACATCTCAGAGGAACAAGTGGTCGAAGCGGCGAAAGCCGTTGGAGCGCACGACATAGTGCAAAAGCTTCCGGATGGGTATCACACACATCTGTACAGCAAGGGCGCCAATTTGTCGATGGGCGAGCGGCAATTGATTTCGTTTGCCCGGATTGTCTGTCTGAACCCGCGCGTCTTGATTTTGGACGAGGCCACAGCAAACCTCGACAGCAAGACCGAGGAACTGGTCAGCCGCGGTCTGCAGGCGGTGGCGCAGAATCGAACCACTCTCGTGATTGCGCATCGCTTGTCCACCATTCGTCGCGCGGACTGCATCTACGTATTGGAACGCGGTCACATCGTCGAGCGCGGAAGGCACGAGGAGCTGCTCGCGCTCGGTGGACTCTATGCGGAATTGCACGCCAAGTCGGGGATTGAGTATGAATCTCCGCAAATCGAGCAACCTAATTAGGAAAATGGAAGCAATAGAAGGCTTTGCTGCCAATTGTGGTTGTCCGGCAGGACGAAGCCTCATCTAGCCAAGGTGGGTTGCACATGGCGCGTTTTTCGAGCAGGTGGACGAAGTACGGCGTGATAGGCCTTCTAGGCGTTGGGTTGGCGGGTCTGGTGACGGGGGGAATCCCGGAGGCCAGCGCGGCGACGCGTACGTACCAAGTGGTCACGAACGAAATCGCCGCGAAACAGAAAGACGGCTCAACCATCGAAGTATATCGGTTTGACCCGGCCGTGTACGTCGCGGGACAGGGAGACGACGTGGTCATCAAGATCCGAGGACTGAAGGGACAGGATCACCCTGTGGAACTCGAGGGCTACGGAATTCAAGGCGTCGTGCACCGCAATCAGGTGACGACAATCAAGCTCAAAGCAAACAAGGCGGGATTCTTTCGGTTGATTTGCACTGCGCACGCCGACGCGGCCCACGAAGGCCCCATGGAGGCGTACCTCGTTGTGACGCCAAAGTGAAGCGTTTGATTTGAGCCCAACCCTGCCACTGCTCGGTGTGGCAGGGTTGTTGGCGTTCCATGCTCCGACTGACACACGCTGTGGTATGATGAGGTGGAAGTTTTGGCAACACAGGCCATCAAGGAGGAACACGCGTGTCAACCCAACCCAGCAGGACCCATTTACGTCCGCAATCTATCGGGCATTTGCTCGACGATACATTTCGCACCATTGGCCATCATTTTCGTCTCATGGCTGTCGCGACCTTGTCCATCTACCTGCCGTACCTCGTTTTGCAGGATATATTTTCGGCGAACGTGAACGCTCTGACAGCCGGGATGGACAATGTGCAGTCATTCAGCGAACTCATGACACAACTGACGGCAGTGCTTCCGCAATTGATTGCCTACGTGGTGATTTCCATTCTCGGTGCCCTCGTCGCGATACCGCTCCTGTATGGAACCATGATACACTTCCTGGCGAAGCTGAAGTTCGAAGGTGAAACGCTGACCTTCAAGCAGGCTGTCGGCCACGCTTGGCGACGTTTGCCTGCAGTGATTGGCACTGATCTCCTGAAGTGGATTATCCTGCTTGTGACGTTTGTGGTGACCGGCGGCATTCTCGCGCTTGTCATCGGTCTGCTCGGCGGCATCGGGGCGCCCGCGGTGGTGACGGGCATCGTTGTGACCCTGCTCGCGATTGGCGTTCTGTGCCTGGACGTGTGGCTGCTTGTCAAGTTCGCCCTAGCGACGCCCGTTGCAGTGATGGAAGGCAAGGCGGGATGGAATGCCATGATGGGGTCGTGGCGGCTCATCAAAGGGAACTTTTGGCGCGTGCTTGGCTACTTCATCCTCGTTCAGCTGATAGCCGGTGCCGTCAGTTTCGGTTTGACAACGTTGTTTCACCTCATCCCAAACACCGTGGTCACCATCGTGTTGGACAGTGTGACGGAGCTCGTCATCACGCCGTTCACGTTTGTGGCCATCTCACTCTTGTACCTCGATTTGCGCGTGCGAGCAGAGGACCCAGATCAGAAGGATTGGTAGGATACGTACGGTGACGAATTGGCGCAGTATTCTCAGCGTACAAACTATGCTCCTGTGTTTATGGATTGTCGGGTTCGCCATTTACCAGATGGCGCCCCTGTCGGACCCGGACACACCCTGGCACTACGCCACCGGTCTCTACATATTGAGTCATCACACCGTTCCGACCACGGATCCATTTTCGTGGACCATGCACGGCAAACCGTGGGTCACGCAAGAATGGTTGTTTGAAGTGGCCCTGGCGTGGCTTGGCTCTCACTTTGGCTTCCCTGGCGTCTGGGGATTCCTGTCGCTGGTACACGCCGTGACCGTGATTGTGCTATACCGTGTCTGCAGAAGCCTGCCCGGCAGCAATGCCATCGCAGCGGCCGTCTGTGCCTGCTTGGCAACGCTGGTGCCGTTGGTGTTTTGGACGATGCGCCCGCAGGCCGTGTCCTACATGATGTTTGCCATCTTTCTCTGGATTCTGGAGCGAGTCCGGAGGGGTGCGTTTCGGACGCTGTGGCTGGTGCCGCCGCTGATGCTCATGTGGGCCAATGCCCACGGGAGTTCGAGCATCGGCATTGTCATGCTGTTGCTGGAAGTCCTCATCAGCTTCTTCCCGTCCTTGGGTAGACTCAAGAAACTGCGACTTCCGTCCGGCGCACGTTGGCGCCTCCTGTGTGCTGCAGTGGTCGGCGCGTTGATTGGGCTGTGCAACCCGAACACGTACAAAGCGTACACCTACGCATTGCTGTCGACCAACCAGACCATGGTGGACAACATCAACGAGTGGCACTCACCGGACTTTCACAACGACATCTTCAAATACGGGTTGCTGCCATTCTTGCTGATAATGTTTCTCATTCTCCTGGCTCGGTGGAAACCGTTGCCCATGCGTGAAACCTTGTACTTTTGCGGCAGTTTCGCGGTGATGCTGATTTACCAGCGATTTGCGCCTTACATGGCTATCTCCTCCGCGTTGTTGTTAGCGCCGCTCATTGGGGATTTGTTCCGCAAACTTCTGCAGCCACATCGAGTCGTCATGGCGTGCAGTGGGATTTTGAGTCTGGCAGCGCTGGTGTACTTCGGAACACAGTTGCCGACCGTGAAGGGCAGCGTGAACAGCCACTGGTCGCCCTCGGCTTATCCTGTGTACGCAGTAGACTACCTGCAGAAACACCATTTGACTCAGCATGTGTTGAACGCGTATCAATGGGGAGGGTACCTCATCTACCGGGGCGTCCCGACCTTTGTCGATGGGCGGACGGACATCTTTTTGCAGGGTCAGAACGTGTTTGTGGATTACTTGGCCATCAAGGACGTGTGGTGGAACGGGCCGGACCTGATTGACAGCTACAAATGTGACGTTGCGCTGTTCCCAAGCGGTGAACCCGTTGTCACCTTTTTGACGCACAATCCCGATTGGCGCGTGGTCTACCAGGACGCAACGGCGGAGATTCTGGTACGGAATCGCATCGCCATCAATCCAGTTTCTTGACGTCCCGGGTGGACCGATGGGTTCGCCGACCGGGACGTTTTTTGTGTAGCGGAGCATCCTCAAAGAGTCCGAGGTCCAGTTGTTGCATGTGCACGAGGCGCATGGAGCTGTGGCACACTTTGCAGGTGGGGCCAGCCACAATTTCCCCTTGCGCCTCGACGGTTCTCCAGTATTGACACTTGGAACAGCTGAAATAGGTCGTCTGTAAGTTTTGATTGGACACAGATGTCCCCCCAACGGGGTCTCCATGTAGATGGGGATCCCCATTTTTGCACAGCCCATGGAAAGCGTTCGTTCAGTTTCTCTCATCCTCTCTCCCCATTCGCCGAGCCGTCTGTGAATTCCTCTGCCGATACTCAGAATGTGACTGGATGTCACGAATGAAGACCCTGCACCGTATCATGGCATAGGCGTAGGCGTACGCACATGCGACATGATGTGGATGACAAGGAGCGGTAGAAAAATGCTCATTCATACGGTAGTACAAGGAGAAGGTTTGCGCGACATCGCGGCCCGATACGGAACCACCACTCGGGAGCTGCAGCACTTAAACGAATTGCAGAGCGAAAACATCATTGTCCCTGGTCTACACTTGCTGGTTCCGGGTCCGGCCACGCTGGCCCGTCCTTATACGGTGCAGTCGGGTGACACGGTGGAAAGTATCGCGCGCCGACAGGGCGTTACACCCGATGAATTGCGCGGTTGGCTCGGTCTGCGGGCAGGGCAGTCGCTTCGTCCTCAGCAGCGGCTGTACGTACCCACTCGTGTACAGGGGAAGCGTACGATTGAAGTCAACGGATATTTGCTGCCAGAAGGAAACGTAAATGATTCGCGAATTGTACAAGATACCGGCCAGCGGCTGACCTACCTTTGCATTTTCAGCTATCAGGCCAGGGCAGACGGAAGCCTGGTTGGCCAGAAGGACAACGATGCGTTGTCCGCAGCCAGACAGTTGCGCGTTGCTCCACTGATGACGGTCACCAACTTTGACGGTACCAATTTCAATACGGAACTGGCGCATACGGTGATGTCCAACCCGTCCATCCGCCGTAAACTGATGGATAACATTCTACGTACCGCCCGCAATCGCGGTTTTCGGGGCATCAACGTCGATTTTGAACACATGCAGCCGTCCGACAGACCGCTGTACAACGAATTTATCAGCGAGCTCGGCCAGGCAGTGCGTCGCCAGGGCCTTTCGATTTCCATCGCCATGGGGCCCAAGACATCCGATGAGCCGACCGCTTCCTGGATGGGTGCCTTTGACTATCGCACGCTCGGCGGGGAAGTGGACTTCATTATGTTGATGACGTATGAGTGGGGATGGGTCGGAGGACCACCGATGGCCATCGCCCCGCTGGATCAAGTCCGCGCCGTATTGAATTACGCCACGTCGGTGATCCCGTCGAGTAAGCTCCTCATGGGAATGGCGCTGTACGGGTACGACTGGCCACTGCCCCACCCGCAGGCGGGGAGGGCATCCGGGATTAGTAACAAGAGTGCGCAAAATCTTGCGATGAGCCAACAGGTCCCGATTGAGTGGAGTGTGGAAAGCGCATCTCCCTTTTTTCGCTATCGAGACTCGGAAGGTCGGCAGCACGTGGTATGGTTTGAAGATGCACTCAGTGCTGCTGTGAAGTTGCAACTCATCTACGATTACGGCATGCGGGGTGCAAGTTTTTGGGTTCTTGGAAACGAATTTCCGCAGGTCTGGCACTTGATTCGCGACAGCTTCAACGTACGGAAAGTGTGATCCTGCCGCTGTTTCACCGACATTCGCTGCGGTTGTGGGCATCCGCCATCTCATGACGAGATGGTGGATGCCGCTCGCGAGACGCTCCCCACTTTGTCACATGGCTGATACAGTCGCCATTTAAATCAATAGATGAAACAGCACTGGATCTTTGTTGATCTCAATATAATGGATACCGTGTTGCTCCATCCGGTCAATCAACGTTTGGTACTCTTCTTTACGATGTAGCTCAATTCCCACCAATGCCGGGCCATCCTCTCGGTTGTTCTTCTTGGTGTACTCGAAGCGCGTGATGTCATCATGAGGTCCTAATACTTTGTCGATAAACTCCTTTAGAGCGCCAGACCGTTGAGGGAAATGGACAATGAAGTAGTGTTTCAGGCCTTCGTAGATCAGTGAGCGCTCTTTGATTTCCTGCATCCGGTCAATGTCATTGTTGCCTCCGCTTACGATGCAGACGACATTTTTGCCCTGGATCTGGGCTTTGTAACTCTCTAAAGCGGCGATGGGCAAAGCCCCGGCAGGTTCCGCTACAATGGCATTTTCGTTATACAGTTCCAAAATGGTGGTACAGACCTTACCTTCCGGTACGACAACCACATCGTCTAACACGTCCCGGCACATTTGAAATGTCAGGCGTCCAATTTGTTTGACAGCCGCCCCATCCACAAATGTATCGATGTTTTCCAGAGTCTCGACAGCCCCCTTCGCCAAGGACGTCTTCATGGAAGGAGCACCGGCCGGTTCAACGCCGATGATTTTCGTCGTTGGAGAAACGCCTTTGATGTAGGCGCCAACACCCGCGGCCAAACCACCACCGCCAATGGCGAGGAACACATAGTCCACAGGTTCGTCCATGTCGTGTAGGATTTCCATTCCAATGGTCCCTTGTCCGGCAATGATGAGCGGGTGATCAAATGGGTGTACAAAGGTCATATCCTTTTGTTTACAATATTGCATGGCCGCGGAGAAGGAATCGTCAAACGTATCGCCCACGAGGCGAATGTCCACAAACTCGCCACCAAACAACGACACCTGCGAAACCTTCTGTCTTGGCGTGGTCGCGGGCATGAAAATGGTGCCCATGATGTTGAGATACTGACAGGAGAACGCGACACCCTGTGCATGGTTCCCGGCACTGGCGCAAACTACGCCTCTTTGTCGATCCGCCTCGGACATGTTGTAGAGAAAGTTGTACGCTCCCCGAATCTTGAATGACCTGACATTCTGCAAATCCTCACGCTTGAGATAGACATTACAATGGTATCTGTCGGATAGAATGTGATTCCTGTGGAGCGGCGTCTTGCGAACGACATCCTTGACTACATTTCTCGCGAGCGTAATGTCCTCCAAAGTCACATCTGTCTTGGGCAATCCCGTTTTCGTGCCTGTCACTTCGTGTGCCATCCTTTCTGCCCATCGCATAGGAGTCATGATTTCCAGTCGTTTCAAAGATCCAACGGACATCACGTCATTGAACAGTAGGAATTTTTATACTCTACGTTCCAAAAAGCATGGAGCCGTTGGCGCTGACATTAAAATACTAACAATGTAACCTCAAATATATCAAACTTCACGTAAAAATCAGTAAAATATCACGCTGTGTGCACGGAAATGTGATTCCTGTCTGGCCACTGGGTCGTGTGTATGTACCATCTCACCTTCTTACCGAATAATGTTGGATATCCTGCTTGTCGGTTGAGGTGTCTTACATGTACATGGCGGAGCCTGGGGACATCCTGTTGTACCGAAAGTTGCAAGACCTCGAGGTGCGAGAAATTGATTGGGTCGAACGCCTGAAGGATGGCCGCCAACCGTACTTCTACTACCACAGCTCCATTGCACTGGATGCGCACACGGAAATCGAGTCCGATGGACAGACCGTTGCAATGAAGCCGCTCGCCCATGACGGGTTTGATGCATTCAGACCGCCGGTTCCGCTTGACTCGCGTGATGCGGCGCTGAGGTTCATTCGGACCCTGGTGGGGCAACACTACGATTGGGTGTTGGTGTTTGACGACGTTTTGCGGGCGATAACTCATGACCTGGTTCACTTGCCCGTTTCGTTCGTCGAGAGCGAAGAGCGGCATCGCAAGATCTGTTCGTCCTTGGTGGTCAAGTACTTGGATGCCACGGGGTTGCAACATACACTGACCCGCAATGCGTTACCAGAGGACATATACCTTCAGTTCAAAGATTTTCAGGTGTACACAGACTAGCGAAGGACGTGTCCATGCAGATGAAAGAGAGTCCGGAGCGGACTCTCTTTCATCCGTCTTCTCGAGTGGCATGGTGCAATTCGTGCATCCGTTATTTTGCTTCTGTCCGTCGCTTCTGACCATCCTTTGCCCTCGTTGATCCACACGCGTGAACCTTGTACGTACTCTTGGATGGTCAGTGGCTGTGAAGCGGAGGTGTCGTCTGAACTCGTCATTGTCATGGTGGCTTCCATCGCTCTTTCGCCATGGACGGTACCTTCCATCAAGTTCATACTCATCTGTATGTCGATGCTCGTGGGCGCCTCGCCGAGTCCGGATGCAGCTTTGTCGGTGACATTCAATTGGACGTGCTCTGTGATGATGCCTTTGAACTGGGATTGAGGTGCAGTGGACGTATTGGCAAATCGTCCGCCAAAGATTTCACGTCCTGGGTTTGCAGTGTCCACGACTGTCCATTCCACGTGGAAATAATGTTTACGCTTTTCAGGATATTAGAAATGTCGTTCACGCGTAAATAAGTGGTGTTGTGGTGAGAAGCGGGATCCAAAGCCACAATGGACGGGATTTTACACAATCTCTTCCCGTTCAAGTAGACAGAAACATTACCATTTCCGGTCGTGTGAGCCCCACTCGCGGACAAACCTGCACCAGAAGCTGTCAGATACCAGCTGTTTCCCCTTCCATGTGCTGTGAATTCCGGCGTTGTTGAGCGCTTGAATGACATACCACACAGGGATGTAGACAGAGCCGCCTTTGGTGAATGTATGGGGCGACGACACCTTGTCGTTGTTCACGACAATCGTGCTCGTGGGAGTGGTGCCGCGTGAGGTGAAAATCTCTACTTTTTGATTCGATGATTAGAACCATCAACAATCAATGGTTCGAGCAGATTGTCCTGGACCGACTGTGGAGGTAGGCCACTCTTTACACTCTCTTTAACCGGAATTGACAGAAAATTTACTTCGGTGCTTTACACTGGAGGTGCTCGGTGTACATGGCGTCGCAGGATGTGTGGTTGCACATCTGGACGGACAGGGGGAGACGGGATGAAGGAGCCGTTATTTTTTGCGATTGACATTGATGGTACGCTTCTCAACTCCAGGCAAACCGTAGATGAGCCCACTTGGGCTGCAATTCAGAGAGCCATGCATGAAGGGCATTACGTCAGTTTGGCCACCGGCCGCATGGCAAAGTCGGCCCTTGTCTGGGCGCGCTACCTTCAGATCAATGCCCCAGTGGTGACACAGAATGGGGCAGAAATCATAGATGCTCAAACTGGCGCGATTTTGTGGTGCACGCCCCTTGCCAAGGAACCCTTGTTAAAACTCATACATCTAGCGGAGAACGCCGACCTGACCTACAGACTGTTTGGACACGACTACATCGTGTGTGCCACAGACCACTTTGAACACTTGAAACCATTTCTGCACACCTACTACAAAGGCACCGTGGTCTTGTCGGAAGACGATGTACCGAAGTACTTAGAACGACCTCCTGAGGCGATTTTAAAAGCCACCGTCGGATGTCACAGTGAACGAGAATTGCTCGAAGTGTACCAAGAGTTGAAGTCTTGGAACGCCTTTGAGCTCTCCCGTACGCCAGACATGGAGATTGAGATTACGCAACATGGTGTCAATAAACTGTCGGGGATTCAGCGTGTTATCCGCGACTTGAAGCTTTCACTCGAACATGTTGTCGCCATCGGCAATGGAGAAAATGATTTGGAAATGCTCCGCCACGTTGGCGTCGGTTATGCCATGGCCAACGCCGAACCCGTCGTATTGCAAAGCATCTCATTGCGAACGGCCTCCAACGACGAGAGCGGAGTGGCCAAAGCCATCGAGCACGAACTCGGGAAAAGAGGTGTGAAATTCGCGTAGTTTGCACGTACATGGGCAATTTGCCACTTGCGCAAACACGTGGATTGAGATATAATCAGCGCAACATTTTGGAATGTGATCGATGAAGAGGAAAAGTACCCTGCCATACTCCGACCCAGAGAAGGATGGTCAGCGGCTGAAAGCCGTCCTGTCGGAGCGCAGGCGAACCGGCCTCGGAGACGATGCCCGAACGTTTGAGTAAGGTGTCCGGATGGCGCCGTTATCGCCGCACGAGATCTGTGGTTGCCTGTCATTATGTTGGCAGCTATGGAATCAGGGTGGTACCGTGGGAACAGAACTCCCGCCCCTGCGTATGCAGGAGCGGGAGTTTTCGCGTTCTAGAAATGTATTGCAAGGAGGCGAGGTATGAATGGCACACAAGCAAATTTTCGTCATTGGAGCAGGGGCGATGGCGGAAGCGTTCATTCGTGGCGTTACCAAGGCGGGTGTTGCTCGACCGCAAGACATCCGCGTCATCAACCGCAGCCGCGTTGAACGTTTGACCAAGCTTGTTCAGCAGTACGGGGTGCAAGCTGCAGCTTCGTGGAGTGACGCGACAGGCGCGGACCTCGTCGTACTTGCGGTCAAGCCGGCTGACGTGACCGAGGCATTACGTTTGGCGGCTCCTCATCTGAACCGCCCTTTGCTGCTTTCGTTTGCCGCTGGGGTCAACCAATCGTATATTGCAGACCGTTGTCCAGGGGTGGGCACGGTTCGGGCTATGCCTAATTTGCCCGTGTCCGTCCAGTGTGGAGTGACCGCCGTCGCGTATGGGCCAGGTGTCAGTGAGGTGGATAGGGCATATGTTTTTGAACTATTGAGTGCGCTCGGGGACGTGGTAGAAATTCCTGAACACTTGATGGACGCTGCAACCGCTGTATCCGGCAGTGGCCCGGGATTCCTGTCCTACTTCCTCGAGGGCATGGAGGCGGCCGCGATTCGGCTTGGATTCTCTCCAGAGCTGGCACGCAAGTTGCTGGTGAAGACGATGGCTGGAACAGCACTCACGCTGTCGGAGTGGGGCGTGTCGCCTGAGACATTGCGTCAGCGCGTCATGTCGCCGAAGGGGACGACGGAGGCCGGCGTGAAACAGCTGGATGCAGGGTACGTGCGCGGCTACGTGTACGAAGCCGTTTTGGCCGCCGCCGCCCGATCCGCGGAGATGGGCAAGGCGTACCAATTGGCACCATCGGAGTCGAACCAGGGCGACTAAACACGGTGTATATCACGAGCGGGGGAGATGGCGCTCATAGCGTAACCACGCATAGAAGCGAAGGATAGCGGGGATGAGCGATACAACGAAGAAATACACCCAATTCCCCGCGCCTCTGGTTACGAGGAACAGGACGCTTGCAAGCGGAAGCAGAACGACAGCCCAGTTGGTGGCCGCCGTGTTCAACGGTGTGCCGCCTAGAAGGCTCCAGGCTTTCTGCACCGGGAGCTGTCGCACGCACTGTTTGTGGAACGTGGCGAGGTGAACGCCGACAAACGCTGTGGACAGGTCGGCTCTCGACGAGATGGGTTCCTGACAGTTGTGACACACAGGATGTTGAACTCGCGTCATGGCGTGCCCTCCGTTTCTAAGACGTTCTGACGACATTATAGCGAACCGAACACGAGGGGCCCAAAACCACCCCCCATGCCATTCTCTTCTATTGCCGCCACTCGTTCCATTTGATATGTTTGTTGCATCAGCGTATTGCAAAACGCTGGCTGACAACTCAATCGGAACTCGTATAATCACGGGAATATGGCCCGTAAGTCTCTACCAGGCAACCGTAAATTGCCTGACTACGAGTGAAAGCACATCTAGGGTTCCGTCGCGATGCGGCCATTGAGCGGCCTCGTCACGAGTCTGGACCGAGCGATGTGGGCAAATATTGCTACACCTTTGGGAGAAAAGCCCGGAAGGACAGGTTTCACTTGGAGTGCGCTGACGCGCGAAGAGTACCTGTTCCTCCGGGCTTGTTTGCGTTTTGCAAAAGACGTGGGAGGTGCAAAATTGGAGATTTTGGAAGAAAGGATACGCCGTGAAGGTTTGGTCTTGTCTCCCACCGTCTTGAAGGTGGATTCGTTTCTGAACCACCAGGTGGATCCAAAGTTCACGCTTCTGCTTGGCGCGGCCATGGCGGAACCGTTCCAGGACTGCAGTGTCACGAAAGTGCTCACGGTGGAAGCGAGCGGCATTCACTTCGCTATGGCGACCGCGTTGGCGCTTGGCGTTCCGTTTGTCTATGCGAAAAAGAAAAAAGCCATTACCCAGACCGACGCGGTGTGGACTGCACCTGCGTACTCCTACACGCGGCAGGAAACCTATCAAATCAGTGTGTCAAAGTCGTACTTGACACCAGAGGACGTGGTGTTAATGGTCGATGACATCCTGGCCGAAGGGGCTGCGCTGCACGCACTGACGGAAGTAGTCCAATCGTCGGGAGCAAGCATCGCCGGTGCTGCCGTGGTGGTGGAAAAGAGTTTCCAAGCAGGTCGCGAGAAGTTGGAAGAAGCCGGTGTACGCGTCCACGCTTTGGCGCGCATTCGCGCGATGTCTGAATCGGGGATTGAGTTTATCCAGGAATCTCGTCCGGAAGGAGCTGCTCGGCGTTGAGCAAAAGCAAAGTGGTTACATTGGGACTGCAACACGTGCTCGCGATGTACGCCGGATCTGTTGTCGTTCCACTGATCATCGGCGGCGCGTTGAAGCTGAATCCAGCACAAATGGCGTATCTGATCTCTGCCGACCTGTTCACCTGTGGATTGGCGACGCTACTGCAAGTTCTAGGAACTCGTTTTTTGGGTATCCGCCTGCCGGTCGTCCTTGGCTGTACCTTTACGGCGGTCGGTCCCATTATCGCCATCGGTACGACCGCAAATCTGCCTACAGCTTTCGGTGCGATTATCATTGCCGGCATTGCCGTCATGTTGCTGGCACCTGTGTTTGGCCGCGTATTAAAATTGTTTCCCACAGTGGTCACCGGCTCGGTGGTGACGGTCATCGGGTTGTCGCTGATTCCAGTGGCGATGAACAATGCGGCGGGCGGACAGGGCAGTCCGGATTTTGGCCGGCCTGTCAACTTGCTGTTGGCGCTGTGTACGTTGCTCGTCATTCTCGTAGTCAATCGCTTGTTTTCCGGTTTCATTCGCGCGATTTCTGTGCTCATTGGTCTCATTGTCGGAACGATTGCCGGCTACTTCCTCGGCATGGTGAAGTTCTCCTCCGTTTCACAAGCGAGTTGGGTGAGCGTGGTGCATCCGCTGTACTTCGGTCTCCCGGTCTTCAACGTCGCTGCGATAGTCACTATGATTGTGGTGTGTCTGGTCAGCATGGTGGAATCGACGGGCGTCTACTTTGCGCTCAGCAAGGTCACGGACGCCGAGTTAACCGATGCCGACGTGGTGCGGGGGCTGCGCGCGGAGGGCGTTGCCATTGTGCTCGGCGGGTTATTTAACACATTCCCCTATACGACGTTCTCCCAGAACGTAGGGCTGGTTTCCATGACCGGCGTCAAGAAGCGCAGCGTCATTGTCGCAGCCGGAGTGATATTGGTGCTGTTCGGGTTCCTGCCCAAAATCGCCGCGCTAACCACTGTCATCCCAACTTCTGTCCTTGGCGGTGCCATGGTGGCGATGTTTGGTATGGTGGTGGCATCGGGCATGAACATCCTGGCCAATGTCGACTTTCGGCGGCAGGAAAACATGCTCGTGGTGGCTTGCAGTATCGCAGTAGGACTGGGCTCGGCCGTGGTACCGCAAATCTTTGACCACGTGCCAGATACGCTGAAGATGTTGCTGCAAAACGGGATTGTGACTGGATCTGTCACTGCTGTGGTGCTCAATGTGCTGCTTAACTGGCGCGGAGAGCGGCATACGGTGCCTGCAGTGGACGCGATGTCCGAGGCGTAATTACAAGGTTCACAATCCATAACGACGATGAGAGGGAGTGCGACGCACTCCCTTTCGCTAGTTCCCCTGATACACGCATCACATTCGTCCGGATTTGAAAATGGACCATATCAATGCAATGGCCATCAATACGCCAATGGCAAGACCGACGTCGGTGATCGGTACGTTGAAGACAGCATTGCTGGTTTTGGCCAACGAGGAAGCAATCATCAGTCCTGACATAAAAATGCTGAACGCCAGGAGCATGACGCTGAATGAGAGGCGGTTGCTGATTCGCTCCAACTGCTTGAGGGCGTTCTGCAGTACTGGGATCTCTACCTGCACCTTGGCCTTTCCCTGACGAAATTGTTGGGTTAAAAGCCGAATCTGTCTCGGAAGTTCAATGAGCAGTTCGGCCGCATCCACCATGGAGGAAACGGCATGACGCCCGATAGATTTGGGATCCAACTGTTCCTTCAAGAGTCTCTTTCCGAAAGGTTCTGCGACGTCCATGATGCGAAATGTGGGATCCAAGTGTTCCACCACACCTTCGATGGTCACCAGCGTCTTTCCGACTAGAGACAAGTCTGGTGGAATCTTGATCCGGTGCCTGAATGCGACGGCCAATAGCTCGCGAACCGGCTCACTGATGTTGACCTGACTGAGGGCGACATCGTAATATTTCTCGCGCAGTTCGTCCACGTCTCTGCGCAGTTTCCCCTCGTCCACGTCTGCCGGAACGACCCCCATCCGGTACAGTGCGCGAATAATCAAATCTGTATTGCGGAACCTGAGTCCGATAATCAGTCCTGCCAGCCTGCGTTTCATGTCTGAGTTCAACCGTCCAACCATGCCGAAGTCCATGAATAGAATGACATTGCCCGGCAGGGCTGCCAAATTCCCTGGATGGGGATCCGCATGAAAAAAACCATGAATCAGAATTTGCGTCAAAACGGCCTTTGCGGTCCTTTTGGCGAGTATCTGCGGATTGAATCCCATCTCACGGAGGGAGGTTCTCTCACTGAACTTGATTCCGTCAACATACTCCATCACCAACACTTTCGGCGTAGTGAAGTCCCAGTGAATGGCCGGGATGTATACTGTGTCATCCTGTTCAAACATCTTCCGGATTCTATCCGCATTTCGTGCTTCAATGGTGAAATCGCATTCGTTTAAGAGCGTCCGTCGAAATTCCTGCAGGACGTCACTGAGTTCGTAGTGCTTTGCCCATTCAAAGTGCTTTTCCGCCAAATGGATGATGTCGGCGAGGATTTCGACATCGACTTCGATGTTCCGTCGGATGTCTGGTCGCTGAACTTTCACAGCCACGACTTCACCGGAGTGCAACGTCGCTTGATGTACTTGACCAATGGACGCAGATCCGATGGGCAGTTCCGCGAAGTCGGCAAACAGCGCTTCCATGGGTTTCTGAAACTCAGATTCGATGACATGACGGACGGTTTCGTTCGGCATGGCGGGTACATCGTCATGAAGTCGGGAAAGCTGCTGAATCAAAGCCTCGGGAAACACATCTGTCCGTAAGCTGGCCACCTGAGCCATCTTGACAAACGTGGGGCCCAACTGTTCGATGACAACTCGGATGCGTTCGTACAGGGACATGGTCTCGGTGAACTGTCCATCCACGAACCATCGTCTTGGCAAAGTCAACATATGAGTGAGCCCAATTTCATCGAGGAACCAGCCAAATCCATTGCGAATCAGAATTTGTGCAATCTCCTGATATCGACTGAGATGACGGATTCGTTTGCCAAGCACCACTTTCCCATTCACGCATCGTAACCTACTTTCAACTTATTCCGTTGGTGTGTTCAATTTCTTTTCGAGTTCTGCGATTCGCGCTTCTAACTGCTGGATATATTCAGCAGTGACCGGAGCTGGATCTACGGTTTCAGTTTCAGATCCTGCTTCCTTCGGCAACACGCCCATTTTCGACAGGGTCTTTTGAACCTGCTCTTGAATCATTCGCTGTAGTTCCGCCCGTTCCTGTTCGCCTCGTTCCACTATCGTGTTCAATAGTCGTTTTCCGTCAGCGGCGGACAACTGACCTGAATCTGTCCACTCCTTAATCTTCGCTTCCAATTTCTCGCGGCCGATGGAAATCATACCGATGCCGAGATCGGCGATGGTTTTCAAGAAGTCCTCCATGGGGCTCAGCTCCTCTGATAGATATCCGTTCTTCGTGACATTCCTTGAGCGCGGTTCAGCATGACGATATACAGTACATTTTAAGTGTAGATACTTGTAGGTTGCCTTAATGATAGCGAAAAAAACATGGCCAATCGGTTTGAACCGATTGACCACGTACTACGAAACCATTGCAAGAGGTGTTGACGCAACATCCCTCTCCTCTGTGTCTGGCGTGCTCATGTATCGTTAGAGATCCGCGGTGGCTTGTTCCAATTCGTCGGCCACGTCACTCAGTCGCGATTCGATATCCGTCAATACGGCCATTTCCAGCTCAGGCAGCAGGTCTTCGTGGTCTCGCAGCAGTTCCAACGCCAGCGTCACTTTCCACGACGCGTCGGCAAGGATTTGCACCGCATGCACAATTTCTTCATGCCGGGCAAGAGCGATGCTGGTCTCAATCTCCCCTGCGTCACCACTCATGGCAGACTCCAGGTCGCCCTCCAGCTGTTCACCCAGCTGCATCCACACCTGTGCAAATACTTCCTCATCCGATAAGTGATCCGTGAACAGCACGCCGTTCAAATGGTCCAGTTCGTGACAGACCACGCGGGCGAAAAGGCCGGAAGCTTCGTACTGCCGTTCCCGACCGAATCGGTCCTGTGCGACGATTGTGATTTCGCTGGGACGCCGGAGCTGTAATGTGAGACTTGGAAAGCTCAGGCAGGATTCCACACTCTCCTGTTCACCTTGGCTGTCTGTCAGTTCCGGATTGACAAGCTCAAGGACTCCGTCTCCGACGTCTATCACAAATGCGCGAATGGGTTGGCCAATTTGTGGCCCAGCCAGCCCAATTCCACAGTGGTGCTTCATGGTATCTGCGAGGTCATCCAGAATCGTGTGCAGCGTTTCATCAAAAGCGGTCACTTTGGCGCATGGAATACGCAGTTCTGGCACGTCTCCTTGCACAACGTCACGTGTTGACATCCCCATCCCCCTCGGATCCACAGTCCTTTCTCATAACAATGCTGCAGAGATTCCGAGTGACTCGGGTATTCGCCTAGTTGAGACCGTTTCGTTTGGACGCCGCCGGACATATACCGACAGTACGAGAACATCCGAGAAGCAGGAGGGAGACACGTGGGGCTGGTCAAGACTGCGGAGGAAATTCACGCGTTGCGGCAGGCAGGGCGAATGAACGCGAAGGTCCATGAACAGGTGTCAGCGGCACTACAACCGGGAGTCACCGGCGTGGAGCTGGAACAAATTGCGCTTCGAGTGATGAAAGAGATGGGCGCCACATCGTCGTTTCCAGAGTGGACGGACTTTCCGAGTGCCATTTGCGTATCCGTGAATGAACAAGTTGGCCATGGCATCCCGTCCAAAACGCCACTTCGCGAAGGAGACATTGTGACGATTGACGTAGGCCTTTCCTACGGCGGCATGCACTCCGATGCCGCCGCGACGTATCCCGTCGGCGAAGTGGACGAATCTGCACAGCGACTGATGCAAGCCACCAAACGTGCCCTCTACCGTGGCATTGCAGCGGCCCGTGACGGTGCGCGGGTTTCCGACATCTCGTCCGCCATCTACCTGGACGTCAAATCCGCTGGATATGAAACGGTACGTCACGCGTTTGGGCACGGCATCGGCACCGCGTTGCACGAAGATCCGCAGATTGCCAATTTCGGGCCGCCAGGTCGCGGGCCAGGATTGCGAGCAGGCATGGTGGTGGCCATTGAACCTGTGGTTACAGCGGGAATGAGGTACACGCGCACCCTCGATGACGGTTGGACCACAGTGACGGTGGATGGGGCTTTCGCTGCGCACTTCGAGCACACGGTTCTCATCACGGAAGCGGGGCCGGAAATCTTGACCCGTGCATCTTCGGATACGGATCCGGTGGGAGATTTGGAAAACTGCGGGGAGCTGGCCCTGACCGTGCGGACCGACAAGCTCGGGCCGATTCACGTGCGGCGTATGAAAGAGGCGGATCGAGCGGCCATGGTAGACTTGGTACATCGGACCATGGATCCCATTCTGATGGAGGCCTGGGGCAGGCGCTCACAGCCGAACGAGCTGTTTGGGGACCCGTCGGCAGAGGCTTGGGTTTGTGCATTGGACAGCGGTGAGATGGTGGGGTTTGTCATCTTTGTGATGGGCGCGTCGCTTCATGTCAACACGTTGGTGGTTTCACCCTCGTGCCAACGAACCGGGTTAGGACGCGCGTTGATGACGGAACTGGAGGGCGTCGCCCGGCGGAGGCAGTTGTCCGCCGTGGAATTGTGGGTCCAGGAGAACAACGCCACCGCCATCGCTTTTTACGAAAAGTTGGGCTTTGTCGTGGTGGGTAAGCCTTACTTTCGAACATTGCATATGCGCAAAACACTTTGAAGCAGAGGCGTTTCCAAAGCCTCTAATGGTGTCAAGAAGTAGGGTGGGTGCTCCCCTTTGCCGAGGCCTGGGGCGTAGTAGACGAGAAGCAACGTTGGCGTCTCCTCTAAGATCCCGTGTGAAAGCAGGGACTGTAGATGGAAGGGCACCACTTCCACGACCGTGTGGCGGTCCAACGCGTCCGCCGTCAGTCTGAGTGCTTGAAACTGCGCACCGAGCGCTTCTGGGTGAGCCACCAGGGAAGCCAACAGCCGTTTTACGTCGCTTTTGTGCACGCGGTCTCCCCACCACACTTCGTGCGGACGAACACGGAACGACAGCAGGTAGTCCAGTTTCATGAGCGACTGTGCTGCCTGCAATTCCTGGCCGCTGCATGTGTTCTGTAAGAATTGGTGGAGCCGTAAAAACAAGTCCTTGAGTTGATGGCCAATCCGGCTCCACCCTTGTTCGTCCCAGTAAGTGCCAAACGCTTGGAAAAAGTCGAATGGAGATGGAAACACCTGCTTGGCGAGATAGCGCACGGTGTTGCGCAACCGACCATCGTTCCAGTACTTCTCCAACACGTCCTCGACCTGTTTAATCCGGAGGATATCGTCAAACGACAACACATTGTTGCCGAGGATTTCGTATGGTGCATGTTCCTGGTAGATGTACCCGTGCTGCGATGCACGCGCACGCAGACCGGTTCCACGCAGCATCTTGAGAAACCCGAGTTGCAGTTCTTCCGGTTCCAACGCGAACACGTCGTTGAACGTCTTGCGGAACGAAGTGTAATCCTCTTCCGGCAACCCGGCAATCAGATCCAGGTGTTGGACAATCCTCCCGCTGTTTTTGATGGTTTCAATGGTCCGGCGCAGCTTGTCAAAGTTTTGGCGGCGCCGCACGAGGGTGTTTGTCAGGTCGTTTGTCGACTGCACGCCAATCTCGAAGCGGAACGCACCGGGCGGGGCATTCTCGGCCAGAAAATCCGTCACGTCCGGCGGCAAGATGTCGCCCGTGATTTCAAATTGGAAGACCGTGTCGCGGCGATGTTCTATCAAAAATCGGAACAGCTCCATTGCGTAATCTTTTTTGAGGTTAAACGTTCTATCGACAAATTTAATCGTCCGCACCCCGGCATGGATCAGTCTCAGCAGATTCCGTTTGACCCGCTCCATGGGAAAGTAGCGAACGCCACTTTCAATGGAGGATAAGCAGAATTGGCAGGAGAACGGACAACCGCGGCTGCTTTCAAAGTAGACAATGCGGTGGGTCAAGCCGTGCAGGTCTTCGTCGGTCTCATACGGGCTCGGCACAGTGGCTAGATCTAGCTTGGCACGCGGGGGTTCCATCACGACCTTGTCGCCACGCAGATAAGCGGTGCCTGCAATCCCGGTCCCATCACCACCGTTCCTCAAATTGGACAGGAGCTCGTGAAAAGTCGCTTCGCCTTCTCCGACCACAATGAAGTCCACTTCGGGAAGGCGACGTATCCAGTGGTGCACATCGTAGGAGACCTCCGGTCCACCGAGGACAATGCGCGTGTTCGGTAACACCTGTTTGAGCATCTTCACCACTGGAATGGTCTCTTCAATGTTCCAAATATATGTGGAAAACGCAATGACGTCCGGTCGCCGGCGATAAAGGTCCGCCACGATGTGCGTTGCCGGGTCTTTGATGGTGAATTCCACGAGTTGCACATCGGGAAAATCGCGGCGGCAGTAGGCTCGCAAGTACCGCAGGGCGAGCGACGAGTGGATGTATTTTGCGTTCAACGTGGTCAAGACAATGTTCACAGAGAACCACCTTTCGAACCATCGGTGTCTTTATCCATATTCGTTTCGGGTGTGACCTGCATTCCATTGTACTACGAAGCGGGGCAGGTATCGCAAAGCGCCAGGTGCCGCGAGGAGGCCCGGGTACATCTGGTTTCATCTCTTGCGCCGCCTCTGAAATCGACGTATAGTGTTCCTTTGGGTTGTGGAATGAAGATTGCGAAAGCAGGGTGATTCAAGTGGCAACTATCTACGACGCGGTGATTGTTGGCGCAGGTCCAGCAGGATTGTATGCAGCCTATGAATTCACTCTTAAACGACCGCAGAGCAAAGTGCTTCTGCTCGATAAAGGGGTGGAGGCGCACAAGCGTCGGTGCCCCATTCTCGAAGAACGGATTACCAAGTGTCCGCCTGCGAACAAAAAGAAGGACTACGCGGGCTGTCTGCCGGCTTGCGGTATTTTGAACGGCGCGGGCGGTGCAGGCAGTTTCAGCGACGGGAAGTTCAACATCACCGCCGAGTTCGGTGGATATCTCACGGACTATCTCCCAGCGTCTGAAGTTTTGAACTTAATCGAGTACGTGGACGCGATTAATTTACGCCACGGCGCGCCTGGTTCCATCACGGACCCGACGACGGACGCGGTGAAAGCGATTGAACGGAAGGCAGCCGGTGCGGGCCTCAAGCTGTTGCGCGCCAGAGTGCGGCACATTGGTACGGATAAAAACCTGGAGCTCATGAACAGCATTTTTGAGTACCTCTCTCACCACGTGGAACTGAGGTTTCGCACCTTTGTCGAAGACTTGCTCATTGAAGGTGAAGAAATTCGCGGCGTCGTGACGCGGGAAGGGGAGGAAATTCTCGCGAAGAACGTCATCGTGGCGCCGGGCCGGGACGGATCGACATGGCTTAGCGGGTTGTTCCGGAAGCATGGGTTGAAAATGACCAACAACCAGGTGGACATCGGCGTACGGGTGGAAACGTCGAACGTCGTGATGCAGGAAATCAACGAACATCTGTACGAAGGGAAATTTATCTTCGAGTCGCCGTCAACGGGGTTGCGTTGCCGGACGTTTTGCAGCAACCCGTCGGGGCACGTGGTTGTGGAAAATCACTCTGGAGTGATGGCTGCAAACGGGCACGCGTACAAAGATCCCGCACTGGGTACAGAGAACACAAATTTCGCGCTGCTCGTGAGTCACAAATTTACAGAGCCGTTTGACAAGCCGAACGAGTTTGCAAAGCAGATTTGTCGTCATGCCAACGAACTATCGAACGGGTCCATCATCATTCAACGTTACGGGGATCTGTTGAAAGGGCGCAGAAGCACGGAACAACGTATCCGGGAAGGATTCATTGAGCCGTCGATGAAGGAGGCCGTGCCTGGAGATCTCGGCCTGGTACTACCTTACAAGACGATGGTGGCGTTGCGCGAAATGATTGAAGCGCTCAATTACGTGACACCAGGTATCGCCAGTGAACACACGCTGTTCTACGGTGTGGAGGCGAAATTCTACGCGTCTCGTGCGGACGTGGATGAAAGGCTGCAAACGAAAGTGAAAGGACTGTACTGCGCAGGTGACGGCCCCGGCATTTCCAGGGGGATATCACAGGCTGCGAGTAGCGGTGTATACGTCGCTCGAAACATCATACGAACACTGCCCTGAATGACACCAGTGTTGCTTCCCACTCCCTTCGAAATCGGGCCCTGCCATAGGCGTTTACCACTGCAGTCGTCTGGACGGTGAGAATACACTGCACTAGAACATGCGAAGGGAGTGTGTGGGATGTATTATGGAGCGTTTGGTGGTTACACCCGCTGGGCCGTCGTGTTCTTGATTATCTTCGTGTTATTCTTCCTGCTCGTGCCAGGTCACGGAGGTTACACAACGACTTGCACCACTACACCGGTCTGCTGATGAAACGGGAGGGTTACCCTCCCGTTTTCGTTTGCTGCCGACCAGCGCGGACCGTGTACTTTGCCCCTGGTGTGGTACACTTTGAACAAAACCACAATGCAAGGCGGTAATACATGGTGCAACCAGACACTCCGTACATAGAGACCGTGGGTGACGCAATCCATTGGATATACGCTTCATATAATCGAGCGAAGCCGTTGTTGGCTGCGGGACGCCCAGACAGATACATTCGGCATCCAGAGTGGACGAGCCGTCTGTTGGAAGCGATGAATCGACCCGATCTCGGACGCTACAACGTGGCGGTCACGGGGAGCAAGGGGAAGGGGTCACACGCGATTCTCCTGGCAGGGATTCTGCAACAACTCGGGTTTCGCGTCGGGTTGTTCACGGGACCGCACCTGGTGGACTTTTTGGAGCGCTGTCGCGTCAACGGACAAACGATTTCGGAATCCCAGTTTGTCCGGTATGTGCAACGGGTGGCCCGTGCCGCGGCAGCGTTTACCTTAATGGAGGGCCAATACTTTGGACCGGTCGGGTTACTTGCAGTGGCTGCGGCGATGTGGTTTCAAGATGCCAACACGGACGTGAATGTGTACGAGTTGGGGCGGGGCGCGCTGCACGACGACGTGAACCGCATTGTTCACCAAGGGGCTGTGTTGACGCCAGTGTTCCTGGAGCACGTCCGCGAATTGGGACCCAGACTGGAAGATGTTGCGGCGGAGAAGGCAGGTGTTCTCACAAAGGACACGCTGTGGCTGTGCAGCCATTCGCAGTCCAATGTTGTGCGCGAGGCCGTTTCCCAACGTGCTGCATCGACGATAGACGTGCGGTACCTGGGTGAGGACTTTGGGCAGGTGCATGCGCTACATTCTTGCTTGCTCGAGGTGGTGTACCCGGAGGCAACATACCAGGTTCGCTTGCCTTCGGCGGCAGGATTCTTTCTGGAAAACGCTCTTGTCGCTTTTGACGCCGCGCGAAAAGTCTGGCAGGCCAAGCGACCGGGCGTCCGCATGCCAACCGAGATTGACCTGTCAACCCTTCGGCTGCCGGGGCGGCTGGAGGTGTTGAGCGAACATCCGCTCACCGTGGTCGATGGCACCATTCATGCAGCCTCAGCCAGATACCTCCGGCGCTGGATTGAGGAGCAAAAGAACGCTCGTCGTTGCAAAGTTTGCGCCATTGTGAGCGTCCCGGCGGACAAGGATGGCAGAGGTGTCCTTGGCGAACTCGCCGGGGTGGTCGACTCGGTCATTGTGACGCAAGCGCACAATCCGCACCTGACATTTGACCATGCATTGTACGAGTGTGCAAAAAACATGGTAGATGATGTGGAGTGGCAACCTTACGTGGAAGAGGCGCTGGCGTCGGCGCAAACCAAGATCGGTGATGCAGACATGCTCGTGATGGCCGGCACGCAGTCGTTCGTGGGAGACGTGCTGCGGCAATATCAGACAGAGACAACGAGCCTTTGGATGAGGAATCCTGTAGGGAGCGTAGATAGATGATTTGGCAACTTGTATTTTTGGGCGTCGCGATGGGCATGAACAATGCCCTGGCCTCCGTGGCCTTGGGCACCATGAACATGAAGCGCTCCGAGCAGCTGCGCACCGCGTTGATATTTGGGCTATTCGAGGCGCTGATGCCAGTGATTGGATTGTTCATCGGGAGCGAAATGGCCCAGATTGCGGGGAACTTCGCCAAGTACATCGGCGTCGGTGTGCTGGTGGTACTGGGCGTCTACCTGCTGTTGAAACCTGCCGATACAAACGACGAGGCAGAGGCTGTTCCGAGAAAGGCGGGGGCGCAAGGGCTGCTGTTGGCCGTTGCACTTAGTTTGGACAACTTGACGGTCGGTTTTGGATTGGGCATGTTGGACGTGCCGCTTGGGCTTGCCGCGCTGACCTTCGGCATCGTGAGCCTGATGATGACGTTGATTGGACTTGAGGTAGGTCGATTCGTGGGATCGAAAGTGTCGATTTCAGCGGACAAGCTGTCCGGGGCCGTTTTGCTGTTGATTGCGGTGGTCATGCTGGTCGTTCAATGACGGGCCTCGGCATCCACCTGTGTGACGTGTTGAGACGCGGTCACAGAATGGAGCAGGCGCCCATACGCTGTGGGTAGAGTATCAACTCACGGTGAAGGGGCGTACAGAGTGAACAATCCAATCTGGTCTCAACTTCTACAGGACGTCATGCCAGGCCGTGTTGCCAAACCGCGGCTGTCTGGCTTAACCATGGTCATTGACACAGGTACACCGCCTACGATGGTGAGAGACATTCTTCAGTTATCTGCACTTCACATTGACTTTTGGAAGTTTGGATTTGGCAGTGCCGCCGTCTGTCCCCCTGAATGTATTGCCAACAAGGTCGCGATGTGTCAGGAGTACGGCGTGCTCGCCTACCCCGGTGGGACTTCCATGGAAATTGCGGTTACACAAGGAGTATGGAAGGAGTATATGGAAGCCTTGTGGGAAGGCGGGGTGCGCGTGGTAGAGGTCTCAGACGGCACGATAGATCTGTCGGCCAAGCAGCGGCGGGAATTGATTCGAACGGCGCGCAAAAAGGGATTCACCGTTTTGTCTGAAATCGGGAAGAAACGGCGAGGGGTGTATTTTCCTCCGGAACGGATGGCACAGCTCATCCAGACGGACCTCAACAGCGGAGCACATTACGTCATTGTGGAAGGCCGCGAAGGAGGAAAAGAGGTCGGTGTGTTCGACGCGCAAGGCTGCGTCCGCGGAGATATGGTCCGGAAACTTGTCGAGCTCTTGGGTCCCTTGGCCACAAGGTTGATCTGGGAGGCGCCACTGACGGAACAACAGGTGTACTATATTCAGGAATTTGGACACAAGGTGAACTTGGGAAACATTAAACCGCTCGACGTGGTGTCGTTGGAAAGTCTGCGGCGGGGTTTACGCAGCGATACGTTGCGTAGCGCGCTTGGCATCATGGAGGACGAGGTGTTGCTGGCAGTACCGGATGAATCGGGGAACGACGAACACGCTCGGGAACCGAACGTGATTCAGTTTGGACTCACCAAGCCCACGCTCTGGACGGATGGCGGGGAACCCGCACCGTCCACGAAATGGCGGAATGACCGCAAGGACCAGCGGCCGCATTGACGAACGCTGCGAAATGCAACATCGCGACCATTTCTCGTGGTAGGCTGCACATCGCGCACGAGGAATCACGAGGAAAAATAAGAAATCAGGGGTCCGGTAATGCGACGGACCCTTGTTTTGACGTTCATACGTTACTTGGCGGATTTCGCCGCATTCAGAGCGGCTTCATAGTTCGGATGTTGTCCAGCTTCTGGAACGTACTCCACGTGGACGATGGTGTCCGACGAGTCCACCACAAATACGGCGCGCGATTCCAGGCGCAACTCCTTGATGTAAGTGCCGTAGGCCTGACCAAACGACATGGAATAGTGGTCAGAGAGCGTAATGACGCGATCCACGCCAGCGGCGCCGCACCAGCGGGACTGCGCAAACGGGAGATCCGCGCTGATGGTCAACACCACTACGTGGTCGCCGAGATTGGCAGCTGCTTCGTTGAACTTGCGGGTTTGAGCGTCGCATACACCTGTATCGAGCGACGGAACGACGCTGATCAGCCGTACTTTACCTTTGTAGGCGTCCAGTGTGACCTTCGAGCGGTCGTTTGCGACCAGTTCTGCATTCGGTGCCTTGTCACCGACCTTTAACTCCGGTCCTTCCAGTGTCACGGGTTTCCCTGCGAACAGAAACGTACGTCCCTCTGCCATATGTATCGTCCCTTCGTTGAGATTCCGAGCGCTATGCGTTTAGAGAGGTTGCAGGTTTTCGCGTTGCATCTGCGCCTGACTCGCACTGAACCTTGGCCTCTTTTCGACACGCATTTTTGTCCAACGCTCGCTGTCTTCATCATAGCACAGCGAAACTCCAGGTCGAGAAACGGATTTGACTTGTCTGACCGTTTCGTCAATGAGATGTCTTGGGGTGCTGGACCGCACTCAGGATGACATCTATGCAATTCGGCACCATTTGGACTGATTTTTTCCGACGTGGGGGACTGTAGTATAATAGACAAGGTGTCATTTGTCGTTTTCGGGGCATTGCGGCAAAATGGGGAGTCGAGTCGTAGAAACGGGAGCGATGTCGCAAACTGTCTATAGGCTTAATTCACTGGGATGAAGGGGGAAATTTCGCGTGGCGAAGGAAACAGTGAACTTTGTCGCAGGGTTGGAAGATGTGATTGCCAACACGTCTGAAATTTGTTTCGTGGACGGCCGCGAAGGGCGGCTTGTATATCGCGGGTATGACATTCACGATTTGATTGGTGGCGGAGCCACGTTCGAAGAAGTGGTGTACCTGTTGTGGAACGGCGAGCTTCCGAATGCCAGCCAGTTGAAAGCTTTTACAGCGTCCATTGCAGAAAATCGCGCACTGCATCCAGAAGTCCTGAAGTTCTTGCAGTCCGTTCCGAAGGATGCAAACGCCATGGAAGTTCTGCGCACAGCTGTCAGCCTTGCAGGCCTCTATGACGAAGATCAAGGCGATGAGTCCATGGAAGCCAACGTACGGAAAGCGACGCGCCTGGTGGCTCAAATCCCAACGATTGTCACTGCGTTCGAACGCATCCGCAAAGGGGAAGCTCCGATTGATCCTGATCCGTCGCTCAGTGCGGCAGCAAGCTTTTTCTACCTGCTGAACGGAACCAAACCTTCGGAGTTTGTCGAGAAAGCGTTTAACATCGCCCTCATTCTGCATGCGGACCATGAATTGAACGCTTCCACGTTCTCTGCGCGCGTAACGGCGGCTACGTTGTCCGATATGTACTCGAGTATCACGTCTGCAGTAGGCACGTTGAAAGGTCCTTTGCATGGCGGCGCAAATGAACAAGTCATGAAGATGCTCCTGGAGATTGGTGAAGTCTCTAAGGCAGAAGCGTTCATTGAGGATGCGTTGGCAAACAAGAAGAAAATCATGGGCTTCGGACACCGGGTTTACCGTACTGAAGATCCGCGCGCCACGCACCTTCGCAAGTTGAGTCAACAAGCAGGCGAACTCGCTGGGGATACCAAGTGGTTCGAAATGTCTCAGGTGATTGAACGCGTGGTGAAGGAGAAAAAGGGACTGAATCCGAACGTCGACTTCTACTCCGCGTCCATGTACTATTCCATGGGCTTGCCGACACACCTGTATACACCCATCTTCGCATGCAGCCGGATTTCCGGATGGACGGCGCACGTGTTGGAGCAGTACCGCAACAACCGACTCATCCGTCCTCGTGCAGAGTACACGGGCCCGACGCACCGCGAATTCGTACCGCTGTCCCAACGGTAATCACCTTTCGAGCAGATTTTGTACCGCGTTACGGAGACCCTGTGTGGACGGTTGATTCGAATTCAGGAATTCGATGATATGCAAACAACAAAACGGACGCTGACTGCGTCCGTTTTGTTGTTTCAGCGATTTTACGTAGACGGTACGCAAATGGAGAGTTATGCAGAAAGTGTCAGTGTATTGGTGAGGCGGATGGACAGAATAAGGTCCACAAGGAGGTGTTCACAATGGCTAATAGAGGATCAAGCAATGACCACCTTGTTTCAAATGCTTCCCAAGCGCTGGACCAAATGAAGTACGAAATTGCTACTGAGTTTGGCGTTCAGCTGGGTGCAGAAACGACTTCCCGTCAAAACGGTTCGGTTGGTGGCGAGATTACAAAACGTCTCGTGGCTTATGCTGAACAGGCGATGTCGGGCCGCCGCGTCTAATTTCATACGATGTTCCAGGGCAGCGGATACCATGCGTATCCGCTGTTCTCTGTGTGCCTATGATGGGATGATATGCAGAAAGTGTCAGTGTATTGGTGAAGCGGATGGACAGAATAAGGTTCACAAGGAGGTGTTCACAATGGCTAATAGAGGATCAAGCAATGACCACCTTGTTTCAAATGCTTCCCAAGCGCTGGACCAAATGAAGTACGAAATTGCTACGGAATTCGGCGTTCAGCTGGGTGCAGAAACGACCTCGCGCCAAAACGGCTCTGTCGGTGGAGAAATCACGAAACGTCTCGTGGCGTTCGCTGAGCAGCAGCTGGCTGGTGGCCGGTAAAACCAACATTCCCGATATGTAACCAAGAGGGGCCTCGTCGAACGACGGGGTCCCTCTCGTTTGACCATTTCCGGTCATTCAACATACGTTGTACTGTCCCCTCAGCTTCGTGACAGAAGCATATCCATGCAAGGAGGGATGGGCATGCAAGATGTGTGGATGACCGTGCTTCACCAAGTGGTTTTGTTGTTACTGCAACTTGTCGTCTTTACTCTGTTGCTGCTGGCACACCGCTTGCTTCCCCTTGTGCGTACATGGATGCAGCACCACTTAACCCAGCGTGAGCGCCAGATTCTCGCCTTCATTGGGCGCGAGGCCTACACGTTTGCGGAAGCATCGTTGGCTGGGAAGAGTGGGGGAGAGAAATTGGAACAAGCGATGACGTACGCGTCGCAGGTACTAGACAGAACCGGCACGTCGTTTTCGAGCGACGAGATACGGGCAGCGATTGAAGCGGCGGTTCAAGAGGCACACGCTGAGCGTCCAGCGGCATTAAAAAAACAGCCCTGACATCAGGGCTGCCGCGAAGCGGTGTGTGGGCACGTTTAGTGAATGGCGTTTTGGCCCGGAGTGGGTTGCGAAATTTTGCTTAAGGCATCCCCGGCTTCGTTAATGTGGATGTCCACAGTCGCAAGGTCACCGATGGCGCAAATGCCAACAATGTTCCCCGTGTTGTCGCAAACCGGAAGGCGGCGAATCATATGCCGTGACATCAGGTCTGCAGCTTCGTGCGCGTCGGTCTCAGGTGTACAGGTAACAACCTGTGTTGACATGCACTGGGAAACCGGCGTGGTGTGTGGACTGCCATTTGCCACAGCTTTGATGGCGATGTCACGGTCCGTACACATCCCAACAACTTTGTTGTTCTGGCACACGGGAACGGACCCGACATTCAATTGTTGCATCACTTGCGAGGCTTTTTGAATCGTATCCGTCGTTTGTACGCACGTAACGTCCTTGGTCATCAAGTCTTTCACTTTCATGGTTTGTCTCCCCCTTTGCAGCATACGTCCTGAACGGATCCACAGTGTGGAGCCAGAGATAGTATGCTTCAGGGCATCGGGGGTTATGTTTGCAGATTGCAGAGGTCCATGCACCTTATGACGGCCTGGCCAGCGAGGTGCGCCAGGCCAAAACGTCGTTTACAGAAGCATACATTCCCCACAGACCCGCAACGAGCCGAACAGCGTTTTCAAGTGGCTCACTCGTCCCCATCCAGGTCACCGGCCACACAAATCCAGCAACGCCCCAGCCAAACAACACGAGGCCAAAAAGCAAGGAAAAAAAGGTCGCATCGCGGTGGCGCAGTCGGGCTGTAACCATTCCCAGCAAACCGATAGCGGTGTACGCGATACCCTCGAATGTTGATACCCGTATGTAGTTTTCCACGCTGCCGGTGGTAAAACCCACTAATCCCAACGCAAAAAACAACCATCCGCACAATCGATTGAAAATTGGCGTGTACATGAAATGTGGCTCCTTTTCCGGGTGTCCCTACACTGTATGTCTCGTCCACGTGGGATATGCTGTGGCCGCATACTCGCCGCGCCGAGGTTGCACTCTAAGGGGAAGGGGGTGACACGATGTCTGAGGAATCGAATCCACGACCTCCGTGGAAGGAAACACCTTTGGATCACTGGAGTACTGACATCGACCCAGCCATCATGGCAGGGGATGAATGGGCGTCAGAAGACCCGGCCAGCGACCCTGGGGCGGAGCGGATTGCAGAACACAACGGCCTGACGTACATGGGAGCGCAGTTCATGCATCCCATGCATGATACGAATTACGGATTGGTGGACGATGTCTTCGTGGACCGAGAGTCCGAGTGACGACAGAGTGTTTCGGCCAAGATGAAGGGCTGTGTACTTCTGCGCCAGGTATATGATTTCTCCATTTGTATACAATACCGCGAGATCGGCAGGATTTTCGAGGAGGGCAACATGCACCCAATCATGGAGCAACTGCGCCAACTTCATCAAGAAATGCTTCAAATCACCCAGGACTTGCAGAACGTCCACGAAAAAATTCATATGCTGATGAGCCAGTTCCAGCAACAGCCATCGCCTTTTCAACAAGTTCACAGTTCCTATGCTGTCCGGCCATCGGCGTACGGTCGAAGTGACATAGACCCGTTGCAGCCCCAGATGCCACACCCAGCCGCTACCGGGAGTCAACCCAATGGAGGTTTTTTCAGCACGTTCGGAAACCACAGTTCCGTCGGAGGAAACAGTGCCTACGGACACAACACCAGTTATGGAACCACGGGCATCAACCAAGGGACTGCGCTCCCAGTGCCGGGGCGGCAATCGGAGACCACCGCGTACGGCCGTATGTGAACGCCAATACTGAGCGCAGGCGAGGGGGATGTCTCCTCGCCTTTTTGCGCGGACTGGCATTGTGGTATCGTTGGATCAAAGTGCACAAGCCAAATGGGATTGGGTGAACCGGTGTGAAGGAAGTGCAAACACGTCAATCTTGGCGGTGGTTGTGGTTTGCGGGGAGTGTCATCGCGGTGCTGTTGGTGGCCTTGATTGCCGTGTTGTATCCCCAACCTCCGCGAGTGACGACGACCATCGTACAGCGGCAGACGCTGGCCAACAAAATCTTTGCGACAGGGACCGTCAAGCCGATATCGCGACAAATCGTGATGTCTCAACAACTGACAGGGCCCATAGATCAAGTCAATGTACAGGTGGGGCAACACGTCCGCGTGGGCGACACACTGCTGCAGTTGAATCACGCAGCGCAGTTGGCTTCACTCAATGCAGCGAAGGCGACCGTACAGCAGGCGCAGGCCGCCCTCAACCAAACGAAGGCGCAGCAAGCTCCGGCACCACGAGGATATCAGGCGCAGCTCGCAGGTACCATTGCGAACGAACAATCCTCCCTCGCGCAGGCCGAGGCCCAGTTGGCGCAAGCACAAGCGGCATATGACGCCACGTTTATCAAGGCTAAGCTGAACGGAACGGTCGTCATTGTGAATCCGGAAGGGATTGACTCAAACGGAAATCCCTCGCCTGTCGTCGAAGTCGTCGGACCTGCCCGACAGCTGGTCATCGAAGTATCCGAGGTGGACGCTGTTCAGATTCGACCCGGGATGTCCGCGGACGTGACCGCGGACGCGTATCCGGAGAAGCATTGGAAGGCCACGGTGACGCAGGTCTCTGACTTTGCCGTGGCAGGTGCGTCGGGTACGGGGCAAGTAGAAGTAGACCTGCAGGTGAAGGGGCCGTTTACGGTTCCGTTCGGATTTCAGGTGAACGTGAATATCGTCACTGAAACCAAACAGCAAGTGCCGGTCATCCCGTATTCCGCAGTCGTTCAGGATGGAGAACAGTATTCTGCGTACGTTGTCCAAGGAGGCCGCGTGAAAAAGGTCGACATCACCCTTGGCATCACCACGGACCAAGAAGTAGAGGTCACCAAGGGATTACAGGCTGGAGAAGCCGTCGTGGTCAACCCTCCCACCTCGCTGAAGGATGGGGAGGCGGTGAGCGTGTCTTGATCCGCCTGCGGAACGTCTGCAAGTCCTATCCGTCCGGCGATACTGAACTTCGCGTGTTGAAGGAAGTGTCGCTGGACGTGAGCGAAGGGGAGTTTGTCTCCATCATGGGTCCGTCGGGCAGTGGCAAGTCCACCCTGATGCACATCATCGGATGTTTGGATGTGCCGACTTCAGGTTCTTATCAATTTCGAAACCAGCATGTCGGCGAACTCAGCCCCGTGGAGTTGGCACGGTTGCGGAACCAGGAGATTGGCTTTGTGTTTCAGAACTTTCACTTGTTGCCTCGCATGAGCGCGTTGAGAAACGTCGAGTTGCCACTTGTCTATGCAGGTGAACGCAAGGATGTGCGGCGTGCGAGGGCCATGCGCCTGCTGTCCGAAGTCGGGCTCGCGGATAGGATGCACCATTTGCCGAACGAACTATCGGGCGGTCAAAAGCAGCGCGTGGCCATTGCGCGAGCACTCGCCAATCAACCCAGTTTGTTGTTGGCAGATGAACCGACCGGCGCGCTCGATACGGCGACTGGAAAGGACATCATGACGTTGTTCCAGAAGTTGAACGAGAATGGCATGACCATCATTTTGATTACACACGATCCACACGTGGCCTCGTACGCCACCCGAGTGATTCGCATTGTGGACGGTCAGATTGTGGACGACCAGGGGCGTGCAGGCGCATGAATATCGGGGAAATGTTGGCTTCGGCGTGGGATTCCCTTTCCGCAAACAAGTTGCGGGCGTTTCTAACCATGTTGGGTATCCTCATCGGGGTGGCGTCCATCATTGCCATTGTCGCCATCGGCCAAGGCGGGAAGTCTGCCATTATTGACGTGATTGAGAGCCAGCGAGCACAACAAACGGTGGAGATTCTGCCGAAGGAGGTCGTTCAGCCTGGATTGCCGCAACCAGGGCAGGTGCTGTCGTTCTCTGATGAGGATTTTTTCATCGCACGGCAGTTTCACGGGGTAGCGGACGTCTCTTATACGCTCAGTGGCCAAGGCAACGTGGCATTCCGCGATAAAGCGGTGAACACGTCCATTGAAGGCGGTCCGAACGACTTGAACGACCTGGCCAACTTTGACGTCGTGACTGGCCGCATGTTCACCAGCATCGATGTACTGGCTCATCGGCGCGTCGGTGTGGTGAGCCATTCGCTGGCGCAGAAGCTGTTTGGCAATGATGCATCTGCCATCGGACAAGTGGTGAAAGTCGGAGGCCAGCCAGTTCAGGTCGTCGGCGTGGCCGTATCGAATCAGTTCAATCTGCTCGCCACGTTTTTCGGCTCGGACTACCTGTACATGCCAGCGACCACGTGCAAGGACCTATTTCCTTGGTGGAACATTTCCGAGATGGACGTGCTGGTGACACCTGGTACGGATAAGGCCGACTTAGCGCGGCGCATTGTCACCGCGCTGAATATCCACGCGCACAACGCGGATGCGTTCATCGACAGCAGCGGGTTTCTGGTGGGCATTGAAAAAACGGTCGGCACGGTGACGTCCATTCTGACCCTGGTGATTGGAGCCGTTGCCGGTATCGCACTGATTGTGGGCGGCGTCGGCGTCATGAACATCATGCTGGTATCGGTTACGGAGCGCACGGAGGAAATTGGCATTCGGATGTCACTTGGAGCGACGCGCGCGGCCATTTTGGTTCAATTTTTGCTTGAGTCCGTGATGATAACGGTGATGGGTGGCGCCATCGGGATTTTACTCGGCATTTCGGCGTCGTGGCTGATTCATTGGTTCACGCCGCTGCCGTCCGTGGTGTCGTGGCAAGCGGTTGTCATCGGGTTTTTCTTTTCTGTGGTCATTGGCGTGCTCTGCGGGCTGTACCCCGCCAACAAGGCGTCGAAATTGAATCCGATTGACGCGTTGCGGTACGAATGACTCCCTGAACAAACAAGCCCTTGGTGTCGCTGGTCGACTCCAAGGGCTTGCCACTGTATCGGATGAGATTCTGGTTAGCCAAGGACGCGCATGTTGCGCAGTCTGCGCACACGTTCCTCTGTGGAGGGGTGTGTGCTGAACAAGCGGACAATCGACTCGCCGCGAAATGGGTTCACAATGAACATGTGGGACGTCGCTGGATTGAAATCCCCGGGGATTCGGAATGCATACGCCTCGAGGCGCTCCAGTGCGTCCGCGAGCGGGTTTGGATCGCCCATGAGTCGGGCGCCTACCGCGTCAGCTTTAAACTCTCTCGTTCTCGAAATGGCGAGTTGTATCAACGTAGCCGCGATGGGCGCCAAGATCATCATCGCGATTTCAGCGATGACATTGCCCCGGTCTTCGTCGTCTCGCCCGCCAAAACCGAACATCATCGCCCACTGCATCATATTGGCGATAGACGTGATGACGCCGGCGAGCATCGCAGCCATGGAACTAATCAGGATATCGCGGTTCTTGACGTGAGCCATTTCGTGTGCGAGTACCCCTTCGAGTTCGCGCGGCGACAACGCCCTCAAAATCCCTTCTGTCACAGCCACTTTCGCGTGTCTCGGGTTGCGCCCCGTCGCGAACGCGTTCGGCTGCGGGGAGGGAGTCAGGTAGATCTCAGGCATTGGGAGGCCGGCGTTGTGTGCGAGTCTGCGCACCATGGCGTATACCTCTGGCAGTTCCGCTTCGGAGACAGGCCGCGAACCTGTCATTGCAATGGCGACGGAACCGCTCGTCCAGTAGCCGATAAAATTCATCGCGATGGACAGGATGAGAAAGAAAATCATCCCGTGGTAACCGCCAATAAGTCGTCCAAACAGCACCAAAATGACCGTTAGCACGCCCATAAGCAGCCAGGTTTTCAGTGAGTTCATCCAATCATTCCTCCGTCTAGAATGGCAGTAGAAAGCTGGACTCAATTTGTATTGTATTCCCCAGACCAAGAAAGGAAAAGTACGATTCGGGGCGAAAGTCCACGCATTATGGTGGTTTTGTGGAAATGTCGTTGACTTGTCACCATTGATTTGTTTGACGTTCCGGCTTTCGTTATACTGAGTAGCGAAACAGGGCAGTTGATGGAGAGGAAGTGACCTCATGCGGCTAGGTCTAAACATTGAGTATGGTGGCAAGAACTACGACATTTTGGAACTGCCACTTGAGGCGTTTGTACAACTGGTGCCTGGATTGACCGTGGAACAGTTTAATCAGTTGGATAAATACTTTGCGGACTACTGGCCGGAGCCGACGCAGCGCCGTCACCACATCCTTGGCTTCGCCGCGGAGCAAGTGGGCGCGTCGATTGATTTCCTGCTTCTCAACCGCGAGAGCATTCACTTTGACGAAGCGGACATGGCCGAGTACGTCCAGGAACATACCAAACAGGGGAATCGACCGTCCTAATGAACTACCAAGTACTCGTGTTCGCTGCCGGCAATGAACGAGGTGGAGCGGCATCACATATCGCAACGCTTGCAGCTGTGGTTCGCGAACGCGGGCTTCAACCCTATTTTTGCTTTGGATTTGTGGGGGACGGCCCGTTGGTGGATCGCACGAAGTCCCAAGGCGTGACGACGGTTGTCTTCCCAAGCAGTCCTTGGGCGGCCGTATCCGCCCTTCGTAAGTACATAAAACAGAGGACTCAGCCGGTGATCTTGCATGCGCACGGGCCCCGCTTAAACGTGCTGGCGTACCTCGCATCGCGTTCGGGGCGCAACCAGTGGGTCACGACTGTGCACAGTAACCCTTACAAAGACTTCCTGTCCAGCCGTTGGAAGACGTTGATCCTGACTCGGCTGAACCACTGGTGCGTAGCACACAGTGACGGGGTGTTTGTCGTGCACCCGATGTTCGGCGAGTTTTTTCCTACGTCGCGCGTGTTGTACGTGCCCAACGGCATTTCCTTGAAACCTTTAGAACGGGATAAATCCGCGTACCGCTTGGCACTTCGCCGACAGTTGAACTTGCCCGAAGGGACTCCGCTGCTCGGCATAGCTGCGCGGTTCGATCCGGTGAAGGACATCGGCACCATCATTCGCGCAGTCCCCAAGATGCGAACGGCAAACGCTCATCTGGTCGTCGCTGGAGATGGAGAGCAGCGCCAGCCCTTGGAGCAACTCGTCGATGAACTTGGCGTTCGCGACCGCGTTCACTTTCTTGGGTTCATCGACAATGTGCTCGAGTTTTACGCGGCGTTGGATATCCATGTCCTCGCGTCGCACAGTGAAGGCACGCCGTTCTCTGTGCTCGAGGCGGGGTGGCTTGGTGTCCCCAACATCGGGACAAGCATCCCCGGCTTGACGCGCCTCCTGTTGGATGGCGAGACGGGGCGGTGTTTCCCTGTTGGCGATGCCACTGCGCTGGCTGAAGTGGCGGATGACCTGTTCGAGCACCCAGACATCGCACAACGCCTTGCACGGGCGTTTGCCGAGCGCATTATCCCTGAATATACACCGGAAAAGATGTTACAGGCCTACCTGGACGGGTACGAACAAGTGCTCGGCGCCCAGCGACATCTGGCCAAGGAGCGTGAAATGATATGAAGGTTCTCGTAACAGGTGGAAGTGGATTCATCGGGGCCGCCACAGTCTCGGCGCTGTTGGCACGCGGACACGACGTGGTCAACGTCGATTTGCAGCCCGCTGTCCACGGAGAGAAGTACTATGCAGTCGATGTCACAGACTCGGACGCCCTGCAAGCCGTATTTCAGGAAGAGCGGCCACAACGCGTCGTTCACCTCGCTGCACACATCAGCGTTCCGGCGTCGGTCGCGAACCCGCAGATGGATATGGAGCAGAATATTGGCGGATCTCTGTCGGTGTTCGAGGCTTGCCGCAAGTTTGGTGTGGACCGCGTGTTGTTCGCATCTTCCGCAGCGGTGTACGGCGATGCAGCAACGCCGCCCATTGGGGAGGATGCGCCGGTGGTGCCCATGTCTCCGTACGGCATCTCAAAGCGGTCTGTTGAACAGTACCTTATCGGGTTCTACAAACAATGGTTTTCTTACGCAATTTTTCGCTATGGGAATGTGTATGGACCACGGCAATCTGCAGAAGGCGGTGCCGTGATTGCCAAGTTTATCGAAGGTGTGACGCGCCATGGGCGCATTGAGGTGTACGGAGACGGCACACAGGTTCGCGACTTCGTACACGTGGAAGACGTAGCACGTGCAAACGCGCTTGCCATCGAACAAGATGGGTCGTTCCTTTTGAACCTCGGCAGTGGAATTCCGGTTTCCGTCAACGACCTGATTGACGTGTTGCGGAGCTTGGTATCCACATCTTTCGAAGTGGTACAGAAGCCGCCGCGCCCGGGCGACATCCACTCCAGCTATTACGATGTAACCGGTGTGAAGAACATCCTGCAATGGGCACCAAAGATTTCGCTGTCCACGGGACTTGAACAGCTGTTACGCAGAGCCGCACAGTAACCCGAAAGAGTTATCTGTCCCACGACGAGATGGGGGTGGTTTGGGTGCGCTACCGCAGTGCGGCTCACACTCCGGTCACGTACGTCATAATTGCTGTCAACATCCTGTGGTTTCTTGCGGTGGAGTTACCGCGGGGCTTGGGTGCGTATGGCCTGGTTGCTTCTGGTGCCTGCGCGCCTGTTCTGGTCACCAGTGGAGATTGGTATCGCTTGCTCTCGGCGATGTTTGTACATGCCAGCCCGACCCACATCGTCCTCAATATGATTTCACTGTGGTCGCTTCGGATGGTGGAGGTCTGGTTCGGATCTGCCAAGTATTTCGTGACGTATTGGCTATCCGGCTTCATCGGGTTCCTATTGTCTACCGCTATCACCAGTCCGATGACCGTTTCCGCAGGTGCGTCCGGAGCTATCTTTGGGGTGTTTGGCGCTGTGTTGTACATGGCCTTGCGCGGCATTCTGACCAAAAACGTGCGCAACCAATTGATTTTCATTCTCGCGCTGAATCTGGTGTACGATGTGGTGACGCCGAGCGTCAGTCTTGCGGGGCACGTCGGCGGTTTGGTCACGGGTGTCATGTGCGCCGCGCTTTTTGTACAGCGTGCCCGTATGCAGGTGAATGTCATTGCTATCTGCTGTGGGATACTCACAGCGGTCGCACTCGCCTTCGCCTATTTTGGGTAATTGCACCCAATTCTATGGTCTGGAGAAAATCTTGTTGCAAATTGTCGTTGATGGACTTATACTATCAGTCGTAATGTCTGGCGGGGCACAATGTGCCACGCGCTCGTCAAGGAATCGCCTTCACTTAAAGGGTTAGGACCTCGAAGGACTAACTTTCCCCCGTGGTGAAAGGGCCTGATTCCACATGCCTGAAAGCGGCATGGCTTATTTTCTGTAAAGGGGGATTTTTTGGTATGGACACAATGGGTCGTCATGTCATTGCCGAGTTGTGGGGTTGTCCCGCCGAAGTTCTGAACGACTTGCAAGGTATCGAACGGATCATGGTAAATGCGGCACTGGAAGCTGGTGCAGAGGTTCGCGAAGTTGCGTTTCACAAGTTCGCACCGCAAGGTGTCAGTGGCGTCGTGATTATTTCCGAGTCGCACCTGACAATTCATAGTTTTCCAGAACACGGATACGCGAGCATCGACGTTTACACCTGTGGTGATCGTATAGATCCGAACGTGGCATGTGACTACATTACGAAGAAGCTCGGCGCTACTCGTCTGGAATCCATTGAAGTTCCTAGAGGCGTCGGACCCATTCAAGTGCAGGATGTGAAAGTCCGAGCACTCTAAGTCCAAACGAGGAACCCAGCAAGCGAGAGCGCCAGCTCTCGCTTTTTTCACGGGTTCCCGTAGGACAGTGGAGGGAACGTTTACTCGTCTCTATCGGCGAATGCGCGCTCGTGATGCGTTGGAATGGGTTTGTCCAAAAGTACTTTGCCGTTTCCGGCATCCACGACGACCAGGTACCTGTATTCTCCGTCTTCCGCCATCCCGAAATATACGAGGCTGGTTCGGATGTTGCGCAGTTGCACGTCGGCTACTTTAGAGCCAGGGTGGGCGGTAGAAATCGCCTTCTTAGCCTGTGCTGGGGCACATTTCGCGTACTTCTGCAGTTTTTGGGTATAGGCGATGCGGCTCGCAAGGTAGGCGTCCCGTAATTCCTGTCGTGACACTTGGACACTGGAGCGAATGTCCCAGTGATGGACCGGGGTGCCTCCGGTGAATTCACCGGCTGTTGGCTCTGTAGCTGTATCTGCTGACGGTGAGGGTCGCTGAAGACCATCACCTGCCCAGACGCTCGGTGTTGTACTGACAAGAAAAGCCAAGGTAGTAACACTGACCACCCATTTTTTCATGGCGTCGTCCTCCTCGTGGTTGGCAATTGACGATTGTAGGTTGTCCAAAACCATCCAATTCAATTACATATTTTTCTGCTTGATTTTTGGTGCTAAACCTCAGTATAATAAGCGATGTTGACGCCGTTGATTCCGCGGGACCGTAGCTCAATGGGAGAGCACTGCGCTGGCAGCGCAGGGGTTGTGGGTTCGAATCCCATCGGTTCCACCAAACAGCGAGCGGGTGCTGTTGGAGCAATGGCAAGCACCCGCCGGCTCTGAGGCTGAAGTAACAACCGCAACTCCACTGGAAAGTTCGGTTGACAGAGCAGGAACGCATGTTGTATAGTCTTCACTGTTCCCCTAAAGCGCGGCTCGGTAGCTCAGTCGGTAGAGCAGAGGACTGAAAATCCTCGTGTCGGCGGTTCGATTCCGTCCCGAGCCACCACGTGGTACGACAGATGAAAGTACCACAGTGAGATGGTTGAACAGGTCATACAGCAAGCTGATGCGGAAGTGGCTCAGGGGTAGAGCATCGCCTTGCCAAGGCGAGGGTCGCGGGTTCGAATCCCGTCTTCCGCTCCACATATCGATGGCGCCATAGCCAAGTGGTAAGGCAGAGGTCTGCAAAACCTTCATCCCCGGTTCGAATCCGGGTGGCGCCTCCAAATGACAATTCCTTATGCGGACGACTTCTCGGTTGTGGAGAGGTCGTTTTCTTTATCTCTGATTGTCTCGTTTGCGCATCAATTGATCATCAGTCCTTATTCACAACGAATTTGTCATCAAATATAGTCGCCGCGAACGAGTTAGCTGCCTGACGTTGTTGCTCGTCGTTGCTGTGGACGTAAATATCCATTGTGATGCTTGTTCGTGCATGACCCAAACGTTCGCTCACGACGTTGACCGGCACACCTTGTGCGATGAGTGTTGAAGCATGGGTGTGTCTCAATCCATGTATGCCCATGTGGGGGACTCGTGCGTCCTTAATACATTTCAGCCATTGACTGTCGACGGTGCGATAGTAAACTGGACGACCATCTTCACGCGCAATAACTAATTCGAAATCCTGATACTCGCCCCATGTCCTTTGCGTTTTCAACCTCGCGAATGGCCCGCTTTGCTTCGCGTTCAGTGTCGAATGTGCCCAGCCACTTATACTGCCTTTTACCATCCTTAAATCCGATGTAGGCACGTGCTCCGTATTTCTTCCCTCGCTTAACGACTGATCCCATACTCACGCCTCCTGTGTCATTTTTTCATTAATCCACCGTTCGAGTGCTGCACGTGGCACTCGAATACGGTGGCCGATCCTCACGGCAGGGAAACCTGGCTCGTTGGCCAGAGAATATACCTTAGACCGACCGACTTTAAGGATTGCCTGTACCTCTGCCAAAGTCAACAGTTCACCCATACCCATGCTGCCCTCCTTCCTGTATAGTGTTTTAGTATGTATAGTGCGTTACGTGTTGTATTATATCATACGCATTTGTGTTGTGTAAATAGTTATTATATGATACAGTATCATATTACTATACAATATGAGGTGACGTTATGGACGACTTCGGGCAGTTGGTAAAGCACAAGCGGAAGGGAAAGGGACTCTCAACACGTGAGTTGTCGCGGCAAGTGGGGATGTCATCGGCTTACATTTCTCAATTGGAGCGCGGATTGGTCAAACGTCCCGACTATGATGTAGCAAAACGCATTGCGGATGTACTGGGCATCGAGGAGTCTGTTTTGGACTATTTCGGTTTTGTACCTGACGAGGTTGAGCGGCAGATGCAGGTAGAGATTGAGAGGGAATTGGAGCACAGACGGGAATTAAAGGCGGCGTACGTATCAAATCTGTCTGAGCAACTTCAAACGATGGATTTGGAGTCTCTAGAGACTACATCGTTCATCCTCAATCAGCAGATGGATGTGGCGCGGAAGTTGTACGAAATCAGTCTTATAGGAGATCGGCAAGCAATGGTGACGATTAAGGAGTTTATTGATTTTATGCATTCGAAACATGTCGTGGTTGATTGATTAATCCTCAATAACAAATCCCCACAACGCCTCTACACTTGTCTCCAATACCTTTGCAATACGTAGCGCGTTCTCCAATGAGGGGACGCGTTTTCCGTTTATCACAAGGCTTATCGCTGTTTCAGTCATCCCCACTTGTTGCGCAAGCCATCTATGCGTCAATTGTTTTTCGAACAGTAATCGTTTTAACGGTGTCATACTCATGTATTCTACAGTGGCACATCTTTGTCCTGTTAAAAAGATTTATGCGGACAACGTATAACGGCCAAGCGGTGCTCAATACCTTCTACTGTCCGGATGGAACCGAGGGACACAGTGCCACTCCCCCACTGATGGAAGGTGGAACCGTGGAACCGAGGGACGGACTTATTTCCGCAGAAAGAGTTGGTGGAAGGATGATCAGGGCAGACAGGAAGAGAAAGGTATCGCCATATGTACCTCGCTTCATCAAAGAACATGTCCATGATATGAGTCGTTATCTTCGGCAGTCTGAGGGAGAGACAGGCGCACGTTTGGTCATCGCCTCACTAAATGACTTCCCTACTCTAAACCGGCTAGCTCCATACATGTGGAGGGACTACGCACACGGTACACACGCTTGGATTGGGCATCTTGACCACGAAAACCTAGACGCGTTAATCAATCCACGCGGACACGTAACGGAGCACTTATCCATGCGGTTCACACAGGATGATTGGGCATCTATTGACGCACTGGGTTTTGCGTTTGGCCGTCCTGTAGCACACGCTGCTGCTGCACTATTGCGATTTACTTATGACTATCCCTGCGTGACACAGATGGTCGCGCCTGGATACGTGCCACGTAGCCCTTACAGCATACAAAGGGGGCATAATCAATGGGGTTCTGGACGGACGTCGTGATATCTGTTCCCAAAGTGACGTTTCGCAAGTTAAAAGATCTTGTTGAGGAACTGTACTATTTCGAGTCCGGCGAGGAGTTGGATGGGCGCTGTCGAAAGGAGTTGGCCGAGAAGTTAGCGGTAAGGGTTATCGAACAGTACGTGGCCGAGTATTTCAGCGCGTGTACAAGAGCGGCGGCAGAGGTGTTTCGGAGTCGAAGCAAAGGAGGGACTATGCTATCGCCGTGATGTAGAGGAAATGATGTGCGTAACGTGTACAGTGCCGTCACCGTTTCCCCTACGATGATATGAGTGGGGGATTTTTGTAACTGTTCAATGAAAATCAAACAAACCATATACTCAATCTACATATATTTTTCACATGCAGATGCTACACTTCTAACCGTCTCCGGCCGACATGGGACATCGACCCTGTATCACTGTATCACCACATAGCGCTCACATATATAATGTGGGCGTATTTTTTATTCGGCTCATGTGTAACAAAAAGCGCCCCCATCCGATAAAGGATGAGGGCTATTGTATGGAGAAAAGCTCACCCATTGCATTATTGCCTTGGAGATGTTGGCGTAAACATCATCAAGGAACGTGCGGAATGATAGAACGGGGTGTACTGCAAAGGCGAATTGAAAAAGAAATGTGTCAGTCATCTTTCGACATTACTCGACATGGATAATGTGATAGTCTCCATTGCGGTGATACATGAAACACATAAAGGCCATGAGGTGGGTACTGATGTTTGGATGGTCGCACATGTCACAGGAAGAGTACTTAGAAAGACGACTGCGCGAAGCGGGTGTTTCCAACGAAATCATCGCACAGTTAAAAACGGAACTCTTACGCAAGGCTGATCGGAAGGTAATATCCTTTTCTATGTATAGTGGGCGCACCAGTGAAGGTCGCGTCAACGTATCACAGGGTACGGTACAGTGATGTAGGGGATCTGCTTTACGCAAAGACAAAACGCTAATCCTTTTTTATTTGTCCCGATTCGGCGGTTTTTCCTTTGTGAGTGGCCAGGTTAAAAACACCCGCCGATCTCAGGATTCGGACGGGTTACTGTGTGTCTTATGTACGGGTGATTCGTAGTCAACCGAAGGACTGCACTGTTGGCAAATACCCATTGGAAAATCTGTGTTGTCTTTACGTATGAAACCAGTTTTGAATATAACCTTCATTTCAGACTCATCGACATAGCTTTTGCACAAGATGCACTTTGCCTTCAAGCTTGCGGCCCCGTAATGGACAATCTCGTTGCAGATCCGGGGCAATACCCTCCCTCCCGTAACATTATGAGTAAATTGTAACTTACAGTATCCAGAAAATAAATAGTTATATTCTACTATTCAACAGTCATAAATTTGACTGTCTATTTACTCTATACCAGACGTGCGCTCCGCCCACGTGGGTCGTTCTTTACAAAGGAGTGGCATGGGAGTTCGTGGGAAACGTGAGGAATGATACACCGGAGTATATCGCTGAAGCAGGATGACAAAACGCCCCCATCCGACTGAAGATGAGGGCAACTGTATGGGGAAGAGAGAAGCTCCACCATTGCATTATTGACTGGGAGACGTTGACGTAAACATCACCAAGGCTTAAACACATGCATAGTGAGTCAGTACTGCAGCCATAGCCGAGTGGGCATTTGTATGCGTATCAGGCTGAACACCACAGGCCAGCCGGAGGAAACGATATATCTGCTACGTGGCACCACTCATGTTCGTAGCATCAATGCGGACTTGGACGGCAATGGAGGCGGCGGGGCACCGTTTTAAACGCCAAAGGAACTGGAAGAGTACGTGCGGCACTACGGATTACGGCCATACGAGCAGTTGACGCTCGGGATTTGAAAAAAGCAACAGACCGGATTCATCATCCGGCCTGCTGGGAGGATTGAACCAAGTATTGATGGGTAGGAAAGTTCATTGCTACCTCAATTTATCAGCTCGATGTTAGAAAGCCATGACTGAGCGATTAGAGTTCGATGAGAGGACGTGTGGCTTAAAAAGAAGAGAAGGATCGGGGGTGTACCGACCTCAAATGGGGCCTTGGCTCGACGAAGGGGTGTTGTCTGCCAGCAACATAACCATATGTGCGATTGATGTGAGTATTCCTGGCCTCGGTGAATGTCAAGAGGAGGCCTCCGGCGCAGTGGACGACCTCCTCCATTAACTCTGGCGCGGCTGCCAGAGACGGTTTCAGGATATGCGCAGTCTAGACATGATGTTTGGGCCAATCGTTGAATTCGCAAAAAAAGAGAAGGCCGCCTGTGAGGGTGGACGACCTTCCAAGAGTCCTCGGAAGAATTCATGAAGTTGGGTCAGCTGATGGATCACGGCATCATATGTGGACCTTCAACAAGGTGTGAAGGCGAAAGGAGCGTGTGACATATAGACACATTTTATGTAGAAAACAAGCCCAAGTGAAAGCGTGTTGGTCAGTGAACATTAAAAGAGAAGGCGACGTATCGACCTTCTCCTGAGCTCTGGTGTCGAAGGAGAGTGTGTATATACGGTTTTGGTCTGCGTAGGGTGTGTGTTTTGCCAGAGCTAGTTCAGTGTATGCCACAGTGTGACAAGTTGTCAGGGCGAAAGGAGCTTGTGACGGATAGAAAACAACCCGAGCATGTACGAGGTAAGCAAGCTGACGTTTGAAGCGTTGCATGGCGAGGACGGTGAGTGACATGACACATACAGTGACCGATGTCCGCCACAAAGCCGCCGCAATCCTAAGTGGTCACAAGCTGAGGATGCGTGCTAATCATTCCATTGTATATCTATCTTCTTTTTTCAAGGAGAATAAAGACACGTGAAGTCATCGCGGTTTTACTTGTCGCTAGAGGAGGCACTCTAATGGCAATTATGGGAAAGTCAATTATAGTAATCACTGGTGTAGGAACATTTACGATAAAGGGGTACTTATGCAAATTGCAGATAGTCTAAAAAGAAAATAGTGACTCCAAGGATCGTACTAGTGAAGCGGGAGGGTGTAACTTGGATACCGAAACGCTACGCATATTCCAGAATCAAATAATGCGACAATCACAATTCGCTCTGATGGCCATGGATGACCTGAAAAATGCATTGTCGAGTAATGACGAGGATCGTCTATGGTATTCCGTTCAGGCGTTTTTGGTCGCAGCGGGGAATATTTCAAAATTGCTTTGGCCGAAGTCAAACCCTGAGCGTGGCCAGATCGTTCGTCAGAGTCTTGCGGTACCAGACGATTCGGTTCTGAGGGATAGAAGCCTCCGCAATTATTTCAAAAACTTCGATGAACGAATTGATAGCTGGGCAAAGTCCTCTAAATATAGAGTATTTACGGATGGAAACATCATTGTTCCTGCTAAATTTAAATGGCTTGATCCGAACGACTACTTTCGTAATTTTGATCCGGACAACATAGTGGTGAGCTTTCATGAAAGGCAATACAAGTTAATATCGCTGTATAAGGAGATTAGGCGAATACATGCCAAATCCATGATCGAAATTTACGGTCTTTTCGAAGAGTAAAGCCCTGCTTCGGCGGGTTTTTCCCACCTGGACGTCAATTTCATATCCTTACTTTCCAATCAGCCCATCCGAGAAACGGTTATATAGGTGAAAACCAATAATCAGGAGGGACTATGGAACATGTTTAGTACGTGGTCTACAGGAAAACTTATTGAGGAATTCAAGAGAGTGAAAGAAATGTACGAAAAAAGACTCAAACAGTCGACAGAAATCGGTAATTTTAACGCTGGCTTTGCTATGGCAGCGTCAAACAGGCTACGTGACGAAGCACAGACATACGGTCGGATCATGGGAGCAATCGCAATCGAACTAAGGAAACGCGGCATAGATATCACTAAATTATAGTGTGGAGGCACGATAATTTACTATGCATAATCGACATTCAATATTGCGACATGGTACTATCCTCGACGGGGAATAGGTACAGTGAGAGGGAACTGACACGCTGGCGGTTCCCCTACATGTTACCACATAATACAGGTGGAGGGTGTGATCAGGCATTTTAGCGTTGGCGACATAGTTTACTACACAGCAGACAGAAAGCGTGAGATATATGAGGTAACACATGAGCCAACTAAACGATACCAGCGCTACAAGCTACGGGCCTTAAATCTCGAAAGCAAGGAACAGGTAATTGAACTGAAACTTGACGTAAACGATCCGACTTGGGATTGTGTGTTCGTTGACCCGCGTCATGCATTGAATGACGCGATACGAAGGCAGCAGGAATATGAAAAACAAATACAACGACAAGCAGATGAGTGGCGCAAGCGTGTATCAGTACACCAGACGACCTACTCAAGATAATGTATCGTGCATGGGAGTATCGTAACTTTTACACCGATCCATTTGATCTCATACCGGCTAATCCTGACGAGGTCACTGTAAGAAGAAATTGTCGTGCAGCGGTTACGCGAATACTTCGGCGTGGACGTGGACTCAAACGTAGAAAAGGAGTAGGCTTACCTACTCCGTATACTGAGTGACATTGTGTCTTTCTGTTCCTCCTCACAGATAATACTTGCTCACAATGTCCACAAAAATGTCCATCAAACCCACTTTGTCACTCTCTACAACTTCAATCTCCCATTCGTTCCCGTTGATATCATCAATCCATGTAATGACGGCGGATTACCCGCGCAAGAACCGGCCAATCATGGTTTTAACTTTGTCAATTTGGTTACGAACTTGGTCGATTAATTGTTGTGGCTTGACAGTCACGACAAACACCTCCTTAGTTTTGTATTGCCATACTGTAACCAGATTTAAACGCGATCCAAATCAATCGCGAGTTGACGCTGTCCAACGACGCATCTCGCCGAGTTATCTGGTGTGCGACAGGCCCGCATCAGCCACATCTGCAAGGGATATGTTGAGCGGTTGGAATTGAAGCACATTGACGCGATATGCAAAGCGTTGAAGGTTGAGCCGTGGCAATGGATTGTGTGGACGCCGGATGAGGAGGAAAACGAGGATAAATAATACATAGTGTCCAACTCGGAATTATAGGATTTGGATTTGACGTAATGACGAGAAAAATGAAGCGTGGTGGAGGAAAATGTAGATAATCCCTAGTTTATTTGTCGGGATTTAACTGTACAAATATGGACACTGGGAGAGATCTTTAGTGCATTGGTAGGTGGGATAAACCCACTTACAACCTGCTCAGCACGCCCGCCGCCTCGACTTCCGCAAAATCTTCGCACGCGAAAGAGCCACCGCAACAGTATCGGTGACTCATTCGATGAGGGGGTAAGGTTACCCAAGGAGTTTTGCAAAGTAATTGTATCACAAAGTGTGTCGAACGGTGACTAGTTACAGGTTCAGATTCACGTACACATCATCTAATTCCTCTTGGGTGATACCGATGTACGCCAATGTAACAGATGGTGCGGAATGGTTCAACAACTTCTGAATGCGTGTAATGTCGACACCTGATTGATATGCATGATACCCAAACGTTTTACGCAGGGTGTGTGTACCGATTTGCTCAGTAATACCGACTGCCCTGGCTGCGTCATTGATGATGCGATACGCATGTTGACGGGTTAACGGTGTTCCACCTTTGCGACTCGGAAACAACGCTTCATCCTGCGTGTATTCCCCTCTGGACTTCATATACTCGCTTATGGCCTTCTTTGCGCTATCACCAAGAGGGAAGTCCTTTGTCTTACCGGTTTTCTTCTCCCGCACTACAATGCGTTCTTTTACCTTGCCATTCTCCATGACATCGCCGACTTTGAGTTTCAGGAGGTCACTGATCCGAAGTCCCGAATTGATACCGAGAACGAACAGGCAGTAATCACGTAGGTTATCCGCTTTAAGTATCTTCTTCATCGCTTCGATTTTCTTACGGTCACGAATAGGCTGCACAAACTCCATTGTTATCCGCTCCAATCGAATGGTATTTATTGTATCTATATATACAATATGACACATTAAAAATCAACTGCTTCAAGGCGAGAAATAGAAAAAGGCCAGGAATCCCAATAGCGACGCGGAATTCGACGCGGAATTCGGGGTTTTATCCAATGTGACAGAATCTAATTGTGTAACATTCAACTCGGTGGCGTTGTTGGACGGAGGATGAGGCAAGGTAACGATATGCAGGATGTAATGTAGATAAACCTACTATCTTACTCACCATACACAAACAATAGAACAGGAGAATAAACATACTAATCCGGCCGTTTTGCTCAGACTTATTTTGCGGAATGTGTCTTCGGCTCGGCGGCGGCGACAAGGTAGGTCGACCGGTGAATTTGATCAACAAAACCTCGATATGATAAAGTTTGGTAACACATCAAACTTATTTCGCCATGTCACGCATCACGTTTCACTCAAATTTGCGATCCGTGATTTCTATTAGAAAAATTTGTTGGAATTCTCTGTACACTGCTCCATAATATCTCCGTATTGGCTCCATATTTACTCAAAATGGGTACGCTAGTTTAGAGTTAGCGGGCTAAGTGGGGTGGTGCCGGTGGTTGGCATAGATGATCAGCAGAGACGTCCACATTGCGTGGGCGTTTTTGCGTTGGACGGACAGAGTATTGAGTATGAGTACGTTTCATATGGAGGGAAAACCTTCCTGACGTCGAATGAGACATCGGGAGGAGATATCTTGCAACAACAGCCACTATGGCCGACATATGTTCAAGCTGTTACCGCATTAATCAACGTAATAGTTGTCGTAATAGCCACTGTCACCAATTTCATTCTTGGCGGAAGACAATGGTGGAGGACGAAGAAACGGCGCATCAAAATAGCCAAAATCCTAGCTTTACGTCTAGATCTTATTGCGCAGAATCTTGAACAAACACGCGTGACAGGTGTCAACGCGTTTGTAGAAATGGGATTATCCAAAGGTGTTTCTGATGATTCGATACTGGATTTGTTTGAACCAGATATCGTGAGCGAGCTATATGTCCATTGGGAGTACCTGACTGAGCTTCAACGCCAGCTTATTCCATATAAAGATAAAGCAGATTGGGACATACCAGCCGACATGCTTACGAATGTAGCCCATTTCGTACAACGTTCATTAGAACTTAAGAAAAAATTGACCAACATGAAATGATCCCGCTTCGGCGGGTTTTTTATTTCCGCGTGTGACGCACGGTAAATGGCTTAATCTTATGCAGTCAAGCATGCGTATCCTAACAGCATCTGACGGGAAGGAGGTGGGGTACGTGTACGATGGAGGAGTATTTGGTGGTTTCACCCGGTGGGCAGTTGTTTTTCTGATTATCTTCGTGCTGTTCTTCCTGCTTGTTCCGCATCACGGCGGTTACTAAACAGTAAAATCCGCATGCACAATCCCCTAAACATTAAATGGCATTGGCAAGTAAATACCGGGGAGGGGGGATAAAACCGTGATTGCACGTGCTCATTGCATGCGGTCTATTGGACGGCCCGTCGTCATTCGCACGAGGGATGGTGTAACTCACCGCGGAGTTCTTCATTCCGTAACAGGTGATGGAATTACATGCGTCCGGTAGGGGGCGGAGCTCGTCTAGCGAATGAAACAGACGCCAGTACTGTAAACATTGATTTGCTGGAAAACATGCCTCAGCCAAAAGATGACGTTGAAGAGGCATTTTTTCCATTTCTCCACTTACCCTTTTTGGCGCTTGCGGCGCTAGGGCCATGGGGTTGGTGGTGATAAAACTTGCGCAAAGCCATAGCGGTTGCTAGACAAGAGGTTTCCGTTTGAGCAGTTTCCGCTCACACGGTTCTGAAAATTTATTTGTGCCATCCTGCCATCCCCGCTTCGGCGGGTTTTTTATTTTCTCACCAGATGCGCTGTAGGTCACTTTGATGCACCACATCCCCCGCGCATGACCAATTACCCTTCCACCCCTCGAATACGTTCACCAGATGTAGCTACAACGCACTCCACACATAAAAGTCGGCCTTTCAACGTGCCGTTTATATGCCGTGTGTATAAATATGTAGTTGTTTACAAAGTTATACATGTCGTGTTATAATATAGGCATATTGAACTGTTGAAGTATCGCCGAGACGTGGGCGAGGTGTGCCCACTAGCGTGCCGACAGTTCGATTTTTGTTTTACCTGTTCCCTGACAACCGAATATTGCGTGCCTAGGCATTTCACAAATTGGAATCGGAGGGTGATCGATAGGACGAAAGAAGAAGAGTGAACAACTCGTAGGCATTGAATTGTTGCTGGATGGGTTTACTGAAATGCGAATGAGTTACGATTACGGCGTTGACTATTTGCATGGACTTGGAGAAGCGTCTGCAATCAGACATGCTTACACCATCGGATAGACAAACCGTAGCATTTCGTTTTTTTGCCGGACTCACGAATCGGGAGGTGGCACATGTACTAGGTAAGAGCGAAAAGGCGATTGAGAAGCGAATCGATCAATGGCGTGACAGGTGGACAGATGCACTGGTGGGAGATGGGACGCCGGTTAATCAAAGAGTTTCTCCAGGATTACATATATCGTTTCATCCCGACATCGACAAATGGAATGAGGACATATTACATAATCGCAACCAGTGGTGGATTGTTCCAACCGCTGTAAGTCGCGCTATATTAGATACATTTGGATGCAAACCGAAATCTAACCGCAAAGAGTACATATCCAAGCGACCGCCATATTACATCACTAAGCTTTGGACCGTGAAGATGTGTCGGGCCGTCCCGATTGGGAGGTATTGATGCGTGAAGTGGAAGATAAACCGCGAACCACTTCAACAAGTCACAAGCGTGCTGCATACGGCGAAATGAGCGAGTTGGACGACAACAATACCTTTTCGACAATTGATTATTACAAGAGAATATTTAATGTTCGATTGCCGTCTGAGCGTCTCGGCCCGAAACAGTTGGCGTGTTTGGCAGGCCCCGTGAAAAAGTTCTATAACGCGTAACGCTAGCGGTAATAAGGGGATAGGTTGTCACCTTGCATTTTGGTCGACTCGCAACCTCAATATATAGAGGGATGACCTTGTACAAGATCGTCCCAGGATGCATAGAGTGGAAACCGCTACTTTTCCCGTTTTAACCCCCAATTGATAAGGGGGAGAACATTAACTTCGGTCTGGTCGGGGGTACACACCTCGTTAGACATATATCATCCATCTCCATATCGTCCATCCATCTTCCTTTGACATAGATGGATTCCTTCCTGTGAGGGGGCACGTCCTTGTGGCGTGCTTTTTATTTTTTGGTTTGTTAGTTGCTTTTTCAAACTCTGAAAAAGGGGGTGATCCAGTGAAGATTAGTGGACAGACGTTGCGGCTGATGAGGATGAGCGTCGGCATGCGTCAAGATATCGTTGCTGACCTGATTGGCTGTACACGTCAGTACGTCAGTTTGGTTGAGTTGGGTAAACGCAGGCCGTCAAAGAAGCTGTTGGAGAGATGGATTAGCGTGTTTGAATTTACAGCAGATGACTTCAAGGAGGTTGTCTAAGTCGTGGAAGAGCAACAAATCGCACTGGAGATGATGATATCTCGACTCGAAAGCACATCAGCCAAACTGTCGAAAATCACGGATGCACTAGAGCGCATCAGCCAAAGAGATCAGACTATCAATCAGTGTCTCGTGAGGAGTGGGACATCTTATCCGTCTATGGCATTTCGCAAACTGGTAAGCAAATTCACCATTTAATTTCAAGGAGGATGTTTTAATCATGGAAAATCAAAACCAGAAAATTACACCGGAATTGTTGGTTAAAACTGTGAGCGAGACAGTTGATGCGGCAAAGAAGATGCACGAGGCATTCCAACGTAGGGAGGCGCGTATTCGCAAGCGCGAACAAGAGTTGGGACTCAACACCGACAACGCGACGACAGCCAAGACAACTGCTCCCGACACGTTCACCGTGACTGAACAGACATACAAACGTGATGGTCTAGTTCTGCAAATGGCGTCTGCTGGCTACGCAATCGAGAGCGAGCAATACCAGAGCGGTAACACGGTGCGGATCACCTTCAAGAAGGCGGTGATCCGTTAATGGTCGTACGGCTGCACAACCCAACGATGGCGAACGTGGTAATGTCTCGGTTTGATGCTGAGGGGTACGTCACATGTGGACACTTGGAAGACATTAGGATGCTTGTAGAGCAAGGTTGCGAAATCATTAACGTATTGGAGGATGAAACGGGTATGAACAACACTCAATTTTATTTGGTTGATTTCAAGAATCTCGTGTCGCGTGTCGATGCAGATGCACACCTGGAACGTGAATTGAACAAGGTGATTACCGAAAACTGGCGTGTGTTTATGTCCAAAAACGGCAAAGTGTTGCTGCATAAGTAAAGGAGGCGTAGCACATGAAATTCATTTGCGGCAGAGGTAATACGGTTTTCAACGGTCAACACTGGGTCACTGAAAAAATCGAGTGGGAGGTATCGGACGAGTCGGAGATTAAGAAAAATCTGGCGAGTGGATGGTTCTCTCGTTTTGAAGACGATGGGCAGTTCCCTAAATACCATGTCATCGAGCGCACACCTCGTGACCAATTCAGTGAGGACTTTTACAACCAACTGCTCCAGCTTGGTGCGGATGGATATGAAGTTTTCTATGTAGATGCACAACGTATTTTCTTCATCAAACGCAAATAATCACGCAAGACCATATAAAGACAAACCATATTAACCACGCGGGCCGGTCGGATGGATCGGCCTTCTATATTGCAGGAGGAATCTATCTAAGAGTATTGGACGAGAGTTGAAACGGATGAGAGAACGCGCCGGTGCAACCCGGTATTATATCGTACGTTACCTCGGCGTGAATGAGGGCGCATTAGCGAATATCGAACTTGGATACAGCGTACCAGACGAGACTATAATCAACGGCTACAAAGAGGCATTGGAATATCTGCGCCAAAACAGTATGCCGGATCGCGCACGGTTCAAGGTGTTGTGGTTTGTACCGAGCGTAACGGCAATGGCAGAGAAATGATGAGGAGGTGAAAGGATGAACGCGGAACAGAGCACACAGCAAAACGAACATATGCCGAATAACGTGGTGAGTCTCAATTCATACAACCTGAATGATTTGGGTAACGCCAAACGATTTGCGGATCAACACTCTGTCTATTTACGCTACGTCACGTCTCAGCAGAAATGGTACATCTACGACGGCAAGCGATGGGCAGAGGATGAGTTGTCTGCCGTGTACCAACTGGCGGACATGACGATTCAATCTATGTACGAAGAGGCAGCGCGGTGTTCAAATCAACAGTTACGGCGGCAGTTAACTGACCACGCTCAGGATAGTGAGTCAAGACGAGGAATCAACAATATGCTGGCACTTGCTGCAACGCGGCCAGGAATTGCATGTACGATTACACAGTTTGAGCGCGACCCGATGGTTTTTAATGTTCAAAACGGAACCATTGATTTACGCACTGGACAATTCAAAGCGCATGACTCAAGGGACATTAACCAAGATTGCCAATGTCACATACAATCCGTATGTGGAATGCTCAACATGGTTAGCGTTCCTAAACCGTATCATGAGCGGCAACGAGGATATGATTCGGTTCTTGCAGCGTACAGTGGGTTACTCTTTGACGGGGAAGACCAACGAACAGTGTTTGTTCTTCCTGTACGGAACTGGCGCAAACGGAAAATCTACGTTCGTCGAAACAATGTTTTTGTGTACCACAGACATGCCATATCATAGTGACGAGTCATTCTCAGTTGGAACGGACAGGTATCTTGTAGGACAAGTCGCCTTGTGGGGTCTCAAACACTTTCCTTGGGGAAAGTTACTACCGAATTTACTTTTAAAGTCAGAACAGCAAACATATCGGAGGGGTACAGTTACCCCTCCGATATGCCGGTTTTATGTTCATTTTGATTTCGAAACATATTTTTTAATCGCCGTTGCGGTCCCTTCATCTACATTCTTACCGTATTTTTGAATCAATTCATCAGCATTCGATCCGTTCCTTATTGCGTCCGTATACGCATCCATAAATTGCTTGATGCGTTGTTCGGGAACCGCAAGACCCAACTTGTCGATATACTTTCTAGCAAGTTGTTCCACTTGCGATCGGTTTTTCCACTGCTCGGGATTGACTTTTTTAACCGCATCGAGAATCCCAAAAACATTTCCTTTACCCGCAAGATTTCGCTTCAGTACATTTAATGCAGACGACTTTTTTACGAAGAACTTCCTTGGCATAGAAATATCCCTCCTCCTTTCTCCGTCGTGTCTGCTTCGTTCGTGCTTCTACCCATTGCCCCATCATTGATTGCTCAATATGCAGGAGTTATCGCCATCAACTCTTTAAACCAAAGTTAATATAGAGTATGGCGGGAGATTCAGTCGTGAGACGGCTTGTATCATAGAAGGAGCGGCTTGTACGCCCTTATTAGACAAACAATAAAACGCCCCCATACAGAAGGGCGTTTTATTGGGCTTATACTTAAAACTCGCCAAATGGAGTGAAAAGAACGAAGAACAGGACAAAAATCACGAGAAACGCAATTTCAGCTCGACGTACGCCAAAGGACATTCTGAGTCACCTCTTTATAAGCTAAAGTTAATATAGGAAATGGCGGGAGATTCACGTACAGAGGGACGTTGTACTGGGCTTGTACCTATCAACAGAACGGGAAAAGAATGAAGAACAGTACAAAAATCACGAGAAACGCAATTTCAGCTCGACGCAGTCGGAACCCATCTGACATTCTGAGTCACCTCCTTATAAACCAAAGTTAATATAGGGTATGGCGGGAGATTCAGTCGTGAGACGGCTTGTATCATAGAAATGCGCGGCTTGTACGCCCTTATTAGACAAACAATAAAACGTCCCCGTACAGAGGGACGTTTTATTGGGCTTGTACTTAAAACTCGCCAAATGGAGTGAAAAGAACGAAGAACAGGACAAAAATCACGAGAAACGCAATTTCAGCTCGACGTACGCCAAAGGACATTCTGAGTCACCTCCTTATAAGTCAAAGTTAATATAGGGTATGGCGGGAGATTCAGTCGTGAAACGGCTTGTATCATAGAAATGCACGGCTTGTACGCCCTTATTAGACAAACAATAAAACGCCCCTAGAAACGGGGGCGTTTTATTGGAAGGTGAATGTACGATGGTGGCTTTAGTGGTGCATCGATGGGTAATTTTAATATATGCCACCACAGTTCAAAAACAACGGCTTGTACCTATCAAGCAAATGAAATAAGACAGTCGTCCATTCCGATGTCATACTATTATACATGCGGTCTGTCGGATCTGCCCCCTTATCCCACCACCTCAGAACCATAGTTATGCCTGATTCATGGTTTCCCAATATGTCTGTATGGTACTTTGGCG
>NZ_AXAR01000005.1 GCF_000472905.1 Alicyclobacillus pomorum DSM 14955 | reverse complement strand
CTCACGTGCCCCGTGACTGCGGCCCATCCCATGAGCGGCGGCACTGCGCCAGCGCCGCCCCCAATCACGATGTTTTGTGGTGTGCTGCGCTTCAGCCACATCGTGTAGATGACCGCGTAGTAGATGAACCCGACCACCGACAACACCGCCGTCGTGGTGTTTAACCAGACTGCGCAAACCACCACGGAGAGAACGCCAAGCGCTAACCCGAACCACAAAGCCGCCCACGCCGGAACCAGTCCCATCGGGATGGGGCGGTTGGCCGTCCGCTTCATCACTTTGTCGATATCGCGGTCGTACCACATGTTGATGGCGGCCGATCCGCCCGAAGAAAGCGCCAAGCCGACGACCAACGCCGCTGCCACCCGAAAGCTTGGCAAGCCACGCTGTGCGGCAATCGCCGCACAGTAGGCCGTCAACACCACAAACGCTGTAATGCGAGGTTTGGTCAATGTGACATAGGCTTTCACAATGTTCCAGAAGGAACTGTCCACCGTTGATTTCACTGCGAGTGACTCTGCTCGCGCGACTGACATGAGCGACACCTCCTTCCCGGAAGGATTCGACACCATTCCATGGGCTATTGAACTTGTGAGCTGAACGACATAATCCAAATCGAAGCACCGGCAAACACCACAGTGAAGAAGTACCCAATCGAGAGGACCACCGTCTGATAGGCAGGCTCCCCACTGCCATCCCCGTGCGTAAAGTGCATAAACATGAACAGTTGGACAAAAATCTGCAATACGGCACAGAACAGAATCCCTATCGTCAACGGCGTCGGTGTGAGCACGTGGTCAAGCACCAACCAGAGCGGGATGACCGTCAGCACCAGTGAAAGCACATACCCAATGACGTACTGCCAGGGAAACGACGGCTCGTGATGGGCCGTCGGCGTTTGATGTTGTCCCGCCATCTCACATCACCCCCATCAAGTAGACAATCGTGAACAGGAACACCCACACGACGTCGAGGAAGTGCCAGTACATGTTGACAATGTACACCTTGCGCGCCGTGATTGGCGTAATTCCGCGCTGGAACAGCTGAATGATGATGCCCGTCATCCAGAGAATACCGAGCGACACGTGGCATCCGTGCGTTCCAACCAGCGTAAAGAAAGCGGACAGGAAAGCGCTGCGCTGCATTGTTGCGCCCTCCAGGGCCATGTGAACGAACTCGTTGACCTCGAGACCGACGAAGGCTAATCCGAGCAGCGCGGTGACAATCAACCATCCAATCACTCGGTTGCGATGGCCGCGGTGCATCTCAAAGGTCGCTAGACCACCCGTAAAACTACTCGTTAACAAGATGAGCGTTTCTGCCGTGAAGATGGGGACGTCGAACAACTCTTTGCCCGTCGGTCCCCCGTCTGTATGTGTGCGCAACACGATAAACGTTGCAAACAAGCAGGCGAACAAGATGAGGTCCGTCGCCAGGAAGACCCAGAAACCTAGAATCTTGAGAGCACCGTCTTGGGTCTGGTATTCAATGGGCCTCTCGGGATAATCCACGTGAACATGGTCCCCGGCCCCGTGGTGGTGCTCCACGTTGTTATGGGCGAGCGTGGTCATCCTTGCAACCTCCCCAGTGCCGATTCCGTGTGGATGACTTCATCCACTGGAACGTAGTAGTCGGTGTCGTATTCAAACGAACGCCGGAACATACAGAAGGCAACGCCAAGGCCACCAATCACTTCAAACGGAATGACGCCAAACACAATCCCTAAGCCGATGATGAAGAACGAGACGGACAGAATAAATGGACGCCCCGAATTCTTCGGCATGTGAATCGGCTTGATGTCGTCCTTGTCAGGAAGGAAGTCCTTCTTGTCCAGTTCTCCTTGCTTCGCCATCCACCATGCGTCACGCCCTTGAATGGTCGGGATGGTGGCGAAATTGTAGTGCGGCGCCGGTGATGGCAAGGACCATTCCAGCGTGCGTCCATCCCATGGATCGCCCGTCACATCGCGTTTACCGTGCTTGATGCTGTAAAGGATCTGCCAGACGATGAACAGGAACCCAATGCCCATCATGTATGCCCCAATGGTCGAGATGAAGTTCGGGACGGTCCAGCCGAGCCCTGCTGGGTAGGTGTAAATACGGCGCGTCATACCCATGAGCCCCAGTGCGTACTGCGGCATGAAGCAGACGTAGAAACCGATGTTAAAGAACCAGAATCCCCACTGGCCAAGGCGTTCGTCGAGCATAAACCCGAACATCTTTGGCCACCAGTAATACATGCCGGCAACCAGGCTGAGCACCGCACCTCCAATCAGCGCCTGATGGAAGTGCGCAACCAGGAAGTAGCTGTTGTGGTACTGGTAGTCCGCCGGTGCAACAGCGAGCATGACACCGGTCGCGCCACCAATCGCAAAACACGGAATGAACGCAACGGCCCACATCATGGGCAGCGTCATGCGAATCCGTCCTCGGTACATGGTGAACAACCAGTTGAACACCTTGACCCCGGTCGGAATGCCCACGACCATGGTTGCAATGGCAAAGAACAAGTTGACGTCAGCGCCGGCGCCCATCGTGAAGAAGTGGTGCACCCAAGTGAGGAAGCCGACGATACTGATGGCCACGAGCGCAAACACCATGGACCCGTATCCGAACGTCGCTTTCCGCGAGAACGTGGAAATGACTTCCGAAAGCACACCAAACGCAGGCAGAATCACGATGTACACTTCGGGGTGACCCCAGATCCAGAACAGGTTGATGAACATCATCGGATTGCCGCCGTGCAGCATGGTGAAGAAGTGCGCACCGAGCGTGCGGTCCAGCAACAACAGCGCGAGTGCAACCGTCAAAGCCGGGAACGCGAACAGAATCATGACACAAGAACTTAGAACCGACCACGTGAACAGCGGCATGCGCCACAGGGTCATGCCCGGAGCGCGCATCTTCAAAATCGTCACAAGGAAGTTGATACCCGTAGCCATACTACCAATACCCGAGATCTGCAGTGCGAGCAGGTAGTAGTTTTCGCCAGGCCCGGGGTTGAACCCAAGTTCCGTGAGCGGCGGATAACTGGTCCACCCTGCGTCTGGTGACCCACCAATGACAAACGAAATGTTCATCAACAGCGCGCCAAAGAAGAACAGCCAAAAGCTGATGGCGTTCAGGTACGGGAAGGCCACGTCCCGTGCACCAATCTGCAGTGGTACAACAATGTTGAACAGCGCAAAGATGAACGGCATAGCCATGAACAGAATCATGATGATGCCGTGTGTCGTAAAGATTTCGTCATAGTGCTCCGCATCCAAAAACGACAGGTTCGGGAGTGCCAGCTGTGTACGCATGAGCTCTGCGTCCACGCCGCCGCGGAAGAGCATGAGCAACGCTGCAATCAAGTACATGATGCCAATCTTTTTATGGTCAACAGTGGTTAGCCATTCGCGCCACAACCAGCCCCATTTCTTGAACTTCGTCAGCACGAAGACAATCGCCACACTCGTCAGGACAATCAACACGTCGGACCCGAGAATCATGGGTTCCGTAATGAAAATCCCCCAATGTGGGACGGTGTTCACAGGTGTTTCCTCCTCTCGTCAGTGACCCATGTTCATATTCGACATATCCATGTTCATGTTCGACATGTTGCCCGAGCTGTTTTTCGTGCTGTTGGAGTTGCTCGGTGTCTGACTGCCGTACATGTACTGGCCGCCGTTTTGCATCACAACGTCGTTGAACAATCCAGGCGGATATGCAGAATACGAAGCCTCGTTTGCCAGGCCATCCTTCTTCAGTTCGTTGTATCCAGCTTTCGTCAACACGGGTGACGAGGTCTTCACGTGATTTACCCAAGCGTTAAAGTCGGATTGAGATGCCGCAACGACCTTAAATTTCATATGTTCGAATCCGACACCCGTGAAGTTGGCCCCGTATCCGTTGTACTGACCAGGCTTGTCCGCCTGCAGCCAGAGCCGCATGGCCATGCCAGGCATGGTGTATTCCTGACCGCCGAGCTGCGGAATCCAGAACGAGTTCATCGGTGCGTCGGAGGTCAACTCAAACTGCACGGGCACGCCCGTCGGAATCTCGCAGTAGTTGACCGTAGCGATTTTCTGATCCGGATACTCGAAAAACCACTTCCAGTTCAGCGAGATGACCTGAACCGTGATGGGCTTGATGTTCGCTTCCGGCGGTTTGGTCAAAGTGAATATGGTTTTCGCTGTAAAGGCGGCGAGAATCCCGATGATGACGATGGGAATACCCCACCACACATACTCCAGCGTCCGACTATCCACCCATTCCGGGTTATAGGGAGCGGTGTTGCCTGGCTTGTCTCTGTACCGATACAGAATCACGGCCAGCAAGATGAATACAGGGACGAGTACAATCGCAACCAAAACGGTTGAGAGAATAATCAGATGTTCTTCTGTCCTGCCAACAGGCCCAACCGGATTGAGTACTTGGTATTCCGGACTGCAGCCCGTGAGAAGTACCGTAGCCGCGGCAACGATGGCCGAGATCTTGCCGAGGTGCCGGGAAAATCTTCGAAACACTGCACCTCTCTCCTTTCCTAGCAATATCGCACAATCGCTCTCAAGCACGAACGCGCGTGTCAATGCGCCGTTTCGACCCTCTCACGAATCCGAATGATGCTCGTATCCATAAACTCAACTCCATGGCGTCATCTCGATTTCACTTCGCCCTACCCCTTTCTTCGGTAGCGTTCTTCCTTGACCAGCGTACCGAGATGTAGAGCAACTCAACAGACGAAAAACGGCTATATTGCACATGGTGCATTTGGACTATGTGGATAGTTCATACGAAAGGTCGACATAGTTCTGGAATACTGGTTGATGTACATCAACAGGGAGTTGCATGCATCGCAAAATGTAACAAGCGATGTGCGCAGGTCTGCCCCACACACAAACAGGGCGCTCAGTGAAGAGCGCCCTTTGCGCATCATAGAAATAAGTAGGAAAAATCGGTCCACGTAGGTTTACAGCCGGACTTGTTGGAGAGTGGATTGGCACATTGGAGTTAGCATGTTTCAATCAAGCCGTAGTCTCCGTTCCTCCGTCGATAGAGTACATTGACTTGATTGGTGTCTGCATTAGTAAATACAAAGAAGTCATGTCCTAACAGTTCCATCTGCATAGAGGCTTCTTCAACGTCCATTGGCTTCATGAGAAATCGCTTGACTCGAACAACTCTTGCCCCGGATTCAAAGGTGTCCACTCTGTCCTCGGCGACGCAAGGCTGAATTCGCGTTGCCATTCCATGCTTTCGAAAGCGCTCGTTGAGTTTTGTCTTGTACTTGTGAATTTGTCGGATCAGCTTGTCCACAGCGAGGTCGATGGAGGCGTACATGTCTTCCGAGGTCTCTTCCGCGCGGCAATGGTATCCATAAACGGTAAGCATCATCTCCACCTTGTGCAGCGTCCGTTCCGTGGACAATGTCACAGACAGGTCCACGTCATGTTCAGTGTCAAAGTATTTCTTCAATCGAGCGGCTTTCTTTTCAATATAGGCAGACAATGCATCAGTGACTTGCAAATGCGCTCCGTGTACCTTGATGTTCATCCTGGTCAGCCTCCTCGTCTAATCACGGACCACCAATACAGGTACTCGGGAACAGTACAGCACCCCGTGACTTACACTGCCAACCAATAATCGGTCCACATCGCCACTACCGTGGCTCCCCGTCACAATGACATCCGCATCGTTTTCCTTCGCAAATGTGGAAATCGCGATGGCAGGTTCCCCGTACATGTGTTTGAACACGATTTGTGAAGACCAGTTTGGAAACCATTCCGCTCGTGCGGCTTGTTCAATCTCCGTGAACCGTTTGAGTTCGTATGCGGAGGTCTCGCGTTCATCGAAACCCTCTGGTTTTGTCACATAGAGGACGTACAACGTTGCGTTGGGCCAGGCTTGCATCAGATGGTTGACCATTCCGACTGCCTTCTGCGCTGAATAACTGCCGTCAGTCGCAAACAAGATTCTATCCATCACATCGTCTCCTCCTGACGTGTCCATTATGTTTTACACAAGGAAACACGAGAATCCGCTGGATGACCCATTTTGGCATAGTTGATATGGACCATCCGGCTGCGACACAAAGACTAGCTTGGTTGTCACCTTGAAAAACGGCGCGCCGTGACGATGCAGTGTTTACCACGGATCTCCGAGCTTGAAACTTGACCGAGGTCCACGAGCCTTACAAGGCTTGTCAAGGCCTTTCCTTGAAATTCAGATACAACTTCCTGAATATGAGAACGAAAACCAAACCATGATAATTCACGGACGTTTGTGTCGTTCCTGGCCCTCGATGCTTGGAGGTAGCTCCGTTCCATCCAAAGGGCTTGGATGGACTAGTCTGTTCCTCACACCTAGATAGGCCTTACGAACCTTGTCACGGCCTTTCCTTGAAATTAGGGTAAAAGTGTCCGAAAGGTGGGGACGGCAGTACAACCTCAGACTTCACGGACGTTTCATGTCGTTTTACACACGGAGGAGGGGTCTGGCTATGAAAGCGCTCGTTTATCGCGGTCCCGGTAAAAAGGAATGGGCGGACAAACCCATGCCGACCATTGAAACACCCACCGATGCGATTGTGAGAATTACGAAGACCACCATTTGCGGTACAGATTTGCACATTTTGAAAGGGGATGTACCTGCGGTCGTCGAGGGGCGTACGCTGGGCCATGAAGGGGTCGGCGTGATTGAGGAAGTGGGGTCCGGCGTCCACAACTTCAAGGTTGGGGACAGGGTGTTGATATCCTGTGTCACTTCCTGCGCAAAGTGCGACAGCTGCAAGAAAGGCATGTATTCGCACTGCGAGGACGGCGGTTGGATTCTCGGGCATCTCATTGACGGAACGCAAGCCGAATACGTGCGCATTCCGTATGCGGACACCAGTCTATATCCGATACCAGACGGCGTCGACGAAGAAGCGCTCGTGATGCTGAGTGACATACTCCCCACCGGTTTTGAGGTTGGCGTCCTGAACGGAAAGGTCCAGCCGGGAGACACGGTGGCCATTGTCGGCACCGGTCCCGTCGGGTTGGCGGCGCTACTCACGGCTCAGTTCTATTCCCCCGCAGACATCATCGCGGTGGACCTGGATGACAATCGACTGGAAGTTGCGCGGAAGTTTGGCGCCACGAAGACCGTAAACAGTTCCAAGGGCAACCCTGTGGAAGCCGTCCTGGAACTGACCGGCGGCAAGGGCGTGGATGTCGCCATTGAAGCGGTCGGAATACCAGCCACGTTCGACATCTGCCAAAGTATTGTGGGAGCTGGCGGCCGCATCGCCAACGTGGGCGTACACGGCAAGAGCGTCAATCTGCACCTCGAGAAACTGTGGATTCAAAACATCACCTTAACCACTGGCCTCGTGGACACCAATTCCACACCGATGCTGCTCAAGACCGTGGTCGCCGGCAAGATTGAGCCCAAGTTGCTCATCACCCACCACTTCCCGCTGTCTGACATCCTACAGGCGTACGATGTCTTCGGAAACGCCGGGAAAGAAAATGCGCTGAAGGTCATACTCTACCAGTGACAAGACCGTAACCGCGGCGAGTTATACCACCGCTAGGCCGCCAGGAACAGTGGAGATCCCCTTCAAACGGCGTGAAGGGGATCTTTTTCATGTCGGTGGATCCCGATGGCCGGTACCCTTTGATAGACGATACATGACGTCTTTGCATCATGAGAACGGATAGTCATTTTGGACTAGGAATCGTCGTCCAAATGGACCTGGAACGATAGATTGTTTTTATCTGTTGAGAACAATGTTGCTGGGTTACCATGATAAAGGCATGAAACAACGACCCGCCTCTGACGGCGGCAGCTGGTGAAGAGACCAATGAATGTCATACAGGAAGTTCACCGTATACGAGTGCTGTTGTCCCAATTGGACGACAGGACACTCGCCTTTGTCCGCAACCGTGCAACTTTGATTGCTGCACTCATCACGCTGGGGATCTGTGTTTGGGGCTGGACATCTGGACGACATGAGTTTGTGTTTGCCATGACGGCGATGGGCGCCGTCGGGTACTTCGCGGGACTGACCGTTGCGTTGGTCGCGGGGATGTCGTTTATCGGCGTTGAGTTGTTCAATTCGTCGACACACATAGCGAGCGCGATTCTCTTAGAATGGGGCGGCTACGTTTGTATTGGGTGGTTGGGATATCGGCACAAAAAAGTGCAGAGGGCGCAGCTCGGAGCTGAGACACATCCGGCATGGGTTCTACCATGGGCAGTGGTGAATGAAGTGCGGACTTCCCTGGCGGCGGTTCGCTTTCTACTGTTCCCAACACACGAAGATCACGAAAACCAGGCGCTTCAACAAGCCACCAATGAATTGTCTAGGTTGGAACAATTGTTCAATGAACTGGAGCAGTCTCAGCGCCCTGGTGAAAAATCGAAGCGCCGGTGACTCCTTACAATGAATCTTCGTCCTTTGTCCTATCCATCACGTATCCTTCCCGGACAGCGTACGCTGCAGCCTGTGCACGATTCGCGAGGTGCAGTTTTTCGAGGATGCTCCGAACATGGCTCCGGACAGTATTCTCGCTGATGAACAACGCCTTTGCAATTTCACGGTTGCTTGCGCCCGTACTGAGGTGTCGCAACACCTCCACCTCGCGATCAGTCAACTGGTCTACGACGGGAGTCCCTTTCCCTTCAGCGGGTCTTGAGAATTCAGTGATGATGCGCATGGCCAAGTTTCCGGGGATGACAGGTTCTCCCGCGCTCACCCGCTTCACACTGTCTATGAGCAACGCTGGCGTCACGGTCTTTAACACGTACCCAGAAGCGCCAGACTTAATCGCTTCGAACAACATCTCCTCTGTGTCGGTGACCGTTAAAATGAGGATTCTAATGTCGGGGTGATCCACCTTGATTTGTCGGGTTGCTTTTAATCCGTCGCACACCGGCATGTTGATGTCCATCAGCACAACATCTGGACGATATTCTCTCGCTTTCTGCACTGCCACCCGACCGTTTTCGGCTTCTGCAACCACTTCCACATCATCTTCACGAGACAGAATGGAGCTGACACCCTGGCGAAACAGTTCGTGATCGTCCACGACCATCACGCGAATGGACGAGCCACTGGCTTTTTCACTCATGTGAAATCTCTCCCTTGGATTCAGTCACTCATTACAACCATCTACCAATTTTACCGAAACGGGTAGAATCCGAAACCTGACCGTACAAAGATTGGGATTTCTCAGCCGAGAAGTACAGATGAGGTGCTATACGAGTGGTAATTCAGTGATACGTGCGACGTCTGGGTCCCACGCAACAAGGTCTTCGCGATTCAGTTCGCGAATCGATGTCTTTCCAAGGGCCCGGATCCCTGTTTCCAGTTCCAAGGAACTGCTTTTCAGGAAATTCGCCAAACTTTGGGCCCCCTGTTTCTAGGTCCAACTTGTTCCACGATGATCCGTCCGCCAACGCCAACTGCGTTGGAGGTTCAAATGGCAGAACTTCATCCAGTTGTCCGTGCGCGACAGCAAATAGTGCGGCGGAGCCCAAGTTGACTGCACTGGCTCCCAGTGCTAACGCCTTCAAAATTTCGCCAGGTGTACGAATGCCACCAGATATGACTAGATCCACGTCCTTACTATAGCCATTTTCTTTGAGAAACCTGCAAAGTGCAGACAATGTTGGCAAATCTTCCCTGCACCACTGGGTCCGACGATGGCAATGGTTTCCCCGGGGTGAAACATAAGGCTATGACACCTTGATTGGTGAAGCAGGTGCAAGATTATCTGGGGGTGAACGCCAACGCCTCGCATTGGCTCGGGCAGTCTTGAGACCGGCACCCATCCTTGTGTTCGACGAACCTACAAACGCTTTGGACTCAGTGACTGAACAAAGCTTTGTACGTGCCCTGCGTCCCGTGATTGTCGGACGATCCACAATTTATATCACACATCGCCTCTTTGGCCTTGAAGAGATGGACGAAATCTTGGTGATGCAGCGCGGAAGAATGGTCGAGCGAGGCACTCATTACGCATTGTTAGAGCGAGGTGGTCTGTATCGCACCATGTGGGAATTGCAACGTGAAGTGTTGCGTTCGAATCCAGCGTAATTTGTGATGCTGCAGGAATGACTTGCGGTAGACGATGGATGGAAAGGCGGAGTAACCCGCCTTGAGGATGATGCGAGGTATCGCATCATGGCGAATCCACCGTCTTTCCTGTCACAAAACATACATGGTTGACGTATAACTCATACACCCATAAACCAATCGTTACTGGATGCCCAAGATGATTACAGAGCAGACATTGTGCCTAGGACGAATTCACAGATCCCAATCAGTATCACAATGCCAATGAAAAGCTTGGCCATTGGCTTTGGCCAAAACTTGGCCCCATTGCGATGATATAATGGTCCGTATTTGTCCATAGCCATTGCCTCCTTCCCAATATATAAAGATACCACAGGCACATGGCTTACACTGTCGCGATGGATCTAGGATAAATATTCAAGGCAATGATTCCTTTGAGGAGGACGGAAGGATGGATACAAAGCCAACAAAAAGACATCCATCGTTACAGCCATTATCTAGACACCATCATCATGCGCTGGTCGTTGCGCAAATGCTGATAAAGCAACAGGAACCACTTGACGTCATTCGAGACAAGTTGCGTGATTTTTGGGAACACGGAGGCAGAGAACATTTTCGCGAAGAAGAAGAATACTTGCTGCCGGAATTTGCGAAACATCAGCGATTGATATCCCCGAGATCCGTGAGCTCCTTCTTGAACATATTCGAATTCGGAGTTTGGTCAGCGAGATAGCCATCGATGCGCACCATGAAAAGATGAGTCAACTTGGCGAATTATTGCGTGAGCACGTCCGTAAAGAGGAACGCGTTGTCTTTCCCATGATTGAAGCTGGATTGCCAGAAGCATCACTGCGGAAACTGGAACCGTTTTTTTCGGAGCACAAGAAATCCTCGGTCTTTTCCAACCGCGATTCGGATGACTGAACGGAAGTACACTTATTCTGATTCATCGGTGCACAACGTAATGGCTCGCTTCGCTTCAAGGAGTTGTTGTCTATCGCCAATGTCATGTGCGTGGAGCAGAATGACAATGTTTGTGTACAGTGACCGGAATTTGGCTAACAAGCGCGTTTCGGGACACACGTCACCGTACGCCTTCCAAAAAAGAGGTCGGGCACTTGGTGGGAGAAAACTGTACACAACGGAGAGATCAACGGCAGGGTGACCGATGTGAGCGTCCCCCCAGTCAATCACGCCGCACAGGCCCCCCTCATCATTCACCAGGAAATTTCGGAAGTTCAAGTCCCCGTGAACCACAGTACTGCACTGCTGCTTGACGTACTCCGTCGTTGGTACACTCTCCGTGATGTGAAGCAGAGCGTATGGGTTGTCAATCAGCCCTTGCGTGTGCGCTTCTTCTACTTTGGCGATAAATATAGGGATGCGCTTATCGACGTCCATGCGACCCATATCGTCCGAACGAGCAATCCCCCATTCAAGTGCTTGATGGGTGGGAATGCCGTGCAAAGTACGAAGGAACTCAGCCCAACGGACGGCTGATTGAGTACGTTGCTCGTCCGTGAGATGCATCATATACGGCACAGTACCTGTCAGTTTCGGATATCCCGAGAAGGGAAACGGATACTCCTTCGTTGGCTGCCCGATAAAGCATGGATTCGGAATCGGAACAGGGAGATGTGAGGACAACGGTGGCAACATACGATTCTCCATCTCGATGAGGTCAACGGCAATCTTACGGCGAGGGAAGCGAAACACGTATGTCTCATTGACCAGGAACAACGAGTTGTCCCATCCCTCGCTGAGTGGTCGGAGTTGGATAGGGACGAGTTGCGGGAACTGCCGCTCTAATACATCCTGAACCAGTGTTACCGTAATGGGAATGTCAGCCGCCCACGGTTTGCTCATGAGAATCCTCCTATAAAGATGGAAACCGACATAAAATGTACCATTCTATCGAACCATATATGCTGAACATTAGGACTGAGAAGGAGATGTCTCATTGAAAAAGAAGAGTCTGATTTCTCTGTGTGCTACTACCATTTGTGCGAGTACTGCCGCCGTTTCAATGCCTTTGACCGCGTTTGCGAATGTTAATACTCCATCCATACATGAAAAGGCCATCGTCGTCAATCAACAACCTATCTCTAAACCATACGGTTTCATCCACGACAACACCACGTACATGCCGGTTTGGTACCTCATGAAAGCGCTCGAAAAACTCAATATTCATAGCACGTGGCACAACCATGCGTGGAGCCTCACCACATCCCGGCCGCTGGATTTGAATGATGTTCAGCCAGGTGTCGGATCGAGCTCGATTTATGTAAATGGCCACCTCGTGCAAAAGGTCAACGAAATTGTGGCGGAAGACCCCAATTCGGGACAACAGACGACGTACATACCTGCATGGTACGTGATGAAAGTCCTAAATCGACTTCACGTCAACTCCGGCTGGGATGGAGCTGTCTGGAAAATTGACACCGAACCTCAAGCGCCATCCAGTCAGTCGAATCCGCGCTCATCGGCCGATCACTCATTCTCGTCGGATGATTCGAACGTCGGTCATCCAATCACAGTGACTGAAGCCTATTTACTGGTGTTGGAGAAGTTCAAGGACCAGCTCTCAGATCCGAATCTCCGTGTACACCTGGACCACATGGACGGCAAGAATTACGTCTTTCAAGTATATGACCAGATGCCTCCACTTCAAGGGGATGACGGAACAACGTTTGGTGGACATACGGCGACCATTGCCTGGATCACAGTGACCGACACAGGAAACCTTCAGACCACTCCTTAATCGGTACCAAGCACGAGGAACATTGCACCAAAATGCCAGGACGACATCGAGATACTTCGCAATTCCCATCTGATTCCGACTGATGTTCCAATCTATGGCGCCATCTACGATGTCCAATGTCCACACAGGTCGACTGAGTCCACTCACGTAACAGATGTTACCTTCTCCATCATGATGCGCAGTCTGAACCACACTCCCTACGTTGTAGGGAGTGTCTTGCTTCGTACATCTGCCCCTTAGGCGTATGCCGACACAAGTGGTGGGCGATGGCATAGGATACGTCGTCAGATCCACTGGGTTCCACTGAACCGTGGTGAAGGAGTACGTCGAGGGGGGATGTGCGTGTATAAGGAAATCAAGGCACGACCTTTGCCGGATCGGCTGTTGAAACTCAACGGCATCTCGGCGCGCACCATCAAAGAGCACTATAAACTCTATGAGGGGTACGTGAACAAGGCGAACGAAGCTCGGGCGAAGCTTGAACAGGTGGACCTTGCCAAGGGCAATGCGACCTACAGTGACATTCGAGCCCTCAAACGCGGTGAAAGTTATGCGTTAGATGGTGTGAAATTGCATGAACTGTACTTTGCCGAACTCGGCGGGAAAGGCAAACCTGGCGGAGACATCGTGAAAGCGATTCAGAGCCAGTATGGGTCTTATGACCGATTTCTCGCTGAATTTCGAGGTGCTGGGTTGTCCGGTCGAGGTTGGGCAGTGCTCGCGTTGGATCCCGAGTGGGAAGAACTGTTCATCTACATCACAGACGATCAGCACAACGGCCACGTCATCCAGTCCGTTCCGATTTTGCCGATGGACGTGTTTGAACACGCCTACTACATTGACTATGGAACGTCCCGCGGAGAATACATCGATGCGTTCTTTCGGAATCTCGACTGGACGGTAATCAACCAGCGCTACGCACAAACCAAAAAAGCCATTCGACCACGGTTTCGTATCTTTGGCTGAGTGGATACATCTCCAAATGGCGTTCCGAAGGCCTAGCCTGATGACCATCCATTGGTTTGGACGATGGTTGGACCTCGGGCGGTTGGGCCTCGGTATCCGCCCTTTCTTTGTGTGGAAAACCGTCCTCCTCTTTCTTCGCGTGGTTGGAGAACGGTCTTCGTTATTGGGAAGGCCAGTGAACCGAGCGCAGTCAAGCCGGGCAGCTGTCGAAACTCCCATGATATGTGACAAACACCCGCCTAGAAGGCAGGTGTTTGCGACACATTCAATAACCGTAGCCAGATTCGTAGCCATCGTACATGCCATATCCACTGCACGGTGTTGCTGCCGCTGCCGTGTAACCAGCATACCCAGGAACTAACAGGAAGAACAACACGAAGATAATCAGGAATACGACTGCCCATCGGGTATATCCACCAAATAATCCGTCCATCATTCGTTACCCCCCTCCGCATCCGTCATGCGGTGTGCGACACGTGGGTCACTCTGTACAAATCGCTGTCAATAGTGACCGGGTCGGGGGCGAGGGCATGGGCATGGGCATCCTGGATCAACAACCACATTTTTTGTGATGGGTTGATAGTAATGCTTCGGCACGTTCACGATGACGTGTCTGTTGACGTTGACGATAGGATGGACCACAGGAACCTCACGCGGGACGTAGCAATCCCGAACAACGTATCGTGGGTCACACACTATCGGCGGGCAGTGATGTGATGCGGGTTGAGGTGCATGTGAGGTGTAACCTGGATCGTATACTTTTTTCACTTTCTGTACTTTTACCGTCGCTTTCACATGAGGAGCGTAAGTGTATTTTGGTTGTACTGCCGGCGATTCATCATGATACTTGTACTCGGGCTCAGAAACAGATTCATACTCGTGTACATGTTTGTACTTAGCGTGGTCATGTGGTTGGTATCCATACTGTTTTTCAGCCATCTCTGACACTCTCCCTTTGCGCGAAGTAATACTACATGTATGACCATCTAGTCAGCCAAGTCCTAGTCATTCGTCCATTTAAGACTGCTCCTGCGTAAAAAAGTACAACCGATAAGTCGTCCGTGAAGGCAAATGACCCATAGTTTTATACATCGGTGGATTGTCTACATTGGATGCAACGTTTCCAATAAGATCGGTCCCTTTGTCCATCGAGGACCTTCGTTGCGAAACATCGGGATGGCGAGATGCGACCCGGACAGTCGTTCTCATCTTCGACACAAAAAGCCACCGAAAACCGATGAAGTCGTCCTTCATCGCTTCCGATGGCTTTTGTCTGACTGAAATGATCATGTAGCGGAAAGTCGGTTACAGGTACATCCCGAGATTGTATGATGGAAACATTCACAATTGTCGTGTTACGCTCATAGCATTTGAGAGTGAATTAAGCGCTTACAACCTTGACGTGTGCACCTAGATGGTGCTGCACGATGACCTCACCTTGCTGCTCCGTTGGTAACTGGCAACCTGTGCATTTCCCGTACAGCACTTCAACTTTCTCACCGTCAACATAGTCTACGACGTCATTACAATCTTGACAGACAATGATGGTCATTTTGTACATCCCCTCCGCAATTGGTATGTACCATTTGTCAATTAGGGTATCACATTTAGAGAGGTGCGGGAAGACTGCAAATCATGTCCCGGGGAGCCATGCAGGGTCCCGATTACTTATTCGTTGTGTCTACTTTCTGGACTAGCTTTACCTTTTTCCTTACATTCTCTTAGAATCGCTTTAATACGATTGTAGATGGACCTATCCTCTAATTTCTCAAACAGCGTCCATCCAGGACCAGTGTTGGCTTCAATCATCCAAAGCTTGCCCTCTGCATCTACACCCACGTCTATGCCAATCTTCCTAGACACCTTGTAATCGTCAAATCGTTTACATATATTGTAACCGAGGTCAATCATCTCTTGCTGAATCGTTTCAACTTGTTGGTTATCCCATTGCAGTGATTTCTTCAATGCCTCATCCACTGTAAGAACTTTTCCGTTGCTTCGCTTGTTTGTAATGATCCACCCAGATCCAGCCCCTTGGCAAGCATCCCGATGTACTGCCACTGCCCGTTACCGTCTCGTATCATGATGACAAGCGTATAACATCACATCAAAATTTCTCTTATGTTCATTGGCAATAATTTTCCTATCAGGGTATATTACGGTCATGAAATGTAAAGGAGAGGAATGAAATGTCTAAACAAGTCGAGCTGGTTATCACGCGTACCTTCGATGCGCCACGCGAGCTTGTATTCAAGGCAGTTACGGAGCCAGAGCACCTGACGCACTGGTGGGCTCCGAAAGGTTACACGATGAATGTCGCCAAGTTAGATCTCCGCCCCGGTGGTGTCTTTCACTACAGCCAGCGGTCTCCTGAGGGCCAAGAAATGTGGGGCAAATTTGTCTATCGCGAAATCATGGAGCCGGAGAAGCTCGTCTTCACCAATTCCTTTTCCGATGAAGAAGGCAATACGGTGCGGGCTCCCTTTAATCAAACCTGGCCTCTAGAAATCCTGAATACCTGGACATTCGCCGAACATGAAGGTAAAACAACGCTCACAATGCGTGGAGTTCCCCTGTCCGCGACGGAGGAGGAACTGAAGACCTTTGAGGCGGCACACGATATGGTTCAGAAGGGATTTGCCGGAACCTTGGACCAACTCGCCGATTACCTGGCGAAGGCCTGAACGCTTGGCCTCGTCAGTAAGCTCCCAGGGCATCCTGGGAGCTTACTTCGCACATGGACAGCTAACGGTCGGCCCTTCAATAAAACGAACTATTCTAATCCTGCTTCTTCCGAAGCAATCATTGTAAGAGCGGACCAATCCTGATTTTCGCGACCTTTCGCTACAGAGGAGAGCAGACGGTCATGTAATAAACTAGCCAATGGCATTGGCGTTTTCGTGGCATTCGCTTCCTCTAAGACCAGGTTGCAATCCTTGAGGCCCAGCGCCAGCTGAAAACCTGCAGGTTCAAACACCTTCTTGGCAATCATCTGGCCGTACCCCTGGTACACGGTACAGTTAAATAAAGTGGACGCATACACTTTCGCAGCCAAGTTCCGGTCAATCCCATTCTTCTCTGCCAGGTTAAAAGACTCGGCCATGGCCTCCATTGCTGCCATAATCATAAAATTTCCGCCTAGCTTGATTACATTCGCACTGCTAGGATCTTCGCCAATGTCAAAAACACGTTGCCCCAGCGCCTCCTGCACTGGCTTCACTCGCTCCTTTGCTTCACTGGGGCCTGATGACAGCACAAACAGTTTCTGAGCTACAGCAGCCTCTGGGCGACCAAAAACAGGGGACGCGACATAGTGGCTACCATGCTGATAATGATATGCTGCAAGTTTACGCGAGGTCTCCGGGGAGACGGTACTCATGGATAGATGAATACCTCCAGGCCCCAGTTTCTCACCAAATCCGTCATCTCCATGTACCACGCTTTCTAGTGCCTCATCGTTCGCCACCATGGTGATGACAATGCCACCCGTTTTTACTACATCTGATGGACGGTACACCTGCTGCGCACCAGCAGCCACAACATCCTTTGCTTTATCTGGCGTTCGATTGTAGACCTTCACTGTAAAACCCGCTTTAAGCAAATTCATGACCATCGGCTGTCCCATCTTGCCCAGCCCAATAAAACCGATTTCTTCATTCATACGACCTACCTCCGCTCCTTTGGCTTCAACAGAAATGTTAAAATGTCCCGGTGTTAACGTGCAATCCTTGGACGTGCAACTCATTCATCAAACACCCACTATATCTGCGCTTATTAAGCATTGGTCCCATTTAACCCCATATAAAACATCACCATATAAGGAACTAACAACGCGATGACCATCAAACCTATGCCAATCATACCTTTCGTAAGAAATGAGTTTCGATTTGTCCCTTCTCTTAGGTACCACGCAGCCTGTAATAGGTGAAAAGCACCACTTAAAAACAAGAGAAAAAATACAGTAGCCAATACGACCATCATCAAAGGAATCAAACTCCTATCCAGAGGAAAATAAGAAAATTTGTTTGCGTATAACTACTCTTTGACGACCAGATTTCTCTGCCCATCACAATTGGGTCGAATACCATCTTCGTGTCAGCTCGCATTGCATTCCGCTACATATACATCGGAGTCATCGCCGTGTACCAGTTGAGCGAAGTCATTTTCTGAGACGACAACGTCAACGCTCTGAAAAACATCAGGAATTGCTTCAACATGATGTTCATGCACTTCATGAGCGACACGGTAGAATGCAGAGTAATCTGATAAATTCGCAGTTCTGATGCTTAAACTCATCTCGTTTCCCCTCCCGCTTGTTAGTCCAGATATAACAGATCACGTGCGCTCAAAGAAACTGTCCCTTTGTTACGCTGACTTCTTTAAGGAAAGGTTTCGAGCCTCCGTACAGCCTACACCTTGACATTGGATGGACGGGAATCTATTATAACTGAGGCGAACAGAACAACGTCTGCTAGCATTGTAAGGGAGTAGCTGCCGCGAATCAGAATGGATCGCGGATAAGAACGTCGTCAATACGGCTTGAGCCCGGCGTCTTACATGATACCGAGAGCAACATCGGTCATGAGCGAGACTTACAGTCCCTAAATTGGGCTGTGAGTCTCGTTTTTTGCATTTATCATACCCGAAAAGAATCATGAGGTGAGAATCTGTGAGTTGGTTCATTCTTCTTTGTAACGTCATACTGATAAACCTTATCCTGTCTGGAGACAACGCGCTTGCCATTTCCATGGCAGCGAGTAGGCTGCCCCACTCGCTGCGAAAAAAGGCCATTGTGCTTGGCAGTATTATGGCCATTCTATTATTAATCGTGTTTATTGCGATAGGATCTTATGTCGTAAAACTCCCGATTTTAAAGAGCATCGCGGGGCTTTTGTTCATGTGTATTGCCATCAAGTTAACAATCGATAGGATCAAGCCATCCTCTCAAGAAACGCCATCTAACGTTGCTCAGTCAGCGAGTTTGTATCAAGCGATTGGAACCATTGCGATTGCTGATTTGGGCATGGAACTTGACAATGCGATGGCGATGATAGGTGCTGCAAACGGAAGAATGAGTGTTCTTTTGGTCGGCCTACTCATCACCATTCCATTTCTCGTCGTTGGGAGTCATTTCATCGCAAACCTCATGGAGAAATTCTCGTGGATTATCTACGCTGCATCCACTTATATTGCTTGGATTGCCGGAAGCATGTTTGCGGAAGATCCCATTTTCCAAAATACCCCCTGGAGCTCGATATTACAGTCAATTGCTCCGGTGATTTGCGTTCTCATTTTCCTTATCTTATCGGTATCGATACTGCGGTTTCGGCATCATAACCACGTGTCAAGTCAGTAAAGCGATATCGGGGCTTGTGGAGCATCCGCTCCGCTTCGCCCCATATCAAACATCATGAGTGGACCGCACAATATGATAAAGGACCCTGGTAAAATACCAGGGTCCTTTATCTCGATTTGGTGTCGAGGACGGGACTTGAACCCGTACGGGAAAACCCACACGCCCCTCAAACGTGCGCGTCTGCCAATTCCGCCACCCCGACATGATGGCTGACCGCCCGACGGAGGACTTTCCACCGAACAGCCAACGAATTTGATTATACGGATGACTGGGGGACATGTCAACCTCATCCGACTTGGTTATTTCAACCGATCTTGCCATTGTGCGTCAAGCCCGTATATCCGCTTGTACAAATTGTAGTTGTAGAAGACGCGGTCCACGAAGTGGCGCGTTTCGCCCACCGGAATGCTGTTGATGGTTTGCAGTTCGCCGTTCCAGGTGCCGTCGCGAAGCCATTCCTTCACGCGCTTGGGGCCGGCGTTATACGCAGCGATAGCAGCCACTTGATTGCCGTGGAACTGGTCTGTCAGGTACCGGATGTACCAGCAACCCAGCTGAATATTGAGATTCGGCTGGGCCAAGTCAGAATTCTGACTGCTGGCGTTGTAGCCAAGATAAGTTCCAGTGGTCGACATCTTTCCGGCAATCCACTGTGCCGTGTCAGGCATAAGCTGCATGAGCCCAATGGCGCCAGCGTGAGACACGTCTTGCGTCTTGTACTTGCTCTCCACGTGGATGACGCTGGCGACGAGGAGTGGATCGACATGGGCGGAAGACGCTGAACTCTGGATGGTGTTTTGGTAGCTAATCGGATACATCCAGCGCCAGAATGTATTTGACGTTATCAGCCATACTACACAGACAAGCAGTACAATGGACAACAGCACGCGTCGATTCAAGACAAAGACTCTCAATGCTGATCCACTGCTTGACTGCGGAGGATTTGCCATATACGTGCCACCTGCTCTCTGGTCTGTTCGGTTGTTCCTCGATTGTCAATGATGTAATCGGCAAGTTTTCGCTTGTCTTCAATCGGCATCTGCGCTCGGATTCTCGCAGTGGCATCCTGTTCGGTGAGCCCGTCACGTGCCATCAAACGAGCCAGTTGTGTAGCCTCGTCGACATACACGAGGATGGTGGTATCGACCAGACGATGTGTCTCCCCCTCAAAGAGCAAGGGCACGTCCCACACCACGGGCTCGCCAGGATGCGTACGAACGTATTCTGCCGTTTCCTGCTTCATTCCTTCCCTTACTTTCGGATGGGTGATGGCATTCAACCGCTGGCGCGCTTGGGCGTCGTGAAACACAATGGCTCCAAGCGCTTGTCGATTCAGCGTCCCGTCGGGATTCAAGACGTTCTCGCCAAACGATTCCACAATCTCCTTTAAGCCACGTGAACCAGGTTCCACCACGCGTCTCGCCCAGACATCTGCATCCACGACGTACGCGCCTAGGTCGCGAAGCATTTTGGTCACAGTACTTTTCCCCGTTGCAATGCCGCCTGTGAGTCCAACAATCACGCTCACGCTTCAAACTCCTTCTCCCCTGTTGTTCGCAGCAGTGTACCATTTCTTGTCTTGTGCGATGTCCTACGCTTGCGAGGGCGCATCTGACAGACGGGACAGACGTGAGTCCCACGCCCGGCCACGCGAAGTTTGACAATCTCTGTTCCACACACTCGGCACGGTTCGCCGTCTCGTCCGTAGACGTTCAATGCCATTTGGAAAGCGCCGTGCCGGCCGTACCCGTTCACGTACGATTTAATGGACGATCCGCCCGCGTCAATCGCCTCCTGCAACACATCCCGGATGACCCCAAGCAAGCGTTCGCACTGCGCCTTGGTCAGGCGGTTGGCGGGACGCTCAGGATGAATACCGGCGCGAAACAACGCCTCGTCGACGTAGATGTTACCGAGTCCGGCGAGGACGCTTTGGTCCAACAGTACGGCTTTGATGGGCGCGGTGCGGTGGTGAATGCGTTGGTAGAGCGTGTGTGGGTCCAGCTGTGGATCGAACGGTTCCAACCCAAGGGATTGCAACCCTTTCGGAAGCGGTTCACCTGGCCCGATGAGGTCCATGGTGCCGAACTGCCGGACATCCCGATACCGCAACTCCGTCCCGTCGGTAAATGTGAACACCACATGGGTGTGGGGTGCCGTTTCCTCGCCACGCTCTGCGAGTCGGTACTGACCTTCCATGCGCAGGTGCGAAACCAGCGTATACGGTGGAACGTCGAACAACAGGTACTTGCCGCGGCGGCCCACACCCTCGATGGTGCAACCGCTGAGCATGAATTCAAACTGCCGCACGTCGTCAGGCGTGCGGACAATGCGCGGCAGACGAACGTCCACATGTTGAATGGTCTTGCCAACAACCAGGGATTCTAAACTTCTCCGTACGTTTTCAACCTCGGGCAACTCTGGCAATGTTCTGCCTCCTACTTCGCATCGTACCACGTCGGCCCAGCGTTGATGTCTACCTTCAAGGGCACATTCAACGTGACGGCATTTTCCATGTTTTCCCGCACGAGGTCAGAGAGTGCTTCGAGTTCAACTTCTGGGCATTCAAAGATCAATTCGTCGTGAACCTGCAACAACATCCGAGCTTTCAGGTCGCTCGTACGCAGCGCTTCGTCAATATGCACCATGGCGAGCTTGATCACGTCAGCGGCGGATCCCTGAATGGGGGTGTTCATCGCCGTGCGCTCGGCAAAGCTGCGCACGTTGTAGTTTCGGCTGTGAATGTCCGGCAAATACCTGCGACGATTCAGCAACGTGGTGACATATCCCTGCTTGCGAGCCGTCTCCACGATTTCATGCATGTAGCGGGCGACACCAGGGAACTTGGCAAAGTAGTCTTCAATAAACTTCGCGGCCTGCGCCCGCGAAATACCGAGGTTTTGCGACAACCCATAGTCGCTGATGCCGTAGACAATCCCGAAGTTCACGGCTTTGGCCTGACGCCGCATGGTCGGCGTGACTTCGTCCAGAGGTACGCCAAACACAGTCGCCGCGGTACTGGTGTGGATGTCATAGTCGTTCCGGAACGCCTCAATCAGCGCTTCATCCCCAGAGAGGTGCGCGAGAATCCGCAATTCAATTTGCGAGTAGTCGGCAGACAGGATGATCCAGTCCCGATAGGTGGGTTCAAACACCTTCCGCAGTTTACGCCCCTCTTCCATTCGAATAGGGATGTTCTGCAAATTCGGTTCTGTGCTGGACAGCCGCCCTGTGGCAGTCAACGCCTGATGGAAGCGCGTGTGAACGCGTTTTGTCTCGGGTCGAATGACCTTGAGAAGACCTTCCACGTACGTGGACAGCAGTTTCCCCAGTTGCCTGAATTCAAGGATCTTGGCGACAATCTCGTGATATGGCGCGAGCTTCTCCAACACGTCGGCACTGGTGGAGTACCCGGTTTTCGTCTTTTTCATGGCAGGTAGTCCAAGCTTGTCAAACAGGATTTCACCGAGCTGCTTGGGAGAGTTGATGTTGAACTCGGTACCGGCGAGTTCGTAAATCTGTTTTGTCAACGCCTCCAGCTGCTCGGACAGTTCCCGTCCGAGTGCCTTCAGTTTCTCCTCATTCACGTGAAATCCAAGCACTTCCATCCGCGCGAGGCAAAACTCGAGTGGTATCTCCACCTTGTAGCAGAGATCATCCAGCTCCTGCGCCGAGAGCGCATTGGCCATGTGCACCTTCAGTTCCGGCAACGTACCTGCGAGGAGCGCCAGCGCTGCTTCGCGCCCCGGTTCACCGTGCTTCGGTACCACAATTCTGCGGTTCAGTTCCCGTTCGACGATATCGGTCAGGGTGGACTCGCCATCCGACGGATTGAGCAGGTATCCGGCCACCAAGACGTCAAACCAGGTGTCTCCGGGTTGCAAGGTCATACCGTGTCCATCGAGAAGCACAATCAGTTGCTTCAGGTCGAATACCACTTTCTCGTAATCAGACGACCAGATCTCTTTCACGTCGGTAAACTCTAGTTCGCCCGTAAACGAGATGTACGCGCAGGTATCCTTGGTCCCAATGGCGAACCCGAGCAGCGTGGCAGTGTGATAGTCGTCCGAGTCACAGACTGGGATAATGCCCACGGGATCTGTCAATTGACCCCAGAACTCTGTAAACGCCCGCTTTGTCGTGATGTTCACAACATCCTGGAAAGCAGAGGCTTTAACCGCCACAGCCGCGTCGGCAACGGCAGTGTCATCTCCATCAGCGACCTTATCCAACAACGATTTGAATCCGAGTTTCTGGAACACTTTGCGGACCGCTTCCGAGTCGTACCCATGATATTGAAGGTCGTCCAGTGTCCACTCAAGCGGCACGTTGCGGTGAATGGTCGCGAGTTGTTTGGACATGATGGCCTGATCTTTGTACGTTGTCAACCGTTCCTTCAGCTTAGCGCCAGAGATCTCCTCAATATGAGAAAGCACCTCTTCGACACTCGGGTAGGCTTTCAACAGTTTGATGGCTGTCTTTTCACCAATCCCTGGAACGCCAGGGATGTTGTCCGAGGAATCTCCCATGAGTCCCTTCAAGTCGATGATTTGTTGCGGGGTCAGCCCGAAACGCTCATGCACACCTTTGGGCGTGTAGTAATCGACTTCCGTAATGCCCTTTCGCGTCAAGGCCGCATGTACGTTATCGGACACCAATTGCAACAGGTCCTTGTCCCCGGAAACAATCAGCGTCTGTATCCCCGCCGCGTCTGCCAGACGCGACAACGTCCCAATGATGTCGTCCGCCTCGTAGTTCCCTAGTTCGAGCGCTGGAATGCCAAAGGCGGCGAGGACGTCCTTGACGAGCGGAAATTGTTCAGAAAGCTCACTCGGCGTCTTCTGCCGCGTACCCTTGTATTCTTCATACACAGCGTGGCGAAACGTCTGTTTTCCTGCGTCAAACGCTACCGCTACGTGTGTCGGTTGTTCATCCTGGAGCATGCGTAACAGCATTTGCGTAAAGCCGTAGACGGCGTTGGTAAACTGCCCTTCCGCGTTGGACAGCGAAGGCAGCGCGAAAAAGGCGCGATAAGTAATGCTGTTTCCGTCAATCAGCATCAGTTTGGTTTTTCGATCTTCAGTCATGGAGCACCCCACTCTGGGAAGTGTTCGACTGGACGCGGCCCAAGAACGGCTTCCGCCCATCTCCCCCATTGTAACACACCCGTGCGTCGGCGCCCGCTGTTCGTGCACCGGGTACGCCGAGCCAAAGTCATGAAAAAAGCTGCCTGCGAAGCGCAGGCAGCCCCTGTTGATGATGTATTTGGAACGCGCCGAATTACCGACCCGCTTTGACGACGTTGATGACGTTGCGGACCGATTCCGCAGACTTGTCCAGCGCAGCCTTTTCTTCGGGCAGAAGTTCAATCTCCACGATTTTTTCAATGCCGTTTCCGCCGAGAATCGTCGGAACGCCGAGGAACAGGTCTTTGTAACCGAATTCACCTTCCAGCAGCGCAATGGATGGCAACAGGCGACGCTTGTCTTTGAGGATGGCTTCCGCCATTTCTACCAAGGATGCGCCCGGAGCATAGTACGCGCTGCCATTGCCCAGCAGGTTGACGATTTCGCCGCCGCCTTTGCGCGTACGTTCCACAATTGCGTCAATGCGGTCTTTCGGGAGCAATTTTTCAAGCGGAATGCCGCCGACATAAGAGTAACGAATCAACGGAACCATGTCGTCCCCGTGCACGCCAAGCACGAAACCGGAGACGTCCTCCACAGACACGCTGAGCTCTTCTGCAACGAACGTGCGGAAGCGCGCAGTGTCAAGCACGCCAGCTTGACCAATGACACGATTCTTCGGGAACCCAGATGCTTTGTACGCCACGTAGGTCATTGCGTCCACCGGGTTGCTCAAAACGATGAGCACTGCGTCCGGCGAGAACTTTACGACCTGCTCAGTGACAGACTTCACAATCCCCGCGTTGGTGTTGACCAAATCGTCGCGGCTCATACCCGGCTTCCGGGCAACCCCAGCGGTGATGATGACCAAGTCGGAATTGGCCGTGTCTTCGTAGCTGGACGTTCCAATGATGTGCACGTCAGATCCGACCACAGGCGTCGCTTCGAGCATATCGAGCGCCTTCCCTTTCGTCGGATTCTCCATCTGCGGAATGTCGAGCAATACCACGTCGCCCAGTTCCTTCATCGCGAGCATGAGTGCCGTGGTCGCGCCTGTGAAACCTGCACCGATGACTGAGATCTTCCTGCGTTTGATCATGGGCTGATTCCCCTCCACCTTTTCAGGTTATCCGAAAAGGGGCAAGTGCTCTTGCCTTGTCCACTTTTCGGACACGCATGTTTGTCTAAGCGACTTGCAAAATTCCACGAGAGTGGTTCTGCACGACGAGAGGTCGTTGCACTTTGCAAGCCGCTGATAGGTTGGGTGCTTTGCAAAAATACTTGTACACAATCCTTGTGTCACGGCGCTTGGAAACGCATTCGTGCAAGCGTCAACAAATGTCTGCCTGTCGAAGATAACTACTTAAAAGTTCGCGATGATGGCATCCGCAAATTGAGATGTCTTGACTTCCGTAGCCCCTTCCATCAGACGGGCAAAGTCGTACGTGACCGTCTTTTGGGCAATGGTTTTCTCCAATGCGGCTGTAATCAGATCTGCAGCTTCTTTCCATCCGAGGTACTCAAACATCATGACGCCGGACAGGATGACGGAACCAGGGTTGACTTTATCCAGGCCCGCATACTTCGGCGCTGTGCCGTGCGTCGCCTCGAAGACAGCGTGACCCGTGACATAGTTAATGTTTGCCCCAGGTGCAATCCCGATACCGCCGACTTGTGCAGCCAGCGCGTCTGATACGTAGTCACCGTTCAAATTGAGCGTCGCGATGACGTCGTATTCCGCTGGGCGAGTCAAAATTTGTTGCAAGAAGGCATCGGCAATGACGTCCTTGACAATGAGCTTGCCGCTTTGCTCTGCCTCTTTCTGCGCTTGATCCGCAGCTGCCTGGCCTTGTTCCGCCTTGATTTTGTCGTACTGCGCCCAGGTGAAGACCTTGTCGGCGTATTCTCGTTCTGCGAGCTCGTACCCCCAGTTCTTGAATGCGCCTTCCGTGAACTTCATGATGTTCCCCTTGTGGACGAGGGTCACGCTCTTCCGGCCGTGGCGCAACGCGTACTCAATCGCCGCCCGAACGAGGCGCTCCGAGCCTTCGCGGGATACCGGCTTAATGCCAATGCCGGACGTTTCCGGGAAGCGGATTTTCTTCACGCCCATTTCATGCTGCAGGAACTCAATCACCTTGCGAACTTCCGGTGTGCCTTCCTGCCACTCGACACCCGCATAAATGTCCTCCGAGTTCTCCCGGAAAATTACCATGTCTACGAGTTCAGGATGCTTTACAGGGGAAGGAACCCCGTTGAAGTAGCGAACTGGGCGCTGGCAAACGTACAGGTCCAGTTCTTGTCTCAGCGCAACGTTGAGAGACCGAATACCGCCACCCACTGGTGTCGTCAATGGTCCCTTGATGCTCACGATATATTCGGACAGCGCCGTCAGCGTATCTTCCGGCAACCACTCACCGAACTTGTTGAAAGCCTTTTCTCCAGCATACACTTCGTACCAGGCAATCTTGCGCTTACCACCATACGCTTTCTCGACGGCCGCGTCAAAGACGCGCTTGGAGGCTGCCCAGATGTCTGGTCCGGTGCCGTCCCCTTCGATGAAAGGAATAATAGGATGATCCGGAACGTTCAGTGCACCGTTCCGCAACGTGATAGGTTCTCCGACTGTCGGAGGCTGATACTGCTTGAACTGTACCATCCTGAGGTCCTCCTCTGTCCAGCGTGGCACTTTCCAACTCACTTACCGAGCAATCCAACGCTGTAGTGTGGACGGAATCTTCACGAACGCTTTCCCGTACCACCAGAAATCATACCACACTTCAGAAATAGGTGCGAGAAATCCATAGCATACAAGAGAATCAGGCCGCCACAGGCGGCCCAGATCTCTCCTTATATGACGACTGACTCTTTACAGAACAAAGCCAAGCCGTTCCTTCACGGTTTTCAGCGTGGCTTCCGCTCTGGCCGCAGCTCGCTCCGCTCCGTCCCGCAACACGTCGAGAATCTCTCCCGTCGCGAGCAACTCACGGTAGCGCGCCTGAATCGGTTCCAGTTCGCTGACGACGACTTCCGCCAAGTCCTTTTTGAACTGACCGTACCCTTTCCCCTCGTATCGCGCCTCCAACTCTGCAATGCTTACGTTGGCACAGAGGGAGTAGATGGTCAGTAAGTTGCTGACAGCCGCCTTGTTTTCTTTGTCAAATCGAACCTCACGTCCCGAGTCGGTGACGGCGCGCGAAATCTTCTTGCGAATGACATCGGGCGTATCCAACATGGAAATATATGCGCCGGCACTGGCATCGCTCTTGCTCATCTTCTTCGTGGGATCTTCCAAGCTCATGATGCGACCGCCGATTTTCGGGATATATACGTCAGGGATGACAAACGTCTCGCCGTACCGCTGGTTAAACCGTTCTGCAAGGTCGCGCGTCAGTTCCAAGTGCTGCTTCTGATCTTCGCCCACGGGAACCAGATCTGTCTGATACAGCAAGATGTCCGCCGCCATCAGTGCGGGATAGGTGAACAAACCTGCAGTCACCACGTCGCGCTGCGCAGACTTGTCCTTAAACTGCGTCATACGCCCCAGTTCCCCGTAGTGGACCACGCACTGTAAAATCCAACCCAGTTCTGCGTGAGCTGGAACATGCGACTGCACAAACAAGGTCGCCTGCTGCGGATTGATTCCTGCTGCCAGGTAGAGTGCCGCGAGGTTGATGGTGTTCTCCCGCAGCGCTGCCGGATCTTGAGGAACCGTGATGGCGTGCAGGTCTACCACGCAGAACAAACAGTCGGCTTCCCCTTGCAACTTGACGAAATTTTTCATGGCACCAAGGTAATTGCCTATGGTGAGCGTACCGCTCGGTTGGATGCCAGAAAACACACGTTTGGTCATAAGATCCACTCCTTCTTCGTCTGAGAGGTGCAGTGAGCGATTGGCAAAATTCCAATGGAGTGGTTCAGCACGACGAGATGTTGCCTGCGTTTTGCCAATTTCCGTGCTGAACCCGTTCGTCGTCGTGATTTTGCAAATCGCTGTCAATAAAAAACGCCCGATTCCCATACCATGGGACGGACGTGATTCCGCGGTGCCACCCAACTTCGCAACCCGGATAGAGGCCTGGGCCGCGCGCCTTGTTTCCTTTCCACGCTGGAAAGGTGCCGGATAACGACGGCAATCGAACGTTCCTACTGCCTTATCGGGTTCAGAACGCTGGCTCAAAGGTCCATTCCGCACGCTGCTCTTGCCGGTTTCCACCATCCCGACTCTCTGGAAAGGCGCTGACATGCGTACTCTTCCTCGTCACAGCCTGTTGAGATGCAAGTTTTGCTCAATATTATATGGGGATTGCTTGACGGACGCAACTTCGTGCAGAGTCACCTTCTTTACACTCCCCGTGCTGCTGCGTGCGCGTTCGGGTGTCCCACCACCTGCAGCATGACTGCGGGGTCATCGGTAATGATGGCATCCACCCCCCAGCGCATGAGGCGCTCTGCCGACTCCACATCGTCGACAGTAAATGTATGCACTGCGATGCCGCAGTTACGCGTGCCTTCGACCACTTCGCGGTCAATGGAGAGGTAGAACGGATGAATGGCGGTTGCATCCAGATGCTTTGCGTACACCCACGGATTGACGAGGCCTTCCATGTACAGCAGACCAATTTTGGCCTCTGGATGGGCCGATTTCAGGTCGCGGAGCACGAAGTGGTTAAACGATGAGAAAATCACCTGATTCGTCAAGCCGTACGCACACACCATCTGCCACGCCTGTTCTTCGAGACCTGGATACGCGACCATGCCTGCCTTTCTCTCTATATTCACTTCCACCGTGCGCTTCGAATCAGCAATGAGACGGAGCACCGCCTCCAGCGTAGGTATCCGCGTCCCTGCGAATGCTGGACCAAACCAACTCCCGGCGTCCAAACGCTGAATTTCTTCCAGCGTCAAATCCCGTATCCATCCACTTCCATTGGAGGTCCTATCCACCTGTTCATCGTGGTGCACGACAATGTGACCGTCCTTTGTGAGGTGAATATCGAACTCAATGCCGTCCACTCCGATGTCGAGCGCCGCTTGAAATGCTGGCATGGTATTCTCCGGATACGTGGAAGAGTACCCTCGGTGCGCCCATACTTTCGTTCTTCTGTGCTCAGCCATGTCGTCATCCCCTCGTTGCGCGCTGTACATCGTAAAACGCCTCATGTTTACAAAACCACAGTCACGTTACGCGTACGTATACCCTTTGTAAGGGTTATGTAAAACCGCAATCTGTCCGGGGGCAGAACGCAGCATACGGTACGTACCACTCTCAGACAAAGCACCCCTCGTCGCGCAGTCGGCGACAAGGGGCATCACGGCACAGATGTTTTGCAATGCTCGATTACGCCTTCATGACACGGGCCAATCCAAGCAGGGTCCGAATGGCGACCAGGACAGCTGCCACGTAGTACCAAATGAGAACCAGGAAGTGCGACGGGTCAACGGTCGTTAGGATGGCCAATAACAAGAGCGGAAAAACGTCATAGAGAACTGGCTGCGTTGCGGTGCTGGCCAGATTTTCGAAGTCTGCTCTTCCCCGAAGACTGAGGAACAGGTTGACGACGATATTGAGTCCAATCAAGGCGAGCACGGCGAGCAGGGTGACCAACATGGCCAGATTACCGGCGATGATGCCTATACCCATATGAATAACCTCCTCTGCTTGTCTCTTTCTGTGCACGGATAAGAACACTACACAGTATGAGTGCAAGAGGAGGCGTGAAGCGGCGGGTGTCCGAGAGGCACCCGCCTACCGTCAGTACTTCTGATTACAAAACCTGCGCGCGTCCGCGGTAGACAAGACCGCGTTGCGGATCCACAGTAATGAGTAAGCCGTCTTCCACTTTCTCCACGGCGCCTTCGGCACCTACAATGACAGGTTTACCGAGCGTCACGCCGACAACTGCCGCATGGGACGTCAAGCCGCCCTCTTCCGTGATGATGGCTGCGGCGCGCTCCACAGCGGGCATGAGGTCCTTGTCTGTAGCGTAGGTGACGAGAATATCCCCTTCCGACACGCGTTTCAACAGTTCGTTGTTGTCGTTAGAGACCACCGCTTTACCACTGACGGCGTACTGGCCAATGCCGGTCCCCTGGACGACCACGTCGCCGATGGTGTGCACTTTGATGAGGTTTGTGGTGCCTTGTTGACCCACAGGCACACCGGCGATGACGAGCACCATGTCGCCATGTCGCGCGTAGCCGGCGTCCAGTGCCCCTTCCACGGCGACTTCCAACACCTCGTCTGTGGTTTTGCTCTCCCGGACGACTACCGGGTACACGCCCCAGACCACAGCGAGTCGCCGCGCAACCTCCGCCTTCGGCGTCGCCGCCACGATGAACGTACGTGGACGGTGCTTGGAAATCATCCTCGCCGAGTGGCCAGAGGTCGTGGCAGTGACGATGGTCGACACACCAAGTTCTGCAGCCATGGCTTGAACCGCGTGCCCAATTACGTCAGTGACGGTGCGCTCCACCGTCGTCGCGTGACGGTCACTGACTTCCTGATTACAAAGTGCCTGTTCCGCACGGATGGCGATTTGCGCCATGGTTTGCACCGATTCCAGCGGGTACTTGCCCGCGGCCGTTTCGCCACTCAACATGATGGCATCGGTACCATCGAAAATCGCGTTCGCAACGTCGCTCGCTTCGGCTCGCGTCGGGCGCGGGTTGCGCTGCATCGAGTCAAGCATCTGCGTCGCCGTAATGACTGGTTTGCCAGCTCGGTTGCAGAGCGAGATCATGCGTTTTTGCGCCAGCGGTACTTCCTCCGTGGGAATCTCGACGCCAAGGTCGCCGCGAGCAACCATGATGCCGTCGGCCACTTCGATAATCTCTTCCAGCCGTTCAAGGCCTTCCTGCGTTTCAATCTTGGCAATAATGTCGGCTTCGTAGTTGTATTCCTCGAGGATTTTACGAACCTCAAAAATGTCCGCCGCCTTCCGCACGAAGGATGCGGCAATCAGATCCACTCCTTGCTGAATGCCAAAGCGAATGTCCGCCTGATCCTTCTCCGTAACGCCCGGAATGCGCAACGTCACGCCCGGCACGTTGATGCCCTTTCTGTCCTTCAGCGTGCCACCGTTGGTGACGCGGCAGACGATGTCGTGTCCTTCCACCTTTTCGACGACCAGGCCAATCAATCCGTCGTCAATCCGGATGGGTGCCCCCGGATACACGTCTTCGACAAGCCCCTCGTAGGAAATCCAAACGCGTTCCGCAGTGCCGTACTCCAAGGGATCCGTCGTGAGCGTGATCAGGTTTCCTTCAACGAGTTCCACGGCTCCACCTTGAATCTTTCCCGTGCGGATTTTCGGCCCCTTGATGTCCAGCATGATGCCGACGTGTTTACCGACCTCGGCTGCGGCCTGTCGAATCCGGCGAATTCGCACCTCGTGCTCCTCGTATGTACCATGCGAAAAGTTCAACCGTGCCACGTCCATGCCTGCGCGAATGAGGGCCTTGAGCATGTCCAGCGATTCGCTCGCAGGTCCAATGGTGCAGACTATTTTCGTTCTTCGCATCGAAAATCACCTTTTTCGTGTAGTATCCCAAACAGCGGCCGTCTAGATGGACATACCGCCGGAAGTTTGGTCAAATCGACAGCATATCCGCGAGTTTGTACAACGATATATCCGGCTGCCGCGGAGTTGTAAAGACCGTTTCAAAGTCCACGGCCACCAGCGCTCCATTCTGAGTGGCAGCCATCTTCCCACTGACACCCGACTGCAGCAACTCCACCGCGTACGCGCCGAGTCTGCTGGCCAGCAGTCTATCCCGCGCGGAAGGCGCACCTCCCCGCTGGATGTGCCCCAGCACCGTCACGCGCACCTCAAACCCAGTATGCTCCGACAAGTATTTTCCAATTTCGATGCCGTTTCCCGCACCTTCCGCAACGAGGATGATGGAATGCTTTTTGCCGCGCGCGACACCACGTTCCAACTTTTGAATGACGTCGTCCAAGCGATACGGGACTTCCGGAATCAACACAGACTCGGCGCCACCCGCGAGTCCGACGTGCAGCGCGATGTCCCCCGCGTTGCGGCCCATTACTTCCACAACGTAGGTACGCTCGTGGGACGTGGCCGTATCACGAATCTTATCAATCGCCTCTATTGCAGTATTGACCGCTGTGTCAAATCCTATGGTCTCGTCGCAACACGAGATGTCGTTGTCAATGGTGCCCGGTATCCCGACCGTAGCAATGCCCATGTTCGCCAATACCGCCGCACCGTGAAAAGATCCATCCCCGCCGATAACGACGAGTCCTTCAATGCCGTGCTTCCGCAGAACCTCGTAACCGCGCTTCTGCCCCTCTGGCGTTTTGAACGCTTCGCAGCGTGCAGTGTAGAGAATGGTGCCACCGCGCTGAATGATGTCGGCGACGGAGCCCAGCGTCATCGGCTGCAACTCTTCGTTGATCAGTCCGCTGAACCCCCTGCGAACGCCAATCACTTCCATATCATGGAATATACCGGTTCGAACCACCGCTCGTACGGCAGCATTCATCCCCGGTGCGTCCCCGCCACTGGTCATTACTGCAATCTTCTTCACGCTGCTTCGCCTCCAGCTTGTGATCTCCACGCCCATCTCTGGAACAACGTATGCCAATTCTGTCCCTCAGGGACAAAAAAAGTCCCACACGACACAAACGCAGTGCCCACCAAATGGTGGACACTCCCTTACCGTTCCTTATAGATCCCCATATCCCTGTACTTATGGTACCGCGCATCCAACAGTTCGGCAATAGGGATCTGAGTGAGTTCTGCTAAACTTTCCAATACTTTTTCCTTGACACGAGCGACCATTTCCTGCGGATTTTGTTGAGCTCCACCGCGAGGTTCCTCGATGACTTCATCGGCAATCCCGAGCTCCAGTAAATCCTGCGCCGTAATCCGCATCGTTTCGGCCGCACGCGGACCTTGTGCACTGTCCTTCCACAGGATGGCTGCCGCTGATTCTGGCGCAATCACAGAGTACCAGGCGTACTGGACAACAAAAATCCTGTCCGTCACGCCCAGTCCGAGCGCTCCCCCGCTGCCGCCTTCGCCAATGACAAACGACACCGTCGGCGTCTTCAGTCCGGCCATCACGCGCAAATTGGTCGCAATCGCTTCGCTGATGCCGCGTTCTTCCGCAGACATGCCAGGATAGGCGCCTTTTGTATCAATGAAGAACACAACGGGACGGCCAAACTTCTCCGCCTGCTTCATAAGACGCAACGCTTTGCGATATCCTTCCGGATTGGCCATACCGAAGTTGCGGTAAATATTCTCCTTCGTGTCATGTCCCTTTTGGTGCCCAATGATGGTCACCGGTTTGTCGCCTATCAGTCCGACGCCACCGACAATAGCGGGATCATCCCGGAAATTGCGGTCGCCGTGGAGTTCAACAAATTCTGTGCAAATCCCCTGGATGAAATCTAGCGTGGTCGGGCGACCGGGTTGTCGCGCGAGCTGCACGCGCTGCCAGGGTGATAAGTTGGAATAGACGCTCTCCGTCAACTCTTCCAGCCGATCTTCGAGCTTTTTTAACTCCCCTGACAAATCAATTCCGCTTGTGGACATAAAGCGGCGCAGTTCTTCAATTTTCTGTTTGAGCTCCACAATCGGCTTTTCGAACTCCAACTCATTCAACACGCGCCCACCCCCTTGCCGAGTGCACACGGAGCAAGGTCGCAAGCGTTGACTTCATATCTTTGCGTGGAACTACCATATCAATCATTCCGTGTTTCAGCATAAATTCTGCAGTCTGAAAGTCGTCCGGTAACTTCTGGCGAATTGTCTGCTCAATCACGCGGCGCCCTGCGAAACCAAACAACGCGCCAGGTTCCGCAATGATGATGTCGCCAAGGCTGGCAAAGCTGGCGCTGACCCCGCCGGTGGTAGGGTGCGTAATCACGGAGATAAACAAGACCGCTTCGTTGTGCATTTTTTCCAATACGGCACTGGTCTTGGCCATCTGCATCAGCGACAGAATGCCCTCCTGCATGCGCGCCCCGCCAGACGCTGTGAAAAGAATCATCGGGTAGCGTTTCTCGAGGGCTCGCTCCATCGCGCGGGCAATCTTTTCGCCGACGGCAGATCCCATGCTTCCCATAATGAAGCGGCTGTCCATGACACCGATGACCACCGGGTGTCCTTCCAGTGTGCCCTCTCCCGTCACGACACCCTCGCGAAGACCTGAGACTTCCTGTGCCTGCTTGATCTTCTCCGGATAGCCAGGAAAGGAGAGAGGATCTTCCGACGTGACGTCCGCGTCATACTCAAAAAACGCGTTGTCGTCCAGCGTCAGTGCAACCCGGGTGTAAGCGTCCACGGGAAAATGGTACCCGCAGTTCGGACACGTGTACGCGTTCTTCTGTAATTCTCTTGCAATCAGAATCGATCCGCATGATTTACATTTGTTTACAAGCCCTTTGGGAATGTTATCTTTCGCGGCGTCCTTGGCGCCCGCACCCGGCTGCGCGTCGCTCTGCCGGCCAATGGTTGCATAATGACGTTTTTTATGGAACAAGTCTTTTAACACCTTGTCACCTCATCATTGTCCATGCCCTGCCACCGTCCATGGCCCAGTGTTCCGTTCCGGGCAACATGAGCATGCCAAACCACGCGCCTGGTGCTCGCGTTGGCGCGTCAGGGCTGGCTGTGGTGGTCGAAGGAGGAGTGAAGGACGTCGTTCAAGACTTCCTGCACTTCATCGAGCTCCGCTTCTGGTACCAAAATCTCATACTGTTGCTTGGAAACGTTCGTCTGACGAACTTTCACCAAAAATCCTTCATCTATCAGTTTGTTGCGAATCTGCTCCGCCTGTTTGTCCGACTGGGCGATGTAGATCACGGTCCACATAGTCTTCTCTCCCTGCGACTCCAAGGTATGGTATCCCTAGGTCTGATGAGACAATGATGCCCGAACTTCTACAGGATGTCCGAAAAGGGGTCAAGCGTGTCGCTTCGTCAGCGTTAACCCCCGGTGCGGACACGAACTTCTATGAAATCATATCACAGTGTCTACATCCCGCCAAACAAAGAAGTACTCGATGCTTCCGCTGTACTGACACACCGGGATCTCCTTCGAGATAACGCCCATTATATCACGATTTTGGAAATCGGTGTTTTGCACACGCCAGACCGTTCACTCTTGCGGTGCGTCATCGTCCATCTCGTACGACTTTGCCACGTGTTGATGCGCCAGGCGCGCGGCTGCTGACGCGGCCACGCCGGCAATCAGGTCGTCCAAAAACACGTGAATGGCGGAACCGTGATTGTTGAGTCGGCCAATCACACCCACCTTCATCTTGTCGAGATAACCAAAGTTGGTCAAACCAATGGAGCCGTACACATTGGTGATGGATAAGGCGAGGATCTCATCCACGCCATACAGCGGTTCATCCTGCTCCATAATGGACTGCAGCGGAGCAGGTAAGGCCTTTTGCTCGGCGAGCATGTCTAAGGCTACGCCGGTGTAAATGGCATGTTGCACTTCGCGCTTGTTGAGCACGTGCATCACGTTGTCCAGACATTCCTCTAACGACAGCTGGCTGTAATAGGGGCGCTGCAACTCGTATACAATCTCGGCAATGTCCTGTACTGTGACACCCCTTGTGGCCAGCAACTCTACAATGGTCGACTTCATGACTTGCCTGGCCCTCCGCTTGGGAAGAGCCAGTCACCTCCCCTTAGAATGTTTACAGCGCTGACAAAGCCCAGAATGCAGGGACGTATCAAGGGCGAACGGGATACTCGCGCTCGCAAGACCATGGAGCGCAACCTGCCGTCCATTCCACGATACGGGCTGTGTCCACAATTTATGCCGACAAGGTATCTGTTGCGCACCCAAAACAGACCGTCACAGTGATGAATGACCTGTTTTGCTGGGCTGATGCCCTGTTTTCACATTGCCAATCCCAACGAGCTCTTCGAGTTCCCCAATCAATTCCGCTGAAAGGGTGACACTCCATTTTGACTCCAGAATCCGCATCTTTTTGCGGGATCTATCGTACAGCGCAACGCCGATGTCGCCGGTGTGCCGCTTGAGGGCCTGCTGGATGCGCTTCAATCCATCTGCCCCCAGTTTCCCAGAGTCATACCGAATGAATAGCATCATGGGCGCGGTGTCACTGGTCGACGATGTGCCATCACGGAAGTCCAGCCCCAGGCCAACCAACGCTTTGCCCTCTTCCGCCGTCCGGTAGGCCTCTTCGAGAATGTCTTTCGCAGCTTCCAGCGAAGCGCCATCTGGCAGAAATTCGGACAACGCCCCGGCCTCCAGCAGACTCTCTACCGACTTTCGGTTGCACGCCCGGGAATTCACGCGGCGCAAGAAATCAGCCAACGAGGTGAACGGCGCCTCGCGCCGCGCAGACAGGATGGCGTCGACGGCGCCCCGGCCAACATTGCGCACACTGAGCAATCCTGCTCGGATGACCCGCTCGGATTCTGCGGTGTATCCGTAGTCGCTCTTTTGTATGCTCGGCGGCAACACGCGGATGCCGTTTTGTTTGGCAATCCTGATATAATCCCGCGTTTTGGCGGCATCGCCCATGACCATCGTGAGCAGGGCCGCCAAAAAGTCAGGCGTGTGATGCGCGCGCAAATACGCGGTCCGGTACGCCAGCACAGCGTATGCGGCCGCGTGGGATCGGTTGAAGCCGTAATCGGCGAAGCGAACAATCAGGTCGTATACACTGTTGGCCACCGCTTCGTCGTATCCACGGCGTAGGCATCCTTCCACGAACCGAGACCGTTCGGCGTCCAGTACATCCCGCTTTTTCTTCCCCACGGCGCGCCGCAACAGGTCCGCCTGGCCGAGCGTAAACCCAGCCATCAACGAGGCAATCTGCATGATCTGTTCCTGGTACACAATGACGCCGTACGTGTCCTTCAATATTGGTTCAAGATCCGGATGTGGATAATGAATGGGTGTCCGACCGTGTTTCGCCGCGATGAACGTGGGAATGTTCTCCATCGGCCCGGGCCGGTACAGGGAAATCACGGCCACCAAATCGTCCAGCCGCGTTGGGCGCAAGTCGCGCAACACGCGGCGCACGCCGCCGGACTCCAGTTGAAAGCATCCTTCCGTCTCGCCGCGCGTGAGCATGTCGAACGTCTTTTTGTCCGACTCAGAGATGGATTTCCAATCCAGCCGCCGCCCCGTTCTTCGCTCAACACTGGCCACACAGGCGTCAATCAACGTCAATGTGCGCAAACCTAGGAAGTCCATCTTCATCAAGCCGAGGTATTCGATATCTTCCATCGCATACTGTGTCACCGGCGTACCGTCCGCACCTGGCTGCACCGGCACCAGGTCGGTCAATGGAATGGGTGAGATCACCACCCCTGCCGCGTGCACCGACGTATGCCGCGGAAACCCTTCCAATCCCTTTGCTGTGTCCCAGACTTGTCGAGCATGTGGATTGGATTGCAGCAGTGCCTCAATCCCCAGCACTTCCTCGTACGCCTTTTGCAACGTCACGCCCGGATGTGACGGAATGAGTTTCGCCAGCCGGTCCACCACGGCCGGGTCGGTCTTCAGCACCCGGCCCGCATCTCGAATGGCTGCGCGTGCTGCCAGGGTCCCAAAGGTCCCGATTTGTGCCACTCTGTCCGCACCGTAGCGGCTGACCACGTACTGAATAACTTCACCTCGCCGCTCGTACTCGAAGTCCGTGTCAATGTCCGGCCAAGACACGCGCTCAGGGTTTAAAAAGCGTTCAAAAAGCAGATTATGGCGCAGCGGATCCACATCGGTAATGCGCAGCGCGTACGCAACGAGGCTTCCCGCTGCCGATCCGCGGCCCGGGCCCGTGGAGATGCCGTGCTTATGCGCGTACCGGATAAAGTCCGCCACCACCAGAAAGTAATCGGCGAAGCCCAGGCGCTCAATCACCGACAACTCGTAGTCGAGCCGCTCGCGAACTTCGGGAGACATCTGGCCGTAGCGCTGCCGAGCCCCCACTTCGGCAGCTCGGCGGAGGACCTGACTGGAAGGCTCATCCCCTTGCGTCGGGTATTGGGGCAGCAGTGTTTGCCCCACCGGCAGTTCCAAGTTGCACTGATCTGCGATGACCAGGGTGTTGCGGACGGCTTCCGGCAGATGCGTAAACCTGTGCACCATCTCTGCTGGGGAAGCCAGGTCGTAGCGATCCCCTTTCAGCAGGTGAGGGTTGGTGTGTCCCTCTAATTGAGCCAGGACGCGCTGCACCTCGGCATCTTCCGGCGCTAGGTAGTGGACGTCGTTGGTGGCCACCACCTGCTGCTGATGTGCCCGCGCCCAACGCACCAACGCCGGCAATCCTTGCCGCTCTTCGGGAATTCCGTGATCCTGGATGTCGATGTATAAATCGTCCTTTGGCCAGGCTGACGTCCACCGATTCAACCAGATTTCCGCTTGCCTCGGGTTCCCCGCAGAAAATTGACGCAGAATCTCAGATTCCCCGCCGGCAATCAAAGCAATCAGAGACTGGGAGTGCGTGGCGAGTTCCGAAAACGTCACGAAGGGATGGCGCGGCCGCGACTGTGCCAACGTCACCAACCGCACCAGGTTTTGATATCCCGCAAAGTCTTTGGCGAGCAATACTGCGGCATCGACAGCCGGTCCGCCAGGACGTCCTTCCTTCAGTACGTCCTTGTCCTCGTCGAAGCCAACGGAGAGTTGCACACCGACAATCGGCTTCACACCCTCCGCCTTCGCCGCACGGTAAAACGTAACCGCTCCGTATAACGCATTGGTGTCCGTGACAGCGACGGCCGGCATGTCCAGCTCGCGGCACTTCCGAACGAGATCCGCAATGCGGACGGCGCCCTGGCGTAGAGAGTATTCGCTGTGGACGTGCAGGTGTACAAAATCAGCCACAAAGCTCACCTCTCCAGCATCTGGGTCGTCAACAACGCTTTCGCTGTCCGCTCGGAACCGGAAAATACTTCGACGTCCACTTTGGCAAAGCGCCGACCGAAGTCGAGAATGCGCGCTCGCACTTCAATTCGTGTGTCGACCGCAACCGGTTTAAGGAAGTACAACGTGACGTTCTCCACCACCATATCCACTTTGCGGTTTCGCTGAACGCACAGGACCGCGCTGTGTTCAATCAAGGTGGTCAGCGGCCCCATGGCGAGCGTGCCCACAGATCCTGTCATCTGTGCATTGACCTCGCCGAACAATGACAAGCTCTTGTCGTCGTTCCAGACTTCTTCGAAGCCGCCCACCACCATGCCCTCGACGGTCTCGCCGACCTGAGGCTGGCGGTTCATCAGCTGCAACGCTTTAATCACGTCCTGGCGGCTCACCACGCCGACCAACTTTCGATTCTGCACCACAGGAAGCAACTCGATACCTTCCCAGACCATTTTGTGCGCCGCCGAGGCAATCGGGGTTTTTGGCGATACGACGTGCAGCTGCCGGGACATGTACTGCTCAATGCTGTCGTCGACCGAAGCGTCTGCCACGTCGCGTGCGGTGACAATGCCGACCAGACGGAAATCCTCGTCCACCACCGGCAGGCGCGCATGTCCGGTCTGTTCGACGATAGTGAAATAGTCTTTGACCGTTTGTCCCCTATGCAAAGCCGCCAATTGTTGATTTGCGAGTACATCCTCGACAAACAGGATATCTTTCTTGATAAGGCGGTCGTAGATAGCGCGGTTAATCAGCGTGGCCGTGGTAAAGGTGTCGTAGGTGCACGAGATAATCGGCAACTGCTGTTCGTTGGCCAACTGTTGCACTTCTTCGGACGCCTCAAACCCGCCCGTAATCAACACGGCCGCGCCGTGTTCCAACGACATCTTTTGGACCAGTTCGCGGTTTCCAACAATCATGAGGCTGCCGGGTTCGATATAGCGCGCCGCAGCTTCCAACTGCATGGCGCCGATGACGAACTTATGCAGCGTCTTGTGCAACCCGTCACGCCCGCCGAGCACCGTGCCGTCAACAATGTTGACCACTTCGGCGAAAGTCAGGCGCTCTATGTTTTTCTTTTGCTGCCGTTCAATGCGCACCGTGCCAATGCGGTCCATGGCGCTCACAAGGCCTTGTGCCTCTGCTTCCTTGATGGCTCTGTACGCCGTGCCCTCGCTGACCTGCAGGGCTTTCGCCACTTGGCGGACGCTGATTTTGGTGCCGACCGGAAGCGACTCTATATATTTCACGATTTTCTCATGTTTCGTGCTCATGAATCGTCCTCCACGACTTTGTCCGAAACCACTTGTTTTATTATACACGAGGACATCACAGGACTTGGCAACCGCCACAGGTACGATACATTATTAGTGCGTGTTCGAAAGGAGCAATTGGCCGCTTCGAGCCATCGCTCACAGCATCCACGTGTTCAAAGGGGGCACTATCCTTGCAGCAACAAAAATTGTCCATGGATTACATCATCCAGCCCACCAAACATCCGGTGTGGACGTACATCATCCGGGTGGTCTTGGTACTCGTGGGGTGTTTCATCGGCGCCGTCTCTGTCAACAGTTTGCTCGTACCGGGGCACATTCTCGCCGGTGGGTTGACAGGTCTCGCACAGATGATCCACCACTATACCAACTGGCCCATCGGTACCATGTATTTTCTCTTCAACGTGCCGCTGTTTATCTTGGGTTATCGGGATCTCGGGCGGCGCTTCATCCTGCTGACCGGCGTCGGCATCGTTGGCTTTTCCGCGTTTACCGACCTCGTTCAAATTCACTTCACCTTGCCTCAAGACCCCCTGCTCGTGGCCCTATACGGTGGCGTTCTTGGTGGCGTGTCAAGTGGACTCATTCTACGCGTCGGCGGTTCCGCTGGTGGCACCGACATCCTGAGCCTTGTGTTGCACCGGCGAACAGGCAAAAGCGTCGGAGCAGTTTCGTTTGCGATTAATGTCATCATCGTCCTCTTGTCCATGACCGTCTTCGGTGTCGCCGCAGGCATGTATACGTTAGTCGCCATGTTTGCAACGTCTCGCGTCATAAACGCCCTCATGCATTACCAAAACCGTAAAACTGCCCTCATCGTCAGCACCAAGGCGTCAGACATTGCGCAGGCGATTACCCATCACCTGCAACGCGGCAGTACCTTGATAAATGCCTCCGGCGCATACACGCATGCCGAGGTGGGTGTTCTTATGTGCACACTGACCAGTATCGAACTCGCTGACTTGAAAGCTCTGTGCATCGGCATTGATCCAAACGCGTTCATCAGTATCCTTGACACGACCGAGGTCGTAGGTCGCTTCCGAAACCTTCCGGTGTAGCCGAATGGAACCTGGCGTCCTTCGTAAATGTCGGCTGTGATGGCATCTTGCAAGTTTATCACCAGATCAATTTGTCAATAACTAGAGTGAGAGAGGTGAGTCCGGGACACCCCCCGGCATCTCACCCAAGGACAGCGTTGGTTGCCGAGTACTGTCGGCAAAGGAGGAAGTCTATGCGGTACGTTCCATCGACCATTGTCGTTGCCGTCCTGGCATTGATTCTGGCCTGCTGGCCAGGTGTGCAAGCCTGGAGCGAAACCGGCCCAATCCATCACTATCTGGTGCACTTGTTATACCTGTTCGCTGGCGCCCTCGTCGGCTTGCAAACCGCGTGGTGGGCGCATGGATTCGTGGCTGTACGAGAACTGGATGACGGAGGGGTGAGTTCGTGAAACGCACAACCGGCCAGGCAACTCTCCTCGCCTACGCAGGCGTGATTTTGCTGGTTTCCGCTTATTTTCCAGGGTTACAGCAACGCATGGAATCCATACGTTTCCTTCACGCACTGTGGCATGTCGCCATTTTTGTGGGTGCTGCGTGCTTGGTCTACGGCCTGGAAACGTTGCGAGGATATGCTCGACGATATCGAAGACTCACTCAGTAAGTACCGACTGCAGACCTGTCTGTGAAGCGCAACTGTAGATTCCCTAAACCCCCGAATAGTCGCCGCTTGGCGGCTATTTTCATTTCTCAATCATGTCGAAATTTGACGAGACGAAACTCACCGACCCTCACACCCCACGCTTCCCCTTCGAAACTATGAATGAATCTTGGGAGTCAGGAACAAGGGGATGATGACTGTGAACATGAAAAGACTTCGCGCGCTGGTTGTCTGCGTTTTCCCGGTGCTGGCGTTGACGGCATGTGGAGGAGGCAGCTCCTCAGACAATTCAGTGCACAAATCGGTTCCCCTCACCCCGGCTCCCACGAATCGCGTGGCAGAAACAGGGTCAAATCCTGCAAACACACCCGCACACCACGCGGTCAACGGGAAAGGGGTGAACAGCACAGTACCCAGCAGTGTCAAAAGCGAAGCACAAAACAACGTCAACCAACTGGTGAATGCTATCAACACACTTCATTGACACGCACGGATTGAGAGCAAACATATGAACGATTGTTCTCAAAACTAAAATGAGTGTTTTGCAAAATTTCGCTAGATATCCGTTCATCGAGATTTTGCAAATCGCCGAAATACACAAATTTCGTTTTCGTTACACGAGGAGGAATTCACGTGAAAAAATCGATTTGCGCTCTTTCCACCGTTCTGCTGACTGCCAGCGCCGCTGCCCCGTTTGTGCTCAACACGAGTGTCGCATATGCGGATGACAACCATGGCAAAACACACGTGGAGGCCACGCGGCACGTAGACCGGGACCACGACGAGGACAATCAAAAGCTGGATCAACTGCTGACCATGTTTGCAACAGCCCCCACCGCGCCAAAAGCTGCGGACGATAAGGAACACGCGCACGCGCATGGGGACAAAAAGGCAGAGAAGGACAATGACAAAAAGGCTGAGAAGGACAATGACAAAAAGGCTGAGAAGGACAATGACAAAAAGGCTGAGAAGGACAATGACAAAAAGGCTGAAAAGGACAACGACAACAAGCACAGTGAGAAAAAAGCTGTCGTAGATACGCATAAAGCGCAGCTGAATCAGTTGCACGCTGCCATTGACCAACTACATAAGGACCAGAAGGCGGAACAAGCCGCCCGTCAGGCTCTGTTGAAACAGGGACAAGCGTACGTGCAAGTCATGGAACAAGCGATTGCCAGCGGCAATGCGACCGCCGTACAAGCCGGAAATCAGGGGATTCAGACCATCCTCACAGATCTGAAAAAGGCTTTGAGCACACAAGCTGATGAAGATAAGCAGGTCAAATCCTCCATGGAAGCCGGCAAGCACGGTGACCTCGCACGCGCACTGCAGGCAGTTCGCACGGCCGACAACCGTGTGAAAGCAAAGACTGCAGCGATGCAAAAAGCTGCGGACGAGTTGAAGAATCTGGTCGCCACGCTGAAAAGCCAGCTCACATCCAGCAAGACAGTCAGCGGCTCCACCAGTGGTGCTTCGGCTTCGGGAAGCAGCCGCGCAAGCACATCGACCGGCAGCTCCAAAGCCGTCACCAACGAAGGCAATACGACCATCACCATCAACAACTGAGTTTTCAGTAACATCCTCTCATATCAAGTACGTCCAACTACATGCCCTGTACACCTGTACAGATGAACATGCGGTGAAAACCTGTGACATGACAAAAATCGGCCCGGATTGGGCCGATTTTTGTCCCTACACCTTACCTCCATCCATCACCTGTCATGTCCCCACACGTCTCATGTCGGTGTTCTGCACTTCACGGGGACGAACCACCGAGAAGTAGTAGATTGCGCCAACCACAATAGCAATCGCTGCCAACAACGGAACAGAGTAGTTACTGTACCACGGCGTTCCGGGATTGCGGGGCCAACACAAGTTGATGACGACGAAGATTCCCCAAGCAGCCGCAACAAGGTTGATAGGCAGGCCAAAGCGACCGAGGTTCCACGGCGACGCGGTGGAGTTCCACCCCCGGCGTCTGGCAATCAAACAGCCCACCGGGACACTGAGATAGGCCAGATACATGCCCACCACGCAGATGTTGACGATGTACGCCTCTGCAGACGCTGACAGAATCAGGAGAACGGCGAACAAACCACTGAAAACGATGGCTGGCACTGGCGTGTCGAACCGCCTCGACACGTGTACCCAGAGCCTGGACAAAGGGATTTTTTGGTCGCGGCCGAACGAGTACAGAAGCCGCGACACGGTAGCCTGAACCGCTGTACCGCAGACAAAGATGGCAATCACTGCAACCCCAATGAAAGCAGATGCCACACCGCTCCCTAAATTCGTCTGCAAGATATACGTGAGCGGAACATCAGCCTTCAGCACGTCGGAGAGGTTCGGAATGCTGAGTACAAACGCCCAGAGCGCGAGGGCGCCGATGACAAACGTGAGGCCGAGTGCCGAGATGATAGCCCGCGGAACGACGCGACGGGGGTTAATCACTTCCTCGGCCAGGCTGCCTGCCGAGTCAAACCCGTACAGCACCCATGTGGATGTCAGCATTGCAGCGAGAAACACCGGCAGGTAACTCCCGCCTTTCGCCCCTGTCCCTCCAGTATTGAACGTGTACGAAAAGCTGTGGTGCATCCCAAACGCATAGAGCGCGCCAGCCAGAACAATCATGGCGACAATCTCGGCCACCATTCCAACATTGTTAATGAAGGCGACGACTTTAACGCCGTACACGTTCAAGACCGTCTGCAACAGGATGATCACGGCTGTGATGAGCACCAACACGGTCTGGCTGCTGGCATCCCAACCAACAAACTGAGCAATGTATGGAGCAGCGCCAAAGTCGACAGCTGCAATGGTTGCAAGCAGTGCAATCAAGTACATCCACCCTGCGAACCAGGCATAGGTCGGACTCACCAACCGTTTCCCCCACTGGTAGATGGAGCCCGCAATCGGGTAGTGAGACGCAACCTCTCCCATTGAAAGACCGACCAGTAATTGCCCGACAAAAACAATCGGCCAAGTCCATACAAAGGCTGGTCCTCCTGTGGTCAGGCCATACCCAAACAAACTAAAAATTCCTGTCGTCGCTGAGATGAATGAGAACGCAATGGCAAAGTTGGATATAAACGATAGATTTCTCTTCAGCTCCTGCTTGTATCCGAACCGAGCCAGGTCCTCCGCATCCCTGTCCATTGTGACATTCGGGTCCATAGACACTTCACCTCAATCCCGTCAAGTGGACGTACATCGAATTTCAACGTGCGTAGATCCCGATGAAACTTACCTCCGATACCAACCTGTCGGTTCTACTGCAAGATTCACGTTGATTTGCTTGACTTCCGTGTACTCTTCATAGCCGAACGTCCCGAGTTCACGTCCGATGCCGGACTGCTTGTATCCGCCCCACGGCGCCTCGTTGTACGTCGGGTGGTACGTGTTGATCCAGGTGATGCCGGCGCGAACGCGCTTGATCACGCGGTGTGCTTTCGCTGTGTCAGCCGTAAAAACGCCGGCGGCGAGCCCATAGACCGTATCGTTTGCCAGCCGAACCGCGTCCTCCTCATCCTTGAATGTCTGTACCACCAACACAGGCCCAAAAATCTCTTCTTGGACAATCCTCATGTCAGGGCGGGTGTCCACAAAGATGGTGGGCTCCAGGAAGTTCCCCCGCTCAGGCAACCCCGCAGGGCGGCTGCCGCCACAAGCCAGGCGTGCACCTTCTTCCAGCCCAAGTGCAATGTACTGCTGCACCTTGGACAAATGCTGCGCAGAGACCAGTGGTCCCATCTCCGTATCTGGATGAAATCCGTCTCCAACCCGGATCTGCTTCGCTCGTTCCACGAGCCGTTCCATGAAGCGGTCATAAAGGGATTCCTCCAGCAATAACCGTGAACCCGCCGAGCAAACTTGGCCAGTGTTGACGTAGATGCCAAACAATGCATAGTCGACGGCAGTCTCGAAGTCGGCGTCCGCAAAGACAATGTTTGGCGACTTTCCGCCTAGCTCTAGCGAGATCTTTTTGAGATTCCCCGTCGCGGCCTGCATAATCTTGCGCCCAGTCACCGTGCCTCCCGTAAACGCGACTTTGTCTACCAAATGGCTCTCGGCGAGCGCGTTCCCCACGACAGGTCCCGCCCCTAAAAGCACGTTGACGACCCCTGGTGGAATGTCCGCCTCTTCCAACAAGGCTGCTAGTCGCAGCGCGGAGAGCGGGGTGAGTTCCGATGGTTTGAGAATACAGACGTTGCCCGCAGCCAACGCCGGAGCCAGCTTCCAAGCCGCCATGAGGAGCGGGTAGTTCCAAGGGATAATTTGGCCGCAAACGCCCACAGGTTCACGCACCACAAACGTCTGCGATGGAGCCGGAACGTCAAAAGCCTGACCAGTGGGTTTGGTGGCCAGTCCCGCGTAATAGCGGAAGCAGTTGGCGGCATCGGTGACATCCGCTTCTGACTCGCGCAGTGGCTTGCCGCAGGACAGGGTGTCCAGTGCTGCGAGTTCTGCCGCGTTGGCTTCGATGGCTTCTGCAGCGCGGAAGAGTATCCTCGCCCGGTCCTGCGCTGTCGTCTCCGCCCAGCCGCCTTCGTCGAACGCGCGGCGAGCGGCACGAATCGCCCTGTCCGCGTCCTGCATCGTACCTTCAGCCACGTACGCCACCACTTCACCGTTGGCTGGATTGACGACGGGGCGCCGTCCTCCGTCCCATGCTGACGTCCACTCTCCATTGATGTACATCAAGCAGGTTCCATCGTTTGCGCGTCTCAAATTCGCGAGATAATTATCCACTTGAATCCCTCCTGCAATGAATTTAAACCGGTGTCGTTGGCGCAGAAACCGTCTCAGCACTGCTGAATTCGAGTCCGGAAGAATAAAACGGGCTTCGGTATTTCAGCCGATAATACACCAATGGAACGAGGCCGATAATCAGCAGGCCAATTCCAATGGTGTCGGTCAAAAGCCCCAACTGCGGGATGTCGTACAACGCAACGCACCACAGGAACACGGAGGCGCCCACTGGCCACAGTCCCCGCATGAAAAAGGTTTTGATGTCACGCGTCAAGAGCCGTCGGTAGTACCAGGCACAGGAAAATCCAGTCAGGCCGTAGTAGAACGCTATCTGCAGTCCAATGGCGTTGATGGCATCGGTCATGAGCGTGTTGACCCCGGAACTGAAACTTGAGAGAACAAACATCATCAACGCAATAATTCCAATCACAATGCCGGCCAACCACGGGGTTTGGAAGCGTGGGTGAAGTTCTCCGAACTTTGCGCTAATCACCCGGTCACGTCCCATTGCAAACAGCGTCCGGCTCGCCTGTAACAACGAAGTTTCCAGCGTGGCAACCGTGCTGATGAGGACCGCCAAGATGGCGATATTTCCCCAAGGGCGCGGAAAAATCATGTCACCGACAACGGGCAACAGGTTTGTGCTCGCGCTGGTAATCTGATCCGCCGATAACCCCATTTGCATGGCCACTTGCATGAGTTCAAACAGCACAAAGATGCCTATCATGCCGAGTACACCGCCTAGCCCGGGAGCGCGAGTCCGGTCTTCTGTTTCTTCCGTTAGATTCGCCGTCACGTCCCAGCCCCAGTAATAAAAGACGGCCACAAGAGAACCCGCCATGAACGTGTTGAAGTTGAAGCCAGTTGGTGCAAACCAGGACCACGAGAAGGGCTGAACAGGGTGGGCGGAAAACCTGACAAAGGCTCCGACCGCAATCACCATCAGCGCGGCGACTTCGACAATCGTCATGACCTTCTGGAATTTTGCCGTGATTTGAATGCCAACCATGATGAGCACGTTCATGGCGAGAAACCATACTGCGCCGACCAAGGTCACGGCCATCACGTTGTCCTTCAGGGATGGCGCCAACAAATCCAGCGTTACGGAGCCAGCGGGGAGCGAACCAGCAATCATGAACAAACACGTCGCAACAATCAGTCCCCATCCGCTCATAAACCCAAGTGAGGGATTCATCGCGCGGCCTACCCACGCATAACTCGCCCCTGCGTCAGAGCGCCAGCGGTTGAGGTACATAAACGCAAAGGCAATGCCGAACATGACAATGGCTGCGTACAGGATGGACCCTGGCCCCATCAAGCCGACTGCACCAATCAGTGCCGCCGTACTCGCTGACAGTGAATAGGCCGGGGCAGTTCCCGCAATCCCCATAATGACTGAATCCGCTTTCGATAGGACGTTGTGCTTCAATTGATTCTTCCCGGACATGTCATGTATCGCCGCCCTTCCGAATCTTCAGAACGAGATGTCGGTGGGAAAGGCCGTAGCCATACCCCGTCCCACCGTCCTGTCACTCATACAGTCACTCGCGTGTTTTCCAATGCGTCAGCCAACACTTCAAACACCCGATCCGCCTGTTCGTGCAAAATGGTGAGCGGCGGCTCCACCCGAATCACCTTCGCGTTCACCAGTGTTCCTGCAACCAGCACGCCGTTTTCGAACATATGCTTCGCCACCTCGAATCCGATGGCATCGTCGACGAACTCCAACGCCATCAACAACCCTTTGCCACGGACATCGAGCACTTTATCTTCGTGCCCTTTGACCGCTTCGCGCAGACCGTCCAACATGTACCTCCCGAGTTCATCCGCGCGCGCGGGAAGGTTTTCTTCAATCAGTACGTGGATGTTCGCAATCGCAGCCGCACATGCCAGCGGGTTGCCCCCGAACGTTGTGGTGTGCAGGAACGGATTGTCAAACAGTCGAGAGAACACTTCCTCCGTCGCGACCGTCGCCCCCGCAGGCATGACACCTCCGCCAAACGACTTGGCGAGGCACAAAATGTCCGGAGCGACGTCGTAATGTTCGCTGCAGAACATCTTGCCCGTGCGCCCCATGCCCGTCTGGACTTCGTCCAGGATCAGCAAGGCGCCGTACTGGTTACACAGTTCCCGGACGGTCGGCAAGTAGTCGTCTTCCGGAATGTTCACGCCGCCTTCTCCCTGTATCGGCTCGAGCAACACGGCACCGACGTCTTCTCCGACCATCTTGCACGCATGCATCGTCTTGTGCAGCATGTCGATGTCGTTGAATGCAATGTGGCGGAAGCCAGGCATCATGGGCATGAAAGGGCGGCGAAACACTCCCTTGGCAGTTCCCGCCAAGGAACCGTAACTCTTCCCGTGGAACGCCTTCGTTGCAGCGAGAATCGTAGGCTTTGACGGATTGTACGCGCGGGCCAGTTTCAGCGCAGCTTCGACGGATTCCGTGCCGCTGTTCGTGAAGAAAGAGTACTTTAAGTCGCCAGGCGTGATGTCGGCGAGGATTTTTGCCAGCATGGCGCGGAGCGGATCGAGCAGATCCTGACTGTGCAAAGCTTGGCGATTCAACTGGTCTACCACGGCTTTGACGACTTTCGGATGGCGGTGCCCAACGTTATAAATTCCGAACCCGCCCAAGCAGTCGATGTATTCCTTGCCGTTGACGTCGCGAAAACCGTTGGGACCAGAGTCCGCCCACTCAACGGCTGCATCGAGCGTACCGAGCGTGACCGACTTCCGATATTCCAAAAACCCGGGGTTCACGTATTCGCGGAACCCATCCAACGTTTCCTTCGTGACCCACTTGGCCGCATCGCTGTCAATTTCGTCTTGCGAGATGAGAGACAACACCTTCTCTGTGTAGTTGCGTACGCTTTCGTAATTCGGCATGTTTGTTCTCCTCCATCTACTGTTTACGCCCGGTGCACGTGACTCGTAGATTCGGGCACGGCCGCGAAGTCCGTGGCCCATTCGAACAACGTGACCAGCATTTCGCGAACAATTTTTGCGCCGAGAACGGAAGTGCATCCTGTCGGATCCAACTGAGGCGCAACTTCCACCAAATCAGCACCGACGACGTTTCTGCCTCGGAGCAACCCGAACGCAGAGAACAGTTCTTGCGGTGTAATCCCCCCGGCTTCCGGCGTCCCCGTACCAGGGGCAAATGCCGGATCCAACACGTCGACATCGACGGACACGTACAACGGCGTTGCCGGATCCAAGTCAGACAGCACCTGTTCCAACGGTTTCACAACCTCCATTGGGAAGTGGCGAAGGTTCGCCGCAAACTCGACTTCAGGCAAATCGGCCGAGCGGATACCAAACTGGGCAAATTGGGAACTCGGCAGGAAGTCGAGGACCCTCCGCATGACCGTCGCATGAGTGACCGATTCCCCAAAGTAAACGTCAGCGAGGTCCGCGTGGGCGTCGAAGTGGAGTACGTGGACATCGGGGAACTGTTCATGCACCGCCCGGATGACGGGCAACGAGATGAGGTGCTCGCCTCCGAGTACAAAGGGAACCTTTCCACCTTTCATCAAAGTACGGACGTACGCTTCTGTACGGGACAGGCTTTCGTTGACGTTTCCGAACGGCAGAACCAAATCTCCGGCATCGTGGTATGAACGGTGCAACAACGTGTCGCCGAACTGAAGGCTGTAGTGCTCCAAACCGTAAGACGCCTGGCGAATCTGAGCCGGACCAAACCTCGCACCCGGTCGAAAACACACCGTATAGTCCATCGGAACCCCGAACAGCACGACCGCAGCAGCGTCGTAGTCCGGATTGCTGTAAAGAAACGTCGAACTGTCCTGCAGCAACTCTATCGCCTCCTCTCTGACCGTGCGTCTATTCGTCCATGCAAAATGTATGCCAATTCAGAATGATTGATAAAATAGGCACCCAGTGATATGTTGACAACAAACGGATACGTCACCGTTGCATAAGTGATGCACGGATGAATAAGGAGTGTTTTCGCGATTGAATTTGTCAACCTATCTTCGAGATCCCGTCGTCATTGACGAATCCACAAACCTCGACGAGGCATGCGAGCGCATTCGCGTGGAGGACCATACGGTTGTGTTCATGGCGCAGCAGGACAAACTCTTCCCTGTGAAGAGCTTCGCGCTATTGCTGGCGATGCAGGGACCGAGAGAAGAGTGGTCGCTGGAACCGCTCATCACCGGTCCGCCTCTGCGCGTTGTGTCCTTGGATGAACTGACCGCTCAGGCGCTCGACGTGTTGGCCGACGAAGTGACGTTGGTCAGCACCGACACCGGCCTGAAGTACATTCTGCGCGAAGATTTTCTCCTGACGATGGTGTCTGCCGAACCAAACAGCGACGTCGCCTGGCTTCGGAAGCTGTTTTCGTCCATCCCCCGCGGGCTTATGATTGTGGACCTGAACTATGCAGTGGTGAATAGCAACAAAGAAGCCCTGCGAATGCTTCGCATGACCGAATCCGATTTGGGCCGCATCCGCATGAACGACCTGCTCGGCTCACGATTCTTCCAGTATGTGCAAAACACACACAACGCGCTGCTCAACCAGGTGATAACGGCGAAAAACGGTCAACCTGCACTCCTGGTGGACTTTGTCCCTCTCGTCAACAACAATTCAATTTCGGGCGTTGCACTGGTTTTACAAGACCTCCCGTCTGTCGAATCCATGGCCCTGGAATTGGATTCCGTTCGTCAACTGAATCAAGACTTGGAGGCCATTTTGTCGACCATATACGACGAAATCATCGTGGTCGACGCCGAAGGTAAGTTGCTGCGGGCAAGCCAACACTACATCGCCGCGCATTGGAAACAACCTCCCCACGAACTGATTGGCGAGGAGATTTTGAAGTACAATGCGTGCGGAGCACTCGTCTGCCAGGTCATCCGCGAAGTGCAGAGCACACGACGGAAGGTCTCCCTCATGCACAACGAAAGCGAGTACCCCATGGTTTGTGCTGGAAATCCCATCTTCACGAAGAAGGGAAAACTGGAACGGATTGTGGTCGCTTCGCGGGATTTGACCGAAGTCTCAAGACTGCAAAGCGAGCTCGAGAGAACGCGCAAACAGAGTGAGGATTACCGCCGCGAACTGGAGGGACTCCGCCAGCGCGTCACGCAACGCACTGGCACGGTCCCCATCTACGTGAGCACCGCAATGCACGAAGTCATGCGAGAAGCTGAGCGAGTTGCACAGTTTTCCACCACGGTTCTACTGACCGGGGAATCGGGCGTGGGGAAAGAGATTATCGCCAACGCGATTCACTCGCTCAGTGAGCGCCGCCATCAGCCATTTGTGAAGATCAACTGTGCCGCCATCCCCGAAGCTTTGCTCGAGAGCGAACTCTTTGGATATGAAAGAGGCGCATTTTCCGGTGCGAAGCAAGATGGAAAAATCGGCCTGTTTGTGAAAGCTCACAAGGGTACCTTGTTCCTGGATGAAATTTCGGATCTCCCATTCGGGATTCAGAGCAAACTCCTACGAGCGATTCAGGAACGGGAAGTGTATCCGGTTGGCGGTACAACGCCCGTAAAATTCGACGTCCAAATCATCGCCGCAGCCAACCGGTCTCTTGTGGAGTTGGTCAACAAGGGAGAATTTCGCGCAGACTTGTATTATCGCATCAACGTATTCCCCATTGAAGTACCGCCCCTGAGAGAGCGCAAGGAAGACATTGCTGTCCTGGCGAACCACTTCCTGCACCAATTCAATCAGAGATATCAGCGAAACCTCCGATTTTCACGTTCCGCCATCGAGTTGCTGGAAGCGTATGAATTTCCGGGAAATGTACGTGAGCTTCAAAACGTGGTTCAGCGAATGGCGATTAAAAACGACGGGGAAGTGATTGACGCTCTGGTCGTCGAGAACGTCCTGATGAACAGCCAGAAGACACAGCGACACTCTAGCCACGGACGTACTCCTTCGCCATCGCGCTTTGAACAGGTCATCCCGCTCAAAGACGCGATTTCACAGGTGGAAGCGGAGCTGATTGCACTGGCTATGGCAAAATACGGTACTACCAGCAGGGCCGCCGAGGCTCTCGGCATCAGCCAGTCGTCGGTAAGCCGAAAGTACAGGAATATCGCGAAACAGAATCGATGACCATAGGGCTGCCCTAAGTGTTTTCGCACTTTTGGGACGGCCCCTTGTATACGTCTCTCCTCCGCACCCGCATCATCAAAAAAATATCCGCCCCTTTCATCGGGCGGTGCGTGAAAAACGCGAATATAGGGGTTATTGGTACAGTGTAGGTCGCTGCTACACACCAACAGTATAAGGCGACCAGCCGCGTCTTTGCATGGGCCTTTTGGCCTATCTTTTTTTAAGTACAACGTAAGCATTCTCTATTTTTAAAATACATATTTTAGCAGACGGAGAAGTCATCTCGGAAACAGGTCTGAAGACAAGTACCGCTCTCCCGTGTCCGGCGCCATGCACAGAACACGCGCTTCTTTCGGCAGTGTTCTCGCAATTTCCACGGCGAAGTGTGCCGAGGCCGCACTTGAGGTACCGACCAGAATGCCTTCTTCTGCCGCCAACCGCCGAGCCATCGTTTCAGCATCCTCGTCCTGAATCAACAAAATGTCGTCGTAAATGTCCCGATTCAGCACCTTGGGAATGAACCCTGGCCCTGTCCCCGGAATCTTGTGAGGCCCTGGTTTACCTCCCGACAACACGGGCGATCCCGCCGGCTCCACCACGAAAATCTTCAGCCCTGGGATTCTCTCCTTCAAGACTTCACCGGTTCCTGTGACCGTTCCGCCCGTTCCTGCTGTCAAGCAGAACACGTCCAGCTGACCATCAAACGCGTCGATGATCTCGAGCGCTGTCGTCCCGCGGTGCGCATCGGGATTCGCCGGATTTTCAAATTGCATCGGAATGAAACTGTCCTCTATCGACTCCGAGATGCGGATGGCCTCGTCGATGGCGCCTTGCATGCGCAGGGCAGCCGGTGTTAAGTACACCTCCGCCCCGTAGGCCTTGAGGATCTTCACCCGCTCTTCTGTTGCGTTGTCCGGCATGGTGATGATGCAGCGATAACCGCGCGCCGCACACACCATGGCGAGACCGATGCCTGTATTGCCAGACGTCGGTTCGATGACAGTGGTTTGTCCCGGCCGCAGCTTCCCCTCTTGTTCCGCTTGTAGAATCATCTGATAGGCTGCTCTGTCCTTTACACTGCCCCCTGGGTTAAACGATTCCAACTTCATATAGACAGAGGCTCCGTTCGGATCTGGAATCCGATTGAGCCTGACAATCGGCGTATTTCCAATCAAATCAAGCACTGACGACGCAATTTTCATGGTCTATCTCTCCACATCAAAAGGAATTCTCTTACGCGTTACGCCGTAACCACTCCAGCGCTGCTTCCACAAACAGCTGACTGGTAGTGGAAATCATGCGTTCATCCACGTCGAAGGAAGGATGGTGCCAACCGTACCGCTTGCCTGTCCCAACCCAGAAGAAACAACCCGGCAGGTGTTGCTGATACTGTGCGAAATCCTCGCCTCCCAGCGTAGGGGTAGCCACCACCACGTTGTCGGCGCCAACTACCTTCACTGCGCTGTCCCAAACCACGGAGGCGACCGCTTCATCGTTGACGACAACGGGGAGCTGACGTTCGTATTCCACCTCCGCCTTGGCCCCGTACGCTTTGGCTGTGTCGTGCACAAACTCCGTAAAGCGCCGTTCAACCAAGTCTTGAACCTCTGGCTGGAGACAACGCACTGTACCTTCCAGAACCGCGTGCGGCGGAATGACGTTGCGGGCGGTTCCCGCATTGAACTGCCCGACGGTGACAACCACCGAATCGAGCGGAGACACGGCTCGACTCACAACGTGTTGGAGGCCGGCGACAATGTTTGCGCCGACGAGAATCGGATCCACCGCCAGATGCGGTATCGCAGCATGTCCGCCAACGCCCTTGATGACAATCCGGAACTCGTCGACACTCCCCATCAACGGGCCCGATTTCACGCCAATTTTCCCGAACTCGAGGTGCGGGTTGTTGTGCTCTCCGATGATGGCGCCCACCTGGAAGTCCTGGAACACACCTGTATCATACACCATGTTCGCACCGACCCCGGCTTCTTCTGCCGGTTGAAAGACAAACAGGATGGAACCGACAAACGATGCGTCACTGTCGGCGACTGTCTTGGCCAGCACAGCAGCCCCCAGCGCACAAGCGGTGTGAAAGTCGTGTCCACACGCATGCATCTTTCCGGCCACTTGGGACGCGTACGGCAGGCCTGTTTCTTCGTGAATCGGGAGTGCGTCGATGTCCGCTCGCACGGCGACACAAGGACCGGGTTGCTTGCCACGCACGACGGCCAGCACGCCAGTCTCCAGCGGATAATCGAGTTGCTCAATGCCGTGCTTGTCCAGGAACGCCCGAATTCGCCGGGTCGTTTCGTACTCCTCCAGGCTGAGTTCTGGATGCTGATGCAACGTCCGTCGAAACAGAGTCAGTTCCTCTGTCAGCGTGCTCGTCAAGGTCACGGCCATCTCTCCTTCTCCTTCCTACCTCTTACACATGTGACAGAACGAACGAGCATTCCAAAGTGGCTCACGGAACCGCGTAAAAAATCGCCATGTTCGCTTCGCAGGTTTCAGTTCCTGCGTTGCGGTAGGAATGGGTGACGTCTGCCTGAAAGTGCAGGGCGTCTCCTTTGTTCAAGCAGTAGTCGACGCCGGAGACGCGAACCAGAAGACAGCCGCGCGTCACCGTTAAACTCTCCGTCACTCCTGTGGGATGCGCCTCTGCATCCCGGGACGCGCCAGGCAGCAACGTCAATCGAAACAGCTCCACTTGTCCATCCGGGGACGCGTACGTGCTAAAGACCTGGAAGCGGCCGTTGTCTTCGTAAAACGCAGTTTGCTCGTGCGCCCGAACCAGTCGCGCGGTCTGATGGTCTGCGACAAATGCAGTAAATGGCACGTTTAAACCGGCCGCTACCTTCCACAATGTCGCGACGGTCGGATTGGATGCCCCTCGTTCGATTTGCGCTAACATCGGCTTGCTTACGCCGGTGAGTTGCGCCAATGCGTCGAGGCTAAGGCTTCGGCGTTGACGCAGTTGTTTCAGGCGTTCGCCAATACGTAAGGAAATTTCATCTCGATCCATCTTGTGCCTCTCTACGTGTTCAATATATGATACAGATAGATGTTATAATATACAGAAAAGAAAGGAAAGTGACCGCATGGAATTCGGCGCGACAGGGTCTCCCACAAGCGTATCACACCAACGGGGATTGCAGAAGGACTTTGTTGCTGCTTTGGCGGATGGGTTTCCCCTGTCTGTCAGCGTCTTCGTCTATGGTGTGGCGTACGGCGCGTTGGCCCACACCACAAACCACCTATCCATCGTGCAGACTCTTTCCTTGTCGGTCTTCTTGTTTGCTGGTGCGTCGCAATTCACGGTGCTTGCCCTGCTCCAGCAAGGCGCTGTTCTCGCAGTCATTGTCAGTAGTGTGTTCCTGTTAAACGCGCGACAAATCCTGTACGGACTGTCACTGGGCCCCTACTTGCGCCACATCTCCTGGCGGCCACTGGTCTTCCTGTCACATGGTTTGACGGACGAGTGCTACAGTATCTCAATTGTTGCCGCCAGAGCGCGGACGATTTCCTCCTGGTATTTCGCTGGCGCTGGATGTGCCGTCTTCATCCCGTGGTTCGTGAGCTCCGCCCTCGGCTACCTGCTCGGTGGATTTATCAACCACCCAGAAACGTTTGGCCTGGACTTCGCGTACATCGGCGCGTTTACCGGCTTGTTCATCGCACAGTGGACCTGCCCACGCCGGGTCTCAGCTGGCGTCGTCGCATTGCTCGGCGCAATCGCCGCCGGCAACTGGTACGGAACTACCGGAGCAGTGCTGGTCGGCGCCATCATCGCGTTTACATTTGGCGTGACGGCGCCCATCACCAGCACGAAATCCGCGGAGGAGGTGAGTGCATGACCCACGGATCGTTTCTGTGGCTGGTCGCTCTCGTCTCGCTCGCTACCTATGCAACGCGGTTTCCGTTCATCGTGCTGGGTCGACGCATCAAGCTCACTCCACGGTTAAAGCAAGGCCTGGATTATATACCGGTTGGCGTGTTTGCCGCCATGATTGGTCCCGCCATCTTCTCGCACGTGAATCCAGCCCACGGCATTGACGTCGCGTTCCTCGTCGCGACAGTGCTGGCCTTTGTGGTGGCATTTTTCACAAAAAATCCCCTGTGGACCATGATTGTGGGTGTCTTGGCGGCTGCCGGTGTCCGCTTGCTGTGATGGAATAGGTAGCTTCCTATCGGGGAGATTTTCGAGATTCCTCCGGAATGGTCCAGCACGACGTGATGTTGTGATGAAACAAACGAGCGGGTTTCGTAGACCCGCTCGGGCATCGTCACACATCTTCTTTTGCATGCAACTCTCTGAGGAAGCGACGCGTTCGGTCAGACTGTGGATGGTCAAACAACTGTTCAGGTGGACCCTGCTCCACGATTTTTCCATCCTCCATGAAGATCACTCTATCTGCCACGCGCTTGGCAAACGCCATTTCGTGCGTGACGAGAACCATCGTCATCCCTTCCTGCGCCAGCTTCTGAATGACTTGCAATACTTCCCCGACCAGCTCCGGATCTAGCGCAGACGTCGGTTCGTCCAGCAACAAGACCTCCGGTTGCATCGCCAGGGCCCGCGCGATGGCCACTCGCTGTTGCTGCCCTCCGGACAGTTTGGAGGGGTACACGTCCGCTTTGTCCCGCAAACCAATTTTATCCAACAACTCGTAGGCCATCTTCAATGCTTCCTGTTTCTTCAATCCTTTCACGTGAATCGGCGCCTCAATGATGTTTTCGAGCGCCGTCAGGTGCGGAAAGAGGTGAAACCGTTGGAACACCATACCGAGCCGTTCACGTTGCTTCGCCAACTCTTTCTTGTTGCGGCTGATTGGCTGCCCGAGTAGTTCAATGGTACCGCCAGTCGCTGTCTCCAGTCCATTGAAGCAACGTAGTAACGTGGATTTCCCAGATCCGCTCGGACCAATCACCGCGAGCACCTCACCGCGGTGCACGTCGACGTCGACGCCCTGCAGCACCTTGAGGGTGCCAAACGCCTTCTCCACGCCAATACCCCGCAACACCAACTCGTTCGTCACGCGTGTTGCCATTAGCTCCGCACCTCCAGTCTCCGCTCAATCCGGCTGGAGATGAAGACAATGATGGATGTCATCATCAAGTAGAACAAACCCACCGTGATGTACGTCTGCATAGGTTTGAATGTCGCAGCAGAAACCTGTTGGCCAACCCGGAGCAGCTCGGTCAGGGCCATCGTGGAAACCAGCGATGAGTCCTTCAGCAAGGCCACAAATTCATTGACCAACGGCGGCAGCAACCGGCGATATGCCTGCGGAAAAATGATGCGTCGCATGGCTAACCCATACCGCATACCGAGCGACTCAGCGGCTTCCATTTGCCCGGGATCAATGGAAAGAATACCTGCACGGACAATCTCGGCGATGTAGGCCCCTGCGTTGATTCCCAGTGCCAATACACCAGACACAAATGCATTCATGTTAATCCCAATTTGGGGAAGTCCAGCGTATATAATCAGGATTTGAACCAGCAATGGCGTACCGCGAATGGCCCACGTATACAGCCGAGCGATCCAGGGCAGTACTGGAAGCTTGGATATGTTCATCAGCGCAGCAACCACGCCGAGCACAAGACCAAGTAACAGTCCACAGATGGTGACCTGTACTGTCACCACAGTCCCCTGGAGAAAGAGCGAGAAAAACTGCATCACAAAGTGAATGTAGCTCATGGAGGCGCTCCCCTAGGCTATTTAGACCCGAACCAGTACGCGTAGATCTTGTTGTACGTACCATCTGCCTTCATTTCATTCAGTGCTTTCTTGATATCTGACTCGAGTTGCGTCTCGTCCTTCCTGAGGCCGATACCGACAGGGAGAGACATGAACGTCTGACCCACGATTTTGTATTTACCAGACTGAATGTTCACGTAGTACCGAGCAACGGATTCGTCGACGACCGCAGCGTCCAGTCGTCCGTTCGCCAAGTCCTGAAACGCATCTGGGAACGTGTTGTATTCCTTAATGGTTACGCCGCCTTCCTTTTTCAGCGCTTCATCGCTGGTTGTGGCAATCTGTACCCCAACGGTCTTACCCTTCAGGTCGTTTATCGTGTGAATGGAATCGTTGCTATCTGCTTTCACAACGATGGCTTGCCCCCAGTTGCCATAGTCCACAAAATCAATGGTCTTTCGACGTTCTTCCGTGTCGTTCATGGAAGAGATAATCAGGTCGTATTTATCCGACGTCAACCCAGGGATGATGCCGTCCCACTGTGTTGGCTTCCAGACAATCTCCTTGTGCAAATACTTGGAAAGTGCGTCGCCAAGATCAACATCAAATCCAATCAGCTTGCTCGGATCATTCGGATCCATATATTCCATTGGGGGATACGTGTTGTCCGTGCCTACGACAATCTTATCGGGGCTCGGCGTCGCGTTGGTATCCACTTTCGCCGTTACCCCGATGGCACTCGTCTTGTCTCCACTGGTGCTGTTGCCCGACGTACTGTTCTCCGCACCCGCACTGTTGCCGGTGCTGTTGGATGTGCCGCAACCGACGACTGCGGCCAGCGCCAACGTACTCATGGTCATAATGGCGAGAAATGATTTCTTCACAGATGTCACTCCATCTCTTCGAATTTACGAATTCAACTGAATTATCACATATAACTCATAATATCAGAAAATAATAAAAGCAGGTCGACGACCTGCTTGGAGAATATATTTCCATCGATTTAGACCAAAGCAATGGCTCACTGTGCTTGCGACAACATGCGTTCGACAACCATCGCGGCGTCTTCGTGAGGCGCGATGAGCAGCAGCGTATCGTCGCCTGCAATCGTGCCCAGAATCTCTTTCAGCGACATCGCGTCCAACATGGCCGCGACCGCATGCGCGTTCCCCGGCATCACCTTTAACACCAGTAAGTTGCCGGCCCGCGCCAGCGACACATAGACTTCGGACAACTTTCGGCGGAACGTATCCATGTTCATGGTGGTGGATGTGGCGGGAATGGCGTACTTGTACCGCCCGTCCGCGCCAACGACTTTAATCAGCTGCAGTTCCTTGATGTCCCGAGAAATCGTCGCCTGCGTGACCGCAAATCCCTCTTCTTCGAGCGCCTGAACGAGTTCTTCCTGTGTCTCGATGTCGCGGTGGCTGATGATTTCCTTAATCTTGATGTGTCTTCGTTCCTTCAATCAACCGCCTCCTGTCAGTGAATCGGCCCCGCCTTGCCGATGGGCCAAACAACGAAGTCGGCGCGGCCCAGAATACTCTTTTCCGGAACGTATTTATGCGTCCAGTAGCGACTGTCCTCCGACACAGACCGATTGTCCCCCAGCATGAAATAGCAGCCCGCTGGTACGTGATAGGACGACTGTGGTCCACTATCCGTCGGCTGAGTGATGTATGGCTCATTCAATTCCTTGCCGTTGATGTACACCTTGCCATTCTTAAACGTTATCGTATCACCCGGAAGGCCAATAATACGCTTGACAAAAATACGGCTTGGATCATCCGGGAACTTGAACAGAACCACTTCACCCCGGTACGGCTTCTCGAACTCTGTCTCCAAGTGATTGACAAAGATATAGCAAGGATTCGGAATGGTGGGATACATCGACGACGACGGAACGACGGCGAAACTCACGACCCAGTGCATGATGCCCCAGGCGATAAGACATCCGACAGCAATCGGCCAAATCCAGCCCCATAAACCTTTGAGCAACGAATTTCGTTGAGTATCGTCCATGAATTACCTCCACTGTGTATTGGCCGTGCTGATCCTCTCCATGTTCAGTATGCCGAAACAGCTTCAGAATTTCCAGCGTCGGTGGACTGGCACATCCTTGTGGCACGTCGCACCCGCCAGCGCAACCAAGCATTGTGCAGTTTAGGTGCCATCACCGAAATCGCCACGCCCAACACAGCCCCTGCGATGTCGTCGCTTCCATAGTGAAAGCGCAGGTACAGCGTAGCAAAGATGATTAAGCCAGCTAGCGGAATGTACAACACTGCCCATGGGCGGCGGTACCGCCACACATAGACGACCATCAATACAGATAAAGCGGTGTGTAGACTTGGAAAACAGTCCCGCGCGACCGTCAATCGATTCAGCGTGAATTGCGGCGCGATGTCTCCTACAGGCACTGCAAAGTGATAGGTGTACCCCGGCCCAATGACGGGGACCATCACGTAACAGACGTAGCCGATGTAGAACGTGAGCAGCGAAGCAAACACGTATTCCGAGACAGCCCGCTTACTCGCCGTAATCAACAGCGCGACCGTCGCAAATAGTAGCCAGAACCAGCTCACGTACGCCCCGGTTAAGAGGTGAGTAAGCCAAGGGTGAACTAGGGGTTGAAGCCACTCTCCGACCTGTCGGCCTCCAAACAACGTGCTGTCCATCCTCTGCAACACCGGATCTTGAATCCCGGGATGCAACACCGGAACGTAAAAGTTGACAATGCGAAAGACAATCAGCAATAGGCAGTAGGCAAAAAAGACGCGCACCACAAACAAATAGCTGGTCAAACGCTTCCCCTGTTGCGCCCCACTCAACTTCCACCACGCGACAAGCAGCACGGTCCCGACCAGCAGTGCCCATGGCACAAAGTGCAGGTAAATGCCGCTGATCATCCAAACCACTTGCCAGTGATAATGAGGGACGCCAACCAGTTCGTCCAACCGTCTTCCGTAAACAAAAAAGATCCATGCGGCCGCGACAGAAGCTGCGATACCAATCCATTCAAACAGTTCAACGTTGGCCAACAAGCCTCGGGCACGAATCTCTTCCGCCCCAGCTGGCAAGCCGAACACCGATGGACTACCGGCATCATCAGTCCCTGTCCGCCTCGGTATATCCTGTCCAACCAGTGGTGCCATGCGGATTTCTCCTTCAAAGGCGCTGGCTGTATATGTTCACGATTCACCATGTGCACGACCACTCGACCGTGAATTTGCCAACGTCCTAACTGTGTATCATACCATACGCGTTCAAGTGTGCACAGCCAGTCCACAGCGGAGTGGTAAAATGACAGAGAGGGCGAGGAGGGAGACTATGGGTGCGCGTCAACGGCACATTTTGCACATCGACATGAATGCGTTCTACTGTTCCTGTCATGCTGCAGCAGAACCGCACAAGTACAGAGGACGCCCAACTGCCGTCGCCGGCAGCCCGGAGTCGAGGCATGGCGTGGTCGTAACGGCCAGTTACGAAGCCCGCAAGTACGGCGTGCGTGCCACCATGACGGTGACCGAGGCTTTGCGACAGTATCCATCGCTCATCCTCATTCATCCTGACTTTGATTTGTACCGCACGTACTCCAGGAAGGTGTTTGCGCTCATCCGAGAGTACACGCCGCAGGTGCAAATTTTCAGCATTGACGAGTGCTGGGCGGACGTCACCGGAAGCCGCCAATTCGGGACACCGAGAGATATTGCGGAACAGATCCAACACCGTCTCCGTACGGAATTGGGTTTGCCTTGTTCCATCGGCATTGCCCCAAACAAGTTCCTGGCGAAGATGGCCAGTGACTTTGAGAAACCGATGGGGATTACGGAGCTTTGGCATGATCAACTTCCCAAACTGCTCTGGCCTCTGCCTGTCGAGCAAATGTTTGGTGTCGGCCGAAAGACAGCGGAACGGTTGCACCGACTCGGCATTCGCACCATTTCGGACCTAGCGCACGCGAATCCTGAGTCCCTCCAGCGGTATTTCGGCAAGCGCGCGTTCGACATGGTGCAGCGCGCCAACGGGATAGATCACAGTGAGGTCAATCCGGTACCTGAACCACTGAAGAGCATCGGTCACTCCATCACGATGGCAGAGGACGTGGTGTCTGTAGACGAGCTATGTACGGTGCTCCTCAACCTGTCCGACCAAGTCGGTCGCAGAGTGCGCAAGCACGGCCTTGTCGGTCGAACGGTACAAATCACCATTCGCTACGCCAACCGCGAGACCATCACGCGCGCCAAAACACTGCCCGCGGCCACCTGCGTGACGGAACGGATTTATGAGACCGCTCGAGAATTGTTACTGAAACACCGCCGTGCAAACCGGCCTGTCCGATTACTCGGCGTCAGCCTCGGTCAACTCACAGAACCAGAGGCCGACGCGGCAAAGCCTGTCCAGCTGCAGCTATTCTCGGATGAACCCGCTGCGGATCCTTTGTTGGAGCGTGAACACAGGCTGAAAAAACTGAACGAGGTCACCGACGTGTTGCGAAACAAGTACGGTGAAGATATCGTAGTCCGTGGTCGGATGTTGACAGGACACGAAAGCAGCCAGATCCGCAACCACAAGATCCGAGGTACGTCCCTGCAAAAAGACAACTTACACGATGAGCTGTAACCTGGAGGTATGGTCAATGACTTTACATGGGGAATTTTTGAATGGAGCGCTGGATCCCATTGGCGCGATTTTGCTTTGCGTCCTCTGTTCCATCGCCGTACTCGTTTGGTCTGTAAAGCAGTCCGAATGAACCAGAGGAACGAGATTGCCATGCGGGCTCCATCGGCCAACGCTTTGGCCTTGAGCCCGCTCCTCGTACACTACAGAGCGCGGCGGCGCAGCGGCACGTCACGGCCACGTTGGGAAAGCGCCTGCCCAGACTCTGCCTCTTGGCGCTCCAATTGCTGGCTTCGCTCCTTGTCTGCGCCGACGAGAAAGTACAAGTTGGCCGCGACAGCCAGTGCGGCAAACAAAATCCAAACGGTTGAAAACGTTCCGTCTAAACCCGGATGCAGCCTGGGAATTCGTGGAATACCATACACGCTGAGGGCCACAATCGCACACGTGTTCGCAAAGGCCCTGCGCTTGGCATGGTGTACCATCCTCGTTTTTCGCCTCAATCCACTTCGCCTCCCTGCGTACCTGTCCACAGTTCACTGTATGCCGAACGACCATGCCCTATGCGAACGGGCACACGCCTGCCAATGAATAGTCGCCCATGCAGTGAGGCATTTTAAGTACGAAGTTACGAAGTCACATAGTCCAGCAAGGGGGGAAGGTCATGGACGTCCTCAACAACTGGGAACGATGGAAAGAGTTCCTCGGGAATCAAGTGGACAAAGCGCAGGCGATGGGGATCTCTCAAGAACGAATTACGGAAGTCGCCACGAAAATGGGCGATTATCTGGCCAGCAAGATTGATCCGAAAAACGAGCAAGAGCGCCTGCTTAAAGACCTGTGGGATAACGCGAATGAGGAAGAACAGCACACGCTGGCGTCTCTCATGGTAAAAATGACGGAGAAAGCACACTGACCGCGTGAATACGGCGAAGGGGCTGTCCCAAAAGTGCCAAGCGCACTTAAGGGCAGCCCCTTCTTGTTTTCCATGCGCGTTCCATCCATCTCAACACGCGTTTCAGATTTCGAGCGATTCACCTGGAGAAAGGACCTTGCCCTTCAGGTTCCGCTGCTCCAACGCTGCAACGAACGCGTGCGGATCTTGTTTGATGAGGTCAAACGTGTTGTAGTGCATGGGAATGACCAGATTCGCGCGCAGCCACTCTGCGGCGTACAGCGCGTCATCTGGGCCCATGGTAAAGTTGTCACCTATCGGCAGCAGGGCGAGGTCGATGTGATTCATGTCGCCAATCAGTTTCATGTCTCCGAACAAGGCCGTGTCCCCTGCGTGGTACAAGGTCTTACCTTCCATGGTCAAGAGAAAGCCACATGGATTCCCAGCATTTCCGACACTTCCGTCCGGCAAATCCAGTCCGCTACCGTGGAAGGCCAACGTCAGCTTCACCGTACCGAAGTCAAAACTCCGTTTCCCACCAAGGTGCATCGGATGTACTTTACAACCCCGGGTGCCAAAATACATGGCCAATTCGTTCGGGGCCACAATCACCGCGTCGTTTGCTTTTGCAATGGCTTCCGCATCCGCGATATGGTCACCGTGCCCATGTGTGAGGAGCACGGCCTCGACGCGAATCTCTTCGGGCTTCGCAACCGCCAGTGGGTTGCCGCTGAGAAACGGATCAATCACAACGCGATGCTCCCCGTTCTCGACGACAAAGCAGGACTGTCCGTGATACGTCACTTTCATGAATGCTCCACCCTTTCCGTAAGAAACTGCCACATCCTATTATAGAGCGAGTTGCAAAATTCCAATAGCGCAGTTCAGTAAGGGAGATGTGGTCAGTTTTAGCAAATCGCTGATGATAACACGCGCATCGATTCTTTTTGCCGATAAACGAGGCCTTTCGTATACTACAATTTAAGTGCGATGAAAATTGCTGGTTGAAAGAAGGGACGCACTTTGGACCGCACCGCCCCAACGTTGTACGACCTGGCTGGTGGCGCAAGCGCAATGCAGGCGCTCGTAAACGTATTTTACGACAAAGTTCAACAAAACAAGGTGTTGCGCCCGCTGTTCCCTGACGACTTCGATGACGTCAAAAAGCGACAATACATGTTTCTCACACAGTTTTTCGGCGGACCACCGCTGTTCTCACAGACGTACGGCGCACCGATGATGCGCGCTCGCCATATGAAAGCGGCGATTGCACCTAGGCATGCCAAAGAATGGCTGGCGTGCATGTCCGAATCCCTGCAGGAAGTCGGAATCCAGGGGCCCCTGTTCGACGTGATGATGGATCGGTTCACGAAAGCTGGGTATCAGATGGTCAACCACACGGACGAAGGAGCGCCGCTTGTGGCCCCTCAGGCTGCCATCACCGGTCATCTGCCACAGTTCCGCCGCAATCGGGAGGATGGAGATGAACCTCGGTGACCGCATTGCATCCCTGCGTAAAGCCAGGGGGTGGACCCAGGTGAAACTGGCGGAGGCAGCCGGGCTGTCTGCCAGCGCCATCGCGATGTACGAAACCAATCGTCGGCACCCAGATGGCCAGGCGTTGCACAAGCTGGCGCAAGCATTCGGCACCTCCGTCGGTGCTTTGACCCAACCGGAGCCGAAGAATGAAGTGGCTGTCACGTCTCACCTGAATTCTGCAAGGCCGTTGTCACCCTCAAGCCATCCCGCGGACCGTGGACTGACCACGCTCACTTTGTCCCGTGACGAAGCGCGGTTTATCCTGTTTTTGCGCATGAATCCACGAGCCAAGTCGTTTCTGGAGTCGTACATGTTCGCTGAAGATGCGAAGCGAGAACAATTGGAGAAGACCTGGAGATTGATTCACGATTTCCAAGTTTGAGAGATGTACAACATGCCACACGTCCGTAGCATTCCGCATAGAAAAGGGCTGGCCCGGAGTAAGCCAGCCTTTTTCCATACACGTCATTGCGTTGCGTTCCCCACGAGACCGGTGGCATTTCCACCAGTCCCTCCGTTTCCGGAGTTGTTTCCACTTCCGGATCCAGAACCGGTTCCGCTACCATTGCCAGATATATTTCCACCTCTGTGACCATGGGCATTTCCATTCCCGTTACCGGGCGGCGTCGAAGGACTCGGATTTTGCCCTGTCCCTTCGGTTGAGTTGCCAGGTGTCGGAGAATTGCCTACACCAGGCACGTTCCCCGGGGTTGTGGGTGAATTACTTGGAGACGACGGTGTCCCCGGACTCGTTGAATTGTCCACGTTGTTACTCGGCGCCTGACCCGAATTTCCGCCTGCCTGCGAACCGCCCTGGATGGTGATGGTTCGAGAGACCGCCGGTGTCAGCGGCTGGCCCGTCGAATTATCCACCGCCTGTACCACATAGGTGTACGTCATGCCCGGCTGCACGCTGCTGTCTTCCAGCGAAAGCTGGCTGGTCTGACCAATGACCGATGTCGTTCCCTGCGCGTCCGTTCGTTTCACCACGAAGCTCACCTGTCCTTGCAGCGGTGAACTCCAGCTCAGTTGCAACGCGTGGTTGGCTGCATCCCATTGGAAGCTCAGACCGCTCACCGGGGCCTGTTGTTGCTGGGTAGGCTGACTCGACGGCAAAGCCGTGAAGTTGAAGTGCTGCGGCGTCTGTCCAGCGGTAGCCAACTTCACAATGTCGCCGAAAATCCGTGCGCAGTACCACGAAGACGCGTATGGAATATCGGTCATGTGGTGCTCAGCATCAGGATTGTCATAGCCAATGTAGATGGATCCCAACATCGTGGGCGTATATCCATCAAACCAAGCATTGCGAATCCAACTCTGATGCACCCCGTTCAACGATGCGTCATACTGTACCGTCCCGGTCTTCCCTGCGACGTCCCATCCGGGAACTTGGGCCTGCGTTCCAGTTCCGTATTGGACGACGCCTTCGAGCAACTGCGTCATGATCTGAGCCGTCTGTGCAGAGACCACGCGCTTCGCAGCAGGTTGAAAACTGTATATGGTCTCGCCTGACGGGTTAGTGATTTTCGAGATGAGGTGCAGAGCCTCCTGTACGCCATTATTTGCATACGCCTCGTACGCGTAAGCCATCTGCATTGTGTTCACGCCATGGGCAAGGTTCCCGATGGCGACGCCAAGATGCTGGCGGTCGCTACTGGTAAATGGAATGCCGAGACGTTCGGCAAACGCAATACCATTGTCAAGGCCAATTTGCTTCAACAACCAGACCGAAGCAACGTTCTGCGACGTCGCGAGCGCGTCCTTCAGCGTAATGCTCGCCGGTGCATTGGCCTCGTCGTTTTGCGGAATATACCCACCGCCAAAATCTTGCGGGCGGTTATCGAGAATCGAGTTCGGGCCCCACTGTCCACTGTCAATCGCGGCGCCGTACTCGAGCAACGGCTTAATGGAGGAACCAGGCTGCTGCGGCGCGTAAATGCGGTCATAGCCGCGGTTGACAAACCCTTGCTTGCGCGACCCGGCGCCCCCCAGAATCCCACCTGTCTTAGGATCCACAAACAGGGCAGCACCTTGCACCACGGTTCCCGTTGTCGGTCCCGGGAAGTCGTTGTTGTAATTGGTGCTCCAGAAGACCTGGTCAATCGCTGATTGGACCGTCGGATCCAAGGTAGTGTAGATTTTCAATCCGCCTTGCAGCAATTCCTCGGTGCTAATGCCGGCCCGTTCGGCATAGTCAAACAGAAAATTGGTGAACAACGGATGCGTGTCCCAAGCATTATCCGGCAGCGAGTGGTATTCCAGTTTCCCAATCGGCTGCTGTTCCGCTGCTTTCGCCTGCGATTCCGTGATGTAGCCGTACTTCGCCATGGCTTCGAGCACCTGGTTGCGGCGTTGCAGGGCTGCAGCCGGATGCTGAATGGGATCATAGGCGCTGGGCGCTTGCGGAAGCCCTGCGAGCAGCGCTGCCTGATCCAGCGTCAACGCGTTGGGATTTTTCTTCAAATCAACGCCGAAGTAACGGTACGCCGCCTCTTCCACGCCAACGCTATTTTCCCCGAGAAATACTCGGTTCAAATACATGGCGAGAATTTCTTCCTTCGTGAAGTAGCGGTCAATTTGCACGCCCAGCACAATCTGCTGGAACTTTCGGTTCAGCGTCTTTTTGTCCGTCAGATACACAATTTTCGCCAGCTGCTCCTGAATCGTACTGGCGCCCTGTGCGTAGCTCTTCGTCCACAAGTCGACAAACGCGGATCGTAAAAGACCCTTTAAATCAATGCTTGAGCCAGTCCAGAAATTGTGATCCTCAATCGCCACCACGGCATCCCGCAGATTCTTCGGAATCTGGTTGTACGTCAGATCATCCGCTCCTTTTGAAGCGATGGTCATGTAGACTGACCCATTGCGGTCATATACAACCGTCGGTTGATTGGAGCGCGTCAGTTTCGAGGCGTCGAACGGTGTCAGTTCGACCGCCGCTATAAATATGATCACAAACAGCACAATCGCTGCGATGATCAATAGAAACACGCGAAGAAAGAGCTTGCGCCACAAAGTTTTCGTCATGTTTTTGTCACCTCATGTCTGAGACGTGAACCGAAGGCGCGAAATTGGCCACCATGGACATAGTACGTGTTGTCGACCATGATATGTAGGGGTACTTTCCGAACGTTTCCTGACAATTTCATGGAGATTGGCCGAAAGAGAAGGAATATATTTACCATTTTTGAATATACATACCTGTCAATCCATCGTGTTGGCTGCGCACGGTGGTTGGGTTCTCCCCCGTTCGGCCACCTGTGAGACGAGCCCGTCCCTCTTGAGCACAGGTCAAGTTTTTGATACACTGATTGGCATATATCGTGGCATAAACCGTTGAAAAGGTCGAGTAGTTTCCGGTGACCTGTCACAGAGAGTGGGGACAGGTGGAAACCCACACAGGTTCGGTAACGAATATCCCCTTGGAGGTGCCTGTACAACCCCGGTCTTGCACGAAACGTGTGGACTGGGCAGTAATGCAGGACGGTACTCTCCCGTTATAGAGAGGCGGATTCACTGGTGACCGCTTGGTTCAAGGAGCACCTTTGGATCCGGCAGATGGAGCGCGCCAGCGATGGACGCGCTAAGTTGGGTGGTACAGCGGGATCAAACTCGCCCCTTCACATGGGGGCGAGTTTTTTTAATTTCCTTAGCGGTTTGCAAAAATGGCGAACGACATCTCGTCGTGAAGTACGCTCGTGGATTTTGTGAATCGCTCACTTTCCATTCAGAGTGCGCAAGAAACATCATCGGGCGCAGCGTAAAGCAACCAGAGTGTCAGGAGGAGAGAAATTGTGCTAAAGCGAGTGGACGCCAAGGAGTCCGCAAGAGACAGGGAACAGCGAGTCCTTGAATTCTGGCAGAAACACGACGTGTTCAAAGAAAGTGAACGGTCCCGGGAGGGAAAACCGGAGTGGGTATTCTACGAGGGGCCTCCGACAGCCAATGGCAAGCCGCACCCGGGGCACGTGTTGACGCGCGTCATTAAGGACGTGTATCCGCGCTACCGGACCATGAAGGGATACCACGTTCAACGCAAGGCAGGTTGGGATACGCACGGCCTCCCTGTGGAAATTGAAATCGAAAAGAAATACGGCATCAGCGGAAAAAAACAAATCCAGGACTTTGGCGTGGAGCGGTTTATTCAGGAATGCCGTAACAGCGTGTTTACGTATGAAGAGACCTGGCGAAAGATGTCCGAGCGCTTAGGCTACTGGGTAGACCTGGACAATCCCTACATGACGCTCTCCGACGATTACATTGAATCTGTCTGGCATCTGCTGAAGCAGATTTTCGACAAAGGATACCTGTACAAAGGTCACCGCGTGAGCCCGTACTGCCCGCACTGTGAAACGACGCTGTCCAGCCACGAAGTGGCGCAAGGGTACGCCGATGTGAAAGACCTGTCGGTGACCGCAAAGTTCCGCCTGCTCGACAGCTCGCACGATGTACCGACGTACATTCTGGCGTGGACCACGACGCCGTGGACCCTGCCATCCAACGTCGCTTTGGCCGTCCATCCGGACTTGAAGTACGTGCTCATCCGTTCCGCAGAGCACGGTGAGAACTACTGGGTAGCTGAAGCACTGCAGCACAAGTTTTTGAAAGACGGCGACACCATCCTGGATATCAAAACCGGCCAGGAACTGCTCGGACTTCGTTACGAGCCAGTGTTCCCGTACGTCAACAAACTGGAAGGCAAGAAGCACGTGGTGGTTACTTCCGACCACGTCACTGCGGAGTCAGGTACCGGTATCGTGCACATGGCGCCCGCGTTCGGCGAAGACGACTACCGCGTTTGTCGGGAACACGGCCTGGTATTCTGCAACTTTGTAGATCTGACAGGCCGTTTCACAGACGACGTGACCGACTTCGCCGGTGCGTTCGTCAAGGACGAAGAAGTGAACGTGGAGATTGTGAAGTACCTGGCCAAACACGGCACGCTGTATGAGAAGCACAAGCACGAGCACTCGTATCCGCACTGCTGGCGGTGCGACACGCCACTTCTGTACTACGCGATTGACAGCTGGTTCATCAAGACGACCGCGGTCAAAGACCAAATGATTGCGAACTCGCGGAGCGTCAACTGGATCCCGGAACATATCAAGGAAGGGCGCATGGGGAACTTCCTCGAGAACATGATTGACTGGAACCTGTCGCGCAGCCGTTACTGGGGAACACCGTTGCCGGTGTGGGAATGTGATAGCTGCGGGCATCAGCATTGCGTCGGGTCCAAGGCAGAATTGAAATCTCTGGCAGGCACGCTGCCACCTGAGTTGCACAAACCGTACATCGATGAATTGACCTGGCCGTGCTCCTGCGGCGGCACGATGAAGCGTGCATCTGAAGTCATTGACGCCTGGTTCGACTCGGGCAGCATGCCGTTCGCACAACTGCACTACCCCTTCGAAAACCAGGAGGAGTTTCAGCGGCGCTATCCAGCGGACTATATCTCTGAAGCCATCGACCAGACGCGCGGCTGGTTCTACAGCCTGCTGGCCATCTCCACGCTGGTCACGGGTCGGGCACCGTACAAAAACGTGGTGGTCATGGGTCACGTGTTGGACGAAGAAGGAAAGAAGATGTCGAAGTCCAAAGGCAACGTGATAGATCCGTTTGAAGCCCTGGACATGCACGGTGCCGACGCGGTTCGGTTCTACTTCCTGTCCAACACGCAGCCGTGGAACTCGCAGCGCTTCTATCACAAGGCCGTGGCGGAAAGCAAGAGCAAGTACATCGACCTGTTGCAGAACGTGCACGCATTCTACGCACTGTACGCCAGCATCGACGGGTTCAATCCGAGCGAACACCACGTGCCTGTGAAAGACAGGCCGCTGATGGACCGCTGGATGATCTCGCGCTTGAACGACACCATTGGGAAAGTCGACGCATCCATCGAAAAGTACGACGCCACAGCGGCAGCGCGTATGCTGCAAGATTTGGTCAACGACCTGTCGACCTGGTACGTGCGCCGCAACCGCGATAGGTTCTGGGCATCAGGCATGGACACAGACAAGGTGGCTGCGTTCCTGACACTGTACGAATGTCTCGAAACCATTGCCAAGCTGACAGCTCCGCTGACGCCGTTCATCGCTGAAGAGCTGTACCAGAACGTCGTCCGATCCGCCAACCCGAATGCTCCGGCCAGCGTCCACCTGTGCGACTATCCAGTGGCGGATCCCTCGCTCATTGACAAGGACCTGTTGGCCGAAATGGACGAAGTGCTGCACGTGGTCGAGGCCGGCCGGCATCTGCGCAACGAAGCCAAGATCAAGACGCGGCAGCCGCTGTCCACTCTGTATGTATCGGAAGACAAGCGGTCGGTATTGGCCAAGTTTGCAGACGTGATTGAAGACGAGTTGAACGTCAAGGAGATTTCGTTCGTCCGTTTGGAAGACGTGGCGACGCCGGAACTCTACCTGAATCTGAAGGCCGTTGGGCAGGCCTACGGCAAGCTCGTCCCAGTCCTGAATCAAGCGGCCAAACAGGCGACGCCGGAACAGATTCAGACGTTCCAATCCACCGGTGAGGTGTTGCTCGAAGGACACGCCATCACGCGCGAACACGCGGAACTCCGGTACCATCCAAAGTTCACGGGTCTGATGACCGTGTCTGGACGTGGATTTGTCGGACTGAACACGGAGCTGACGGAACAGCTGGTGGAAGAAGGCTACGTCCGAGAATTGATTTCCAAGATGCAGATGATGCGCAAAGAAGTGAACTACAACGTGACGGACCACGTCGCTTTCTTCGCCGACGGCGACGCAGACCTTCTCAATATCCTCAAGCGCAACGAGGATCAGATCCGAAACACGGTTTTGGTTCGCGAGTTCATCTTCGGCAAAGGCCAAGGAGACCTGACCAAAGACTGGGATGTCAATGGCAAATCGCTGACGCTGACAGTGAAAAAGTAAACATGTATACAGATGTACACAGGCCGCAGATACGCTGCGGCCTGTGTTTTGTTCGCAACGGTCAGAGGTCGTTGTATAAACAGGGACAGACAACGACTCCGCCCTACCTTTATCAGTGGTTCACCAGTATGCACCGCGGAAGTGGTTACGCGTGAATATGGTGTGCATGTGCCGTATCAGTGGATTTACACATGTCATGGCAGGCCCTCTCCAGACTACAGCACAGAGAGCAAATGGGAGCATTTTGGAATGGGCAGTGTAACATGTCTTCTACCTCATACTCATAACCACAATTGGCGCACAACATGGTCTTCGCTACCACGTCAACTTCAGCTACCGCAGACCCTCGGAAGTCTGACGGTGCGGCGGAAGTACGCATCGTGTTCTCCCGTGCAATGTAGTACTTGCCTCGTGTAATAAGTGCGATGATGGGTGCCAGGACAAATGCGAGGACGATAGACACGAATGGCGAGAAGGCTTGCATCGTCGGGCCAAATACATTAAAGAAGGCGGCGACGGAGATTCCGGATGCGATAATCATGGAACCGAATCCAACGGGGTTAAAATTGTACAAATGCCCACGTTTGTATTCAATGTACGATGGACTGATCTTGAGCAACCTTTTATTAATGACCAAGTCAGACACCAATGCACCAATCCACGCCACGGCGACGTTTGAATAGAAGCCGAGAACCGTATTGAGGAATCCGAAGACTCCGCCCTCCATTAAGGCTAGCGCAATGCCGACGTTTAAGAACAGCCACACCACGCGACCAGGATGCCAGTGAAAAACCCGTGAGAAAAAGTTCGACCACGACAAAGAACCGGAATACGCATTCGTGACGTTAATCTTAATCTGCGACAGAAGGACGAACAAGGTCGCGACAAGCGATGCCGCAAAGACACCCGGAATCACGGTGTGAAATGCCTGCGTGTACATGTTGATGGGTTCATCTGCCTGCACAGCGCCCATCGTCGGTTCGATGTACGAAGCGAGTAACGACCCGCCAAGCTGCTTAATGGCGCCGAGAATGACCCAGCCAGGACCAGCCAGCAGCACAGCCCACCACCACTTGGACCGGTTCGCACGCGTTTGGTTCGGCATGAATCGGAGGTAGTCGACTTGCTCTCCAATTTGCGCGATGAGGGACAGAGTGACGCCGGCAGCAAGACCGAATTCCACGAGATTAAAGCGGGGTCCAGATGCAGACGATCCGCCAAATTGCGTCCAGCTGACAAATGCCGTGGGATCTTTAATGGCAAGTGCCACAAAGGGGCCCAGCATCATAATGAGCCAAACCGGTTGAGTGATGACTTGTAACTTTGACAGAGCAGTCATCCCGTACATCACCAGTGGAATCACGACAAGAGAGCAGATGAGGTATCCGACTCCTAGTGGAATATGGAAGAACTCTTTCAGTGCTTGAGCCATCACTGAACCTTCCAAAGAAAAGTAGATAAACGTAAACGACGCGTACACCAACGATGTCAATGTAGAACCGTAGTACCCGAAGCCAGCTCCGCGTGTGAGAAGATCCATGTCAATGTTGTACTTTGCCGCATAGTAGGAAATGGGAATCCCCGTCAAAAAGATGACGGCAGCCACCACCAGAATGGCTACCAGTGCGTTCATAAACCCGTACGTCAGCGCGACTGAACCGCCTATCGCAAAATCAGCCATGTAGGCAATGCCTCCGAGAGCCGAGTTCATGACAGTGAATTCAGTCCATTTGCGAAACGACTTTGGGGCATACCGAAGCGCATAGTCCTCCATGACAGGATTGTTTACCCATCTGTTGAACGACCGCTTGGGTTGTAACACTTGCCCACGAGGTTCGAGAACAGACACTCTCCACCACTCCCATCTGTTTATTTAGAAAATTTAAATATGCATTCACAATCTAACATGACCCCTCATTTGAAGCAAGGTTTTTTGTTAATAAACCTTACATAAAACCAAAATAATATGCCTATTTAGAGTTTTTTCTGTTATTTGTGCAAGAATACCTAACATATATTTTACAGGTCTCTTTTCACTCTGAGGTTTGCAGATCCAACTCATGCATCGAAGGCCACAATCACGTACTCAATGGCCCCATTTATGTCAACGGTGCCAAGCCAGGCAGTCGAAATCCTCGATATCGGCGCCCTGCCGAACTCTGAATGGGGATTCAATGGAATTTTTGCGCGATAGAACGGAGGCGGCTTTCGCGTATATCCTAGAGCTCTTACATTGTAAGGGTGATGCGATGGAAAATAACTAGGCGGCAAGCCAAACTTAGGCAAAGGTTTCAAAACAATACCGCGCTTTGTCGATGACACGTTGGACGTCCTGGACAGTTGAACCCACTACTCTCATGGCGATCCCGACTCCGTCAATTGCGGATACACCAGCTCGCAGCCCCGGTCCTGTGACTTCGCGGCACAGACGTTGCAATCGGGGTTCTTCACCGTCTGGCAGCCCTAAAAGATAAACACTTCCTAGCGCCACAAATCTCGTTGACCATCCTCTACCACACGTGAGACTATCCAAGCCAACATCGATACAGTCTCTCATTACAACTTCGCCTGAACGGAATACCCGAAAAGTCGATTGAAACCGAATGAAATCGAGTGTCTCTTCCAGTGAGTTCTGCCGCGTTAGCAAAATTTCCGGAATGAAGGCACGTGCACCATTTCCGAAGTGGACATCGACGTGGGAAATATACTTGGATTGCGCAAATGGGATAATAATGTTGGGGCCCATCCTCAGAGTACTGTGCGACTTGAGGTGGATGTTGAGAGCATGTGTAGACCCTGCTCCCCCTGGCATGACTCTTGTGAAGGATTGATACGCTACATCTGCCTCGGCGCTCTCTCCAACATATATTTGCTGTTCATACCTATCTCCATCCATACAGCCTGGACCAAGGTGAATCATCTGCACTTCCGGGCAATACGCCGTCCTTCGATATACAGGACGGCTCGCGCGAAGAAGCCCGGAGAATCGATGGTGTTCCAGTCTACTAACCCCGTTCTTCGCCAAGAAGAATATATCTAATGTGCTCACTTTTGTGCTCCCTTTCCCCATCTGCTCCGTATCGTCAGTCCACAAGCATGGCATTGTATTCAATCCAAGCCACCACCTCACTGAGTCCTTCACCCGTCTTCAGATTTGTAAACTGAAACGGGAGGTCACCGCGCATCCGTTTTGTGTCTTCCTCCATAACGGCAAGGTTGGCCCCGACCAGAGGTGCAAGATCGGTCTTATTAATGATTAAGAGATCCGACCTGCAAATCCCCGGACCTCCCTTTCTCGGGATCTTCTCACCCTGGGCCACATCGATGATGTAAATGGTGATATCCGCCAACTCAGGACTGAATGTAGCCGCGAGATTATCTCCGCCGCTTTCCACGAAAACCACATCCAGATTCGGAAACCTTCGCTCTAACATTTCAATGGCCTGTAAATTCATCGTTGCATCTTCCCGAATTGCAGTATGCGGACAACCTCCGGTCTCAACACCGATGATCCGCTCTTTCTCCAGAACACCATGCTTCATGAGGAACTCAGCGTCCTCCTGAGTGTATATATCGTTGGTGACAACCGCCATCTCATACCGTCCGGACATCGTGCGTGTCAGCTGCTCCACCAAAGCTGTTTTTCCAGCGCCGACGGGACCACCCACACCAATACGAACTGCAGTCATCTTGTCTCCTCCCCCAATCTCCTAAGACATGAACAAGCGTCCACTTAACTGTTTGTGGTTCATCTGGGCAATTTCCCAGACTACACTCGTGGACGACAAGTCATCGACGGTCCTACCACTGTAGGACGGAATCTTCTCCATCCACTTTCGACAATGCGCCAAAACGCGTTGCCCAGCCGTTTGCCCAAGCGGTACGGCGCGAACAGCCGCGGACACGATACAACATACATTGTTGTAAAGAACCGCTGTGACTGTATCCGTTTGCCCGATACCAAGGTCAGCAGCAGCGACGGCGAGCGCCACTGAGTGTGTGGAAGCTGCAATTCCTGCGCAAACGGCCTCCCAATACCGCTCTGCCATCCCACCACGTACCATCCGGCTTAGTTCCTGCAGTGACCGCTTCCCGATGCCCAGCACTCCGCTCCTGGTCTCCTCCGGAAGAATGGAAACGGACATCGTGTTTGCAATGTCACAGATTCCCGACAAATCTCCTCGGATGGCACACTCCCATGCCAGATGTGAAGCCAATCCATCGAACGGGACAACTTGAAGATAAAACCATTCTTCGAGCATGATTTGAAACGTTTCTACGTCCTTGACCATTCCGTCTACAATCAAGGTTTCTAATCCAAAAGAATGCGAAAATGCTCCATTCGGGAAATTACTGTCGCACGCTTGGAGAAGAAAGGTGAGTTGTCCGGAATACACGTTCACTGCCCCTTTTCTCAAAGTCGGGTTTGGCCTGGGGCGTTCGTTCACCCCAACGGATGGACCCACTAGTCTCATGCACGTGAAACCTCAGAAACCCAAGTGTGAATGGGGGGCATAGATATGAAGGAAGGGTCTATCCAGTTCTCGAAAGACTTTCTCGTTTGCAATGTTGAGACTGTTGAACAGGTTTTCGAGCACTGGATGATACGGAACCAGAATCTCAGGCTCACAGATTTGAAGGGGAACATGTCGATTTCCCAATTGGTGTCCCACCTCGGCGATTTGAGAAAACGTGATTGGACGAATGGCCAGGACCCATTCTGGCAATACCCTGACCACCACAACCGAATCTCCATGGACAAACAACACGTCTCCGGGGCGAAGGATGGTGCCCCTCGGCAAGGAAGCCTTCACTTCAACACCAGATTTTGTCCTCCGCCGAAATACCCTCCGTGCCAGATCAGAACTCGGCAGATATAGTTCGTCACGCTGGAAGTTCGGAAAGTCTCCTTCTCTGCCAAGGACCGCTGTCACTTTCAACAAACTCGGCCTCCTAAAATAGAAAGTATCGTTGCGCTAAAGGCAAAACTTCCGCTGGTTCGCAGGTCAGCAGTTCACCGTCTGCGATTACCTTGTAAGTCATGGGATCGACCTCAATGTTCGGCATGGCATCGTTATGCACCATGGAGTGCTTATTAATTGAACGACAATTCCGAACAGGAAGAACGCGCTTTTGTAAAGCGTACTGAGACACCGTACCCAACGCTAGAGCAGCCTGGGACGTGAACATGATGGCATTGGTGAATCGAGCGCTCCCTTGTTGCCCAAACATCGGACGGTAGAACATCGGCTGAGGGGTTGGAATGGACGCGTTCGGATCGCCCATGTTTGCAAGGGCGATGGCACCGCCCTTCAGCACAAGCTCCGGTTTCACGCCGAAGAATGCCGGTTTCCATAAGACAAGATCCGCTAGCTTACCCACCTCAATGGAACCGACGTACTCAGCAATGCCATGCGCGACGGCCGGGTTAATGGTATATTTCGCCACATATCGCTTCACACGGAAATTGTCTACGGGTTCCTGTGAAGCCAAGATCCCCCGTTGCCGTTTCATCTTGTCGGCGGTCTGCCAAGTGCGAATAATGACCTCGCCAACGCGGCCCATGGCTTGCGAATCTGAACTCATCATACTGAACACGCCCATGTCGTGAAGAATGTCCTCCGCACCAATGGTTTCAGGTCGGATTCTCGAATCTGCGAAGGCAATGTCCTCCGGAATTTTGGGGTCTAGGTGATGACACACCATCAGCATATCCAGATGTTCATCTACCGTGTTGACGGTATATGGCCTGGTTGGATTCGTAGAAGAAGGCAATACATTCGGCATCGATGCGATTTTGATAATGTCAGGCGCGTGCCCTCCTCCCGCCCCTTCCGTGTGGTACGTATGGATGGTACGACCGTTGATGGCACGGATGGTATCTTGCACGAACCCACCCTCGTTCAGAGTGTCGGTGTGAATGGCTACCTGCACATCATAGTCGTCTGCGACTCTGAGACAGGTGTCAATTGCGTGGGGCGTACTTCCCCAGTCCTCATGTAACTTCAATCCAATGGCTCCCGCCTCAATCTGTTCAGACAAGGCATGAGGCCCAGAGGAGTTTCCTTTGCCAAGAAAGCCCACATTTACAGGAAGAGCCTCCGCGGCTTCCATCATCTGTCGAATGTGCCATGATCCCGGTGTACACGTTGTGGCCAATGTCCCGGTAGCCGGGCCGGTGCCTCCCCCTAGCATCGTGGTCACGCCGCTTTGCAGTGCCACTTCCGCTTGTTGTGGCGAGATAAAGTGAATGTGTGAATCCACGCCACCCGCCGTCACAATCATGTTTTCCCCTGCAATCACCTCTGTGCTGGCGCCAATGACCATTCCAGGTGTGACGCCATCCATCGTCAGAGGATTTCCCGCTTTGCCGATACCTGAGATGATTCCGTTCTTAATCCCAATGTCCGCTTTCACAATGCCCCAGGTATCGATAATGACAGCATTCGTGATGACCGTATCCAACACATCGTCCGCACGAACCGCATAAGGATGTTGCCCCATTCCGTCACGAACGGTTTTTCCACCACCGAATTTGCATTCGTCTCCGTACACCGTAAAATCCCGCTCAATTTCAATCCACAGTTCCGTGTCCGCCAATCGAATTCTGTCTCCGACGGTCGGCCCGTACATCCCTGCGTATGCTGACCTATGAATCCTCAGCTTCGCCACCCCCTCCATTGACGGCCCCTGAAAACCCATGAACAACTTTCAGTCCACCGAATTCCACCAACGTCACTGTCCGCATATCCCCCGGCTCAAATCGGACCGCCGTACCAGATGGGATGTCGAGCCGATACCCAATCGTACCTTCCCGTTCAAACTCCAGCGCACTGTTTACTTCATAGAAGTGGTAATGCGATCCTACTTGAATCGGTCTGTCCCCCATGTTACAAACAGTTCTGATAATTCGTTTCCTGTTTGGCAGCAAATCAATTTCGTTGTCCAGGACCTTGTATTCCCCAGGATTGATATCACTCCGGCTCGGACGAATGGGAGTATGTACAGTGACCAGTTTTGTTCCATCCGGGAATGTGGCTTCCACTTGAACTTCATGGATCATTTCCGCGACACCTGGCATAACATCGTCTTCGGATAACACATGCCTGGCATCTTCCATCAGATCCGCCACCGATTTTCCTGCACGCGCCTCCTCTGTAACATAGGATGAAAGCAGCGCGACGGCTTCTGGATAATTCAATTTCAAACCCCGCTCAAGCCGCTTTCGTGCTAATTCAGCAGCGACGAATATCAGCAATTTATCACGTTCCTGGAGAGTTAAATGCATAGAAATCCCTCCCTATAGTAGAGTCGGCAAAACGGATGCATAACCCAGCGTGAAAATACCCCCTATACACAGGCTGTATGCCGCGGTTGCAATGCCAATCCCACGGATAACTCGCCGGTGTCTCATCGCGCTCAGATAACCCACAATCGTTGTGAAAGCCAACAGCATGTGTGAACAAAGTAAACCAACCACGAACGATAGAACGATGGTACATCCCTGCAGAGGAGATCCGAGTCCAGAAACGGTGGCAAACATCATCAATTGTGTCGGCGTTTCTGCTCCTATCCCGTGGATAACACCTATAAAAAATGCACTGATTCGGTTGATTCGTACATTCGGGAAGACGTTGAATTGATTACGGCCGCCTCCAAGACGCCTTGCGACCCAGCCGAGTACGTAATTGAAACTCGTAAAGAGTAAACGCCAACGACTCATCGGTACATATTCTCCACCTCGGAGGAGTGAAATCACCAAAAACGCAGCAAGAATCAGGAGAGTCATTCCCACAAAACGCTCCATCACTGCGTCTACCCAGTGTGGAAGGGTGCGTCCCAGTAGAATGGCCAATGCTCCAAAAATGACGATGACCACTTCGTGGCCCACGGCGTACCACAGCGTCAACATGAAACCTTTCTTTCTGTCTTCTTCACCCCCGACCAGATCTGCTATTGCCGTGACATGATCCCAATCAATTCCATGCCGGAAGCCTAACATCAGCGCCAGCCCACTGAGGCCGACTATGGTGGTGAAACCCATGCATACATCCTCCCGTCTTGGCCATCCCTGAAGCTTACATGACGACAAGAACCAGATGGAAAGACTCGGTGATAACTTGGTCCCGGAATATGGCAGCACTCGGCGATTCCTTCCCTCCTCACTCCCGAATCAGCTTTTGGTGACAATCTAACACAGTGAATACCATTGTCAAGATTTTATGTAAGGTTATTTAACATTCGACTCTCTTTTTCATGTCCATAATTCCGGGGCAGGCTTGTACCGAAAACAGAGGGTTCTCACTGCAATGTAGTTTTGAGCCGGAACTACCTCCCAGCGCACATGTAATATGTAACCAAACTTTACGCGAAATGATGACATGCTGACAGGGGCCACGAGATTCCGCCCACAGGCATCAGTTCGAACGATACCCGAACCGGCGTACGCAAAAAACGTCCAGAGGCGGATGGTGAACCCCGTCTCTGGACGTACTCCGTTAGGCAATCCGGTCTTCAGTTCATGGATCGAACAAGATTGGCCATTTCAATCGCTGTTGTTGCAGCGTCCCAACCTTTGTTCCCGGCCTTTGTGCCCGCGCGTTCAATTGCCTGTTCAATGGTATCTGTGGTGAGCACACCAAAGATGGTTGGCGTATTCGTGGTCAGCGAGATGTTGGCAATACCTTTGGCCACCTCGCTCGCCACGTAGTCAAAATGCGGGGTCGATCCACGAATCACCGCCCCCAGCGCTATCACCGCGTCATACGCCCCCGACACGGCCATCTGTTTCGCCGCAAACGGAATCTCAAACGCGCCCGGGACCCAGGCCACGGTGACGTTGTCCTCCTCCACACCGTGCCGCTTTAACGCGTCCAGCGCACCCGACAACAGTTGCGACGTGATGAACTCGTTGAATCGGCCGACCACAATCCCTACCTTTAATCCCTGACCAATGAGATGCCCTTCCAGCACGCGAATGCCCATATCCCATCCACTCCTTATTCAACGCGATTCAGGTGCGCACACCCGTCCCTGCCGCCGTTTTACAGATGCAGGATGTGCCCCATCTTTTCTTTCTTGGTCTGCAAGTAATGCTCGTTGTACGGGTTTCGGTCCACTTCCAAAGGCACCCGCTCGACAACGGATAACCCGTGGCCCTCAATCCCTTTGACCTTGCGCGGGTTGTTGGTCAACAGACGCATTTTCCGAACCCCGAGGTCGTACAGGATTTGCGCGCCGACGCCGTAGTCGCGCAAGTCCGGCGCAAACCCTAGCTTCACGTTCGCCTCCACCGTATCGGCACCCTGATCCTGCAACGCGTACGCCCGGATCTTGTTGAGCAATCCAATGCCTCGCCCCTCCTGACGAAGGTACAGCAGCACGCCCTTTCCTGCTTCGTGAATCTGTCGAAGCGCTGCGTGGAGTTGCGGGCCGCAGTCGCACCGGAGAGATCCGAAAGCGTCCCCAGTCAGACATTCGGAGTGAACGCGAACCAACGTCGGCTCACCATCCATCTCGCCCTTCACGAGCGCGATATGCTCCTTGTCGTCCAGGAGGTTGGTATACACAACCGCGCGAAAGTTTCCGTACGCCGTCGGCAGTTCCGCCTCGGCCTGACGACGGACAAGCACCTCCGACGCCTTTCGGAACGCAATCAAGTCCGCAATCGAAATCAGCTTCAGCCCGTGCGTATTCGCAATCTCGCGCAACTGCGGCAACCGTGCCATCGTCCCGTCCTCGTTCAGTATCTCACAAATGACGCCGACTTCTGGTTCGCCCGCCAGGCGCGCGAGATCCACCGCCGCTTCCGTGTGGCCAGCGCGGCGAAGGACGCCGCCCCGCTTGGCGACTAAGGGGAAGATGTGTCCCGGTTTGCGAAATTCGTCTGGCGCGCTGTCGTCCCGTACAAGCGCTGCAATGGTCTGCGCGCGTTCGAAGGCTGAAATGCCTGTGTGTGTGGATACGTGATCCACAGAGACCGTAAACGCGGTTCCATAGCTGTCCGTGTTCCGTTGTACCATGGAGTTCAACGCCAGCCGCTCGGCCCGGTCCTCCGCAATGGGTACGCACAGCAGGCCGCGTCCGTATGTAATCATGAAGTTCACAACAGACGCTGTGGCTTTACTTCCGAGCGCCACAAAGTCACCTTCGTTCTCCCGGTCTTCGTCATCCACCACGATGACGACCTTGCCTTGTTTCAAATCTTCAATGGCGTCCTGGATGTTGTCCAACATGTAAAGCCCTCCTTTGGCTCGCACCGCGTCCTCTTGTTCCCTGTTCCGTCAGGCAAACCCGTGCCTTTGCAGGAACTCGAGGTCCAACCCTGGCCGGACAGGTGCTGCTTCGCGCCCCGCCAACATCTTCTCCACGTACTTCGCGAGCAGGTCGCACTCGAGGTTCACCCACTGACCGACGCGAGCATATTGCAGCGCGGTATGCTCGCCTGTATGCGGAATGATAGAAAGTCGAAACGTGGTCTCACGCGTATCCATGACAGTGAGACTGACGCCGTCCACGCAAATTGAGCCCTTCTCCACCACGTAACGCATGACATCTGCGGGCGCTTCGATGGTAAACACCGTTGCAATCCCTTCCCGCGTGATATCTCGCACAACACCAACGCCGTCGACGTGTCCTGACACAATATGCCCACCCAGCCTGTCACCGAGGCGCAACGCGCGTTCCAGGTTGACCCGCGCCCCTGACTGCAGTCGCCCGAGGTTGGTGCGGCGCATGGTCTCCGGGACAGCGTCTGCAACAAATTCTCCGCCGGCAAAGGAAACCACGGTCAGACAAGCTCCATTGACGGCAATGCTGTCCCCCAACTTGACGTCATCCAGGACGCGGTCAGCGGCAATTCGGATCTGCGCACTGTGGTGCGTATGGTCAATCCGGCGCACGACGCCAACTTCCTCAATCAGTCCCGTGAACACACTTTCACCCCTCTTTGGTGGATGGATCCTGCTTGTACACAGGGTACCCTTCCACCCGGATATCGGACCCAACCTGTGTCCAGGTGACGTCGCAGAGGTCAATCGCCTCCGCCATGCTGTCCGGAACAGGCCCGTTCAAAGCAGGGATGCCACGTCCCAGTAATTTGGGCGCCACGTAGTACACCACCTTGTCCACCAAGCGCTCTTCCAACAACGCTGACGAAAGCTGGCATCCACCCTCGACCAACACACTGATGTACCCGCGCTGCCCGAGGTCTTTCAGTGCCGCTCGCAGCGACACTCTTCCATCCGGACCTTCAACCACAGGAACGACATCAACGTTGCTGCGGCTCAAGGCCTGGGCCCGATCCGTCCTTCGCTCGATGGCCTCTCCCGTGCAGTAGATGATGGTGCGCCCTGGCTGGTCGAGCAAAGCGGCCGTAGGTGGGGTGCGCAGCTGGGAGTCGAACACAACCCGAACTGGTTGAAAAGCGGACACCTCATTTGGATGGCCCTGCTCACGGACCGTGAGCCGCGGGTCGTCCGCCAGCACCGTTCCCACGCCGACGGCAATGGCCGAGAGGCTTCTCCGAAGCATCTGAACCTCCTGACGGGCCACTTCGCCGGTCACGTACGTGCTGTGGCCGTTCGGCGCGGCGATGTAACCGTCGAGTGTGGCGGCACACTTCCAGAGTACGAAAGGCCGCGCTTTGCGACGCCAGGTGAGGTAGGCTTCATTTTGACGTGCGGCCTCGTTTGCGCACACGCCGACCTCCACCAGAATGCCCGCTTCTCGGAGCCGCCGAATGCCTTCACCAGAGACCACTGGATTCGGGTCTGTCAGCGCTACCACAACGCGCTGTACCTTGGCTGCTATCAATGCGTCGCAACATGGGGGCGTACGGCCGTGGTGGCTGCAAGGCTCGAGGGTTACGTAGACGGTTGCGCCCTCTGCCCGGTCGCCGGCCATTCTCAGCGCATGCACTTCGGCGTGCGGCGTCCCTGCTTTCAGGTGTGCTCCCACGCCCACCACTTCGCCATCCCGGACAATGACAGCGCCCACGAGCGGATTCGGTGACGTCTGTCCCCGTCCCGCTTCTGCGGCTTGCAACGCCATCTGCATGAACCGTTTGTCGTTCGTCCTGCGTCCCTCCAAACAAAAATCCCCTGAGAGATTCTCCCAGGGGCGTAGTTCGGCATGATCTACCCGAACACAGTATATTCCTACTGTGTTTGGTCGTTCGATTTGGTCGTGCGCGGCAGGTGAACGCATGTGCTCATCCGCACGCGGATCCCCATCATACCGCGCGATTGGCTCCTTCTTTCATCCGGACTATACCGTCGGCACTGGATTTGCACCAGTTCGTGCCGCCAAAAGCGGCTCGTGGGCTTCGCGTGATGCGTTACCACCGGTCGGGAATTGACGGTCTCCCGTCTCACCCTGCCCCGAAGGATGGTGATGAAATTGTCGCATTCATCATAGTCCATTCCACCAGACCGGCGCAAGTTATAATCCACACTGAATCCGCACACACTCATGGTGGAAAGAGGCATCCTCGTGTCTCCAGGACGCCAAATGGCAGGTGCAGACGCGAGGAAGGCCTCTTTACTTTGGACCGAGCGGACTGTCTCAGGGACAACCTGGTAGATATGTATGAAAGACCTATGGCCTCACAGCGAAAACCGGAGAGAATGCAAGCTACGCGTATCCCCGTTTCGATTCATAGCGACCATTGCATGTTGCAGCCACCCATCTGCGTGTGCAGCGGTTGTCGGGTGAAAAATAGGTTTGCACCACAGGGGCGAGTACGCTACAGTTTTCCCGTTATGAAGCGTTTTGCAAAGTAACAAGTGACGAAGCACATCACGGCGTGTCGCTTGTGTTTTGCAAATCGCCGGATATAGAAGTAAACGGGCGAACGAATGCCCACGATGCTAGGACTGGGGATTGAGACACCGTGAATACCATCAAGCGTTGGATTTTAGGCCGGCCCCTGAAGACACGCGAAAACCAACAGGTGAAAATCGGCGTTTTCCGCGGCATGGCCATCATGACTCCAGATGCGCTGTCCAGCGTGGCGTACGCCACGGATCAAATGGAGATGATTTTGGCGGTTCTCATCGGAACCTCGGCAGCCAAGTCGTACATCACAAACGTCCTCGGGTACTCGATGCTCGGCACACTGCTGATTGTGGGATTGGCGTTTTTGCTCTTTCTCGCGTATCGCAACATCATCCGACACTACCCCATGGGCGGCGGTGCCTACTCGATTGGATTGAACGACCTCGGCAAAGTCTGGGGACTGTCTGCAGCAGCCACCCTCATTGTAGGGTATACGTTGACCGTTGCCGTATCCATCGCTGCAGGGGTCGATGCAGTGGGGCCGGTACTGCCGTTTGTTGGCCATCACAAACTGCTCTTCAACGTGCTGTTGACGTTAGTCATCATGATTCTCAATTTGCGCGGCACAGGCGAATCCGCGACCATCCTGGTTCCGTTCACCTACTTGTTTATCGCCAGCATCGTGTTCATTGGCGTTACTGCCATCGTGCAAGCTATGCTGCATCCCGCAAGCATACACGTTCCCACTTCGGCCGGTATGCAGGCGGTCAAAGGAATGACTTTGTTTCTGTTTCTCAAAATGTTTGCCAACGGATGCAGCGCCTTGACCGGTATTGAGGCGGTTTCGAACTCTGTGCCAGTGTTCAAGGAGCCCTCCGTAAAGCGCGCGCAAGGCACGCTGTTGGCCTTAGTTTGTACTTTGTCGGTGTTGTTTTTCGTGGTATCTGGCGTTGCCCTGGTGCACGGCTTGACGTACAACCCGGAAGTTCCGCTCATCAACCAGGAAGCGATGCAGGTGTTTGGGCGGCAAGGTCTCGGCTACGTCCTGACAGTCATTGTGTCCTTGACCACCATGTGTATCTTGGTGATTGCCGCGAACACCGCCTTCGCCGGCTGCCCAGCACTCTGGTCGACCATGGCCCGGGATGGCTACATGCCGCGCTGGATGCTGCAAAAAGGCGACAGGTTGGTATACAGCAACGGCATTGTCTTCTTAACCATCATGTCGCTGTTGCTCACCATTGCGTTTGACGCCAAAGTCAGTCGCCTCATTCCGCTGTACTCCGTATGCGTGTTCTACACGTTCACCGTCTCTCAACTCGGCATGCTGGTTCGAGTGGTGCGGGAAAAGGGAAAGAACTGGGTATTCCGCGCGCTCATCAGCCTTTTCGGTCTCGTGATGACTGGTGCGGCGTGCATTATTTTTGGCGTCACTCGATTCCTGGACGGCGCCTGGCTTGTACTGGTGCTGATCCCGCTGATGGTGATCATGTTCCAGAAAATTCATCAGCATTACGAAGAAGTTCGCGCGCAGTTGAAATACGACTTCTCCGAGCCGTTTGAGACCGAAGAATCGGGCATCACCATCGTGCCCATCGCCTCCGTCAACAAGGCGTCGGTGAACGCGCTTCGCTACGCAGCAAGCAACTTCAAGAACGTCATCGCCGTGACGGTAGTGACGAGCGATTCGGAAGAAGAGATGCAGCGCATGACAGACAAAATTGAAAGCGACTGGGAGCGCCTGAACACGCCCATCCGGCTGTTGGTCATTCATTCCCAGTATCGAGCGGTGGCCAAACGACTGCAGCGATTCGTTCAGTACGAGTTGCAAAAATACCGTCCGGAAAACATCACGATTGTCATCCCGCAGTTTATTACGTACAAGTGGTGGCACAAGCTGTTGCACAACAAAACAGGCGGTCTATTAATGGCGTGGCTCTTGCTGAATAAGTCGGTCAAAGTCGTCACTGTACCCTACCGGCTGCGCAAGACCTCGACAAAGTCCACAGAACGAAAAAAATAAGACGTATACCGGACTTTCCCGGTGTACGTCCCGCGAGGTGAAGTGTTCTCTCACCTGACCACGTTGTCCCATGCAGCGCATGGGACTTGTTTTTTGTCGCACCTCTTATCCCCAATGACTTATGCGTAGTACTGATTTCCTACGCTTGACCTGACGTCGATTTCTTCGTGGTTACCACGGTTTCCGTCTTGTAGATCACCTTAGAGTACGGCGGAACGCTCTCCGTCACCCATGCGTTGCTTCCAATCACACTGTCGTGGCCAATCACGGTGTCTCCACCCAGCACGGTGGCGTTGGAGTAGAGAATCACGTTGTCTTCGACAGTCGGGTGGCGCTTCGTCTTCCGCACCATGAAGCCGGCCTCGTCTCGAGGAAAGTACAGTGCCCCTAGCGTCACGCCCTGATAAATCTTGACATTGTCACCGACGACGGCCGTCTCGCCAATCACGATACCCGTCCCGTGGTCAATCATGATGCCGCGTCCCAATGTCGCTCCGGGGTGAATTTCGATGCCTGTCAAACGGTGCGCGTATTCCGTCATCATTCTCGGCAACAACGGGATATCCAACTCATGGATGACGTGCGCAATGCGGTACACCATCAGAGCGAGTAATCCTGGATACGTCAGAATGATTTCGTCGTATCCCGTCGCCGCCGGATCTCCGTTGTACGTCGCGACAATATCCTCGTACATCATCTGCTGCAGCGTCGGAAGCGTCTGAATCACCGCGTCCGCCTTGCTCTTGGCGAACTCCGCCGACTCCGGTGTCACTTCTTTCTCAATACACCTCTGATACACGGCGCGGTGAATCTGACCCGCTATGACCTCATGGAGCTTGTCGATGCAGTCAATGACAGTGGACTGCTTCTTGGGTTGAAAGTAGTTCGGGAACAACACCCACTGTATGGCTTCAATCATGCGTTGAATCTGCTCAGGCTCCGGGTGACACGCTCTTCCCGTAAACCAGCCATTACTTTGTTCCCTCAACTGACGGGCAATATGTTCCCGACTTTGCATGGACTGCTCTCCCCTTTCGGAGACTTCTGGCGACGCGATTCCATTGACACGCCGCATTTTGGGAGTGTAGATTTCAGTTGGGGCCTTGTGGTTGCCTATTCGCGTGAAGGGGGCATAAGTCAATGAATAAGCGCGACATCGTCGAGTTGCTTCATCAACAAAAATTCCGCTTGACGCGCGAGCGGGAAGCCTTGCTCGACCTGTTTGTGCGGACTGACAAGATGTACACCCCCGCCCAATGGCACGAAGTGGCTCAGCGCGAAAACGTGCGCATCGGACTAACCACAGTATACCGACTGCTCGAAGTGCTGACAAAAGTAGGTCTCGCATCCCCTTTTCTTGTCGAGGGTAACATCTACTACGCGTTTTGTGAAGAGCACCATCATCACCATTTCGTCTGTCTGCAATGTCACAGCGTCGAAGACCTCTACGAGTGTCCGTCCATCCCGGCTGCACCGAGAGGATGCCGAATTGAACACCACAAGGTAGATCTGTTTGGAACCTGCGAGCGTTGCCAACACAACTCGCAACGCGGTGCAAAGCATCAATAAGGTGCCGAATCTCCGAAGAGATCGGCACCTTCTTACATCCGAACGATTTGAACGTGCGATGTAAACCACTCTATTCACAGAGCCTCACAAACTCATCCACAAATACATGACGTTCAACACGATGATGCAGGTTGCTATCACGCTGGCGAGACAAGTGACCCAACGCCGATTCACCAGCGCACCCATCAGCCGTTTGTTGCTGGTGAACAGAATCAGTGATATGACCGGCGCCGGCAACGCCAGGCTGAGCACAACCTGACTCATCACCAACGTCTGCATGGGATTCAGCCCCATTGCTGCAACAACCACTGCCGGTAACATGGTCACCACTCGGCGCACCCAGATGGGAATATGGAATCCCACAAATCCCTGCATAATCACTTGCCCAGCCATCGTCCCTACCGCAGAGCTGGAGATACCGGACGCCAGAAGCGAGACCAGGAAGACGGCGGCAGCCGCTGGTCCAAGCAGAGGATCCAGCATGTGGTACGCTTGTGCAATGTCGACCACCCCGGTATGACCCTTCGCGTAGAAAGCGGCGGCAGCCATGTACATCATGGCCATGTTGACGAGGCCCGCCACAGACATGGCGCTGATGACATCCAAACGCTGGAAGCGGTAGATGCGTACAGCCTCATCCTGCGACGTCGGCACAATGCGCCGTTGCGTGAGGCCGGAGTGAAGATACACCGCGTGTGGCATCACGGTAGCGCCGATGATACCGACAACAAGCATTAAACTGTCGGACCCGCCAATCCATGGAGTGACCGTATGTGCAGCGACAGCGGCCCAGTCTGGTCGGGAGAACACCGTTTCCAACAGGTAGCAGAGCGCGATGACGCCAAGCAACGCCCCGATAAACATTTCTATGGGGCGAAATCCGAGCCTGTCCATCGCGAGAACCGCCATCGTTGCAACGGCCGTCACCAGTGTTGCTGCCAGAAGCGGAATGTGACAAAGCAAGTTCAGCGCAAGGCTCGCGCCGAGAAACTCTGCGAGGTCGGTCGCCATCGCGGCGACTTCGGAGACCACCCAGAGGCAGTACGTGAGCCACGTCGGGAAATGTTCTCGACAGAGTTCCGGCAGGTTTCGACCCGTGGCGATGCCCAATTTGGAGGACAAATTTTGCAACACCATCGCCATCACGTTCGCCAACAGGACCACCCATAGAAGCTTGTACCCAAACTGGGAACCACTTTGGATGTTGGTCGCGAAGTTGCCCGGGTCCACGTAGGCGATGGCAGCAATCAGCGACGGTCCAAGAAACGGCAGAACCGCCTTCCACCCACGGCGCTTCCCTGCCAGTACGTTGCGTGCGCTCACAACAGCGCGCACATCCGAGTTTGATGCCCGCGGCGTCATTGCGACATGACTCATCCCCAGTTCCCCTCCTTTCTTGCAAAGCATTCCGTTGTTGTCCGAACCGCGAGAGCCACCGCAGTTCGCTTGTTTATGTCTCGGCAATGGTTTACCCTTGCGCAAAAATGTTTCACAAATGACAATATGTTTCCTTAGGGAAACTTTCTAGACACATTATAGGACCTTTTGCCTGAAATGTGAATGGCTGATGGAAATCCTCCAGGACTCGTGGTGGTATAATGGTGAAGAACAGCCATGAAAGGGGACTCCGGGTTGACTGAGTTTGAAAAATACCTGTCTGAACACCGCAATGAACACATCGAAACGCTGCAGAAATTTCTGCGCTTCCAAAGTATTAGTACACTGCCCGAACACCGAGACGACGTCCGAAAGTGCGCCGAATTTCTGGCAGACGAACTGCGCCAGCTCGGTTTTGAACACGTCGAGTTGATGACTACACCGGGACACCCTGTGGTCTACGCAGATTGGATGCACGCGCCGGGCAAACCGACCGTCCTCGTGTACGGCCACTACGACGTGCAACCTGTGGATCCACTCGAACTTTGGGACACGCCCCCGTTTGAGCCGACGGTGCGCAACAACCAAATCTATGCGCGCGGATCCAGCGACGATAAGGGGCAGGTGTGGATGCACCTGAAAGCGTTCGAAGCGTTGCTGAAAACCACAGGTACGCTCCCGGTGAACGTAAAGTTCTGCATCGAAGGCGAAGAGGAAATTGGTAGCCGACACTTACCGGCCCTGCTTGAACAGAACGCGGACAAGCTTGCAGCTGACGTCATTGTCATCTCGGATACCACGATGCTTGGCTCGGACCGTCCGAGCGTCTGTTACGGTCTACGCGGCCTCACAAGCCTCCAGATAGATGTCAAGGGCGCCAACAGCGATTTGCATTCCGGGTTGTACGGAGGCGGTGTGCAAAACGCCGTACACGCACTGGTTCAACTGCTGAACTCGCTCCGCGACGAAAACGGGAAGATTCTCGTCGAGGGGTTTTACGACGACGTGCAACCGCTGACGGAGGATGAGAAAAAGGCGTATCAAGCACTCTCGTTTGACGAAGAACAAGTGCGCAAGGATCTCGGCGTTCCTGAATTGTTCGGCGAAGCGGGCTATTCCTACCTGGAGCGTGTATGGGCTCGCCCGACGCTCGAAATCAACGGCATTTACGGAGGATTTCAGGGAGAAGGCACGAAAACGGTCATCCCCAACGAAGCACACGCGAAAATCACGTGCCGACTGGTGCCAGACCAAGATCCCGTGAAAATCCAGGACCTGATTGAACAGCATGTCCAAAAGCACCGTCCACCCGGCGTGACCGTCTCCGTGCAGCGGTTTGACGCGGGGCGCCCGTACGTGACGCCGTTCCATCACCCGGCCATTCAGTGGGCGTCCAAGGCCTACGAAAAAGCGTACGGAGTGTCGGCGGCATTTACGCGGATGGGTGGATCCATCGGCGTCGTGGAAGCGTTCGACCGCATATTGAAGGCTCCCGTCGTTCTCATGGGATTTGCGTTGAGTGACGAAAACTTCCATGCGCCGAACGAACACTTCTCATTGGACAACTTCGATAAAGGAATGCGCGTCCTGTGCCACTACTGGGTCGGTCTCGACGCTGCCTTGCGAGGACAGTGACGAGTGCTGCTGCGGACGAGAGGGAGTGAGCCATGGACACCGTACTGACGATTGTACTGGTGGCCTCGTGGGCGGTCATCTTACTGGGCCTGTTTCTCTACGAGCGCCTGGACAGACGCGTCGCTGCACTGCACGTACAGGTAGAACAGTTACTGCGGCTTCAGCGCACGCTGATGACGCACGTGAATGCAGACGCCGCCGATACGGAAATGGTCCAACTGCTGAGGAACTTGCTCAGTGAAGGCAAGACGTACGAAGCGATTGTGTCTTACCGCGCGTACGCAGGTGTCAGTTATAAGGAAGCAAAGGCATTCATCGATGCGTTGCGAACTGGCGCTTAGATCTCGCGCCCATTGCGGACAAGCTCCTCTCGACTCAGACGCGAGCGATTGGCAAGACGCCTGGTGTATGACGTAAAAACGCCCGCATGAATACTGCGGGCGTTTTTACGTAACAAGTTTTTCATACTCGGCGCTGGTGTTCAGCCAGCTGTGGCTCAGACGAGATATCTACCGATCAAACTGGCGTTGAATTTCCTCTTCAACGTACGGGTTAAGCACGCGCAAGTGAGTACCTTTCATACCCAGAGAGCGGCTTTCAATGGTACCTGCGCTTTCCAGTTTACGGATGCTGTTCACAATCACCGACCGCGTAACGCCGTGTTCATCCGCAATCTGACTGCTGACCACGATGCCATCCGGCGACTCTTTGACTGCATCCATTAAGTACTTGGCTGCCTGAAGCTCGGAGAAGCTGAGCGATTCGACTGCGAGATGTGCCAGCGACCGCAAACGGCCTTCTTCCTCTTTGTGTTGTTGGCGCGCGTGTACAATTTCCAGAGCGACGATGGTCGCACTGTATTCCACCAAAACCATGTCCTCTTCGTCAAACGGCTTGGTCGTGCGCGCAAAGACTAACGTGCCTTGACGCTCACGTCCCGCAATGACGGGAGCGATGGTGATGTTTTTCGACCGGAACGACTCGTTTTCTTCCGGTGAAAAGACGTAGAACTGCTCTTTGTCCTGAAGATTAGCCACCGTCTGCTCAATGCGCAACAAGTGTTTGTTGAAGTCCCCCGGGAAGCGTTGATCTTCGGTCAAAATCTGTACCCACTCTTCTGTCAACGCGTGTTCATGGACACCGTAACCCAGGATCTTCCCTTTGCGCCCGACGATGTATACATTAGACGACATCACCTTGCTCAGAAACTGTGCGATGTCCTGAAAGTCAACATGATGATGGGAAGTCCTCAAGATTTGTCCGAGTTCCTGAACCTTCTGCAACAGTTTCACATCATCTACTCCTAACCTGACGAATTAATGGTTGTCCAACGCCGAGTCGAGGAAATGCCGCTGTGCCCGTGTCATACTGTATCACATTCCACAGGCAGCACTCACACGGGAATTTTAACATTTTATAACTTCTGTATTATAGTGTACCCCATTTCCCAATGCAAACGTACAAGCAGCAGACCAAGACAGATCCAAATTTTTCATTTGATTCCAGGCATTCTTCTTTGTATGTACCAGGGTGATTTGCAACATAACGACGAACGGGTTACGATGCCGATTTCACAATCCTCGACACCAATGCCATACCATCCAACAGTTTGAGTGATTCCGTCACCGTACCTCCAAATGAGGTCACTCGTTTCGCCAATCCAGTTTCGCTCACAGTGCCGTAGCGAGCCGCAGCAGTCGCCCACGACAACAGACTGTCCCGCTCAAAATCGCAGAGGCGGTTGGCTTCGCAAAACGACTGTGCCGACCATGGGTTCATCGACGTCGATGGATTCAACAGTACGACTTCCCCGCCCGGTTTTGTCACGCGTAACAATTCGGCCAGCGGACCATCGGGATGTTCAAACATGAAGAGGAGATTCATGCAAATGACCCGGTCAAACTGATGTTCAGGGAACGGCAAGTGGCGGACGTCACCCAACACGAAATTCGCGTTATCGAGTTCGTGGTCTTCCGCATTCCGTTGTGCGCGCTTCAACATGGATTCCACCGCATCCAGCCCGGTAATCCAGCGCACCCGCTGAGCTAGCTGCAGAACGAAGTGTCCCGCACCGCACCCGGCCTCAAGGACAACGTCGGCATCTCGCAATCCCATCCAGTGGATGAGCGTTCGCTGGATGTCTCGATGCCACCCCGTCTGACCGACCATATCAAAGAAGTCGACGGCGTCCTTCACCCCGTACACTTGCGGATACCTCCTCGAAACGCATACGCATGTCCACAGGGCCATACACATAGATGTAGCGGCGATGGACCGACACCCGGAGCAACCCGGCATGCGCGAACAATGCAGGTCCCAGCGTAATCGCTTCGCCGCTGGAGGTCTTTGAAATGAGTGCCACTGTAGACATGTTTCTCATCATATTGAGTGTGTCATTTGTGTTCACTGCCATCGTCAGTAAACTTCCGCTACTCCGCGTCCCATCTGCAGTAGCCTATCTTATCTTCGGCATCATCCTACACGTCAGCCTTGTGCCTCTCGGCAAGGAAGAAGTCCGCTGGATTACGAATATCGGCAGCATCGGATTGTTTTTTCTCATGTTTCTGTCCGGCCTGGAAGTGGACATATCCTTGCTGCAACCACGGTCCTGGCGACACCGAGCCGTCAATCCGATGTATCTGGCCATGTTCTTGTTTTGTGGCACACTGCTGCTTAGTTACGTTTCATCGGTGGTCATTGTACACTTGATGAATGAGAATGCCAACCCATGGATGGTGACACTTCTGTTCGCCACCACATCACTGGGCATCATCCTGCCCATTCTTGAGGAATCCGAGGTCCTGCACACAGAATTGGGACAAGTGCTGCTGCTCAGCGCCCTGCTCGCTGACCTGTTCACCATGCTCCTCATCTCTCTGTTCATCAGTGCACAGGCGACTGGAGGACTTTCAAATTTCCTGCTGACCCTCATCATATTGCCACTGGGTGGGGCAACGTATCTCGCCTTCCGGTGGCTGCGAAAGTGGAAGTGCGCCCGACTCCTCGCTGGCGACATGCAGAATCGCATGCGCGCTATCGTCGCCTTGGTGGCACTGTTTTGCGCTGTTGCAGAATGTACCGGCGGCGAACCCATCCTGGGGAGTTTCCTGGTTGGACTGCTGGTTTCGTCCATCCCGTTTGCGTTCAAGCAAAGATTGCGCGACCACTGTCACGGCATCGGGTACGGTTTTCTCATCCCCGTCTTCTTCACGTCGGTGGGACTGCACTTCGATGTGCGCGTCCTTGCCACACCGTCTTCGTGGATTTGGGTTCCCGTGTGCTTGTTGATTGCGTTTATCGTCAAAGTCATTCCGGCCTGGCACCTGCGCAAGCACTTTGGAAGGCGCGCCGCATTGGCCGGGGGGCTGCTGATGTCTTCTCGCCTCAGTTTAATCGTGGCAGCTGCAGACATCGGTGTCCGCATCGGGGCACTCCCGGTGATCTTGTCGGAGGCAATTGTTGTCGTCGCCGTTCTCACGTGCCTGATTGCACCCATCGCATTTCTTGCCACACTCGGCTAAGTACGAGCCGCGTGCCTTGTCTCCGAAGACACTGGGATACTCATTCCTTCAAACGGTCCAAAACCATGGAGTACCCGTCCGATCCGTAGTGAAGGCACCGCTTCACACGACTGATGGTCGCCGTGCTCGCTCCCGTGTCTGCTTCAATCTGGTGATACGTACAACCTTTGCGCAACATGCGCGCCACTTCCAGCCTTTGAGCCAGCGACTTGATTTCGCCAACCGTGCATAAGTCGTCAAAGAACCGGTAGCACTCCTCCACGCTCTGCAGTGTCAACACAGCCTCAAACAGACGGTCCAACGACCGATCACGCAACTTGTCTAGCTGCATACTTTCACCCTTTACAGTATTACAGTCTATACATGTTATCGTATCACAGGCCATTCGTGTTGCATACTCTCACGTTGCTGTCGATGGAACAACTTCTGATCTGCGCCTTCGTGCCCTGTCGCAACAAGGCGACCGCCTTCGCGATCGCCCCCTGACTTGCACTATCGAAGTTCCAACATCAACGATTCTGGATTCTCAATCAAGTGCTTCAAGTGATTGAGGAATCGGACCGACGTCGCACCGTCAATCACTCGGTGATCAAACGACAGGGACAAGCTCAGCACGTCCCGAATCACAACCTGCTCGTCACGCGCCACAGGCTTTCTTTGGATTTGATGGACTGCCAGAATCCCGACTTCCGGGTAATTCAGAATGGGTGTTGCAAACAGTCCGCCAATCGGGCCCATGTTGGTAATGGTAAACGTGCTGCCTCGCAGCTCGTCTTGACTCAACGTGCGCTGCCGCACACCTTCGGTTAAACGAGTGATTTCGTCTGCAATGTCCTTCACAGTCAGTTGATCAGCGTTCCGAATCACAGGAACAAACAGCCCTTCGCTGGAATCCACCGCAATGCCAATGTGGTACTCTGGCAGCAGTTCAATTTCCTGTGCAGATTCATCCAATCTCGCGTTGAAGAACGGGAATGCCTTGAGTGCGGAAACGGTAGCCTTGATGAGAAATGGGAGGTAGCTGACGCGCTTCCCTTCCGCTTCGAGCAGTGCATTCCAACGTGTCCGCAGGCGGACCAATTCCGTCGCGTCACACTCATCGAAGGCCGTGACGTGTGGGGCCGTGAACGCGGATCGCTTAACGTGTTCGGCTGTCGCCCGGCGAATGCCCCGGAAAGGAACCCGGATGGGGGTGTGCGTCACCTCCGTGTCTTGCCGGTCATCGTCCTTTCGCAACCTCGACTTTGGCGCTGACGCGGGCCCTTCAGACCGCTTGACCGCAGCCCACAGCAGTGAGTCCCCTCCGTCTTCTGGTACAATCCTTTCTGCAGATTTGCGAGTGTGATGGTAGCGCTCGACATCCTGCTTCGTGATTCGACCTGCAGGTCCGGTACCCTCCACAGCCTCCAAGGGAACGCCAAGTGCCCGCGCGTAGTGGCGAACGCCTGGCGTTGCTTTCGGGCGAATTGCGCTGGTCCCGTGGCCCGCGGAGGCAACCACTGAAAGCGAATCTTCTGCGGCCCATCCGCTCACAGCGCCGACAGCCTTCGCCGCCAATCCGGTCGATACTTTCTGTGTCTCAATTCGCACCAAGACGTCTCCGACTTTCGCGATGGTACCAGGTGTCGCTAGGATTTCACCGATGTAACCAGAGGTCGGCGCCGGGAGTTCAACCAAGGCCTTGTCCGTCTGCACCTCGACCATGGGATCGAACTCCTGTACGCGCTCCCCTTCCTGGACCAGCCATTTGACAATCTCCGCCTCGTGAATGCCTTCGCCGACGTCCGGCAGGCGAAACTCTACAACAGACATGTCACGCCCCCTCCCTGCTCAAAATGCGAATACTTTTTCGATACCAGCACTTATGCGCTGTGGTGTCGGCGCATGCAAATCTTCCAGTTGAAACAGCGGCGGCGGCACATCGAAGCTCGCCACACGTGCAACCGGTGCCTCTAATTGCAAGATGCACTCCTCGTGAATCCGGGCCGAGATTTCCGCGCCGAGCCCTAAGTGCGCGACTGCTTCATGCACAACCACGGCGCGCCCCGTCTTGTTGACCGACGTCATGACGGTGTCTTCGTCCCAGGGAGAGAGCGTACGAAGGTCTATCAACTCCACCGATACGCCTCTCTCCTGTTCCAACCTCTGAATGACGGTCCATGTTTCGCGAACCATGGTCCCCCACGAAATCACCGTCACGTCTGTACCTTCCTTCACCACGGTGGCCTTGCGCAGCGGAACTGTGTAGTATTCGTCAGGCACTTCCTCACGAAACGCTCGGTAAATTCGCATCGGCTCCAGAAAGATGACGGGATCTTCCGACTCTACCGAAGCCAGTAGCAAACCTTTGGCGTCATACGGGTTAGAGGGCACGACCACCGTCAGCCCTGGGGTGTGTGCGAAATACGTCTCGGTTGAGTCGGAGTGAATTTCCGGTGCCCGGATGCGGCCTCCAAACGGAACGCGCACCACCATGGGCAACGTAAAGCGCCCGCGCGAGCGCATGCGCAAACGAGCCACATGCGACACCAGCTGCTCAAAGCCAGGGTAGATGAATCCCATAAACTGGATTTCAGGAATGGGGCGCATCCCGTTGGCTGCGAGGCCGACAGACGTGCCGAGAATCCCTGATTCCGCCAGCGGCGTATCGATGACTCTTTCCTCTCCAAACTGTTCCAGCAGACCCTCTGTCACGCGAAATACGCCGCCATTGACGCCCACGTCCTCGCCGAGGAGGATCACGCGTGGATCTCGTGCCATCGCGCAGCGGAGACCGTCGTTGATGGCCTGAACCAGTGTTTTGCTACTCATGCTGCCTGCCTCCTGGCCGCCCCAGACTAGCCAGAAATTCCTCGCGTTGACGAAGGAGGCGTGGGCTGGGTTCGGCATAGATGTGCAAAAACATGTCCTCTGGATTGGGTGGCGGAGCCGATTCCATCCGCCCAATCGCTTCCGAAACCATGTGCTGCATGCGTTCTTGCAGCTCAGTCTCGAGAGCATCGTTCCAAATGCCCCATGCACGCAACTGCTCGCCGAGCGTAGCAATCGGGTCCCGCGCCTTCCACGCATCCGTTTCCTCCGCTGGACGGTACTTGGTGGGATCGTCCGACGTCGTGTGCGGCCCATAGCGATAGGTTAGGGCTTCTATCAAAGTCGGCCCTCCACCGGACGCTGCTTTTTCAACAGCGGCGTGGACGGCTCGGTACACCTGGATGGCATCCCACCCGTTCACACGCACCCCTTCCACACCGTACGCCGCGGCTTTCTCGGCGATGGTTGCAGTAGCTGTCTGTCTGTGAAATGGAACGCTGATGGCGTACTGGTTGTTTTGGCAGAAATAGATCACGGGCAGTTGAAACACACCGGCAAAGTTCATGGCCTCATGAAAATCCCCTTCAGAACTGGCACCGTCGCCGAAGAAGCCGAGTGCAACCTGATCCAGTTTCCTCAGCTTTGCCGCCCATGCGATACCCGCAGCGTGCGGCAACTGCGTGGCAATGGGCACGGCAATGGGAAAGACGTTGACACCATCCGGGATGACGCATCCTTCGGCGCGGCCGTTCCAGTACAACAGGATGTTTTCCATCGGCACGCCGTGCAGTATCATCGCACCGTAATCGCGGTACGTGGGCACCACGAAGTCTTGCGGACGAAGCGCGAGCGTAGCCCCCACCTGACAAGCTTCTTGCCCTTCCAAAGGTGGGTATGTGCCAATTCGTCCTGCGCGTTGCAGGCTGACGGCTCTTCTATCAAACAGGCGCAACTTCCACATTTCCTCGTACATACGTATGAGCAAGGTGTCTTCGATGTCTGCCGGTTTGTCTCCGAATTCCGCAAGTGCTGGATGGGATACAGCAGCGCCTTGCAGTTCGCGTTCGGCCTCAGCCGAAGATTTGAACATGGGTTTTCACGCTCCCGCCGATAAATGAATGACGGCAAACGGCACCGTCAGGAACAGATGGACTTCAAATCGGCGACGGTCGCCAGCCGCTCCTCGACAATGCGGTTGGCTGCGAGGCTCGTCGGCAACTGATGTTGTTCTGCATAGTCGTACACGCGCAGCAAAATGTCATAAATAGCCATGGTCTTCGCCGTCACGCGGTCGGGGTTCACACCGAGTAACTCGTCAGCGACCTGAATTAACCCGCCTGCGTTGACCAGGTAGTCCGGGGCGTACAAAATGCCTCGTTGCTGAAGCATCGCGCCGTGCTTCTCCTCGTCCAACAATTGGTTGTTGGCTGAACCCACCACCGCTTTGCAGCGCAAACGTGGGATGGTCTGGTCGTTCAAAATGGCGCCTAAGGCGCACGGGACAAACATGTCGCAATGCACCTCAAAGATGGCGTCGGGGGTTGCGACCGTCGCTTCCGGTACCGCCTGTTGCAGCCGTTCGATGTTTTCCATGACAACGTCCGACACAATCAAGTGAGCGCCTTGCTCCGCCAGTGAAACGGCAACTTTGTAGCCCACCTTGCCGAGTCCCTGGACAGCGAACGTCTTGCCAGAGAGGTCCGTGCTGTTCCACAACTTCATGGCTGTGGCGCGAATGCCCTGTATCACACCGAGCGCTGTCGGTACCGACGAGTCTCCGCTTCCGCCGTACTCAACAGGGACTCCGACAATGTAAGGGGTTTCACGTTTGGCATGCACAAAATCCTGTGGATAGGTTCCGACATCTGTCCCCGTGTAGAAGCGACCGCCAAGACCGTCCACGAAGCGGCCCAATGCGCGAAACATTTCCGCGGTTTTGTCTTTATGTGGATTGCCCCAGATGACACATTTGCCTCCGCCATTATCCACATCTACGATGCCGCACTTGTACGTCATGCCTCGGGACAGCCGGAGGACGTCCAACAACATCTCCTCTTCGGATTCGTAGGGACGCATGCGGCACCCGCCCAGCGCCGGGCCAGCCGTCGTGTCGTGAATGGCGATGATGGACTTCAGCCCTGTGCGTCGGTGTTGCAAGAAAATGACCTGTTCATGACCGTACTTTCTCATTTCGTCAAAGATGCCCACTGGACCGAACCTCCTTCCCGGTTTCCGTGCCGCACGGCGGTCACCATTTGTCGCAGCAGCGGAGAGGGGCGATACCTGTCATCCCCGAATTCCCGCGACAAGGCACATAGCGTGTTCCACACCACAGGAATTCCGAGGTCATCCATCCACTCAACGGGTCCGCGCGGATAATTCGTACCGAGTTTCATGCCGGTGTCAATGTCCTCTGCAGTGGCGACGCCCTCGCGCATGACCTCCGCGGCTTCGTTAAAAAGCATGGCGAGAATGCGCATGACAACACCACCTGCTCCATCACGTACCTGCCTCGGCACACACCCGAGGGACAGAGCCAGCGCCTCCGTGCGACGATTCCATCGTTCCTCGGCTTCGGCATCGGACGTTTGAGCCTGAAACGGAACGGTCCATTCGAACGCTGGGTGCGCCTCCTTCACGAACCCGTTGTCTCCTAGAATCACGTGAAATCCGCGAACTCTGTCCCCCCGCCGCAACCATCCGGCTTGCTCAGTGGCCGATGGTCCTGCCACCGACGTCAGAATCAGTACATCTTCGCCAACGGCGCGTTCTACCGCCTGCAGCAACGGCCGATGGTACGCTTCCTCCCCAGCCACACCCACCAGTACGATATCGGGCCGACACCTCCGCAAGAATGCCTCCACTTCGTCTGCGCGCCACTGAATACCAACCGTATCCCAATCGGCGAGCGCTCCATCGTAAGCCACCCCTGCGTTGGCCAGTGACTTCCCTGCCCGCTCTGCGACGCGACGCAACAAGGAAGAGGCAAGCGGCGTATCTCCAATCACCACGACGTTGCCGACCTGAGTCGTCGCCTGTTCCGCACAAGCGTTTCGGTCAAGTTGAGCAGGCACCTCGGTCGCTGCAGCATCGGCCGTATCGTACGAGTAAAAACCTCTTCCCGTCTTTCGTCCAAGCCGCCCAGCCGCCACCATACGCGCCTGTAAGGCATGGGGGCGAAATCTCGGTTCTTCGTGATAGGCGTGGTAGACCGCTTTCGTAACGTCCAGGTTGACGTCGATTCCAATCAGGTCCATGAGTGCAAAAGGCCCCATGCGAAACCCCGCGCCGTTTTCCATCAGCCAGTCCACATCCGCGGGATCCGCCGTCCCTTCGCCCACGATGCGCAGCGCTTCACCGTAGAAGTTACGCGCCACCCGGTTCACGATGAATCCCGGCGTGTCCTTGCACACGATGGGGTGTTTACCGAACGACCGGGCCAGCCGAACCACAGCGTCCACCACTTCCGAAGTGGTATCATCGCCAACCACCACTTCAACCAGCTTCATCACGGGTGCGGGATTGAAGAAATGCATACCGACCACTCGGCCTGGGTACTGGCACCCGGCTCCTATCACCGTGACGGACAAGGATGACGTGTTGGTCGCGAGGATGGTGTCTTTGCTGCAAACCTGTTCAAGCTGTCTAAAAATGTCCCTTTTGATGTTCAGCCGCTCAGGGACGGCCTCAATCACCAGTTGCGCCTGCGCAAGATGCGCGATGTCTTGACTCGCCGCCAGGCGAGCCACCGCCCCATCCGCCGCTTCGCGCGTCAGTTTTCCTTTGTCAACCAAGCGGTTGATTTTTTTATGGATGTCGGAAACGGCACGCTGCAGAACGTCGGCCTGGATATCAAACAACACGACCGAGTACCCCGACTGCAGGGCGACTTGCGCAATGCCTTCGCCCATCGTGCCTGCACCGACAACGCCAATGACCCCTGCGGGCGAGTTGTTCATGTGTGCGTCCTCCCCGGCTGAATTGTGACTGTGGTCTTGAACGACGCCTGCCTCAGCGCCCTTGGAACGACGGTGGGCGCTTTTCGGAAAAGGCGCGAACGCCCTCCCGGAAGTCCTGGCTTGCACCCGCGACATCCTGGTACCGCGCTTCACGCTCGAGCGCTTCCGGTAACGACGACGTAAAGTTTTGCACAATCAGTTCCTTGGTTAAGCGATATGCCAGTCTCGGACCGTTCGCCAGTTTTTCGGCAAATGCCATCGTCTCTTCCACCAGCGACTCGGCCGGGAACACGCGGTTGACAATACTCAAGCGCTCGGCCTCGGCTGCGTCGAACACGTCCCCGGTCCACGCCAGCTCGAGTGCCTTCCCCACGCCCACGAGCTGAGGCAAAAAGTAGCTTGTTCCAGAATCCGGTACCAGTCCAATTTTGCTGAACGCCATGGTGAACTTGGCGTCCGTGGCCGCAAACCGCAGGTCGCAAGCCAGCGCCAAACCAAATCCTGCCCCCGCGCATGCGCCGTTCACCGCCGCAATGACTGGAATCGGCAGTGCGCGCATTTTGGAGATCAGCAGGTTGTACCGTTCACGTACGCTGTCCGCGAGGCGCAAAGACTCGTCAACGGCAAGCCTATCCGTCAAATCCTGCCCAGAACAAAACCCCCTGCCTGCTCCAGTGAGGACGACCGCACCGATGTTGCCGTCGTTTTCGACGCGCTTGAACGCGTCGTACAGTTCCTGTCCGAGTTGCGTATTGATGGCGTTGTACACTTTTGGCCGATTCAGAGAGATTTTTGCAACGCGGCCGACCACTTCAAAAAGTAAGGTTTCGTACATGTCAAAACTCCTCCACTTCGACATCAGCAAACATTACTTGCACGTACTTACCAAAGAACTCCTGAGCATCCTTGCCACTTTCCTTTCCAGCAGGTGACTTTAGCGCGGCCAACAAGGCGTCTCTGCTCTCGAAGTACATTTCCGCAAGCAGGAACGGATTGGCCTCCCCACCTCGCAGGTCAAAGAACTTGTTCAGTTCCACTTTCAGCAATCCAGGCAACTGTCGGACAATCGGCATATGAACGTTTTCATAGTGATCCATGAAAGCCTGAATGTCCTCCGGTCGCTGATACAGTGCAATCATCTTTACCATGTGTGAATCCCCTCTCCCAACCTGTTTCCTGCGAGAGCCTCTCGCGTGGTATCGTTTTGGTTGCCTTTCACGGACCCTCTCCCCGCAAAGGCACGTCACTCCCGAAAGCTTGCAGATTATGATACTGGCGCCGTTCGCCGGTCTAGAACCCGCACCGCTTTGCCTTCACTGCGCGGCAGGCTCCCCGGAGGATGAATCACGACGCGCGGCCTGATCTGGATGCGCTCCTGCAGGTTCTGCGCCACCATCTCTACCATGTTTCCATCTGCATCGTCGACCACTTGCCTTGACTCCACATGGACTTCCATGGTGTCCAGTGCACCTTCTTTGTCAATCACAATTTGATAATGCGGTGCGAGCCATTCTACAGCCAACAGCTCCGCTTCCACTTCCCGAGGAAACACGTTCACGCCACGGATGATAAGCATGTCGTCGACGCGGCCTTTGATTCGCGTCATCCGCCGGTGCGTTCGGCCGCAAGAACAGGGTTCATCCACCATCGCGGCGAGGTCTCCAGTGCGATAGCGAATGACTGGAAAAGCCTGTTTCGTGAGCGACGTGAAGACGACCTCTCCCACCTCACCCGGCGGTAGAGGTTGCCCGCTGTCCGGGTGGACGACTTCGAACAAGAAATGGTCTTCCCAAATGTGTAAACCATTCTTTTCCACAGCGCATTCAATCCCCACCCCAGGGCCCATGACTTCGCTCAGGCCGTAGATATCGACGGCGTCGAGGCCAAGCATTTGCTCGAGTCGAGCGCGCATGTGCTCCGTCCAAGGCTCCGCGCCGAATATGCCGTAGCGAAGGCTCAACGAGCTCGTGTCAATGCCCATTTCATCCATGGTCTCGGCGATGTTCAACGCGTAGGACGGGGTACAGCAAATCCCTTGTGGTCGAAAATCCTGGATAAGGGTGATTTGTCGCTTCGTAAACCCACCTGAGGCCGGAACCACTGTCACCCCCATTTTTTCCGCGCCCGTGTGCAGGCCCAGACCGCCGGTGAACAGGCCGTACCCGTAAGCGTTGTGCAGAATGTCTCCAGGCTGCCCACCGGCGGCAGCAATACAGCGCGCAATCAGTTCCGCCCACACGTCCAAGTCTTGGCGCGTGTACCCCACTACGGTCGGCTTTCCCTTTGTCCCGGAAGATCCGTGAATGCGCGCGACCTCTTTCAGCGGTACTGCAAACATGCCAAACGGATACGTGTCTCGCAGATCCTTCTTGAATGTGAACGGAAACTTGGATAAATCATCCAGACTGTGCAGCGATTCTGGACGTACGCCGTGTGTTTCGAAGCGCTGTCGGTACAACGGAACTTTCTCATACACATGTGTCAAGGTCTCACGCAACCGCCGCAATTGCAGGGCTTCTAGTTCGCCCCGTGGCATCGTTTCTGCAGACACGTTCCACAACACGGATTTCTCCCCCTCGGGTATGAATGCGCTTTCAATCGAGCGCATGATTCGATGCGTGAAGAAAATCGCTCCCGTGTCGATTCTCTAAGCGATTTGCAAAATTCCGCGAGATGGGTCGTCACTATTTCGCAAATCGTTGACTTAATAGACTGCTGATTCTAGGTTAACTGAAAACTCTTTCAAAAACAACGATTCTTCATATCAGATGTTCTTCCGGCTACGGTACGTTGAACCTTAAAAAACCGCCGGGCATATACCCTTGGCGGCAGTGGACGAAAGGCATGTATTCGACATGTGTCGTGCGGCGCTCCTTGTCACGCCTTAGCGGCGAAGCGATTCAACGACCTGAATGATGTGCCGTACCTCTGCCATCCGTGCTCGCAGCTCCACTTGTTTCTCTGCCGGAGCGCCATCGTACTCGTCCTGCAAAGTTTTCAGGCGGCGCTGCAAACTCCTTTGCACTTGCCGCATGGCATCTGCGTACCCGACCTCTTCACCGGTCATGGACATCCAGCGCACCTCCACGTCTTGACGTTCGTGATGGGGCCAATTATATCACGGAGTCGTGCTCGTGGAGACTAGATTATGCTCTTCCTTGCGTGTTCGTTCTCGGAACTTTTCCCGCCAGCACGCGGCGGCCGCTGTGCGTCCTACCGCTAGACAAATTCTTTCCTGTGTGCAAGCTTCGATGGCCTGAATGCGCCAGTATTCAACCTGTGTGCACGGAGAAGAGTCAAGTTGGGACTTCCAGGCACCCGCAGGGGATTCCACAGCGCCCAAAGAATCCAGCCACGCATGTTGTAGCGCGTGTTCCGAGGCCAGAACACTCCCTTCTGCCACTTGTACCCACGCGCGATACACCCATCGCTCGTAATGCGTGAATACGCTGTCGTACTGCTCGGCCAGCGTTTGCACGTCACTCCGTCGGTTGTCAATCACAGCCTTCCAAATAAGTCGGCGCACGGCGCTGCGTTTGCGCCAGCGTCTCCATTCGGATACGAAGAACGGGCCGTCCATGCCCACTTTGTCGGCCAGCTTGAGAATCACCGCTTCACTGGGCATGATACGCCCTTGCTCGATGTGCGATATCATGCTTTGCGACACAATGCCGTGCGCGAGTTCCGCCTGAGTCATACCACGCTCCCTGCGCAAACGCCGCAGAATGGCCCATGGGGGTAGTGTCACGGACGATGGTCCTCTCCCCAGAGCGTGCTCAGGGAAACGCCGAGGGCCTTGGCAATCCGCTCCAACTTCACGATGTTGTGACCGCGGCTGCCCGATTCAATGGCATACACGTAACTGACGGACACGTTGGCACGTTTCGCCAGGTCTCGGACGCTCAACTGTTGCTGCAGGCGATAGTATTTGACCCGCTCGGCAAGGCTGCCCATGGCAAACCCTCCTATCCAATTCCTCTATTGAGGAATTATACCGAAAGTGACTAGACCAGTACTAGCTGAATTTATGCAATTGTGGAATTTTAGAGATTCGAAGTGTCGTCACAGATACGGTACAATGTGGAGAAAACGGGAGCGAATCGTCTGTGAAAGACCTGACGTTGCAACCGATTCGAGAAACGGATGCCTCGCTCCTGTGGGAGGCATCTAAAGGCGACGCATCCGGTGTTTTGCCTCGCCGTGACGAAGAGGGATGGATGTCCTTGATTCGACATCAGGAGATGGCGGAGACCCTGGGTGAGGGCCTGATCAGGGCGGTTTGCATCGACGGAGCTGCCGCCGGCTTTGTGATTCTGAACAAAATCCCGCCTGAGTACTTGATAGACGATGCGGTGGCCGTGGAATGTGGCACATACCTGCTGCCTGCGTTCCGGGGCCGTGGGATCAATCCACATGTAAAGCGAGCGATGGTGGCCCTGGCGCGAGAGACATTTGACGCCGAGTGGTGCGTCTTCGTCGTTCCGCTTGCCAACTGTCGCGCACTCAGCGCAATGCACAAACTCCCGTGGCCCCTGGAAACCCAGACTGTGGACTCAACCGGTCGATTTCGTACCTACTTGCGGAGAAAAGTTTGGGAAACGAGTGTGGACTGCGTATTGTACGCCGTACGCACGTCCGCAGTGCCTGAGTCTGACTAAAAACCCGTGTAGCCCGTGGCGTTTTGAAGCCAAATGGAAATCCAGGTCATTTTGTCTGATATCAATAGTACACCCATCAACACGAGTAACCATCCGCCCACTTGGGCAATGCGGTGGGTGTATTTCAGAAGTGGTCGTACCGATGTGAGTGTCACTGCGAGCACCAGGAATGGAAGACAGAACCCGATGGCGTACACCACCATGTAAGTGGTTCCCAATGTGGGATTGGCCATCACGAGCGCGAGCACCGAGCCGAGAATGGGCCCAATACACGGTGTCCACCCTGCTGCGAACGCCACCCCGACAAGAAATGACCCCAAGTATCCTACCGGTTTCTTCGCAGGCAGAAAACGACGTTCTTTCATCAACCAATCATTCTTCAACACGCCCGCCAAAAACAACCCCATGCATATCACCAGCGCCCCCCCAACCAGCCGGACGATGGGCAGATAATGCCGAAGCAAACTTCCAAAGGCAGTCGCCCCCATACCGAGCAAGACAAAGAGAACAGAGAGACCCAAGCAGAAGCACAAGGCATGCAAGGACGCGCGCACGCGAGCACCCCGTTCGCCGGTACGCAGGTTGGTATAGGACACCCCGGATATGTACCCGAGATAGGATGGGAACAACGGCAACGTGCACGGAGACACAAAAGACAAAACGCCAGCGCCGAACGCCAACCAAAGCGACAGGTGGTACATGGCTCGCCCTCCTCTCTGCCTTCACCTTACATCAGCCCCAGATGAACATCAAATGCTTCGTGAAACCTCTCCCGTACGGAGATTCACCGTTCTACGTTTGTGTACATTGTATGTCCACTTCGTTCTATAATGGGGACTGGAGGTGTCGGTTGTGCCGTCGATTGGAGAAAAATTGGCCAAGTTGCGCAGAGACAAAGGATGGACCCTGAAACAACTGTCGGAAGCATCTGGCGTCTCCGTGAGCCACATCAGTGCCATTGAAAACCACACGCGGCCGAATCCCTCGCTCCAGCAAATTGCAAAACTGGCACGAGCACTGGGCACCCCGCTGACATACTTTGACGATGACGCGTCGACTTCGACACCAGACGCGCACACTGTGACGGAATCAACGTTGTCGGCCGAGCCAATCCCCTCCATGAAGGACGACCTTTTCGAACAGTTTGTCAACCTGTACGACGAGGAAACCCGCCGATTCATCGTGTCAGAAAGCTCCAAGCCGTACGTCGCACTCGCCATGCGTCTCGCCCAACAGGACGGCGGTGTGGACGCTTCGTCGTTGCTGCAAATCATCGCTCAGTTCATGCGGGAACGACAACAAGACTACAAGCCAAAAGGGTGACCGAACAGAAAAAAGGACCCCACGTAAACGGAGTCCTCCGTAGTGCACCAACTCAGTTCGTGTAACGGCGCACGACATCCTGGATCTCTTCAATGGCCTCCAGCGGCAGTGACTTGATGGTCTCTGCCAATCGCACAATTTCCGAGAGCTGTTCCGACGTGATTTGCCCATGTATCAGGTTCATCTTACGCCGTTTTTCGTGGACCTTGTTGGCGGTGACTCCATACATGGTTGCGATGTCTGCGTCGCTATGCCCCTCGTCCCAGGCCAGACGCTTGAGTTCTTCGCGCGAGATGAGATCAAAGGGCGCAAAGGGCGCATTTGGCTGCGCTTGTCCGATGGCATTCCCGGAATGTTTTATATTCACGGGTCTCCCTCCTTTCATCCTGTACCACACAGGATTCCCATGACACAGCAACATCATCCACATCGACCAAGGACTTCCACCGAATGCTCGGAATTACGTGTCTTCTACGTGAATGCCGGCTTTCTTCAATTTAGTAACCGCCTCCTGCAATCGCACGGAGTCTTCGCACTCCACCGTGTGATAGTGGAAGCCATCTGTCAAGGACGACAGCAAAGGCGCCTTTGCGCGTTGGACACTGTTGAGGAAGAGGTCCACATCTCTCCGCGAAGCCAGGTGCAATGTCCCCCGCAATTCACCGTAAACCGGGTGCTCCACAAACACGTCTTTCACCGTTACACCGTGATCCACCAAAATATAGAGTTCCATTTGTGTCAACTCCGCCTGGTGTTTGACGGCGAGCACGTATTCTCGCGTTTGCACAACCTGCTCCGGCAACCAATAACCGCGCGGAGTGGAGTGTATTGAAATCCCTTTTGCACGCAACAACGCAATGTCGTGTACGACAACTTGTCGCGTGACATTGCACAGTTGCGCCAACTCCGCTCCGGTACGCGGTTCGCGACTCGCCGCGAGCACCTCCAGAAGGCGGCGTTGTCGCTCCGTTCGTTCACCCATACTTGCCACTCCTCCACTCCGACGACATTTTACTCTAGAGTATACTCGTTTGGGATCCGTTCGTCCGTCTTGTACTGTAAGCGATTTGCAATTCGCTGACTTTATCATGCGGACCGAAAAGGATGCTGATGGTGCAAATTCAAGTTTTGGTACGATGTCTGGTATACTGCTGTTATTTCAATGAATTGACACGTTTCAACGCTGCTGTCGACGAAGTACAGGAGGGTGCCGAATGGCGAAGCAAAAAAAGGAATTTGTAACAGAAATTACTCCACAGCAGGAAGATTTCTCCCGTTGGTACATTGACGTCATCAAGAAAGCCGACTTAATGGATTACGCGCCTGTACGCGGTTGTATCGTTTTCAAACCGGAAGGATACGAACTGTGGGAGGCGTGTCAGCGGGAATTGGACAAGCGGTTCAAAGCCACTGGCCACCGCAACGCGTATTTTCCTCTGTTCATCCCGGAAAGTTTCTTTCAAAAGGAAAAAGAACATGTGGAAGGGTTTAACCCCGAACTGCCATGGGTCACCGAAGCCGGTGGCGAGAAATTGGAGGAACGGCTTGCCATCCGTCCAACGTCCGAAACCATCATCGGCCACATGTACTCACAGTGGATTCAGTCCTACCGCGATTTGCCCGTGTTGATCAATCAATGGGCGAACGTCGTACGCTGGGAAAAGCGGACTCTGCCGTTCCTGCGGACGAGCGAGTTCCTCTGGCAGGAAGGCCATACGGCGCACGCCAGCGAAGCCGAAGCACGCGAAGAAACCATGAAAATTCTCGATTTGTACACCGATTTCGTGGAAACGGAACTGGCGATTCCCGTGTTCCGCGGGCAGAAGACCCCTTCCGAAAAGTTCGCTGGAGCGGTCGATACATACTCCATCGAGGCCATGATGAAGGACGGAAAAGCGGTTCAAGCGGGCACGTCTCACTATATGGGTCAGAACTTCGCACAGGCGTTCGACATCAAGTTTTTGGACAAGGACAATCAATTAAAGTACGCCTATACAACCTCGTGGGGTGTCAGCACACGTCTTTTGGGAGCCCTTATCATGGTTCACGGGGATGACAGAGGATTGGCATTGCCGCCGCGGGTGGCACCGACGCAAGTCATCATCATTCCCATCGGCCCTCAGAAGGAACGCGAGCGGGTCGTAAATCATGCGGAAGATCTGCGTCAGCGTTTGTTGGCCGCCAACATCCGCGTCCGCATGGACGCCCGGGAAGACTTGAGTCCGGGTTGGAAATTCAACGAATATGAGATGCGTGGAATCCCTGTACGGTTGGAAGTCGGCCCGCGCGACATGGACAATGGCCAGGTGGTGCTTGTCCGCCGCGACACAGGTGAAAAAACGCCGGTATCCACGGACAGCCTGCTGTCCGCGCTGCCACAGCTCTTGGACGATATCCAGGCGAACATGTACGCAAAGGCCAAAGCGTTCCGGGACGAGCACTCCTACACAGCGGACACATTGCCTGAACTCGCGGACATCATCCGAGAAAAACGCGGGTTCGTCCTGGCCGGCTGGTGCGGCGACGAAGCTTGCGAAAAAGCTGTCAAAGACGAGTGCAGCGCCACCAGTCGGAACATCCCGTTCCAGCCGCCGCAGGAGATGAAACATTGCATCAACTGCGGAAAACCTGCTCAGCATACCGTGTGGTTTGCAAGATCGTACTGAGCCGAAAGACACGAATCGACACACCGCTGGCGTCCAGAATTTTTCTGGGCGCCAATTTCATGCGCATCGCGCGCCCTACGCCATCAAAACGTAATCCAACCGCTCTCATTGATATTCAGTGCACCCACGCGCCCAATTTACCACCAATGATCATCGCGTAAGTGCGAGGAGTACCGGTATCTGACATTTCCCGGGGAATTGCGACAGCAAACACGACATGGATCTCCACGGACCATCACACCATGCATGCGCCGAGTTTGAGATGAAGAAAGCTGCCACAGGATAGTGTGACAGCTTTTCACATCCCCTCTCTTCCGGCAAATACCCGAAACGGTGGTGCGCACCCTCAGCTGGGCGTCCATTCCAGGCTACAGTGCCTTCATCTGGCTGCAGGATGTTCAGGATGATTCGGATGGTCGTGGACTTTCCTGCTCCGTTCAGGCCGAGCAGTCCAAACACTTGTCCGCGTTCGACCTTGAAGTTGAGATCTTGCACTGCGATTTTGTCGCCAAACCGCTTGGTGACGTTGTTGACTTCCAATGCCACGTAACCCCTCACCTCACTTGATGCGAGTGTACAATGAAATTGAATGAAGTTCCAATAATTTCTTCCATTGATTCATCTACCATTCTTCATAAAACTCCCACTTTTAAGTGCGAATCGCGGATTGTACAATGAGGTGGGAGAGGTGAGATGAAAATTATGGGGAGTAAGCCGTTTCAGAGGGTCTTAGTCGCGAACCGCGGGGAGATTGCCATCCGCATCTGCCGTGCGTGCACAGAGCTGGGCATTCAAACCGTTGCAGTGTATTCGGAAGAAGACAAGTTGTCCTTGCATCGTTACAAGGCGGACGAGGCGTATTTGATTGGGCAAGGAAAGAGCCCAGTCGGCGCCTACTTGGACGTGGACAGCATCATCGACGTCGCCCTCCGCACGAACTGCGATGCCATCCATCCGGGTTATGGATTCTTGTCAGAGAGCGAAGAATTGGCACTCGCCTGCGAGCGGTCAGGGATTACCTTCATCGGCCCACGCCCCGAACACCTGCGCATGTTCGGCGACAAGGCAGCAGCCCGCAAAGCCGCTATGGCAGCCGGAGTGCCGGTGGTACCTGGAACCGAGGGGGCTGTCGACGTCGACGGAGCCATGGCTTTCGCGGAATCGGTCGGCTTCCCTGTCATTGTCAAAGCCATCAGCGGCGGTGGTGGCCGCGGCATGCGCGTGGTACAAACCCGTGAAGAGTTGGTGGAAGCGTTCGAGCGCGCCAGCAGCGAGGCACAGGCCGCGTTTGGATCCGCCGGCGTATACGTAGAAAAGTACATTGATCATCCGAAGCACATCGAAGTCCAAATCCTCGGCGACGCCTTCGGCAACCTCGTGCACCTCTACGAACGGGACTGCTCGATTCAGCGGCGGCACCAGAAGGTAGTGGAAATCGCCCCGAGCCTGATTGCATCGGACCTGCGCGAATCCATCTGCAACACAGCCGTCCGTCTGATGCAACACGTGGGATACCAAAACGCCGGGACCGTGGAGTTCCTGTTGACAGAAGATGGTGACTATTACTTCATCGAAGTGAATCCTCGCATTCAGGTAGAGCATACCATCACCGAGCTCATCACGGGGATTGATCTGGTACAGGCGCAGATCCGAGTGGCCGAAGGGTACGCGCTCAGCGCTCCGGAGATTGGCATCAAGTCGCAGGAAGACGTGCGCACGCGAGGATACGCCATTCAGTGTCGCGTCACTACAGAAGATCCCCAAAACGGGTTTCTGCCCGACACGGGTCGTATTGCCACGTACCGATCCGCAGCTGGCTTCGGCATCCGCCTAGACACGGGCAACGGATACAACGGAGCTCGCGTGCTCCCGTACTACGATTCCCTGCTGGTCAAAATCAGCGCACATGGACTGACCTTCCACCAAGCGGCCCAAAAGATGCACCGGGCCCTGCAGGAGTTCCGAATTCGCGGCGTCAAAACGAACATCCCCTTCCTGGTCAACGTCGTCAACCATCCGAAATTTCTGGAGGGGCGTTGCGACGTCCACTACATTGACTCGCACCCGGAATTGTTCCTGTTCCCACAGCGCAAAGACCGCGGGACAAAGCTATTGACCTACATCGCCGACGTCACCGTCAACGGACCGGAAGGACTTGGCCCCGAACCGAAACCGCAAGTACCGAAGCCAAACATCCCGCACTTCCGCTACGAAGAGCAACGGCCTCGCGGTACGCGCGACCTCCTGCACGAACAGGGCGTCGATGGACTGCTGCAACATATTCGACAGCAGCGCCGCGTTTGGCTGACCGATACCACCTTTCGAGACGCACACCAATCGCTCCTCGCCACGCGAGTGCGCACACGTGACCTGGCTGCCATTGCCGAGGCCACCTCGCACATCGGACACAACCTGTTCTCCATGGAAGTGTGGGGCGGTGCCACGTTTGACGCCAGTATGCGCTTTCTAAAGGAAGATCCGTGGGAGCGGCTCGCAATGCTCCGCCAAGCGATTCCCAACGTGCTGTTTCAGATGTTGCTGCGCGGCGCCAACGCCGTTGGTTACAAAAACTATCCCGACAACGTGGTGCAAGCGTTTACTCGAAAAGCTGCGGAGAACGGGATTGACGTCTTTCGCATCTTCGACAGTCTAAACTGGGTTCCCAACATGCGCGTCGCCATCGAAGAAGTCCGCGCAAGCGGAAAGATTGCAGAAGCAGCCATCTGTTACACAGGGGATATCCTGGATCCGACCCGTACGAAGTACACTCTGTCCTACTACGTGAAACTGGCCGAAGAGTTGGAGAAGTGCGGGGCCAACATCCTCGCCATCAAAGACATGGCCGGGTTGTTAAAGCCGTACGCTGCCAAGCAGCTGATCAAAGCGCTGCGGGACCACGTGGGCATTCCGATTCACCTGCATACACACGACACGAGCGGCAACGGGATTGCCACCCTGCTGGCCGCTGCGGAAGCCGGTGTGGACATCGTCGATGTGGCCATCAGTTCCCTGGCCGGACAGACGTCGCAGCCAAGCTGGAACGCGTTTGTGGCGGCACTGCACGGATCTGGTAGAGAAGTGCCGGACGACCTCGAACAACTTCAAGTCCTGGCCGACTACTGGGAGACGGTGCGCGCCTACTACGGAAAGTTTGAGAGTGGTATGAAGACGTCGTCGGCCGAAGTATACCGGCACGAGATGCCGGGCGGACAGTACACCAATCTGCGTGAACAAGCCATTGCGCTTGGCCTCGGCGACAAATTTGAAGACGTTAAGCGCGCGTACATCGAGGTCAATCAACTGCTCGGCGACATTGTCAAAGTCACGCCGTCGTCGAAAATGGTCGGCGACTTCGCCATCTTCCTGGTACAGAATGGGCTGACCGCGAAAACTCTGATGGAACGCGCAGAGGAGCTGGATTTCCCAGCCTCCGTCGTCGATTACTTCATGGGCTACATGGGGAAACCCTACGGCGGATTCCCGGAACAGCTCCAAAAGGCAGTGCTGAAAGGTCGCACGCCGCTGTCCTCTAGACCTGGAGAGCTGCTGCCTCCTGTGGATTTTGCAGCCGAGAAGAAAGCGCTGGCTGACCGCGTAGGCCATGAACCGACCGATGAACAGGTGCTCTCCTACGTCCTGTATCCGAAGGTCACCGAGGAACTCTTGTTGCATCGCGAGCGCTTTGGCAACTTGACGCCTCTGGACACGCTGACCTTCTTCTACGGTATGCGGCCTGGAGAAGAGACCTGTGTCACGATTGAGCCAGGCAAAACGCTCATCGTGAAGCTGTTGTCCATTGGCGATTTGCAACCGGATGGCCGACGCACCGTGTTCTTCGAGCTGAATGGCCAACCCCGCGAAGTGGAGGTTGTCGACAGAACGGTTCCTGCGGATGTCAGCGAACGCCGGAAAGTCAGTGGACAGCCTGGAGAAGTCGGCGCTGTGATGCCAGGTACCGTGGTCTCCGTGCTGTTCCGTGAAGGAGACCGAGTTGAGAAGGGCAGCGTGTTACTGGTCACGGAGTCTATGAAAATGGAGATACAGGTGCAAGCACCGAAGAACGGTGTGGTCAAGGAAGTTTTCTGCAAGCCGGGCGACAGCGTCCAACCCGGAGATTTGCTTGTCTTGTTGGAATAGAGCCTTCGGCGTCGCTGATAGGCTGTAGGCTCGCGCAAGGGTACGGTGACTGCGCGTCATCGTACCCTTGTCGCGTATACGCTGCATGGGAGAGGTTCATCGGGATAGAAGCTGTTCTACCGCAGGTTCTAGCTTTTCTGGAGGGGTGGTCGGCGCGAACCGGCGAACGGGTTGTCCATCGCCATCCACGAGGAACTTCGTAAAATTCCATTTTATCGTCCGCGAGAGGACGCCTGGACACGCCTGTGTCAGGAACTGAAACAGCGGATGCGCTGTGTCACCTTTCACGTCCACCTTTGCAAACATTGGGAACGACACATTGTAATTCAAGCTGCAAAACGTCTGAATCTCCTCATTGTCGCCCGGCTCCTGATGGCCGAACTGATTGCAAGGAAAGCCGAGCACGACAAAGCCCTGGTCCCGGTACTTCTCATACAACGCCTGCAACCCCTGGTACTGCGGAGTAAATCCGCACCGACTGGCGGTATTGACGATGAGCAGTACCTTGCCCCGGTACGCCTCCAATGACTGTACCCGCCCGTCAATGGTCGTGGCATGGAAGTCATACACAGTCATCTCTACACCCCCCTATATCATTAAATCCGTCCTGGCTGAACACGACCCTGTCTTCACCAAGGCGTTCACGCAGCGCGCGCAACAGCGGCACATGTGCTGCTGGGTGATACCATGCTCCGTAGCCAAGTCGTTCGAACAGCGAGCGCATCCCAAGGGCCTCGGAGCGTTTGCCGTGTGCTCCATCCCCCTCAAACAAGGTGTCTACCACCGCCCTCGTGCAGCGGCTGTTCAACGCCTCCGCAAACGGTTCAGGCACGTTTGGCAGCATCGGACTGATGGCGGCCTGGACCTGTATCCCCGCATCGTAAAGGGTCTGCAGCGCACGCAAGCGACTGGCCACTGTCGGTGACGTCGGCGTGAACCGCCTGCGTACTTCCTCGTCATTGGTCTCAATCGTGAGGCTCACCCACACGTGGCGGCCGAGGTGTTGCAGGAGGTCCACGTCACGGAGGACGAGTGGAGATCTGGTTTGAACCACAAGCAGCCCCGGGGGATAGTCTACGAACGCTTCCAAGCAGGCTCGGGTCAACTTGAACCTGGACTCGGCCCCTTGGTATGGGTCTGTGGCGGAACTCATGAAGATCCGCAACGTACCGAGCGTCCCCTGCTGTGCATGCCTTTGCAGCTCGCGCCGCAGGACCAACGCTACGTTCTCTTTGGCTTCCACCCATTCCCCCCACGGCTGTGCCTTGAACAGTGCCACGGGCAGCCTGCGAACGTAGCAATAAGGACACCCTTGCCCCGTGCCGATGGTCTTGCCGAACGCACACCCTGTGTACGGCTGGAGAGTGTGTGTGAATGTGTGGAGATACCCCCCGGACTGCCGGTTGAGTGCAGTTTTCACCGTCTTCGTGTTCAATGTATTCACCTCCTGCCACGCACTGCCCAAACGTTTTGGCCGCGCGTATCCTCTCGGTCGTGCGGTACCTCTGTTCTCCCGTTTTACGACATTGTACGATGTGAGGCAAATTGCCTCTTGCCAACCGAAGCGTACACACGTAAAATGTACGCAATACAAAAACAAATGTTTCTGCTGTGTAGACACCGAGAGGTGATTCCATGCCGGAAGATCCCTACTACCTCATTCGGCGTTCCCACTTGCCGGAAGTGATTCGGAAAACGGTAGAAGTGACGGAATTGCTGCAGCGGCACCCGGACTGGAGTGTTTCAGAAGCGGTGCAGCAAGTCGGGATTTCCAGAAGCTCCTACTACAAGTACAAAGACGTCGTTCGGCCGTTTTACAGCGCGGTTCAAGGACACATTGTGACACTGGCCCTGACCTTGCGGCACACCCCAGGCGTGTTGTCCGAAGTGCTCAACACGTTGGCGGGTCGGCACGTGAACATCCTGACCATCAATCAATCGCTGCCTTTGCAAGGTGCCGCTACGGTGATTGTCTCGGTAGAGACGAGGCAGATGTCTGGGGACCTGGACAGTGCCCTGGACGACTTGCGCCGCGTGGGTGGCGTCGAAAACGTCGTCGTGGTTGGGCAAAGTGCGTAGAACAGCGGTTTGCAAAACGGTCAAAGAGACAGGGAGACGAGGAGAGGATGACGATGAACATCTACATCGGGTTGCTCGGCTGTGGAACAGTCGGATCTGGCGTGGTGGAACTGCTGCACCGCAGGCAAGGGAAAATTGCCGATTTGACGGGCATTCGGCCGGTCATTAAACGGATTCTTGTTCGCGACGTGACGAAACCGCGAGACGTCCCGCTGGACCCATCCTGGCTGACCGCGTCCGCCCAGGATGTCCTGGCAGATCCGGACGTATCCGTGATTGTGGAAACCATCGGTGGGATTGAGCCTGCGCGTGAATATATCCTGGCAGCGCTGCGCGCTGGGAAGCACGTCGTAACAGCCAACAAAGATTTGATGGCCCTCCACGGCCCAGACATTTACGCAGCGGCCGAAGAAGCGGGCGTCCACGTGATGTACGAGGCGGCGGTCGGAGGCGCCATTCCGCTCATCCGGCCGCTCAAGGAATGCTTAGCCGGCAACGACATCACGGACGTCAAGGGAATTGTCAATGGCACGTCCAACTACATTCTGTCGAAAATGACGGAGACAGGCGCCGACTTCGACGACGTCTTGCGTGAGGCGCAGGCGCTCGGATATGCCGAGGCGGATCCTTCGAGCGACGTCGACGGCTTGGACGCCGCGCGCAAGCTTGTGATTCTAGCATCTCTCGCATTCAACACAAACGTGCGCCTGAGTGATGTCATCGTGCGTGGCATTCGCAGCGTGAGTGCCACAGACGTTGAATACGCACGTGAGCTCGGCGCGGTGATTAAGCTGATTGCACAAGGCATGGACAGGGATGGTAAATTGGTCCTCCGCGTGCATCCAACGCTGATTCCGAAGGAACACCCACTTGCTCATGTGTCGGACGCGAACAACGCGCTGTACGTACGCGGAGATGCGGCCGGAGACTTGATGTTCTACGGTCGAGGCGCGGGATCGTTGCCGACAGCCAGTGCGGTCGTCGGCGATATTATCGAAATTTTGCGGAACGTAAAGTCAGGCGTGCGCTGTCCAGTACCTCACGTCTGCCTCTCCCAGAAGCCAGTAGAACAAAACCAGGCGCCCCCGCAACGGCATTACGTTCGATTGTTCGCCGTAGACCGGCCCGGCGTATTCGCAGAAATTGCGGGGATCTTCGGGGAAGCCTGCGTGAGCATGGAAACCGTGTTGCAAAAGCCCATCGAAAGTGGGCGGGCGGAGATTGTCATTGTCACGCACCACGTCTCCTCGGCCTCGCTGCAACAGGTGTTGGACGCCCTGGCAGCTTCCGAGCACGTGCAGACCATCTGTTGCGTCCTGCCGGTGGAAGCATCCTAGGCCGCAACCCCCAATGATGAAATCAAACGGCCTACCGTAATCCATACGGTAGGCCGTTCCTCATGCTATCCTACTTCAGCGCCGCAATGATCTCGTCCGTCCGCCGCACGCGCCCCATCCGTGGGAAGATGTACTTCACAGTGTGCTCGTGTTCCACTGCGGACAGCGCGGTCATGGCGTCTTCCGCAAATACCTGCTGGTAGTTGTGCTGGAACGCCTCGCGGGCCGTGGTTTCGACCCCAATGTTGGTGGCAATGCCGCACAGGACGATGGTCTGGATGCCCCGCCTGCGCAACTGCAAATCTAGGTCGGTCCCATAAAACGCGCCCCACTGGTGCTTTGTCACGAGATGGTCTGTTTCCTTGGGGCCGAGTGCAGGGACAATCTGTGCGTAGTCCTTGGGTCGCTCACCGGAAACCACCGGGGGTGCATCGGTGATGGGGTGAAGCATGTCCTTGCCGTCGCGCGAGCCGACGTTCACGAGTACGACAAATGCACCGGCTGCCCGAAACGCGTCGGCCAATTTGACCGTCTGCTGGAGAACTTGTTCCGTACTATGCGGTTGACACGGAAGCTGCACAATGCCTTTCTGCATGTCAATCACAACGAGTGCGGTCGTTTTCGGATCCAGTTGCAACGTTTGTGCCACAAATCTCGACCTCCATCTGTAACCACGTATACTGAACCGTTTCACACGCCAGTGATTTGCAAAATCACGACCAACGCTCCCCAAAGGTTGCTCAACCGGAAAGAATACGCGGGTACAGCACCGTATTCAATCCAAGCACGACAAGGCCCGCGGCCACCAGCACAAGGACATCGAGGCCAAAGTGGGCATCTGGCGTGGCAATCAGCAATCCGCGGAGACCGTCGACAAGGTAACTCATGGGATTGATGGTCGCAATCACTTTCAGCCACACGGGCATCACCGACATTGGGTACAGCGCGTTCGACGAGAAAAACAAGGGCATGGTAATCAGCTGCCCAATGCCCATCATCCGCTCCCGCGTCCGTACAATCGCTGCAATGACCATGGACAATCCGGAGAAAAACGCCCCTCCGAGAATCACCATCAGCAACACGCCGGCGACAGCGCCAACGCCGAAATTCATATGGATGCCGAGAATCAGCGCCAACAGGATGATGATGATGGCCTGCCCTAGCGAGCGGACCGAAGCGGATAACATTTTCCCCAGAGCAAGTGCCGACTTGCGAATGGGCGTGGTTGCGACTTTTTGCAGGAGGCCCATATCCCGCTCCCAGATGATAGAGATCCCATAAAAGATGGAAATGAACGTAACGGATTGCGCCAAGATACCGGGGGTCAAAAACGCCTTGTAGCTGACGTTTCCACTAGGCAGAACACGAAACCGGCTGAACGCCTGCCCAAACACCAGCAGCCACAACGCGGGCTGAATCCCCCGCATGATCAACTCAGAAGGATCTTTGCGCAACTTCCACACTTCCATCTCCAGGATGGTGAACACGTGGCTGAAGTACAACCACACCCGGGAGCGGCCCTTAGCCCAGGCGTTTTGCGGTTCGGCGACTCCGGAAGACACTCTTCATCCCCCCCTCTTGGTTGTCGAACTTACCTGCGTAATGCGTGAACACGTCATCCATCGTGGCATCCGGGTTGCCCATTTGCTCGCGCAATTCAGCGGCGGTACCCAGCGCTGCAATCTGTCCGCGGCTCATGATGGCAATGCGCGTGCACAGTGACTCCGCCTCTTCCATGTAATGTGTCGTCAGGAGAATGGTCATGTTTTGCTCGTGCTGCAGTCGCTCGATATGTTCCCATACGCCTTTGCGCGCCACCGGGTCTAGCCCCACCGTCGGTTCGTCAAGGAACAATACTTTTGGGTGATGAAGGATGGCTTGCCCGATTTCGAGCTTGCGGATCATGCCGCCGGAATATGTCTTCACAAGCCTGTCGGCCGCTTCCTCCAACCCAGTCATCTCTAAAATCTCGATAATCCGCTCCTCGCGCTCCCGGCGCCGAAGCCCATACAGCTTGGCGAAAATCAGCAAATTCTCGTACCCGGTGAGGTTTCCATCGACCGACAGCATCTGTGGCACATAACCGATGCACTCGCGGATCCGCGTCGGCTCCTTTGCAAGAGCGCGTCCGGCAATCTCAATCTCGCCCTCGTCCGACCGCAGCAAGGTGGTCAGCATCTTCAAGGTGGTGGACTTGCCCGCACCGTTGGGTCCCAACAGGCCGAAACATTCACCCGCAGACACTTCAAAACTCACATCCCGCACGGCGTGCACGTCGCCAAACCGCTTCGATACATGGCTCACCCGGACGGTTACCTCGCTCATGTCAGTCCCCCCGTTTCGGTAGAAAGCTGGCGAGCTTCGCCATCAATTCGACCAGAGTCGCCTGTTCGTCTTCGTCCAGTTGTTGAAATGGTTCGGCCAACAACTGTGTCCGCATGTCCTTCAGGCGTTGAATTCGCTCTTTCCCCGAGTCCGTCAACCGAACAATTCGCGTGCGCGCATCGTGGACGTCCTGACACCGATAGACTAGGCCAGCCAACTCCAAGCGGTCTATCATTTGCGACATCGTGCTCGGGCGCACGTCCAGCTTTTCCGCCAACTCTCCAATCGTGCGCTTCTCGTGCCGCCACAAGTCCCAGAGGATGAGCCACTGCACACGCGTGATTCCGTCGCGCCCCGTGTCTCCGTTCCGCCTCAGATATCGGTGAACTGCCTGCAATGACTGAGAAAACAGCTCAAGACTGTCCCGATGGCTCACCTTTCAACACCTCACACCACTATTTTATGTAGCGAAACTAAATAAGTAAAGTGTGGCCTGTCCGATTCGCGTGTTGTTTGTTCGTCGTCATTTTGCAAATCGACGAATGGTAAACTGAAGTCGAATAATATCGAATGTCGTGAAACGTTCAGAAACATATCGAACAGACAACGCTTCCCGTGATACCATAGGAGAAAATCGTTCGAAGGGGGGAATGGGTGCAATGTCCATGGTTCGGTCAGACAAACTGGACAAGGTGACAACATCCATCTTTACTGAACTTGTTTTGGAGAAGCGAGCTGCCATGGCACGAGGCGTAGATGTCATTGATCTGAGCATTGGCAGCCCAGATTTACCTCCACCCCCTGTTGTCATGGACGTGCTTCGCGAAGGCGTATCCGATCCAACCATGTACGGATATACGGTCACTGGAATTCCCGAATTCCATGATGCTGTCGCGCACTTTTATCAGCATCGTTATAACGTGAAGCTGGACCCGAAGTGTGAAGTCTTACAGCTCATGGGCTCTCAGGACGGTCTCGTGCATTTGGGCATGGCTGTTCTGAACCCAGGCGACATTGTCCTGTCTCCAGATCCCGGGTACACCGTCTATGAATCGAGCATCCGGCTCTCTGGCGCAGAACTGTTTCCAATGCCATTGCTCGCAGAAAATGACTTTTTGCCCGACTTGACAGCCATTCCTGAGGAAGTCGCCCGTCGAGCAAAAATGATGATTATCAATTATCCAGGGAACCCTGTTGCGGCGCTCGCCCCGGCGTCGTTCTTCGCAGATGTCATCGCGTTTGCAAAGCGGTACAACATTCTCGTGGTCCACGACTTTGCCTATTCGGAGCTCGTCTTCGACGGCATCCGCCCATGCAGTTTTCTCTCGTTACCCGGGGCAAAAGAGGTGGGCGTAGAATTCAATTCCTTGTCAAAGACATTCAATATGGCAGGATGCCGCGTTGGATACGTCGTCGGCAACCCGGACGTCATCCACACACTATCGGTCTTCAAGTCCCATGTGGACTTCGGTGTGTTTCTACCGATTCAAAAGGCGGCTATCGCTGCACTGACATCTGACTACACCTCGCTCGACACGCTGGTGACAGAGTACACAGTGCGGCGGGACGCGCTCTGCGAAGGGTTGACGAAGGCAGGCTGGACTGTGTCCAAACCACCTGCCACCATGTTTGTTTGGGCGAAGATTCCGGAGGGTTGGACCTCCCACAAGTTTGCCTTTGACGTCTTGAACTACGCGGGTGTGGCCGTCACGCCCGGACATGCGTTCGGTCGCCACGGTGAAGGATACGTGCGGTTGGCGCTTGTACACCCGCCAGAGATTCTGCGCAAAGCAGCCGATAGAATCGAGCAATTCCTGCATACACCAGAGCTCGCCAGAGCGTAGCGTTCACCGCCCAACTTTCTATGACACGCGATGTAAGGCCCCACAGCTTCTCCGGCTGGTGGTGGCCTTTTTTGTGCGATGGGTGTGTCAACTTTGGCGAGATGGTACATTCTTGTACAATGAAGAAGCTTCAGCATGGTTGTGGGGTGAGATGATGAAAATTGAACTAACCAATGAACAATATCGCCGCCTCCTGGCTCTACTTTTTCTTGGTGAATGGGTCGCAAATGGCCCGACACCGTATGAAGATAGGCGAAAAGATTTGCAAGAAGTCGTGGACTACATCTTCTCGTTCGCCCGTGAGTTCGACGCTGAGGACTGGGTTGAGTACTGCGAAGATTGCGGTGCATATCACCCAAGCCAAGCAATGGAAGAGGCATTACTTCCCATCCTGGACGAATACGATGAAGACGTATTCTGGGACGTGCTCTCGCATCACCTGGCGTACCGGGACGTCATGGTGACCGCGGGCCCAACCAAGGAAATGTCGAAGGAAATGGAAATGCGGTTGTGGAGGCGCAAGGAACAGTATGACCAGGAGTTCCAAAAGCACGGATTAGAACATGTTCGACTGGTCTTTCACGGCGGCAAGAAGGCGCGATAGTGGCGTCACATCGGTACAATCCCCCATCACATCGGTATGCTGGTATGAACGCCTGTACAGGGCTGCACAAAAGGGCATACGGTGTAGAAAAGGAAGGGAGGGTATTGCTATGTGTCATCCACTGTACCCCGTCGCGAGTCGGATGGTTGGGCGGTCAGTCATTGCGCATCACGTGAGCGGTCGCACATATCCAGGGTATTTGCAATCCGTTCAACACCACGGGATTTACTTGCTCCCCCATGCTAGGCGGGTGGGCTACGAAACAAGTGATCCGTCCCGCTTGGAAACTCAGCACGCCATCGCGAACCAGAGCCACTTGGAGTTGGAGCAGGTTTTTGCCCCGACAGCGTTCTTCGGATTCGGCGCGCTGACGGGACTGACGCTTGGTGCGCTCGCGTTTGGTGGGGGCTATGGATATCCAGGATATTATTGATAAATCAAGAACCTCAAACGCAGTGCAAAGGGATGTGCCTTCTCAGGTGCATCCCTTTTTGTTGACTCAGGACCTTCCCATCCAAATTCCCCATGCCTATCTATCGATGCCTCATGACGCTGATGCCAATGCCCCCCCATAAGAACCAGGTACACAAAAAGGGACCTGCCCACCAGTCGTCACTTGTGGGACAGGCCCCATCCACCGTAGAGCATGGTGATCACTGGATGTCCATTGCCCAGTTGCCCGCGCGGAAAATCGGCACGACTTCGCCGGACTGCGTAGTTGCGTCAATATCCAATTCCGGAGAACCAATCATGAAGTCCACGTGCATCATGCTCTCGTTCAGGCCGTGCTTGTCCCATTCACTGCGGGGCAATTCGCGGCCTCCTTCAATCAGCGGATACGCTTCACCAATGGCTAGGTGGCAAGACGCGTTTTCGTCAAATAGCGTGTTGTAGAACAAGCGCCCCATCTTCGCAATCGGCGAATTTACCGGAACCAGCGCCACTTCGCCCAGGTAATGGCTGCCTTCGTCCGCCTCGATGATGTTCTTCAAGGCTTCCCGTCCCGATTTGGCAGAGTATTCGACAATCCGTCCGTTTTCGAAGCGCAGCGTCAATTCCTCAATCAGTGCACCATTGTGATTGAGTGGAAGCGTGCTGGTCACCGTGCCGTTCACCCCGGTCTTCAGAGGTGTAGCAAACACTTCTTCGGTTGGAATGTTGGGGACAAACGGGACACCCTGCGGTGTGTCTTTCGACGCGCTTGTCCAGAAGTAGCCATTGGGCATTTCAATCGTCAAATCGGTACCCGGCGAGCGATAGTGGAGTTTGCGGATGCCAAGGCTGTTCAACCAGTCACTCCGCCGTTTCAGGTTCTTCAAATGTTCACGCCAATCTGCAATCGGGTCGTCACCGGCTGCGCGGGCGCATTTCAGAATGTCCCGCCACAGCGCGGGCACGCGTTCACTCTCTGGCAACTCGGGATAGACTTTGTCTGCCCAAGCCTGCGTTGGCGCCGACAACAACGACCAGCTGTACTCGTCGTTCGTCCGCCTCTTGTTGAACTCGCGCAGCGAGGCTTGGATGGAGCGAGTGGCCTTCGCGACGCGAACCGGATCCAGTCCAGCGTACAAATCCGGATTGGTGGCAGGAAGTGCGATGTACGCAGCGCCCTCTTTCGCCAGCTGCTCCACCCATTGAGCCTGCCAGCGCGCGCGAGCTTCCAGGGTTTCGAGCGATCCGCGCTTCACCGTTTCGCGCATCCACCACTCGTCGCCCCAGTCCACTTGCACGAACTTTGCGCCGGAATCGTAACCGGCTTCAATCAACAATCGAACAAACTCGACGTGCTCCGGGAGCACCTGCCGTTGTCCGTAACCAATGACGAGATGCTGACCTGGCTGCAGGTTGACACCGACCTTAATGGCTAATTCGGCGTACTTTCTCAATGACTCGTTCACGACTTGCTGCAACTCCCCTCGAGGTGAAGTGACCGAAACTTCTTCCATGATAACAAAAACAGGCCTATCAAAAAAAAAAACGGCCAAGCTGGATTCACTCGTACTTGTCGGTGACTTCTCTCTCGTCTTGGCCGCTGAGCAACTCGTTCCCTGGCCGTACATCCACCTCGCCTTGGCCGCTCGGCGCCTCGTTTCCCGGCGATGCATCCACTTGTTCCGCTTGATCCGGTTCGGGCCACCGCACCAGGCGCCTGTAGTTCTTGGTCCGGGCAACGATTTCCACGCTGGGCAGTGACAGCAGTCGGCGGGCCGTAATCTTCCAAGTGTGGGTATCCGTGTCCTTTTGCCGAATCCCCACGAAGTTGTATCGACTGGTGGAGTAAATGCGAAATCCTTTGCGTCTACAATCCTCGCAAAACCGGTCGTCTTCTCCAACCCACAGATCCCGAAACCGCACCTTGTTGAACACGGCTTTCCGAGCCACCAGTGTTGCACCAGAAACCGACTTCACAAAGCGGTGCTCCCCTTTTGGAAAGCGAATCACGAGCAGTTTTTTGCCTGTCAGGTACAGATAGTGCGCATGCTTTCCGACCACATCCGCCTTGTTTTCACGCAGTGCCATCACACTTTCGTGAAGGTAGTCGCGAGCGTAGTAGTCATCGTCATCCAATTTCGCAATATAGGGATAGCGTGCCTTCGTAATGGCAAAGTTCAAGCACAGGCCCAGAGATGTGTCCTCCGACAATTGGAAAACAGATACGTTCTCGTACGCCTCAGCCCGCTGCTGGTACATTCGGATATCCAATGCGTCGTTGTTGAGAACAACGATGAGTTCCTTTGGATCTACCGTTTGCCGCTTGAAGTTGCGCAAAATGGTATCGATATTCCCCGGTCGCTTTGTACACGTGACCACGGTGATACCCCGGAACCGTCTTGTTCGGTCGTCGCGCTGGGCCATGAACCCACCCTCTCCGTCTCACCGACCTCATCTATACACCGTATGCTGGGACAAGGCCCCCTGATGTGGGCAAGTACTCGGGTGGGCAAATTCACTAGACAGCGGTGTGGCTCGCCGAATACCGTGTACAGAGCATGGCGGCACGAGGAGGGCGACGCTGTAGAACGTGTGGGGTGGGTGCACAATGTTTTCAACCATACATGGATCTCGGCTGACTTCTCCCTTATTGGTCGTGGCGCCGCACCCCGACGATGAGGTGCTGGCAGCGGCAGGACTCATCCAACAAGCACTTCGCGCAGGGCACGATGTGTATGTGGTGTTCATGACGGTTGGGGATGGATTTGCGGACGCGGTGCGGGAATCCCTCCACCTGCCAGAAAGCAAGGCGTCATTTGTTCAGCTTGGGAAACTGCGGTTCAATGAAGCTTCGCAGGCGATGCGCTGTTTGGGCGTACCCCCGAGCCACCTGTTTTTCCTTGGATTCCCAGACGGGAAACTGCATGTGCTCGAGGCGAGCAAGAAGACCCATCGCACCATTCAGTCGCCCTTCACAAAGAAGGTACGCGCAAACTACGCATTCGCGTTTGAGCGTGGAGCCGCGTACTCGTATCGGGGTGTACTAAAAACCCTGACATCGGTCGTGACGAACGTGAAGCCAGGTACGGTCGTGTTGCCGCATCGTAGTGACACGCACCCAGATCACAGGGCAACGCGCAGATTCGCGTTGGCCGCCATTCGTAGCACGAAAATCCAGCCAACGGTGTTGAGTTACCTCATTCACTATCCTCATTATCCAAGTCAGCGAGGTCCCCTCATCCCCCCAGTCGCGTTGCAATCGAAGCGGGTGCGGGAACTCACCCTATCCAAGTCAGAAGTGGAGCAAAAACGCGCGGCGTTCCGTCTTCATCGGTCCCAGTATCACCTCTCCCCGTCGATACTACGTTTCATTCGGCCGACCGAATGGTTTTGGAAGGAATGATGGACGTACTTTCGGACACTGTGCACGTTGGGGATGACGATGGCATTGTTGAGCGACAACAAGTGGCGATACGTCGCTTTCCAAGTGTGCGTTTTCAAGTGCTTCCTGCGAATGCCGACAAAGTCATACCGATCCCCGGAGTATATCTTGAACCCTTTCGCAACACACGCTCGACAAAAGTGCACATCTTCACCGACGGTCCTGTCCGGAAAAGCAACCTTGCTGAAGACCCTTTTTCTGACGACCAAAGTGGCTCCGGCCACGCTGCGCACAAATTTGTTTTCCGCCTTTGGAAACCGGAGCAAAAGCGTCCGAAGCCCTTGCAAGTACAAGAAGTGTGCGCGCTTCCCCACCACGTCCGCCCCAGTTTTCCGCAACGTGCGGATACAGCGATGGAGGTACTTTGGGCCATAGTAATCATCGTCGTCAAACTTCGCAATCAATGGGTACCGCGCTTTGCCCACTGCAAAATTTAAGCACGTTCCGAGAGAAACCGCCTCTGGTAGCTGGTACACGACAACGTTCTTGTACGATTTGGCTCTTTCCTCATACTTCCGCTTGGCAGCCCCGTCCTTGTTGACCACGATAATCAGCTCTATGGGTGTAACGCGCTGACGAACGTAGTTTTGCAATAAGTTGTCGATGCAGTCGGATCGCTTGCTACAAGTGATGATGGACACTCCGTGCGTAGTCATCCGGTTCTCCCCCGTTCCCACTCACGCCTATACAATGCCACTAACTCATCACTGACAAAGGGCAAACGCACACGTCTGTGCCCAAAATTGCGCGTGTCCCACAAAAAAATACCGCCACATGAGCACTGGGTCTCACGTGGCGGTAGAGTGGTTAGCTTCCGCTGCCCAAACCGTGTTCACTTCCATACGGCCAGGGATCACTCGACTTGAATCTGTTCCACTGTTTTACGTAAGCTTGGATGACGGGTCAATCAGATGGTTACGTTTGCCGCTTGGGGGCCTTTCGGACCTTGCACTACTTCAAACGTCACGCGTTGTCCCTCTTCCAGGGCTCTGTAGCCGTTTCCGAGGATAGCGCTGTAATGTACAAACACGTCGTCGCCATTTTCCCGAGAAATGAAACCGAATCCCTTGTCTGCATTAAACCACTTGACGATACCTTCTTGCATGTAATTGTCCTCCTCGTGCATGTTTCAGCACATCACTTGTTCATTTGCTCGTGCATCGTGCGGGAAATATAACAAACCGCCTTCCCTGACCTCACTATGAGGCGCAGAAAAGACGGCTCATAAGTTTGGCTATAGCTACGAATGGCTCCTGAACAATGTCATTATACACACAGGTATGACAAAAGTAAAGCAAAAAGCCGTGCCATCCTCAGTTCTGTTCCAGCACTCGCTTGCGCGTGGAGTGGCCGTTATGACAGGCGATAGACGCGGCTTTCGTACGGACGAAGCTGGATGCGCCGAATGTCGTCGTTCTCTGGGACTTCATAGTTCGAAATCATCAATTGTGGTGCCTCGGACGGAAGGTGGTCCGGCAATTCAAACACCGGTGTGCCTGAAAAGAAGTTGTTGATGACCAGCCAACACTCATCGCCCAGGGTCCGTGTAAACGCGTAAATTTCAGGATGATCTTCCAGGATGAGATCATACCTTCCGTAAACGACCACAGGATGTTCATGGCGCAGTCGGATGAGCGATTGGTAGTAGTAGAATATCGACTGAGGATCCGCCAACGCGTTCTTCACATTGATTTCCTTGTAGTTCGGATTGACCTTGATCCACGGCGTCCCAGTGGTGAAGCCCGCGTTCTCGCTGTCATCCCACTGCATGGGCGTACGGGCATTATCGCGACCCTTGGCGTGAATGGCGCGCATGACGACGTCCGGGTCTTGCCCACCCCGAACGACCCTATCTTGCCAAAGATTGTGGATCTCCACGTCGCGGTAGTCCTCAATGGAATCAAACTGAACGTTCGTCATTCCAATTTCTTCGCCTTGGTAGATGAACGGTGTACCTTGCTGCATGTGCAGGAACGTTGCCAACATCTTGGCCGATTCTACCCTGTAGCGCTTGTCGTCGCCCCACCGGGATACGGACCGCGGTTGGTCATGGTTGTTTAGGTACAGGCTGTTCCAGGCCTTCCCATGCAAGTCGTACTGCCAACGGCTCATAATGGCTTTGAGATCAGTGAGCTTCCAAGGTCGAATATCCCACTTGCCGCCAGGACCGGAATCGAGCTTCTCGGTGTGCTCGAACTGAAACACCATGTTCAGCTCGCGTCGCTCTTCCCCGGCGTACAGGAGCGCATCCTGTGTCGTGACACCTCCCGTTTCGCCGACGGTCATGATGTCGTATTTTGACAGGACGCGTTCATGCATCTCCTGAAGGTAGTCGTGCACTTTCGGCCCGTTGAGGAAGTACTGTCCGCCCCAGACGTATTTCTCGCCGTTCGGATTCGGCGCATCGGGCAGACCTTCCACTTTCGAAATCGCATTAATGACGTCCATCCGGAATCCGTCAATCCCCTTGTCCAGCCAGAACGTCATCATGTCGTAAATTTCGTCCCGTACCTTGGGGTTTTCCCAATTCAAGTCCGGTTGCCGCTTGCTGAACAAGTGAAGGTAATACTCGCCGGTCGTCTCATCGTACTGCCAGGCGGAACCACCGAAATAGGAGAGCCAGTTGTTCGGTTCCGCGCCATCTTTGCCAGGGCGCCAAATGTAGTAGTCGCGGTATGGATTGTCTTTGGACTTTCGCGATTCGATAAACCACGGATGTTCATCGGACGTGTGATTGGCGACGAGATCCATGACGAGTTTGATTCCGCGCGCATGCATGGCTTCGAGCATTTCATCGAAGTCTTCCATGGTCCCAAACTCGTCCATGATGGTGCGGTAGTCACTGATATCATAGCCGTTGTCGTCGTTCGGAGACTTGTACACCGGGCTCAGCCAGACCACGTCCACGCCGAGCTGTTTCAGGTAATCCAACTTTGACGTGATTCCCTTCAAGTCACCGATGCCGTCTCCATTGCTGTCCATAAAACTGCGCGGGTAAATCTGGTACACCACGGCTTCTTTCCACCATGCACGCTTCACAGAGTTGTCCCCCCACTGCTTGTCAAATATCTAGATGTTTTGTCAGTGCCATGTTCCATCTCCACTTATCCCTTTACGGCGCCAGACGTGAGCCCCGAAACAATCCACTTGCGGAAGATGACAACCAAAATAACGATGGGAACAATGGAAATCACGGACCCGGCGAATATTTCCCCGTATGGGACGTTGAACTGCCCACTGAACAACGCGATTCCAACCGGGATGGTCCGCATCTGATTGGCCGAGTTGAACACGAGCGCCATGAAAAATTCGGTCCAGGCTGCCACAAACGTGAAGACGGCAGCCGCAAACAGCCCCGGCTTCGTGAGCGGGACGAAGATCCGGTAAAACGTCTGAAACACGGTGGCTCCGTCTATTTTGGCGGCTTCAAACAGCGCGCCAGGAACTTGCAAGAAATAGTTGCGCAAAATCCAAATCGCAAACGGCAAGTTGAACGCCGTATACGGCACAATCAACGCCTGATAGGAGTTCAGCCAGCCAATGGTCCGCAACAACATGTACAGCGGAGTGATGACTGCAATCGGTGGGAACACCGAAATGATGAGCAAGGCAATGAGCATCGGCGTCTTGGCACGTATCGGCAAGCGGGCGATGGCAAACCCCGCCATGCTGGCAAACAGCAGCACGAAGAACGTCGTAGAGACCGCAACAATGACGCTGTTGCGAATGTACATGCCAAAGCTGAAGTGTCCGAACGCCGTGGCGTAGTGAATCAATGTCCAGTGCTTCGGAACGAGCGAAGGCGGATACGCGGTAATGTCCGTATTCGGTTTGAACGACGTAACCACCATCCAGTAAAACGGCAGAATGATGGCAACAAGGAACAGGATGAGAACGACATAACCGATGACGCGCTGTGTCTTGGTCTGGATCACGCCGTTTCCCCCTTCACCATCGACTTAAACGCGGAGAGGAACACCAAGCAGACTGCGAGAACGAGGATGACCGTGCTCACCGCAATGGCGGACCCTGTCCCGAAGTGAAGGCGCCCAAAGAGTACCTGCTCGCCGAGCATGGCAAGGGATTCGGTAGCTGTTCCAGGCCCACCGCTGGTGAGGACGAATGGCAGGTCAAACACACCGAACGCCTGAAGGATGCGGAACAAACCGGCCAAGGCAATACTTCCGCGCAGCAGCGGGAAGGTGACATTCCAGAACGTCTGCCAACGATTTGCACCGTCGATGTAAGCGGCTTCGTAATACTCCTGCGAAATCATCTGCAGACCGCTCAGCAGAATGATGACGACAAACGGCGTGGTCTTCCAGATGTCCGCGACCATCATGGCGATGACGGCACTGGTCGGGGAACCGAGCCACGTCACCGGCGCACCAATCACGTGCAACGCCTGCAAGAGATAGTTGAGTACACCGTACACGCCGTTGTAGATGTAATCCCACATTTGGGCAGAGACGACTGTAATGAGGGACCACGGGATGAGCATGATGACCAAAGAAACGTTTTTTAAGCGTTCCACATTGTTGATGGCAAGGGCAATGAGCATGCCGAGCACTAATTCAACAAGGACGGTGACGACTGCGTAGTACACTGTGAACCAGACACTGTGCCAGAACTCCCCACTCTTCACCAAGATGCCGTAGTTGGCGAGCCCGACAAATTGCTCGGTGAACCCATTCGTCGTTAGACTGATATTGTTCAAACTCATGAATATGGAATAGACAATTGGGAACAGCGTGACGGCTGCAATCACGATGGCAGCGGGCAACAACATCCGGTACCCCGCGTTCCTATCGGTTTTTTCCAGAGACTGGCGTCGTGCGATGGATGCCGACTGTGCAGGAACCGTCTGCACGCGTATCACCTCCAGTGAAACGGCGGAGGGTGCAGCTGCATGCAGCCTCCGCCTTGTCTCAAATCCGCCCTTGTACGGATGCCTGAACGATTTGGATTAGAGACCTCCACCCGCTGACGACTGGACGCTCTCAATCCGTTGCTGCGCTTTCTTCAGCGCATCACTGATGCTGTCACTTCCAGCGAGTGCAGCGTTTACATTCGTGTAGATGGCTTGGGAAATTTGCGCGTAGTTCGGGCTCTGACTTGGGCGGGACACGTAGTGTGTCTGGCTCGCCGCTTTAAACACCGGACTGGTCGACTGAATCGACGGATCTGCCGCGACAGACGCGTTGGCCGGGATTTCCGAGAACTGCTTCGCCATGATGCTCTGGGCTTCTGTCCCTGTCATCCAATTGATGAAGGCCAATGCAGCCGGCAAATTCTTCGTATGTGGGTTGACGTAGAGATCCCATCCGCCGATGGTGCTGTACCCTGCACCGCCGCCAAACTTCGGCAATACTGTCACACCGACCTTGCCCACGACTTTGGAGTTCGTCGCGCTCTGCGAGTCGTTCCAGGAGTACGACCAGTTGCGCATGAACGCTGCATTTCCCTGCACAAACACATCTTCAGCCTGTGGCTCCTGGAAGGTGTCCTCCGCAGCCGGCGATACGCCGCTCGTAATCAGCCCCCGCAAAAAGGCGAGGGCCTTGTTCGCCTGGGCCGAGTCCAACTGCGGCTTCCCGCTCGAATCCAACACTTGTCCGCCCGCATCGGCCAGGAATTCCGTAAAGTCACAGGTTAATCCTTCGTAGGAAGCCCCCTGCCAAACAAATCCGTATTTGACGAGTCCGGATTTTTGAAGTTGAGACGCCTCTTGTTGCACTTGCTCCCAACTGGTTGGTACGGGCAGACCCGCCTTTTTCAGCAAATCCTTTCTGTAGAACAGGAAGCTCGAGTCCACAAAGAATGGGGCTGCGTAGATTTGTCCTTTGTAGGTCGCGCCGCTCACCAGACCGTTGGAGAAGCGACTCCAGAAATCCTTCGGCAGAACGTTGTTCAGTGGCATCGCCAGTTGTGAATTTGCAAACTGAGCCGGCCATACGACGTCTCCCAAGTACACGTCTGGGGTGGCTGATCCACCGCCGATGGTCGTGGTCAAGCTGGCTTTGTTCGTATCGGTGTTACTGTTTTGACTTTGCAACTGCACGTGAATATTTGGGTATTCCTTTTCGAATTGTTTGATGAGTGCTGTCCGAAGGTCGGTCCCTGTTGTAATAGGCGGTGCGGCCCAGACGATGGTACCGCTTGCATGCGAAAAATCGACCACGCCACTACTCGATGTTTTCGTACTCGTTGTGTTCTGTGACGATGTTTGATTCCCGGTGCTGTTCCCGGATCCGCACCCCGCGACCAGTCCGCTGACCATCAGGACCGAACCGGCGATGGCCGCAGTTTTCTTGATTCCTCTCATACCTTTGCCCCCTCCTCAATGACACTTGAGAAACTAGTTGTCTGCATCCATGGCACGGACAGATTCGCGTTCGACCAAGGTGTGAGGCAAATAGTACGTGCCCGTCGGGCTGTACTCCCCGCGTGAGTGAATCATCTGTAGCAGGCAACGTACAACCTGTTCACCAATGGTGACGAACGGCTGAGCGACCGTGGTCAGGGACGGCATGACCATCCTTGCGACACTGAGGTCGTCAAAACCCACGACCGAAATATCGTCCGGCACGCGCAGACCATTATCATACAAGCAACGCATGGCTCCGATAGCCATTTCGTCACTGGCGGCGAAAATCGCGGTCAAGCGATTTTCTTCTTGGCGCTCCAGCAACTTGCGCATTGCTGTATAACCACCTTCAAAGCGATAATCCCCGGCTTCCACAATGCCTTCGCGGTAGGGAATTCCGTAATGTGAAAGTCCCGCCTTGAATCCCTGTAGCCGCAACTCACTGGTACGGTCACCGAGGAGTTCTCCACTAATCATGCCGATGCGCCGGTGTCCACGGGAAACCAGATAGGACACAGCGTCAAACACAGCCTTTACATCGTCGACCTTGTATGCAGGTAACGGCGTCTTTCCAGTCGCCTCCGTAAGCGCTAACACAATCGGAATACCAAGGCGGGAAATGACGGGATCATAGTTCTCGTCCACCAGCCTGCTCGTAAAGATGATGCCGCCTACTTGGTGCTGTTTCAAAAAGACGAATCCTTCTTGCGCCCGATGGCGGTCATGCTGCGTGTCAAACAGCAGGACTTTCATGTTGTTATGGCGCGTCTCCCGTTCAATTCCCCTGTACAGCTCATCGAAGAAAAGGTCGTTGATTCCGGGCACCACGACGCCAATCGTGTCCATCCGCTGCGAGCTGAGTCCCCTCGCAATCGCATTCGGTTGGAAATTCAGAGTCTCCATGGCTTGCCGGACACGCGCCTTCGTCTCCGGGTCTACCATATCGGGTTTGTTCAGCACGCGCGAAACCGTGGCCGCGGACACTCCGGCGTGTTTCGCTACATCGCGAATGGTGATCTTCACGTCAGACATCCTGCTCCTCCCGCTCGTTCCATGCCGAACGCAGGCATACCCCCTGTAAAGAAAACGCTTACTGATACATTTTCATGAAACGGTTTCATAAAATCGTACTATGAATTTACCCGAAGATTCCTCTCAAGTCAACTGATTCTTGTGATATGTCACCCTTGTTCTCAGCACATGCTTCGAAAGACAGAGAGGCCATCGCGGCGCTTCGCCACGGCGGCCTCTTGCCATGTTTTCATCGAATGGAGAGTACGATTTTACCTCGCGCATGATGGCTTTCACTCAGTTCGTGGGCCTTCGCTGCGTCCTGCAGTGGAAACACTGCACCAACCACCGGCCGAACCAGGCCACGTTCAATTAACTGACCGAGCTTCGCCAACTTCTCCCCGTCCGGCTGTAGGAAGAAATACGCCAAACGAACCCCAAGTTGCTTCGCTTTCTCTGCATTCGGCTGCGAAACGATGGACACGAGAAGCCCATCCTTTTTCAATACCTGAAAGCTTTTTTCCTGTACGTCCCCACCCATGGTGTCAAACACGACGTCGTATCCAGACAACTCTTTTGAAAAATCCCGTGCATTGTAATCTATCACTTCGTCGGCGCCCAGTGTCCGAACAAACTCGACATTCCGCTGACTGACCGTGGTTGCCACATGTGCCCCAAAGGCCTTTGCCAGTTGTATCGCATAGATGCCAACGCCTCCTGCCCCCGCGTGCACCAATACCTTCTGTCCCGGTTTCACATCGGCAATCTCTACCATCGCTTCCCAGGCAGTCAGTCCAGCCAATGGTACCGCAGCAGATTCTTCAAAAGAGAGGTTCTTTGGCTTTCGTGCGACGAGGCGCTCGTCAACGGCGATGTATTCGGCGTAACTGCCGTTTCGCTCGATGGCCGGGCGCGAGAACACCTCGTCTCCAACTCGGAACCGCGTTACTTTTGCGCCCACTGCAGCAACCACGCCCGCGACGTCCCAGCCCAAAATGAGCGGGAATTCGTAAGTCAGGAATTTCTGCAGGTACCCCTCGCGAATCTTCCAGTCCACTGGATTCACGGACGCAGCGTGCACTTCAATCAAGACATCGTTGTCTCCGACTTCCGGCTTTGGCAAATCGCCGTACATCAGTTGGTCTCTGCCGCCATAGTTTTGGATGTACACAGCTTTCATGCTTGAACCTCCTTGCTGCCCCAGAGATGACCACACCGACTCACAAGAGCAAGACCGTCAACCCAGACTTGGGTCGACGGCCTGATGGAGTCATTTACTGCGCTGAAGCAGGACTTTCTAACATCGTTTTGATGCTGGTGTATTTCGGATCGAGAATCGTGATGGGGTCTTCCTTGGCGAGGTTGGCTATCAGCTGAGTTGACGGAACGGCCTTCGATTGTTTGTAATCGTTTATCACCTGGTTGCGCACGGCACTCAGCGGCTGAGGCGTCTTCGAACCAGGCTTGGTGTAGTTCGCCTTGTGCGCGTTGTAGAAGTCCTGAATGTCCTTATCGGTCACTTTGACATCCTTGACAGCGAGTTTCTGCTCGAGCACTTGCGTCTTCATGATGTCTTGAAAATCGCTCATCGTCATGTGGTACTGTGCCAGCATCACATTGAGCTGATCCGGGCTGCTCACCCCATACTGGGATTCAAACTGTTGCGTGGCTTTGTTGATGTCGTCCTGCGTCGCCGTAATATGGTACTTTGCCGCGCCGTCCTTGATCAATTGCGTCGTAATCATCTGTTCCAACATTTGCAATCCGGAGTTGGCCTCCAATTTGCTGTAAAAGGCGTCCTGATCAATCGTGTTGTTTCCAACTTTCGCAATCACAACAGGCTTCGACTGCACATGTGCAACGGTTGCCCAAACGGCCCCCACAATGACAGCACCTCCGACCGCGCCAAGCAGCCAGGACCACACCTGGGCGGGGCGCTTCACTGCATCTGCCACGTCTTGTTTTGTCGTCAAATTGCCAGACTTCCCTTTTTCCGTGTCTCCCAAAACTGTACCCCTCTCGAATCAATCAGATTCATACTCTTGTCACGACATGGTCAACGCTGGCCAGTGTGGAAGAGCATGTACCTATGTTATCACATTCCTACTGTAACAATAGACTGTGGACTCGGGATGGACTGTGTGTGAAGGAAATGTGGAGGGCCCAGCACAACCTTCCGCGTTCGTCCTCGCACACGCAACACGTCCAGAAGGTTTATCCACGGCCGAAGGGTCACCTCCGCATGACCCGCGGTGTGACCCCATGAAATTGCGATGCAAATTGGAGTTCATCCAGTCCAAGCCATGGTCGTCAGTACGGCTGCGTGCCGCCAAACGTCATAATCCAGATGGATCCGGCGACGATGCAGAACGTAAACACAAACCCAAGTGCCAACGCGGAAACGTGATACCTTGGCCCAGCGCTTTCCGTAAAGTGCATGAAGAACGCCAGCTGCACCACAATTTGCAGCACCGCCAAGACCAGGATGACGGCCAGCAGCATGGCGTGTGACAGGGCGTGCGCCTGCACGACCCAGAGTGCAAGCAAAGTGAGTACAATCGACACGACCAGGCCCATCACGTGCCTCCACGGGAATCCCCGCTCGGCGCCGTGATAGCCTTTCATCTCTTCGTGATGGATGGACGACATGTTAATGCATCACCCCTTGCAAGTAGACAACTGTGAAGATAAACACCCACACGACGTCAAGGAAGTGCCAGTAGAGCCCGACAATGAACACCTTGCGCGCTGTGATGGCCTGAATGCCACGTCGTCCCAATTGATACAAAATGGACAGCATCCACAAGATGCCGAGCGAAACGTGACAGCCGTGCGTACCGACCAGTGTGAAGAACGACGACAAAAACGCGCTTCGCTGCATCGTGGCACCGCGCCCCACGTAGTCCACAAACTCGCGGACTTCGAGGAAGATAAACGACAGGCCGAGCAACACGGTCACAATCAGCCACGCCATCAGCGCGCCTCGGTGACCCTTGCGCATTTCCAGCGTCGCCAATCCGCACGTGAAACTGCTGACCAGCAGGATTAACGTTTCCGCCATAAATTCCGGAACATTGTACAGGTCTTGCTCCGTCGGACCGCCGGCCGTGTTCAAGTGTAAAATTTGGTACATGCTGAACAAACAAGCGAACAAAATCAAGTCAGTCGCCAGGAAAATCCAGAACCCAAAAATCTTCAGAACCCCGTCTTCCGTCGAGTACTCCAACGGAATATCGTGATCAGGGTGAGAAAGAACTTCCTCGTGCGCCAATGACACTGTCTACGACCTCCCCAACGCAGCTTCGGTCCGCTTGATTTCGCTCACTGGAATGTAGTGATCCATGTTGTACTCCAAGGACCTCAACAGTAAGCACACCATCACGCCAATGCCGCTGGGAATGGCGAGCCAGTACCATTCAAACACGAGTCCAAAGCCCCCCAGGAAGAAGAGCACGGAGAGGATGAAAGGCCGGCCCGAGTTGTTCGGCATGTGAATCGGTTCCAGCGGCTCCAGTTCGCGTTTCACTTCTCCTCGTTTTCTCTCCCCCTTCATCACCCACCAAGCATCGCGCGCTGTGACGGTGGGGATGCGGGCGAAGTTGTAGTGCGGCGCTGGCGACGGCAAAGACCACTCCAACGTCCGCCCGTCCCAAGGGTCTCCCGTCACATCCCGTTCACCGTAGCGAATGCTGTACAGAATGTCGACGACAATCAGGACGAAACCGACGGCCATGAGGTACGCGCCAATGGTCGAAATCAGATTGAGCGCCGTCCACCCCATACCAGCCGGATAGACGTAAATGCGGCGCGTCATCCCCATAAAACCAAGTTGATACTGTGGCAAGAAACACACGTAGAAACCGATGTTGAAGAACCAGAACGCCCAGCGGCCAATCCTCTCGTTCAAGATAAATCCGAACATTTTCGGCCACCAGTAATACAGCCCTGCGAACATGCCGTACACCACGCCGCCAATAAGAGTCTGGTGGAAGTGCGCAATCAGGAAGTAGCTGTTGTGGTACTGATAATCGGCGGGAGCCACCGCGAGCATGACACCCGTTGCGCCGCCAATTGCAAAGGTTGGAATAAACCCGATGGACCACAACATCGGCACAGTCATGCGTATTCGGCCTTGATACATCGTAAACAGCCAGTTAAACACTTTCACGCCGGTCGGGATGCCCACGCACATCGTCGATATCGCGAAAAATGTGTTGACGCCAGGCCCGGCACCCATGGTGAAAAAGTGGTGCAACCAAACCAGGTAGCTGATGACGGCGATGGCCAACATGGAGGCCACCATCGATGAATACCCGAACGTCCGTTTACGTGAAAATGTGGCAATCACTTCAGAAAAAATGCCGAACGCGGGCAGTACGACAATGTACACTTCGGGGTGTCCCCAAACCCAGAACAAGTTGATGTACATCATCGGGTTGCCACCTTGTAGCATTGTGAAGAAGTGCGCGTCAAACAGGCGGTCAATCAGTACGAGCGCGAGCGCAATGGTCAACGCTGGGAACGAAAAGATAATGAGAATGGACGTCGCTAAGATGGACCAGCAAAACAGCGGCATGCGCATCAGGGTCATCCCCGGTGCCCGCATCTTGAGAATGGTGACCAGGAAGTTGATCCCCGTGGCCATACTGCCGATTCCGGAAATCTGCAACGCGAGTAAATAAAAGTTCTCGCCTGGCCCAGGGTCAGTTGGGTTTTCTACCAGCGGAGGGTAACTCGTCCAGCCTCCATCCGGAGATCCGCCAATCACGAACGACAGATTCAGTAACAGCGCCCCGAAGAAAAACAACCAGAAACTAATGGCATTCAGATAAGGAAACGCCACATCTCGCGCACCAATTTGGAGCGGTACAGCGATGTTCATCATAGCGAAGACGAGTGGCATGGCCATGAACAAAATCATGATGGTACCGTGCGTAGTGAAGATCTGGTCGTAGTGTTCGGCCTCCAGGAAATGCATATTGGGCAACGCCAATTGCGTTCGCATCAATACCGCATCCGTGCCACCCCGGAACAGCATGAGTAAGGCCGCAATCAAATACATAATCCCAATCTTTTTGTGGTCGACCGTGGTCAGCCACTCCCGCCACAGCCATCCCCATTTCTTGTAGTACGTCAGCACAAACACAATCCCAATCACCGTCAACACAATCAGCACATCCGACGCGTAGATCATGGGATCGCCCGTGACGAAGAAAGACGTTGGTGCGTTCCCTACGTATCCAGGCAAAGCCATACTCTTCCCTCTTTCCACCGAGAAATTTATTTTTCGCCTTCGAGGACGGCCTTATCGTGTTTCATGTACATCCCGCCTTCTTTCATGATGACGTCGTGAAAAATGTTCGGCGGATAGGATGAGAACGACATTTTCCCGACGAGACCTGGATGGGCAAGGTTGGTATACCCAGCTTCCGTCAAGGCTGGAGCCGTCTTCTGAATCTGTTTGGCCCATGCATCAAACTGCGCCTGCGAGGTCGCTGTCACATCAAACGTCATGTGAGCAAATCCCTTTCCAGTAAACTGCGCCCCCCGCCCGTGGTAGACGCCGGGCTTATCTGCCTGTAGCCACAATTGCATCGCCATGCCTGGCATGGTGTACTCCTGCCCACCTAACTGCGGAACCCAAAAGGAGTTCATCGGCGCATTCGCTGTCAGAATGAATTGGATAGGCCGATTGGTCGGTATGTAGCAGTAATTCACTGTGGCAATCTTCTGACCCGGGTACTGGAACAGCCACTTCCAGTCGAGCGACGTCACTTGAACTGTCAGCGGTGGTGCCGACCTTTCGGGTGGTTTAGTCAGTGCGAATGTATCCCGCGCGGTAAAAACCGCGAGAATCCCAATAATCAAGATGGGCACACCCCACCAAACGATCTCAAGCGTCCTACTTTCGGAAAATTCAGGTCGATAGGGCGCATCATTCCCAGGAACGTCTCGGTATCGCCGGACGATATACCAGAGCAACACAAACACCGGAACGATGACGATGGTCACCAGTACAATCGACAGGATAATCAGACGTTCCTCGATGCGGCCGACAGGACCGACCGGGTGAAGCATCACCACCTGAGGGCTGCATCCGGTGGCGAGCAGAGGTATCAACATCAGTAGCGTCCCGCATCTCCAAACCGCACGGCTTCGATTCGTCGTTGGTCTTCTCAGGACTTGCTTGTTCATCACATCCACCTCACTTGGATCCGGCGTATCCTTCAGAAAACCTAGTGTGAAAACAGACGAACACAATTGCATAAGTAGACCGCTCCAACGTGACGAGCATTTAATGTGCCGAAAACAGGTGATACACGCGAAACTCCCACAGTACAATCAAAATGGCCACTAAGACGAGAATGGAGATACCAATTCGCAGATTGCGCGTATTGCGGCGCTTCGTCTTCATTGTCACATCCTCCGATTTCCCCTGATACTGAGTACATCGCGCTGTCATGAAAGCAAGGTATCCCGCCTCATGGAAACTACGACCGAATGACGTAGGCGTCGTACCACCACAAGATGGCGCCAAGCACCACGAGCGCTAGAATGCATACAACCGTGATCCAGTAAACCTTCGGAAGCCCTTTGTTCGCAGATTTCGGCATCCTGATGTCCCTCCAACGTGCCATCGTTCGAACCTTCGGTATTGAATCGCATTCAACCACCCAAAGCCACCTTTTTCCACGCCCTATATTGCGCAAGATGGCAGATTCTCATGCGCGCGTGGTTTCACAGGTGGTGATACGAGCACAGGTTTTTGTCTAATTTGTGAAAGAACGCGAGAGAGGTGGCGCATACTGTGATTGTTCGATTGAGTCTGTGAAAAAGGAGCGAGTCGAAAACATGCAAGAGCCCAGTGAACTGCGTGCATTCGGTGATGAAGCCTTGGTATCCGAGGGTGGCGCGACGCTGTCCATGACCGACGTGGTCTTACCTGCGGAGGAAGCGACAGCCCGCACAACAACCTACGATAGCCGCCACGTGACATTTCTGTTTTTGTTCTTGACGTTGGTCTGTCTGCTGTTGGCGGTACTTTGAGGTGGGTCATTCGTGAAGAACACAACGAGACCGGCGAAGTCCGCTGGGACTCGCCGGTCTGTGGGATTCGATGTGGACAGGGCTGAATCGTTAGTCGTGCACGGGGGCTTGAGAGGATTGACGAAATCCCTCCCACCGTTCCTTGCTCAACCAGAACACAAACAGCAGGGCGAGGACGGCAAGAATCATCGTCCATGCGAAGGTATGCGCAATGGAAGAAGCCAACGCGACCTTCAATTTGTCGAGGATGAAGGGAGGAATTTGGGTGCGTGTCTCCGGTGACAGCATCGCGTGCGGATCGGCCCCTTGCCAGCGCTGAACGACCTGCGACATGCCTCCGAAAGCAGTTTTCAAATCGTGCGTGAACAAGTTTCGCTGCATGATGCCGAATACGGTGATGCCAACGGTCATCCCGAGTTCCCGAATGAAGGACTGTGTAGCACCCGCAGCGCCCCGTTGACGCTCATCAAAATGGTGCATCCCCGCCATCCCCAGCACGGAAAACGATGGGCCAATGCCGAGTCCCACCAGCACCATGTACAGCGTCAGCATCCATCGCGACGTATCCGCGGTCAATGTGCTGAGCAGATAGATGCCCACTGCAAAGACCATACAGGACACAAACATAATTTTGCGATAGCCCATTTTGCTGACCAGGTTTCCGCCGAGTGGCGCAGACACGGAACTGCCGAGCATCATCGGAAGCAGAATCAATCCAGAGTTTGTTGCTGACCCTCCGAGCACGCCTTGCACGTAAATCGGGATGTACACGACAGCGATAATAAAGGCGGCACTGGAAAACAGTCCGACCCAGATGCTACCGGCAAACAGACGCTTGCGAAACATACTGTAGGAGACAATGGGATCTGCCGCCTTCGTCTCGATGTAAAGGAAAGCAGCAAACAGCACGGCAGCCGCAGTAAACAAGCTGATAATCGGGAACGAGTTCCACGCGTACTTGTTGCCCCCAAACTCCAGGCCGAACATCAGGCACACGATGGCCGGCACGAGGGTGGCTGCTCCGAGCCAGTCGATGCTCTGCTTCATATGGCGCCGAGACTCGTGGTAGCACAATAAGATGATGAAGAACGCGACAATGCCAATCGGTAAGTTGATGTAGAACACCCAGCGCCAATTGATGTGATCCGTGATGTAAGAGCCGAGCAGAGGACCGATGATGCTGGACATGCCGAACACGGCGCCAAACATACCGGAGAACTTCCCTGCCCTGTCCGGCGGAACTACGTCAAATATAATCGTGAACGCAATGGGTGCCAAGGCGCCGCCACCGAGACCTTGGATGGCCCGGTAGATTGCGAGCTGTACGATGTTGTGAGCGGTCCCGCAAAGCGCAGATCCGAGCAGGAACACAACCACCCCGAACATGAAAAACCGCTTTCGCCCATACATGTCGGAAAGCTTGCCGAAAATCGGCATCCCCGCCATTTCCGTGACCATGTAGGCCGATGTGACCCAGACAAATTTGTCGAGACCACCGAGTTGTGCGACGATGGTACCCATGGCCGTCGAGACAATCGTATTGTCCATCGCCGATACAAAAATACCAAGTAAGAGTCCCGTGATGATCCACCCAAGGCGTGTCTGCTGACCATTCATCGATTTTCATCTCCTCTCTTTCCGCAGACGGCGGTCACTCGCCTGACCATATCACACTTTGTTCGATTCCGTAACCTTCGCTTTCGGATACTGCTTGAATTCCTTTTGAAATTCAACCAAGGCAATGTCACAACCAGGCCCGATATAAACTGTGTTGCCGCGAACCACCTTCGCCGTGGTGTATTCCAGATGGATGTCATCGCCTTCCACGGTATCCACGGACAGCTCCTTGCCTCCGGAAAACATCCTTAAATGTGGCCTGACTCGAATGAAGCCGCCGCCGATTTCCTTGGCGTTCGCTGGACCGTACAACCGGATATCCACCGTACCTGCATTGAGCAGTCCGTCAATAGAAAAGGCGCCGCGAAGGTGAATGGATTCGGCACTGCAATCTCCCTTTACATTGAGTTCACCCGTGACTTTTACCTGTTCTGCCTCCAGTTTGCCGTCCACGTCGACTGTGCCAACGATGCGAACGCTACCAGCTCTCATGTTGCCGCGAACATTCGCCGTACCCATGGCCTTGAACTTGTCGCACTCGATGTCCCCGTCAATATCGCATTCCCCGAGGATGTTCACCTTGTCAAATACGCCCCCGGACGATGTCCCGGTACCGCTCATTTTGAGGTCTCGCCTCGTCTGTTTCTCCACAGAGAACACCCCCGTTTTCACAACTTCCGGCTTTCTGTGACTCGCGCTTCCGGAGCCTGTTGAAAATCCGTGCGATACTCGACGCATTCAATCTCGCACCCCGGACCGATTGTGACGCGATTTCCACGCACGACGTCGGCCTTGGTAAACTCCAGGTGAACGTCATCACCTTCGATGGTCTCTGCAGTCAACTTCTTGAAGCGGCTAAACAGCCCAAATTTGTGGTGCTTCACAACGCGGATATGTTCTCCGCCAATTTCTTTGACTTTGGCCGATCCGTGCAATCGAATGGACACTTGATCTGCATTGACGAGCCCGTCGACGCGAAACGCCCCCGCTGCGTGAAAGGTCTCTGCTTCACAATTGCCGTCAATCGTCGTGTCACCTTCGAGTCTGACTTCATCCCCAGAAACGCTGCCTTGTACGCGGGCCCTTCCTCGAATCTGGACGGTCGTGGCTTTGACGTTGCCGTAGATATCAGCGACGCCGTCCACCCGGCAATGGACACACTCCAAGTCCCCGTGCACCTTGCCGACGCCGTTGATTCTCACGTCGTGGTACGTGCCACCAGACGCCGAACCAACGCCAGACAGGCTTAGATCATGTCTCGCCTTGTGTTCCATGCTCATTTCCTCCTCAAGCTAGTTTCATCTTCAACTGTTCTACGTACGTCGGCATGTGAAGCCGAACGACAACGCGGGCCCCCCGCTCGACGTGGACTTCGTTTGGCGTCGAGACCAGCAGGCAAGTGGCGATACCGAGTTTCCGAATGAGCATCAGTTCGCAGTTCCGGTGTTGAAACTTGGCGTAGTGCTCCTCCAATGTTTGCAACAAGATCTTCCCTTCGTCCAAACTGATTTCTCCCGACTGCAACGCGGCGTCTAGTACGTAGACGTAAAGCAGGTTCTCAAAAGGGAATTCCTTGATGTCACCACGACCCTCCTGATACAGATCCAACGCGATTTTTGAAACAATGTTTCGTTCCACTACATCTTTGTATCGTACGGCGATTTCAGAAGGATTTGGCGAAAACATGTCTGCGAGCTCATCCAGAGACAAGTCTTCCTTCATATTCTTAATCTGGTGAATCCGAGCGAGGATTTTTTCTTTCGGAAAAAACGTCTCCTGGCCCGTAAACGTGGATTTACGAATAAACCACTCTTCCGGAATCAGGTTTTTCCGCTTCCAGCGATACAACTGCCCATAGGATATGCCTGTCAGTTCCAGCAGCTCCTTCTTGGAGATTAAGTCCTGCTCCATCACAGTGGCACCTCCTGCAAGCAACAATGTAACATAACAATGTTACATTGATCAATACAACATACGTTGTGATTTTGGTTTCTATGCGAAACCGATGTGTAACAGGGTGCCTGTCGCGGAATGCGAAGTACATAACAAAGGGCATGATGGCTGCCATCATGCCCTTCGAATTCCTATTGCGTCCACCGTTCTACGTGGACGCTTTTGTTCACACTGGGGTGTTAGGCCTCGCGTCGATTCACTCCGATGTCGACAGGAATGAACAGGTCGATGATACCCACGACCAACGCTGCCAGCAAAGCCCCCAAGATGGTGACTCGCATTCCTGGAACAATCCAGGAAGTCACGTAGATGACCACCGCAGTCGCAATGAATCCGACAACCCCTCTGCCCATGCGGTTGACGCGGCGGCCCATCATGGCTTCAACGGCCCAGCCCAGAAGTGCAATCACAATGGCTGCCATGATGGCAGTCCAAAAGTTCGCAATGGCGAATCCGGGCACGAGGAAGCCCACAAACATCAAAATCAATGCGGAAACAACGAAACGAATGATGGTTCCCATCCAGCTCATCATGTTCCTCCTTCCTGCTTCGCGTTTAGGATGTCCTACATCCGCACGCGTTATAACGATAGACAAACAGCACATTTCCCGTGTACGATGAGGAAAATCACGGCCGATGCCCCAGATTGCGTCACACTAGAGGAGGAGTCCATACCCATCATGACCAGTCATCACTCCATATCATCGAAATCGTCCACGGAACATCATGACCCGAACGACAACCGGGGGCGCTTGCGCATTGTCTGCCCGGACCGCCCTGGTATTGTAGCAACTGTTTCCCAGTATTTGTATGACAAAGGAGCAAACATCGTTCAATCGGATCAGTACAGTACGCACCCGGATACCGGGCTGTTTTTCATGCGTGTGGAGTTTGACCTCGAGGACTTGCCCCACCGCTTTCAGGAATTGCAATTCGGATTTGAACCATTGGCAAAGTCCTTTCACATGACATGTGAATTCACGCTGGCAAGTGTGAAAAAACGTGTGGCCATCTTCGTCTCCAAGGAGCTTCATTGCCTGAACGAACTGCTCTGGCAATGGCAAATGGGCGAGCTGCACGCAGACATCACGGCCATTGTCAGCAACCATCCAGACGCGGCAGACATCGCTGCGGCAGCTCACATTCCCTTTTACCACACGCCAGTGACACCAGACTCCAAGGCCGACGTGGAACGACAGCAAATCGCACTTGTGGACGAGTGTGCGGATGTCATCGTGCTGGCCCGGTACATGCAAATTCTCTCTCCCCAGTTTGTGCAGCACCGACCGAACCAAATCATCAACATCCATCACTCGTTCTTGCCCGCGTTTATCGGCAACAATCCGTATCAACAGGCGTATCGCCGCGGCGTCAAGCTCATTGGAGCAACCGCTCACTACGTCACGGAGGAACTGGACGAGGGCCCAATCATTGAACAGGACGTGCAACGCGTAAACCACCGGATGGATGTGAAGGACTTAAAGCGCATTGGTCGCCACATTGAACGGGTCGTACTGGCACGTGCGGTGAAATGGCACCTGGAAGATAGGATTCTCGTCCATAACAACAAAACGATTGTCTTTGCGTGACGCTCAGCCGTCGTAGGGAACGGATGAACAGCAACACCGCTGCCAACGTTGTGTGGGCAGCGGTGTGTCATGGACTTATTCATTGTGGGAAAACGTCACCATTGGATGATGCGTCTCATCTCAGTGCTTTGGAAGCGGTACCCCTGCGTCCGCGTACAGGGCCTTCAAATACGACGCTACCTGTGCCTCTGCGTCCTTCTTGCTTTCCGGTTCACCCGTGGATGGGTTCAGGAACAGCGGCTTGGTATCTGGTTTCTGTGAGAAATCAAACATGTTGTCGAGCGTACCGGCGATGGCATCAAACGATTGGTCTCCGATTCGGCCGAGGTTCCAATTGTCCTCAATGAAGCGCAGCACGGAAGATTGGTCGGTCAGCGTGCTGTCCACGTAGTTCTTCTTAGCATACGGCGATATGACGAGCAGCGGCAAGCGCGGACCATATCCCAACCTATCCAAATACGCGCCAGACTTCGGCGTGCCTGCCTTCCCTTGACCATCGAGCGCATCCGCGTTCGGGTCGTTCGAGGGATTTACAATCGGTGGCATGACGTGGTCATACCAGCCGTCCGAGTCGTCGTAGCAGATGACCACAGCTGTGCTGCTCCACGTGGGCAGCTGTTGCAGATGGTTTATGGTGTTGACCAGGAAGGTCTGCTCGTCGAGCGGATCGGAATAACCAGCATGCCCATCCTGGTAAGCCGGGGCCTTCAGGAAACTCACGGCGGGCAAGTTGCCACTGTCTGCAGCCGTCCAGAAGTCGGTCAAATCGTACTGGTGGTTGGCTTGATCTGTGTGGCCAATGGCCTTCGCCGAGGATGGCGGAAGGTGTTCTGGGTTTGCCGTCGACTTGTAGTATTGGAAGGGTTCGTGGTGCGGAATGTAGTCGGTCGACGCGCCGCCCGCGATGTTCTTGTGTTGCTCCGAAGCATTGTGGAAGCCGCCTTCGAACCAGCCCCACGTGATCCCCTTCTTGTTGAGCAGGTCGCCAACATTGGTGCCCGTCATCGCCACGGTCTTGCCTTTGGAGGTCTTGTCGTAGTAGGGGTCTGGATCTCCGTAGACAGTCCCGTTGCCTACTTCGCCCGACACGGACGCATTGGGAATCAACGTACCATTCTTGTCGACGTTGTCGGAGTACATCAACGCTCCATGCGTCTGTCCAGAGATCAGGTTGAGCGCACCAGGGGTGGACGGACCAAATACGGTGCCAAATGAGTTGTCGTTCAAAGCGCCGTGTTGCGCGTAGTTCCACATGGCAGTGACCGTGTTGCCGTCGTAGTAATCCATCACGAGACTCTGCCCGCGGCCGCCTTCCTTGACAAACTGGTCGACCAGTCCACCGTCATACGCTTTTTGCTCGTCCGTGTATCCGTGATCCATATCCGCCGTGACGGCCTGCGAACGGTCGAGCCGTTGGGGATTGACTCCATTGGGATTGTTGGTCAGCAACGGTCCGTTCAGCCCATTGACGCTTGGGGTGTTCGGAGCCGCAGTGAACTTCGGCTCGCCGGCAGGATTGGCCGCTTTCGGATACGTTCCAAAGTAGTGGTCAAACGAGACGTTCTCCTGGAAAATGACGACCAGGTGTTTAATCGGCGTCGTCGTCTTCGAGTCTGGCGAGTTCGGTGCAACGACGACCGTCTTGTGACTGCTGGAAAATGGCTTCGCAGAAGCCCATACCGGCACGCCTGCAGCAATGACTGATCCGAGTCCTGCCACACTGGCCAACACAGCCATCGGCTTGTGAAACCGTCGATTCATCAATAGTCCCCTCCGTATCCTTCGGATTCTTGATTCTCGCAATCCGAGTATACGAGGCTTGTGTATATATCCCGTGAAGGTTATGTGAAGGGTGTACAAAGGCCGAGTGAAGTTTTTTACGATGAGCGATTTACAAATGATAGTGTTTCTCGCTGGAAGCCAATCCGAGTGCTTGGTAATCGTCCGGCCCCACCTCTCCATCCATCGGCAATCCGCGCGACAACTGGTAGAACAGGAGCGCAAACTGCGTGCTTTGCTCAAACCGGCCGTTACAATCCCCGCGAAAGTATCCGGCGTGTCGGAGCCGCTGCTGTACCCATTGAACATCTGCGCCGATGTCCCCGAACTCCAGCGTTCTCTGGTGCTTCAGAGGATCCCCAGTGATGATGACCGGCGTTCCGAACGGCACCAGGTCGTACAACTGTTCCACGTCGGCGTTGTACATCCGAATGCATCCATGGCTGGCGTACTGGCCGATGGACCGTGGACGGTTGGTGCCGTGAATCCCGTAGGTCCCCCAAGGCACATTGAGACCTAGCCAACGAGAACCGAACCCAGAACCCCATTCCTTCTGTTTGTCAACAATCCGCCAGGAGCCGACAGGGGTTTGCGTATCCAGCTTTCCGAGCGCCACAGGGTACGTGCGGTAGAGATGCCCCCGTGCATACAACTTGAGTTCGGGATGATTCGTGTCAATCCGAATCTCATAAGGCCCCCCCTGCAATACACTCGCCTGCACCGGCTTTGCATTGAATCCCAGAGCCCAAAATGCCATCACCACCACGTATAACACCCGGGTCACGGATGTCCACCACCGCATTTGCCATCGCCTCCCATACATTGGTTTAACGGTGCACATACATGCACGCCTCCTGGTTACATTTTTTGCGTATCGGTAACCAGTCATCCAAATGACAGGATGCGACGCTTGCCGGATATGACAAAAGCTGCCGAGGAAATGCGCTCGGCAGCTTTTGTTGACGCTGACAGCGTATGGTCTGCTGGTGGAATGGGCTGTTAGCGCGAGTAGAATTCCACAACCAGCGTTTCGTTGACAGGAACCGGAATCTCATCCCGGGTCGGGTAGCGTTCCAGACGCCCTGTCTTCGACGACGCGTCAAATGACAAGTACGGCTCGAACGACGACTTGTTTTCCATGCTGGTTTGCACGACCGGCATTTGATATCCGCGTTCGGACAGCCCGATGACGTCTCCCGGCTTCACGTGATAGGAGGCGATATCCACTCGGTGGCCGTTGACCTGCACGTGTCCGTGATTCACCAACTGCCGTGCTGCGTCCAACGTCGGTGCAAAACCCAGCCGGTAGACGAGGTTGTCCAAGCGAGTTTCCAGCAATTGCAGTAGGTTGTCACCCGTGACGCCGGGGCGTCGGGCGGCTTCTTCGTAATAACGGCGGAACTGCTTTTCCTGTACGCCGTAGATGTAACGCAACTTCTGTTTCTCCAAGAGCTGCGTTCCGTATTCACTGCGCTTCACGCGCTTGTTCGGGCCGTGTTGCCCCGGAGGATAAGGACGTTTATGAACAGGGCACTTGGGTGATCCACACAGTGCCACTCCCACAGTTCGACATAATTTGTGCTTGGGTCCGGTTCTTCTGGACATTGATTCTTTACATCTCCTTGTCTATTCGTTCCCTTGCATTTCACGGGGTCACAATCAGTCGTGTTGCAAGTGGCGTCGCAATGTCGATTCCCTCTTGACGAGAGAACGCAGTTCCAGTTCTATTTCGTCAATCGGTGAACATGACAAGCTTACTACATCTCCTGCGCTCATGCATAAATGTTGACTAAATTAGTCATGTTTGATGCCTAATGAGTGTATCAATTCGTAACGGATAACGCAATACATCTTCAATGGAAAATGCGAAGGATGAAAAAGCGGCCTATCACACCTTTGGTGCGACGCCGCTTGTTGTCATGAGAACGAATCTGTCAAGACGATTTGTGCAAGAGGAGCACTGATACATTTTCTCGTTGTGAACGCTCAAACCACCTGCAGCGCTTGCAACAGATCCGCTTTGAGATCTTCGATATGCTCGAGGCCGACCGAGTAGCGCACAAAATTGGTCGGAATCCCAGCGGTCCGCATTTGCTCCTCGGTCATCACGCCTCCCCACATCGCTGCTGTGTGTACCACGAGCGAATCGACCCCGCCCAGACTGACAGCGTTTGGTGGCAATTTCAGGGCAGAAACGAAACGCTCCGTCTCCTCATAACCACCTTTGATGGCAAACGCAATCACCGCGCCAAAACCGCGCATCTGGCGTTTTGCTAACTCGTGTTGCGGATGGCTCGCAAGACCGGGGTAATACACCCGCTCGACTTGCGGCTGCGCCTCCAGAAATTCAGCCAAGGCGAGGGCATTGGCATTGATTCGCTCCATCCGAATTGGAAGCGTACGCAGACCTCGCAATAGCAACCACGCGTCCATCGGCGAGAGAACCGCGCCAATGGAGATGTGCGTGTGCCAAATCCGCTCGGCCAGCGCCTCGCTGGTGCAGATGACGCCAGCCGTCAAGTCGTGGTGACCGCCCAAGTATTTCGTTGCACTGTGAACAATGACATCGGCACCTAGATCATGGGGACGCTGGTTGATGGGCGACGCAAACGTGTTGTCAACCACGACGATGATGCCGCGCGAGCGGGCCATCTCCGCCACGGCGGCGATATCAGTCACCACCAGCGTTGGATTGGCTGGTGTCTCCAACATGATGAGCTTTGTGTTGGGCCGAATCGCTTCGGCAAAGGCTGTGACGTCAGCTTGCTCGACTAATGTCACTTCGACACCAAATCGCGGCAGCATCTCGTCCATGATCTTGGCGGTACTCATATAATGCCGCGTCTGTGCAATCACATGGTCACCTGCGCTGACCAACGCGAGAAGGGTCGTAGAAATGGCCCCCATCCCTGACCCAGTGACCAGGGCGGTTTCGGTTCCTTCAAGCTCAGCCATCACTTTCTCTACGCGCTCATGCACTGGATTGCCGTAACGCGTGTAATACTGAGGATGGTGAGGCGTTTTCGCCATGTCCGCGAATTCAGTGGCATTGTGTGCACGGAATGTAGCTGAGTAATAAATCGCTGGAGCCACCGTTCTGTCATTGGTCACCGCATCGTCGGCATGTATTACCAAGGTTTCATTTTGGAATGAATCGAGAATTCGCTCTTCATGATGACTACGTTTGTTCATACTCCCTCTCCTCGCAAACACGACCATTGCTTTCCAATAGCCAAGAATATATACCAATTATCTCATAACTGAGCGATTTGAAAAATTCCGCTAGATTTCGATATTCCATCTACCACGTGATGTCATGTCATGGGAATGAAGAAACAGCGGCATCTCACACCGCGGTGAGACGACGCCGCTGTTTGTCAGGTTGAACGCTTGCTCATACCTCGAGCAACTTTTGACCTGGCTTCCAGTTCGCAGGACAGAGGCCGCCAGCCTGGAGAGCCTCCAACACGCGCAGCGTTTCATCCACGCTGCGACCAATGTTCATGTCGTGCACCACCTGATAGCGCAGAACACCTTCGGGATCAATAATGAACAGCCCGCGCAGCGCTTGGCCCTCGCTCTCGACGAGCACATCGTATTTCCGCGCAACTTCCTTCGTGAAGTCAGCAGCGAGTGGATAGTCGAGACCACCTAAGCCGTTTTTCTCTCTCGGAGTTTCAATCCAAGCTTTGTGACTGTGGACGCTGTCGCAACTGACACCCAGCACTTCTGCATCTAGGTCTTTAAATTCTGCGAGCCGATCATTCATGGCGATAATTTCAGTTGGGCAAACAAATGTGAAATCTGCAGGGTAAAAGAACATGACCAACCACTTGCCACGGTAATCGCTCAGCTTGACGCGTTCCTCCAACGTTTTCAAATTCTTGGTCGAAAGCATGTCAAAATCCGGAGCTGGTTGTCCGACCAATGGCATTCTCTACGCACTCCCCTTCGCTCATGATGAATTAGACTAAATCTAATTCTAAAACGAGTATAGCACAGCGCGTCGTCCGAAATCTACAGTCGTCTCACATCAGATTTGTGAGTGCATTTCACAACATGTTTCCATTGCGTATTTCGCTTCTAATTGTGGTATCCTACTTGAGGATACTTGCTTGGAAGGGCGTGTATGCTATGCCGGAAACGACGACGTTGGACAAACCAACTGTTGATGTCACTGAACTTCTCATGCGAGCCGACGTTCAAAAGGCCCTCATTGACGTTCTGGAACAACTTCCGAAGTTTGCTCCTCTCTTGGTATTGGCAGGTAAAGGCGTTGAGGCGGCTCGCGAAGCCATCTCCGACCCAGATTTGATGGGTGGTCTCGAGGAGGTTGTCCTCGAAAAGGTGAAGCCACTGCAAGGAAAGGCTTCCGACCTTACATCCATGCTGCAAGAGGCAAAACAACGCGCAGAGCGCAGCAACCAGTACATTGGAATGTTCGGTTTGCTGAGACTGCTGAAGGATCCAACCGTACAGTATGCGCTTCGTTACGTCCAAGCGTTGGTCGACGTAGCCTCCGAACGTAGAAGTGCGGCTGCAAAGACAGAAAAATAACGATGTAGTGTGCAGAGCACTCCAACAAGACCGCCGTCGCAAGGGACTGGCGGTCTTTGTTGTTTCCTCGATGTACAATTATCCCTCCCACGCCGGCAGCATCCGATTCAGCGGCTTGTCGATACGGTACCCCAACGCATATTCCGCCTGCATGACCGTGTGGATCTCGCGCGTTCCTTCGTAGATGACCAGCGCTTTTGCGTTGCGCAAAAACCGCTCCACCGGATACTCGTTGGAATAGCCGTACGCACCGTGAATCTGTACCGCGTCGCAGGCACTGCGAAATGCGACGTCGCACGCAATCCACTTCGCCAATGACGTCTCACGCGTGTTTCTCACCCCTTGGTTCTTCAACCAGCCCGCGCGGTAGACCAACAATTGCGAACTCTGCAGTCCAGCTTCCATATTGGCAATCATCTGTTGCACGAGTTGATGCCGCCCAATTTCGACGCCGAACGTCTTGCGCGTGTGTGCGTATTCCACAGACGCATCGAGGCAAGCCCGCGTCAGCCCAACAGCTCCAGCCCCCACCGTAAAACGTCCGTTGTCCAGCGCCGACATCGCAATCTTGAACCCTTCTCCCTCTTCACCGAGCCGATTCCCCGCCGGAACTCGAACATCTTCGAGGATGACTTCCCCCGTGTCTCCGCCATGTATGCCCAGTTTGCCCTTGATGGGCCTCGTGGTCACGCCAGGGAAAGATCGTTCAACAATGAAGGCAGTGATACCCCTGTGTCCCTTGTCCGCATCCACCGTCGCAAAAACAAGCAGGTTATCGGCGTAGTCCGCCATAGAAATCCAAATTTTCGATCCATTTAGGATATAACTGTCCCCATCCCGCACGGCGCGAGTCCGCAAGGCCCCAGCGTCCGAACCGGCATCGGGTTCGGTTAAAGCAAACGCCGCAAGTTGTTCTCCTTTTGCCTGAGGTACCAGATACTTTTGCTTCTGCTCCTCTGTCCCCCACTGCAGCAACGTCATGCTGTTCAATCCTGTGTGCACGGACACTGCCGTACGATAGGCCGTGTCTGCGTATTCCAGTTCCTCACAGACAATGGCCAGTGCATTGTAGTCCATTCCCGCTCCACCGTATTGTTCCGGGATACAGACGCCCATCAGTCCGAGCGACGCCAGTTTCTTGACGACGCCTAATTCAAAATGGTGATCCTCGTCCCATTGCCGAATGTATGGAAGTATCTCAGATTTCGCGAACTTACGCACCAAGTCCTGAAGTTCCAACTGTTCCTGACTTAAAGAGAAATCGAGCACACCACTGTCTCCTTCCTGGTTTAAAACTGGGTCAATGAACAACTGCATCCTCCGAGCATGCGCTCCGGCTCCCATCCATTTGAAGAAAGCGTTTTCAATGCATCGGCATCAAGATTTCACCATGAGGTACCGAGACAACCCTCAGTGAATTCATATATGAAACTACGTTTCATCTCAAACCGATGCAAACTCGCTTCCTGGTTCAAAGGAGGTTTCACGACGACTCAATCCCATTATTGACCTGCCTCTGGATTGCCGTCAACGGGATTCCTCAAATCCATAGACGATCAATGCTTTCTACCTTCTCGAACACCCGACTCAAAGAGCAAAAAGAGGAGGGGGCTGCTGGCCCCTTCCTCTTCCGAATGATTGGCTAGACTCGTTGATTCCAAAACAGCAGCTTTGCATGGGGAATCCGACGTTATCGTTTGGCGCGTCGGCGTTTGCTCGTCGCTTTGCGCTTTGTGATTTTCATTTTGACTTCCCGCTCAATCGTTGTGTGCTTCGTAATCATAGCCGGCGTCAGCTTTCCTTGCGCCGTGAACATGGAGAAGTCAAAAGGGGTTTTCAGTTCATCTTTCGGCACTTGCATTTCATCAGCCAACGCTTCTTTGTCTAGAACTTCTTTTTCTCGGATTTGGGGAGACAACACAGCGTTTTCCCCGTTCGGCAATGGGATGACAATCTCCTCTTCTCCGCTCTCCTCAAACAATGCCTCAAGTTCTTCAAACAAGAGCTTGTTTTCCTCATTTCGCTCTTTTGCAATCTCTTTATTTTGGAAGTAACGCAAGACTTTCTCTTCCAGCTTCAGACGTAAGGTTTTCTCCTCTTCCGTTTCAGTGACGACGATACCGTGCTCCACCGTTGACATGATATACATTCCACCTCGTGTTGGGACTCGTATGTACACCCGTTGGATTGATGGGTGGCAACACCCCATGATACACGAAGGGCAGTGGATGTGTCCAAAGCGGGACAGACAAGGTACGCAACTGTCTCTTACTTATTTTTAGATACTAAGTTATAATAGCAAGAATAATGAAGCATTGTGCCAACTCACGTACACACAGAGAGAAGGATGGTTCTATGATGAGCCAACAAACCGTGCAACGGGACATCGAACGGGTTTGGACGGCAATACCGCAGAAACAAAGCTCCATTCACACAGCCGCCATGATTCTTGAACCTGGAAATTGGTCAGACTACGATCCGTTCCTATTTCTCGCAGAGGATTGGTTTCAACAGGGAACATTTGATGTTCATCCACACCGAGGCATTGAAACGGTCACATACGTGATTGAAGGACGGCTGAAGCACTACGACAACAAGGCTGGAGAAGGAGAGTTACTTCCAGGCGATGTTCAGTGGATGACTGCCGGTCACGGCGTGATTCACAAGGAGGACCCCGCCGCAGGCGAGACGGTGCATAGTCTGCAACTTTGGGTGAACCTGCCGCGCGAGCACAAAATGACGGAGCCACGATATCAAAATCTACGTGCCAAGGACATGCCTGTACGTCGAGAAGAGGGCGCGCTCATTCGCGTCTTTTCGGGATCTTCGGCGGGAACCCACGCCCCCACGCAAAATTACGTACCGGTCACCATGGTCGAGGTGAACTTGGAGCCTGGGGCGACGGTTTCTCAGGATCTCCCAGGTGATTACAACGGGTTTATCTATGTTCTCGAGGGGAAAGGAACGTTTGGAGCCAACCGAGTCGCAGGTCAAAAGGGACACGTACTGTGGCTGGGATCTGCGAACGGAAGCCCCCGCAGCGAGGTGGTCATTCAAAGCACCGAGAAGCTCCGTGCACTCCTCTATGCGGGTCGGCCGTTACGAGAGCCAGTTGCCGCGTACGGACCGTTTGTCATGAATACGATGGAAGAAATCAAACAAGCGTTTGAAGACTACCGGAACGGAAAGTTCACAGACTAGGCTCGACGTCTTCAGGACTGACTGGAAGCAGGTGACCAAATGAAACTCAGTGTTCTTGACCAATCCCCTATCGCACATGGGAGTAACGCGCGAGCGGCGCTGTTGCAAACCGTCCAAATCGCACAACTGGCAGAACGCCTGGGTTATCACCGTTTTTGGGTTTCGGAACACCACGATTCGTCGGCGTTGGCGGGATCCACACCGGAGATCCTGATCACCCACCTTGCAGCGAAGACAAACACCATCCGGGTAGGCTCGGGTGGCGTGATGCTGCCTCACTACAGTGCCTACAAGGTTGCCGAAAACTTTCGTATGTTAGAAGCGTTGTACCCAAACCGAATTGACGTTGGACTCGGGCGAGCCCCTGGGGGAATGCCGAGATCCACCATGGCGTTACAAGAGGGAAAACTTCGGGAACCCGACTATGCCCAACAAGTTGAAGACCTGATGGCGTATTTGACGGACACCCTCCCTGCTGACCATCGCTTTGCTGGATTGACGGCTGCCCCCGTGGTAGATACCGTGCCGGAGATGTGGCTACTTGGCTCCAGTGACTTCAGCGCCATCACGGCTGCAGACAAGGGAACAGCCTACATGTTTGCCCATTTTATCAACGGCGACGGCGGTGTCGAGGCAGTGGAGGCGTATCAACGCCGATTCAAGCCGTCTGTGCTATACGACAAGCCAAAGGCGAGTGTAGCCATCTTCGTGATTTGTGCAGACACAGACGCAGAGGCGGATCGCATTGCTTCGAGCCTGGATTTGGCCCTGGTCATGCTCGCCAACGGACAAAGGCGAGACGGTATCCCGACCATTGAGATGGCTCTGTCGTACCCCTACAGTAAGTACGAGCTGGCCTTGGTACGTGAGAACCGCAAGCGTATGATTGTAGGCAGTCCGTCGACGGTGAAACAGCAGATTGAAGAGCTTGCCCGTGCCTATCACACCGATGAGGTGATGATTGTCACGAACACGGCTCAGTTTGAACATCGACAGCGCTCGTTTGAACTCGTGGCAGAAGCGTTTGGCTTACCCAAAGGCCGTTCACACTGAAGTGCACATCGCCAATGGCCGCTGTGCGATAAGAAAGGAGACCACGCGTTGGATAAGGAAGAACTGAAGCAGAAGCTCACGCCACTGCAGTACGAGGTCACGCAGAACAACGCGACGGAGCCCCCGTTCCACAACGAGTACTGGGACAATCACAGGGATGGCATCTACGTCGACGTCGTATCCGGAGAGCCCCTCTTTTGCTCGTTGGATAAGTACGACGCCGGGTGCGGTTGGCCGAGTTTCACAAAGCCAATTGACAAGCAGCGCATTCTGGCAAAGCCCGACTACAGCCACGGCATGGTACGGACGGAAGTGCGAAGCAAAACAGCGGATTCCCATTTAGGGCACGTCTTCGACGATGGGCCGCTGGAAGCAGGAGGGCTCCGCTACTGTATCAACTCCGCTGCACTGCGCTTCATTCCGAAAGAAGACATGGAGCGAGAAGGATACGGCGAATACTTGCGATTGTTCGAAGAGAAGCGGTAATCGGCTCGAGAGAACCGCTGCGCATGCCGCACTTCGAACAACGAGGCGTTCCTTTGATCTGTCGCCGAATTCTCCACATAATAAAAAGAGACGCGCGCTGACCCAACGCGCGATACCATCCTGCGGTGAGAGGTGTTACAGATGGAGTTTACCTATTTAGGCAGAACAGGTCTAAAGGTGAGCCGACTGTGTCTGGGCACCATGAACTTTGGACCGGAAACCGAAGAAAAAGAAGCCTATCGCATCATGGATGCGGCACTCGATGCGGGCATCAACTTCTTTGACACGGCGAACGTGTACGGTGGCGAAGGCCATCGCGGATGGACGGAAGAAATTATCGGTCGCTGGTTCAAACTTGGCGGCGGCCGTCGCGAAAAGGTCGTGCTCGCAACCAAAGTCCACAATTCCATGGAAGATCCTTTGGATGGACCGAACAATGGGGAAGGCTTGTCAGCCTACAAAATTCGCAGACATCTGGAAGGGTCACTGCGGCGCTTGCAGACGGACCATATTGAGCTCTACCAAATGCACCACGTAGACCGGAACGCCCCGTGGGATGAATTGTGGGAGGCCTTCGAGGTCGCGGTTTACCAGGGGAAAATCGGCTATGTCGGGTCTAGCAACTTTGCTGGATGGCATATCGCAGTAGCCCAGGCAGCGGCAAAGGAACGGCATTTCCTCGGCCTCGTATCGGAGCAACACCTGTACAACCTGTTACGGCGCGAGGCGGAGTTGGAAGTGTTGCCATCCGCCCAGGCGCACGGGCTCGGCGTCATCCCTTGGAGCCCGTTGTATGGCGGTTTGTTGGGTCGAAATGCTCTGACGGGCGGCGGAGCCCGAAGTGCCCGCGCACACCGTGAAGTCGAGAAGTACCGCCCGCAGTTGGAGGCCTTTTCGAAGTTGGCCCAGGAATTGGGCGAGCCCCAGGATACGATTGCTCTGGCTTGGCTACTGGCCAACCCAGCGGTAACGGCACCCATCATCGGGCCGCGCACGGTCAAGCAATTGGAAGACAGCTTGCGGGTATTCGAAGTCAAGCTGACGGACGACGTGATGCAGCGACTCAATGAAATCTTTCCAGGCCCCGGGAAACCTGCGCCAGAAGCGTATGCTTGGTGACCGACACTCGTAGGGCATATACTTTTACATCACCCCAGCGATTTGCAAATCGCTTGAGCCATCAACACGGACGGCACCCAGAGAGGGTGCCGTCTTTCGTCATTTGCCGCCGTAACGCACCTCAGTGATTCACCTTGGCCAGTTGTTTCGCTTCCACGGCTCGGCGAATGACTTGGTCAACAGTACCTCCGATACTGGCCTCGACCGCAGCCGCAATAGCGCCTTCAACCAGCGGTGCATCCACAATGTGCACGCGCTGACGGCATCCTTCCGGAAGCATCTCAACTGCCATTTCGCAGCTCAACAGGGCACTTCCAAGGTCAAACAAGACGACAATGTCACTATCTGCGGGACAGTCTTCCAAGGTTCGCAGCACAAGCGTCGCATCCGTACCGAGCTCATCTCCCAAGCCCGAGGCGCTGACAATATGTATGGAAGAACCGCCAGCCAACTGCTTTAGCAACTCAATGAGGCCTTGCCCCAGCTTTGCGCTATGCGAGACAACTACAATGCTAACGTGTGCCACTGTATTCGCTCGGCTCCCTTCGGCAAGACTGCTGCAAACAGTTCTTCAAAGAACAAAGCACTGGAAAGGCTTCCGGGATCACACGTGCCTTGACTACGAGCGCCAAGGTAAGCAGCGCGCCCCTTTTTTGCAATCATGTCTTTTGTTCCAAGGACTGCTTCCTTGACGACAGCCATGAGGTCCGCCCCGTCCCACACGGACTCGGTTTCAGCGAGACGTCGCACGACAGGCGTCCATAGATCGACCATGGTCTTATCCCCAACACTGGCCTTGCCGCGCGCGATGAGTCCGTCAAGCGCCGCCTGCAACCCCTGTTGCAACTGGACCCTGTTGACCTCTGTGAGCCCTTTCCATTCGGCCATGAGCTTCATGAAAACCGTGCTGTACAAGGGACCGGAGGCCCCGCCGACGCTCCCCAGCAACGTCATGGCCACGAGCTGACATCCGACAGCGACGTCGGGCGGCGGGGTGGACTTCAATTTGTCTACAGCTGCGGAAAATCCTCGCGCCATGTTGGTGCCGTGGTCCCCATCTCCAATACGGTTATCCAGGTTGTTCAAAACATCTCTCATCTCCACCAAGCGGTTCGCATAGGCTTCGACGAACGAGACGAACGTGTCTGTCGATAGATGGTTCACGGAAATTCCACCTTTCCACTGTCACCACGCTGGAGCGGTTGTGGGCGCATCCAGCAGGGCAGTCAATTCGTCGTCCAGTTTCAGTATCGAAATGGAGAACCCAGCCATTTCAAGCGAGGTCATGTATTCTCCAATCAAGGTTCTAAGGACCTTGTACCCTTTTTCAGCCAAAATGCGCGAGACACTGCGATTTGCAATGTAAAGTTCACTCAGCGGTGTCGCGCCGAGCCCATTGACGAGCACAGCCACACTGTCCCCTGGGACAGCCGTTGTGTGAGCAAAAATTCGGTCGAGAAGCATAGAGACGATGCTGTCCGCATCCGTTAACGGGATTCTCTCAGTGCCTGGTTCGCCGTGAATGCCCAAACCAATTTCCATTTCGTGTTCCCCAATGTCGAAACTCGGTTGGCCGCTCGCAGGCACGGTGCAAGGCAGCAGTGCCATACCCATGGAGTGCACGTTGTCAATGACTTTTTGTGCAATTCGCTTTACTTCTTGGAGACTCTGGCCAGATTCCGCAGCAGCACCTGCAATCTTGTGCACAAAGACGGTTCCCGCAATGCCTCTTCGACCGACCGTGTAGGTGCTTCCCTCGACGGCGACGTCGTCGTTGACAATGACTTGCTCGACCTCGATGCCTTCGGCACGCGCAAGTTCGGCCGCCATCTCAAAGTTCATGACATCTCCAGTGTAGTTTTTAATGACCAAGAGTACACCCTTGCCACTGTCGACGGCCCTGATGGCTTCCAACACTTGATCTGGAGTAGGTGACGTGAACACTTCACCAGCTACGGCGCCGTCCAACATTCCTTGTCCGACAAATCCCGCGTGAGCCGGTTCATGCCCGCTCCCTCCCCCACTCACCAACGCGACCTTATCCCCTTTTTCTGTGCGAACAATGACTTGGGTACCTGGAATCCGCTTCAGGTGCGGGTGTGCGGTCACCAGCCCCTCCAGCATGTCGTCAACATACTGACTTACGTCGTTCAGGATTTTCTTCACAGCGAACACCTCCATGTAGGTCTCGGCGGATCAGTGAGACACGGGCTGGTCTCATCTGCTTATGCAAAGATGCATGTTCAGACTGCGTGTAACCGATTTCACGCGTGCAGAACAGAAAAACCACAGACCCTGTACGGATGACAGGGCAATCTGTGGTTCTCTACGTCTCCACCAAGCATGAACTTGTTTGTCTCATCTGCCTGATTATATAGTAAAGTACACTGGATTTTCACAAACTTCAAGAGTATCAGTATCAAATCATGGGGCGTCCCATGATGCAGACCTGAAAGACTATGCTTGCATTGTGACGGTTGTGTAGAGATAATAGAAAGTATTCTTTATATTGTAGTCTTTCGGAATACAATTCCCGTTTCTTTCATCACTAAGGGCACAAAACGCGTGCGGGTACTCGTTATGTCGAAATAAGCTCTTCTACCACTGACACCGTGAACCCTTGTCAGTGCGTAGGCAAGCATCGTAGGTGTGGAGGTAGTCAATATGCGTATGCACGACCAAACCGTCATCCCCGCTGCGAGATCAGTGAAAGACTTTGAATTTCTCATGAAGACCGATTTTGAATTCGTCGTGTTGTTGGACGTATACATCGCGCAACTGGTGTATCTTCGCAGAATGGCACGGGATCACGGGAAAAAACTCTTGTTACATGCGGACCTGGTGCAGGGATTGCGAAATGACGAGGCGGGTGCACAGTTTCTCTGCCAGGTGATTAAACCAGCCGGGTTGATTTCTACGCACTCTAATGTCGTATTGACAGCAAAGAAACACGGACTGATTAGTATTCAGCGTGTTTTCCTTCTTGATTCACATTCATTGGAAACCAGTTATCGAATTATCAACGCATCTGACCCCGATTACATCGAGGTCCTTCCCGGTGTAATGCCAGAAGTCATACGGGAAATTTCTGATAGAGCTAGACGGCCAGTCCTGGCTGGTGGTTTTATTCGTAGTGTGGAGGACGTCAACCGCGTCCTGCAAAGCGGTGCTAGCGGCGTTACAACTTCGTCGAGACAAATTTGGAATCATTACGCTCGAAAAGGCCTAAAAACGTGATAGCACTCCGCTGCGCATAGGTTGTTCCGGCCGTAGATTACTTAGCTCGAATCACAATGAACCTGTTGACACGGCATCGTCCGCAAACTATACTGACAACCAGCAGCGGTTTGAATCCGCTTTCTTATCATAATATTCAAGTTCATATTTATGTGAGATTGGGAGAACCACAAGTTGCCTTGACCGTTTGGTCTAGGTCTTGTGGTTTTTTGTCGTGAAGGGGGGGTGAAGGAACGAAACCGCTCATATCGGGCATCGAACTTAAGCGCTTGCAACGACAATCCAACTAGCAATTGGGATGCAGGAGGAAACGAACATGTCAAATTTTCTGGCGGAGGCCATTGGAACGTTTATCCTGATCTTACTCGGAGACGGTGTCGTCGCTGGAGTGGTGTTGAAAAAATCTAAGGCTGAAAACGCTGGCTGGGTTGTCATTTCGATTGGCTGGGGCCTCGCAGTGATGGTTGCAGCCTACATGGTCGGACACTATAGTGGTGCTTACCTCAATCCAGCGTTGACCATTGGCTTTGCCGTTGCCGGTAAACTTGCCTGGTCACAGGTTTTTCCGATGATTGTTGCGCAAATGATTGGTGCGTTTCTCGGTGCGGTCGTCGTCTTCATTCACTACTTTCCGCATTGGAAGGAAACGGATGACGCTGCAGCAAAACTCGCGGTTTTCTGTACTGGACCAGCCATCCGTAGCCCTTTTTCGAACCTCATCAGCGAGGTGGTCGGGACCTTTGTACTCGTTCTGGCACTGCTGGCCTTTGGTGCAAAAGGTGTAGAATTTGGCCCCGGACTTCAGACGTTCGTGGTTGGATGGCTGATTGTTTCCATCGGTATGTCACTCGGAGGCACAACCGGATACGCCATTAACCCCGCACGTGACCTAGGGCCGCGTATCGCTCATGCGATTCTACCGATACCAGGAAAGGGAAGTTCGGATTGGGGCTACGCTTGGATTCCTGTTGTCGGGCCGGTAGTAGGCGCCGTCCTTGCAGCATGGGCGTTTATCGGACTATTTCACTGAAACATGTGAAAAAAATGGCTCAACTTGTTCTATGTTTCAGCGCAAGTACGTAGTTTTACCGTGTGTCGGAGGGATGAACAATGGCCAAGTATGTGTTAGCAATTGACCAAGGCACGACCAGTTCACGCGCGATTCTGTTTGGTCAGGATGGAGCCATTCAAGGGATTGCCCAGAAAGAGTTTACACAGATTTTCCCCAAACCAGGGTGGGTAGAACACGACGCCATGGAAATTTGGGGTTCGGTACAAAGTGTCATTTCAGAGGTTCTTGCAACGCAGCAAGTCTCGCCTGATCAAGTAGCGGGCATCGGTATCACCAATCAACGTGAAACTACTGTGGTGTGGGATAGGCACACAGGTCAACCGGTGTACAATGCGATTGTTTGGCAGTCTCGCCAAACTGCCCCTATCTGTGACGAATTGAAAGCGCAAGGCTTGAACGATGTCTTTCGCAACAAGACCGGTCTCTTGATTGATGCGTATTTTTCCGGAACAAAGGTCAAGTGGATTCTGGACCATGTTGAAGGCGCCAGGGAGCGCGCTGAACGCGGCGACTTGCTGTTTGGCACCATTGACAGCTGGCTCGTGTGGAAACTGTCTGGTGGTAAGGCGCACGTGACGGACTACACCAATGCATCACGTACGTTGCTGTACAACATTTACGACTTGCAGTGGGACGATGAGTTGCTTGATATCCTTTCCATTCCGAAGTCGATGCTGCCAAGAGTCTGTTCTTCCTCTGAGGTCTATGCCTACACGGAACCATCCACCTTCCTAGGTAAGTCTGTGCCGATTGCGGGTATTGCCGGTGACCAACAAGCAGCACTTTTTGGGCAAGCGTGTTTTGAGCCGGGGATGGCAAAGAACACCTATGGGACGGGTTGTTTTATGCTCATGAACACAGGTGACAAGGCCGTTCGGTCCGAACATGGCTTGTTGACTACCATTGCTTGGGGTATCGATGGAAAGGTTGAATACGCGCTCGAGGGCTCCATATTTGTTGCTGGCTCGGCCATTCAGTGGTTGCGTGATGGACTTCGTATGCTGAAGAGTGCCGCAGAAAGTGAGCGCTATGCCGAAAAAGTCGCGTCTACCGAAGGGGTGTATGTGGTACCTGCGTTCGTCGGTCTTGGCACTCCGTACTGGGACAGCGATGCACGCGGCGCTGTCTTAGGGCTCACCCGCGGCACGCAAAAAGAACACTTTGTCCGGGCAACACTCGAATCGCTGGCGTATCAGACCAAGGATGTCCTGGGAGCAATGGAAGCGGATTCTTCCATTCAATTAAAGAAACTTCGCGTCGACGGCGGAGCGACAGCGAACAACTTCCTCATGCAGTTCCAGGCCGACATCCTCGGTGTACCTGTAGAACGACCTGTCGTGTTGGAGACGACTGCCATGGGCGCTGCGTACTTGGCGGGACTGGCCGTCGGTTTCTGGGACAGCAAGGACGAGATCTCGAGAAGCTGGAATGTAGACAGAGACTTCGATGTTCATATGAGCAGCGAACAACGCGACTCCTTATATCGAGGATGGCAGAAGGCCGTCAGCGCGACTCGGAGTTTCAAGTGAGCGATTTGCCAATAGCGCATGACAACCATCCTCATCAGTTATATAATGGAGGTACAAATCATCATCACGACGATGTACGTGACGCCGATTGTCGGCCGCCATTCAATACAAGTTAATACGTGGGTTGAGCCAAGGAGAAGACCACAAGCTTTATGCAGAATTGCATAGGGCCATGTGGTCTTTTTTGCAATGTCCAGCAATTTGCATCATCCCGGCCAACAGCGGTTTCATAACGTGTGTCCGGCATTGCAGAAACACACCCGTCGTTTTGCAAAGCACTCGCGTTGAAAAGATATACCTGATGCATTGAAGGAGTGGTCTTCATGACAAATTTGTTCTCCAGCCACGCGAGAACACAAGTGTTGGATAGAATGTGTTCCAACCTACTCGACGTGCTGATCATTGGCGGCGGCGTGACAGGCGCAGGCATTCTTTTAGATGCAACTGTGCGCGGTATGAACGCAGCCCTAGTGGAAATGCAAGATTTCGCTGCGGGCACTTCGAGTCGATCCACAAAACTGGTTCACGGCGGCCTTCGCTACTTGAAGCAGTTTGAAGTCGGACTCGTTGCCGAGGTCGGCAAGGAACGGGCCATCGTCTACGAGAATGGCCCCCACGTGACCAAGCCTGAATGGATGCTGCTGCCCATCATTCAAGGCGGCACCTATGGGCGTCTGGCTACTTCGGTCGGCATTCGCCTGTACGACTTTCTAGCCGGCGTTCGAAAACATGAGCGTCGGAAAATGCTAAATGTCCAAGAAACGCTAGCCAAGGAACCTCTGTTGCGCAGAGAGGGACTCAAAGGAGCCGGGTACTACGTCGAGTACCGTACGGATGACGCCCGACTGACGCTTGAAATCATCAAAGAAGCGGTATCCCGTGGTGGATTGGCCATCAATTACACGAAAGCGGTCGACTTGATCTACGACGGAAAGAAACTGGTGGGCGTCAAAGTTCAGGACTTGGTGAGTGGCCACACGCATGAACTATATGCCCGCAAAGTTGTGAACGCCACTGGGCCGTGGGGTGATTCACTACGTGAAATGGACCACTCGAAGACGGGCAAGACGCTGCACCTGACCAAGGGCGTGCATATCGTCATTGACGGTCAGCGCTTCCCTTTGCAGAACGCTGTGTACTTTGACGTTCCAGATGGTCGCATGGTGTTTGCCATCCCAAGGGACGGAAAAGTCTACGTCGGGACGACGGACACCGATTACACAGATGACTTGGCACACCCGAGAATGACCAAAGCGGATCTGGATTATCTGATCCACGCGGTCAACTTCATGTTTCCGAGTGTGCACCTGACTGCGGCCGATGTGGAATCCAGCTGGGCTGGTGTACGTCCGCTCATTCACGAGGAGGGCAAGGACCCATCGGAAATATCCCGCAAAGACGAGATCTTCCGCTCCGAGAGCGGACTGTTTACGATTGCTGGCGGGAAACTGACCGGATACCGCAAGATGGCGGAGAAAGTGGTGAACCTCGTCGCGGCGGAATTGACGGCGGAGACAAATCGACAGTTCCCCCAATGTACCACCGACAAGGTGATCATTTCCGGCGGCCACGTGGGTGGCAGTGCAGGGTTTCCAGCCTACGTCGATGCCAAAGTCCAAGAAGGTGTGTCACTCGGCTTGGAGGAGAAGGTGGCGAGGAAGCTAGTACATCGGTATGGATCGAATGTGGAAACGGTGTATCAGATTGTCCAGGAGCGAGGGGCGGAAGCACAAGCACACGGTCTGTCAGTGGAAGTGTTTGCGACGCTCATCTACGCCATCGAACACGAAATGGCATATACACCAGAAGACTATTTCACGCGCCGGACGAGCAGCACGTATTTCAATATTCAGTGGGCAAGACAGTGGAAAGACCCTGTTGTCGCTTACATGGGAACGTTATTCGGCTGGGATGACGAGACTCTGTCACAGTACAAGGCAGCGTTTGAGCAGCGGTTGGCTGAGGCAGTCGAAGCCGTGTGAATCGTCCAGTGTATGGGGCACCTGAGATCATCCAGCCATATAGCCAGGGGACGTGTATGCCACATGTTTAGTGGCTGCAGCCTGCATAAAAAGAATGGATACGTTGGCCTCACGACGTATCCATCCCTTTGACAACTTGTGTTGAGACGCGAGCCACGCGGGTTCGGTTGGACCACACCCACGAATCTGTTACTCCACGCCGACAACCGCCTCTGGTATCCGGTAGATCTCATCGATACTCTTGCCCAGCGCCCTCTTGAGTACATCTATCCGCGCGTGAATCTGCGTCATGGAGAATTGAATCACCGCCTCCGCAGGAACACCAAAGGGGCTCCCCTCATTCCCTTGTGCTCCTTCTTGGTTCAACGCGAGAGACAGCGGCGCCAACTGCTGCAGACGATTGACCATCCGCTCGAACAGCGGTGGATGTTCGCAAATCAACCGCTGCAGCAAAAACGTTCCATAGCCAATGTGGCGAGATTCATCCCGCTTCAAATAGCCAATCCCTTTCATCAATCCCGGCATTTTGCCCGTCTTATGAAGACCTTCGTAGAAGGACCAGTAGCCCGTTTCCGCAAGAACACCTTCCACGAACATGTTGTACACGACAGAAGCGTCGGCGATGGCCTCCGGAGACTGATCCGTAAGCAACCGATTCATGCTTTCCGGCAGAATTTCGTAGAATATCTTCCGATAGGTTGGAGAGTGGTATTGCGTGAGGTCCTCAGTCACTCCGAGCGCGTTCAGCAGTAAGCGAAAGAATTCGGTGTGTTTCGCTTCCTCAAACAGGAATGTCGTGAGGAACATCTCCTCTTCAAGTCGGCCTTCTTTCGCAATCGCCATGATCAAGGGCAACAGATCCAAGGTCACAGCCTCTTCGCCTGCCTGGAACTGTGCCAGCAAACGCAGCGTCCCCGCGCGTTGGACCTCGGTCAGGGAATTCCAGTCGACGATATCCTGACTGAAATCAATGTCGTTGGGGTCCCATCCTCCCAACTTCTTTGCCTTCTGAAACAATCGATAAGGTAATGTGTCCTGCCGCAATCCGCGCGTGGTTGTCGCGAACGATTCATGTACCATGCATCATCCTCCTCATCCACGAAACGACCAGTCGTTCGAATGTAAGCGAGACCTGCCGTTCTGGTCATATTCAAATCTTCCGCTGTCCTTTTCCCCAGCACCATTGAAAATATATTCGTTTCATTCAGATTATACGTCGGCCTGATGTGTAAAAGTTGACCCACAAATTGGACCAAGCGTTCAGCCTGTCAAACTTGTGGATCAACTGAACATACTGCATCTTCTTTTGAATGTCATTCGGTTTGTGCGTCGTCGCATGACCCATTTTCCTCTGGATGATCTACCGTTTCCCCATCTTTCGAGATCCGTCGTATTTCGCAAGACGAATGTGGAAGTGTATGCGCGCTGCGGCCTGCATGGCAGCCGTCTTTGCCTCACGGGCGGAATCCGCCGCGGCGATGACGTACGCATAACGATGCCCCATGGAGAAAGGTGTGGACAAGATGGCATTCTTGCGCTGTATGATAAACACTTCCTGCACGAAAGGCACGCGCATGGCCTGAACTTTCCCCGTTGCTTTGGTGAGGACGCCGCATTGCTTTGCCGTGACGTACTGCGTATACACAAAGTTTTCCTTCTGGCGCATGAGGTCGGGTTTCTCTCCAAACAAGGATCGAATCGTCTCCTTGACGAGGTTGATACCAAAAGCATAAGAGATCATCCGATTCATCGCCGCGCCCGAAATGCGAGGATTGACCTCTATAATCTTACATCCCCTTTGTGACACCTTAAACTCCACATGGAAGGCCCCCACCTGCATTCCAATCAGTTCTCGTACCGTGTTGACCATTTCCTGAACCTGATCCATCAAACCTGATGGCAACGTCGGCAGTACACAGTAGCCGGTGACGATAAATCGCTCGTCCAGGGTGATGGATTGTTCGACGATGGCAACGACATGAGGAATTCCATCGTGAACCAGCACTTCCGCGAGGTACTGCTGACCGATGATGTATTCCTCAACCAAGATCTCATGATCCGGGTATTTGGTCTGCAGGTATTCAACGTGTTTCCTGAAGTCGCCATGACTGGTGGCTAATAGCACGTCTTTCGACCCTGTGGAACGGGGTGATTTTACAACCACCGGCAGATTGAGGTCGAGTGCGGTATCCTCACTGTCGTCGTGTATGATTTGAAAGGGCACCGAATACTGTGTGTCCTGGAGTGACTCTCGGAACGCAATCTTGTTCTGCACCAGGTCAATGGCTTCCCCGGACTGCGTCGGCAAACCCAGTTGCTCTCCAAGGTTGGCAGCCAACGAGACGTAGGAATCCATGAAACTGACAATCGCTCGGATGTCCGCGCCGTTGGACTGCAACTTGTCAAGTTTGGCCAGAATGGCATCGCGATTGTCGAGGTTCACAAGAATCATCTTGTCCACATGGGGAAACGCTCCTCGTCTCTCCAAGAAACTTTTGCGGTTTGTAAAGAGAATATTGTAAAAGCCCAACTGTTTGGCCGCCTCGATGGCGTCCTTGCTGGAACCAGATTTTGTACATCCCAAAAATATTAGCGTTTTCAGCTCCCCCACTCCCTCACGTACGGTATGAGGCAAATCCCAGCGGCTACTTGGCGAATTGCCTGATACAGTGGCCCACCACGCGAACGGGGCCTAGTGCGGTGCTACCCGCGACTTGTCACTGACGATGCAGCGCAACTCTGTATCTATCCCGGGATCCAGTTCGAACCTGGAGTCTCTCCCGAATATGCTTGACACAATTGGCAACTTGATGTTTTGCAGCGTAGAGCGAGACAGACAGATACTGTTGGTCAACGAACAATTGACGAGCGTACTGCCGTCCTGAATGGACACATATGGGCCTAACGTCGTATCCTTCATCACGCAGTTGTCCCCTATCACCAGCGGGCCCTTGAGCGTGCAATTTTCCAAATGCGTATTGTTGCCGACGAACACGTCGTGTCCAAACCGTTCACGAAGGAGCCAACGGTTCGCTTCCAACCACCGCTCCACCGTTCCCACGTCAAAAAATGGATTTGATGTGACTGCGTAGGAAACGCCCTGTCCGTGGTCTATCAACCACTGGATGGCCTCGGTAATCTCGTATTCGCCACGTGCCGACGGTCGAATGTCGTCAATCGCCTCAAAGATGTCCGGCGTAAAAGCGTAGATGCCGACAATGGCGAGGTTGCTCTGCGGTTTCTTCGGCTTTTCCTCCACCTTGACCACCCGGTCTTGATCCAAACTTGCAACGCCGTAGTCGGATGGATTCTCCACGTGGGCCAACAGAATGGCGCTGGAATGACCAGAAAATGCGTCTAGAGTCGTCACCAGCGGTTCCTCCACCAGGTTGTCACCAAGGAGCACAAGAAACGAATCAGCGCCTACGAATGAACGCGCCATTTTGATGGCATCGGCGATACCGCGTGGCTGCTTTTGAAAAAACAACTGAATGTCGAGTTCGGTGTACTTCGACAGACAGTCTGCGACATCTCTTTGCCCCGGGTTGAGAACAACGCCAATTTCGCGAATGTCCGCGTTGACGAATTTCTCGATGCAATAATCAATGACTGGTTGATTCGCCACGGGCAGCAACGTTTTCGGAAGAGAAAAGGAAAAAGGTTGCAAGCGAGTACCTCTTCCTGCGCAGAGAATGACTCCTTTCATAATGCGCCCTCACCTCCCATCGAAAGCTGCATGCCGCCCTATCCCCATGTATTGAAAACCGAGCGCATGCATTTGTTGAGGATCTAAAGCGTTTCTGGCATCGAATAGAAATGGGCCGCTGGCCAACTGTTTTACCTGTCGCCAATCCATTTCCAAGATCTCCGGCCATTCGGTCAACAAAAGGATGGCATCCGCCCCGCGAACGGCCTCATATGGCGAGTCCGCGTAATCAATGTCCGTAAATATCGGTTTCGTGTGGATTGTACCTTTCGGATCGTAAGCAGAAATCACGGCCTGTCGCTCCAACAGCAAAGGGATAACGCGTAATGCAGGTGCTTCACGTATGTCATCCGTATTGGGCTTGAATGTGAGTCCAAGAATGGCAATTCGTTTTCCGGCCAGGTCATGGAGTCGGTTCTTGACTTTGCCCATAAACCAGGTGACCTGTGTCTGGTTGACCTCCTGGACTTTTTGCAAGAGCTGCATGGAGATTCCATGTTCGCCGCCCAACCGGATCAATGCCTTCACATCCTTCGGGAAACAGGAACCGCCGTACCCAATCCCGGCGTTCAGAAATTTAAATCCAATACGCGAATCCATGCCCATCCCTCGAGCAACGTCGGCGATGTCCGCTCCGGTTCTCTCACACAATCGCGCCAATTCGTTGACAAACGAGATTTTCGTGGCCAGAAATGCGTTGGATGCGTACTTAATCATCTCTGCGTTGCGGATTGTGGTACACAGAACAGGGCTCGACACCTCTTCATAAATCTGGCGCAGCATACGAATCGCTTTTGGGGATTCACATCCAATGACAATTCGCTCCGGGGACAAGGCGTCCTCGAGCGCTCTTCCTTCTCGTAAAAACTCCGGGTTGGAAGCGACGTCAAACGAAAAATTCACCCCACGATTCTCCAGTTCTGCGCGAATGATGCGACGCACTTCATCGGTGGTTCCCACCGGCACTGTGCTCTTCACGACAACCAGCCTGTAGGCATTCATGACTGTTCCAATTTGTCGGATAACGGCTCTCACGTAAGACAAATCTGCGACACCGTCGGCGTCAGACGGTGTACCCACGGTGACGTACAGGATCTCACTACCTGCGACTGCTTCTTCGAGCGACGTGGTGAAGCTCAACTTCCCGTTTTTACGCAACATTTGCAACTCGTCTTCCAGGCCTTCTTCGTAAAATGGAGGAGTTCCAGCCTCCAGTAGCTTGATTTTGTGCTCGTCAACGTCCACTCCGACGACGTCGTGCCCCCACTTTGCAAACGACACGGAAGTACTGACCCCAACGTACCCCGTGCCAATGACAGCAATGTTCATTTGCCGCACCTCTTGCCGTTTCTGTCTTCGCAAGTTCATACTCGTAGAAATATGAATGCCTACGCAGCGAAGGCACGGCAAGGGTACAAGAGCCGAGTGGCCTTTTGACCATCTTCTTGCGCCCGAAATTCGGCCGAACTTCGAAAGCGACCTGAAGACAGACCTGCATCAACAACGGTAGAGTAACCGCATGTCTTGAACTTGGAGATATACTCCCTTTTCCAAATCGAACTTTGGCGTGTACCCCAACTGCAGTCTCGCCTTGCGCACATCTGCCCAGGTATCTTTGGGATCTCCGGGTTGCTCGGGAACGTACTGGCGTATCGCCCGCTTCCCGGTGTACTGTTCTATCAGCTGAATCAGTTCGTTCACGCTGGCGCGACACCCACCGCCGATGTTAAACACAGTCCCCCAACGACTTGTCGCGGCCGCAGTGAGGTTGGCGTCGACGGCGTCATCCACAAAGGTGAAATCGCGCGTCTGTTCGCCGTTTCCGTACACCGTAATGGGAACGTCGTGCAGCACCGCATAAATAAACCGATGTATGGCCATGTCAGGACGTTGCCGGGGACCGAATACGGTGAAATAGCGAAGAGAGACGACCGGCACACCGAAGTTGTAGGCGTACAGTTGGCACAATTGCTCCGCAGACAACTTGGTCACGCCGTACGGTGAAATAGGTCGCGTTGGCCCCTCTTCATCGACAGGCCCGGTCACTCCCCCGTACACAGAAGACGAGGAGGCGTAAACGATTTTTTGCAGGGAGACGTCCTTTGCGGCATCCAGAAGTTTCTGTGTGACAAGAATATTCTGGTCCACGTACTCCACAAACTGATGTCCCCAACTCGTTCGCACCCCGGGGAGTGCGGCCTGGTGATACACAACGTCAACGCCTTGTAGAAGACCATGGAGATCACAGTTGAGCAGGTCCTGCTCCAGAAAGGTGAAATTTGGGTGGTCTCGCAGAAACGATAGGTTTCGCTCTTTCACCCACCGTCCGTAGTTGGGCTTGAACGCGTCAATTCCGATGACTTGCTCACCTGCGTAAAGTAGTCTTTCACAGAGATGCGAGCCAACAAACCCTGCACATCCGGTGACGAGTACCGTGCCCACTTTAGGTCCCCCAGACATCCAGGATGTCCTGAGCTACGCGATCCCACTTGTAGTGTTGCTTGGCAAGCCTTCTTCCGTTTCGTCCCATGGTTTGTCTCAACTGACTGTCAGACAAGAGCTTTCCTATCTGATTTGCGAGCGCCTTTGGATCCTCAGGTTGATCCACGACGACGCCGTTCGTGCCCGGAACAATGATCTCTGGGTTCCCGCCCCTCGCCGTTGTCACAATGGGCAGGCATGCCGCCATCGCCTCGTAGTGCACTCTTGCCAGCGGTTCCTCCCACTGAGACGGGCAGACAAACACGTCGCCAATCCAGAACCACTTGTGCACTTCGGTCGGTGCGACAAATCCTGTTGTGACCACCGGAATGGGACAGCGCGCAGCCAGCGCCCGCACATAGGCAACGTAGTCCGTGATCTCGTCGTCGCTGTACCATTTGCTCCCAACGAGAACCAAAGCCGTGTTTCGATGGGACTTGGCCAAGTGCCACATGGAGCGCACCAAAATGTCGGCTCCTTTTTTCGGAGAAAGGCGCCCTACAAACAAAACGACTTCGCGATTTCCAATCTCGAATGACTTGCGCAGTTCTTTACGAACGCTCGCCGCATCTTGTGTTCGAGGGCTGTACCGGTCAACATCGACCCCCGAATAAATCGTTCGTAACTTGTTTTCGGCTTGTGGATAATCTGCCAGAATCCGCTGCCCAACGTAGTTACTGACGGTTACGATTCTCTCTACGCTTTCGATGGCGTTCTTCGCCTCGTCCGGGGTAATCTTTCCATGCACAAACATGTCATTGTGCATACTGAGCACAATCCGTGCATTCGGTGCAACCTGACGGACTGCATTCACCATCCGCGGACGATTGAAAATGTGAATGAGGTCAAACGGCTGTTTTTCATTGCTCAGGAATTCGACAACCCCCTGTTCGTACAGGTCGTACAGTCGTCCTGGAATTCTCACGTAACGGACGCCCTTCCGAACTGCTTCCGTCGGCAGGTCCGGGTCCTGAATCCCCAAAATGGTCAACTCGTGTTGCTGCGCCAAGAACGCTGTGACGCCTTCGATATAGGTTTGAATCGCTCCACCCCGAATCGGAGGAACGGGTAATTTTTCGGTAACAATGAGCAAGACTCTCATCACTCGTTGCCTCCCTTCCTTTGTGCCTTTGTCCGCGTCCGTACTGTCTTCGTTCCCGTCCATACTACCCTCGTCCCGTTCCGATCTACCTTCGTCCCCGTCCGTTCTGTCTCCGTCCGTTCTGCCTTTGTCTCCGTCCGTTCTGCCTTTGTCTCCGTCCGTTCTGCCTTTGTCTCCGTCCNTGTCTCCGTCCGTTCTGCCTTTGTCTCCGTCCGTTCTGCCTTTGTCTCCGTCCGTTCTGCCTTTGTCTCCGTCCACTTTGCCTTTTTCCCCGTCCATTTTGCCTTGACTCCCTTAGCAGTCAGACCAAGTTCTTTCAATGCCGACCACTTCGTACTCTCGGATATCTCAAGCCGCTGTAATAAGGGCTCTAGTTCTGTGGTCATGAACGTCGTCGGATCGTAGACAATTTCCTTGATATTCTTGTACAACTCGTTGGGCAAGGCCATGTCAATGAGTAGGACTTCGTACAGTTCCGATTCAATGGGGCACGCCTTGCTGTACGCATCTATCATGCCGCGCATCCAGGTCACGTCCCACATGCCCATGTCATCCATCGTGGAAGTAATCAGTTTTCTTAAATCTCGAACGGGCAAGTCAAACGCCACGCCGTCCAAATCGATGATCCAAATGCCGCCGCGTCCCGGTTGTCCGTTCGACCAGCCGTAGTCCTGGTGAACAAGCCCCCATTGCGCCTCGCCTCGTTGGGTTAGTTGAGTGTACGGAGATTGCTCCAACAGTTGAATGGCCTGTCGCGCCTGCTCCTCATATTTATCCACAACCTGTAACAGGGTCCGACTTGCCGGCAGATCCGAGTAAGTCTGTGCAAGTGTGCGAAACCAGCCGATTTTCGTCAGCACTTTGTCGTACGTTTTCGGCCAGCGGTATAGACGCGACGCGTGGTACGCACCTTTTGGCTCTACATACCCTCTGGACAAGCGGTGGAACTCACCGAGGCCGTAACATAGTTCTTGGGCACCAGTGAGGTCAATTTTGGAGGCCGGAATGAGAGATTCCTCCCAGTCCGTGACAATCCACAACTTCCCCCCCGCTTGCGTGTATCGTTGTTTTCCTTTTTTGGTTGGTATCAAGGCAGGCACACGTGCTTTTTGTTTCACCAGATATTCTTGTGCTCCAACAGAAAAAAGACTTCGCTCCGGTGCACGGTGCAACACCTTTAAGCTGCGCGGTCCGTGGTTGGTGTCAATTTTCCAAATCGCCCCCCCTTTATCGGACTTTGCGGTAATGAGTGTCATGTTGTTGACTTTCATGTTGTATCGAGACATTACCTTTTGGGCCAGGGTCTCCACTTCCGGTGGCACCGTCATGTCCGGATCTGCATATCCATCGTTTATCCAAGGACGAATCATGTACTCCGCCACCTTTATCCCTCCCTCACAGTTGCTCCTAGTGTATCGGCGGACAGAGCAGGGGGTACAAGACACCCATCCCATGGGGAGTAGAATTGGCGAATACCGGGGGTGCACGGTAAAAGAGATGGGTTCGTTGCGTGATGGTTGCCGGATAAAAACCAATGAACGAAATGAGGAAGTCGTTTGAGGAACGAAAGAGGATGGAGGTGGAGGTCTGCAATCAGCCTGTCAGGCCGGTTGCAGGTCAAGTGTTGGCATGGAACGACCAAGGCCGGACGGGCTGTCAGCACCGGTCCGGCCATGGTGTGAAGTACGGGGAGCCGATGCTCCCTTCACGTACGCAATCCAGCCTTTATTGGCGTCGTAATAGGAAACGTTGTACCTTGCCACTCGGTGTCTTCGGCAAGGATTCGACGAATTCGATTTCACGCGGGTAGGCATGTGCAGACAAGGTGCCTTTGACAAATTCCCGCAATTCTTTCGCCAATGCGTCTGAGGGAGTGTGCCCAGGACGCAACACGACGTATGCCTTCACAATCTCCCCGCGCCGCTCATCAGGCACGCCGACCGCCGCCGCTTCCGCCACCGCGTCGTGTCCCATCAAAGCGCTCTCCACCTCGAAGGGACCAATTCGGTAGCCGGCGCTGCTAATGATGTCATCCGCACGGCCAGAGAAATAGATGTATCCATCGGCATCTTGGCTCGCCGCGTCTCCCATGAAGTAATAGCGCGGACCCACCGGAAAGCGTTCTGCCGTCCGCACCGGATCACCGAAGTAACCCCGGAACCAGTACAGTGGAGATTGTTCGATGTCCACCGCCACCTGTCCCTCCGTGCCTGGAGGAAGTTCCATCCCTTCAGAATTGACAACCATAATCCGGTATCCTGGCATGGGATGTCCCATCGAACCCGAGCGAATAGGACGCTGCAAGGATGGAAAGTGGTGGTTGTTGACCACCATGCCATGCTCGGTTTGGCCGTAGTGGTCGTGAATGGGCAAGCCCAGGTTTGTCTCCGCCCAGTCGACGACGTCCGGGTTGAGCGGTTCCCCCGCGCTCGAGAGGACGCGCAGGTACAGCTGGTCCTTCAGGCCCTCCGGCACACCCTTCGCGCGCATGGACCGGTAGACGGTAGGGGCAGCAGTGAAGTTGGTGACGCGATATTCCCTTAAGCGGCGATAGACTTCGTTCGCATCAAATGGCGCATTCACCATCATCGTCGTGTTCCCCAAAAGGAGAGGACCGACCAGCCCGTAGTACAACCCATAGGCCCAACCTGGGTCGGCCATGTTCCAGAACACATCGTCCGGCCGCAGGTCCAGCCCGAAGCGCATGTACGCCTCAAACGCAGCAAGCGCCCGAACAGGTACCTCCACCCCCTTGGGATGTCCTGCTGTGCCAGAGGTATAGAGCAGGATGAACAGGTCGTCTCCAGAAACTGAAACAGACTCGCTCAACGGCGCTGCCGTGGCGAGCGCCTCCCGAAAAGAGACGTCTGAAGCGCAAAGCGTGTCATCCCCTCTGGCAACCGTCACCACGCGCACGCGCTCGGTGTTGACGGCACCCACACCGTCAGTCGTTCCGTCCAGCTTGGATCGATTGGCTGTGTCGGTGATCATCACACGCGCACCACTATTCTCCACGCGATGGGCGATGGCCTGCGGACCGAACGCAGTGAAAAGAGGCACGTGCACGGCACCGAGTCGCCACACAGCAAGGACAGCGATGACCAGTTCTGGACTTTTCGGCAAGAGAATGGCGACCCTATCCCCGTGGCCGATTCCCAAGTCTCGCAAAACACTTGCAAACCGGGCGGAGAGGTCGTGTAAGTCGGCGAACGTAAAGGATTGTCTCTGCCCTGTTGCATCCTCGTAGTTCAATGCGATTTTATCCCCATCGTGTCGGTCGCAGAGATAGTGAGCGACTGATCCGACCGGATGGCTGTATTCCTCCACCCACCTGCTCACCAGAGCCAGTGGGTCCTCCATGTTCAAGGTGTCATCTATGATGACTCTGACATCGTCTTCCGTTTGTCTTTGCATGCGTGTGCCTCCTCTGGACAGTCTATTCGTTAAAACGCCACTCCTCTGACCACACCGTTTTCCAATAAATGAAACCGATTACACGAATGTTGAGAAAACTACTATTGTTAGTAATTCTAGATACAGTAAAGAATCTAGTCAACCACATCAGACGGTTGCGAGCTTCAACAATGTGTGATACAAAACTGCCGCCCCTGCTGCACAGTCCTCCGGCGAACTCCACTCATCCGGATGGTGACTCACACCGTCCTTCGAACGTACGAAGATCATGCCCACGGGACAGAGGTCCCGAAGCTGCATACAATCGTGCCCCGCACCACTGACCACCGGAATGGCCTTGAGGCCAAGTGCCGCACACGCTTCGTACACCGTATTCTGGATGTCGACAGAGCAGTGAACGGGGTCGATATCCTGCAATACTTGAACGTCGAGCGCCAATCCACGCGCATCGCAAATTTGCCTAGCCTGTTGGCGGATCCGCAACTCGACGTTCTGCCTCGTATCAGCGTCGACATCGCGCAAGTCCAACGTGAATTCCACACGTCCGGGTATGATGTTGACCCCGCCCGGAAAGACGCTGAATTGTCCCACTGTACCGACCGTTCGCTCCTCCTTACGGGTTTCATGCTCGATGACCTGCAAAATTTCCGCCGCCCCCACAAGCGCGTCGTGCCGCATCGACATCGGCGTCGTCCCTGCATGTGACGCTTGTCCAATGATGGTAAACTTCAACCACAACGGGCCCGCGAGACCTGTGACTACGCCTACCGGCAAGCCTGCCTGCTCCAGGACCTTGCCTTGCTCAATGTGCACTTCCACGTACGCGTGAACGGAACCTTTGGAGCGGGCGGCCTCGGAGATCTTCGCCGGATTCAATCCGGCTTGTCGCATGGCGTCGAGAATGCGAACGCCATCCGAATCGGTCGCTTCAAGTTCATCCAATGTTAGGGTTCCGGCGAGTGCCCGACTGCCAATCATACCGAACCGAAACCGAGCGCCCTCTTCGTCCGTGAACGCAATGACTTCAATGGGCCTATCGGTCTGAACCCCCGCCTCGTTCATACACTGCATAGCCTCAACCGCCGACAAGGCGCCAAGCGGTCCATCGAAGTTGCCCCCATTCAACACCGAATCCAGGTGCGATCCCGCCAGTACCACCGCCGCCCCTGCATCTCGTCCCTCTCTCCGCCCTATCAGGTTGCCGACCGCATCCTCTCGGACAGCTAATCCTGCCTCAATCATCCACTGCCGAACCAAGTTTTTGGCTGCGCGCTCCTCTGCAGTAAAGGACAACCGCGTGATGCCACCGGACGGTTGCTTTCCGATTTCGCCGAGTGCCATCAGACGCTGCCACAATCTCTCTTGGTTCACCATACACGTCCACCCTCCTTATCCGTGACAAAAAGGCACTGCGATGCACGTGCAGCGCAATGCCTTCCAATCCCCATCATGCAGTGACAGACTGCTCCGTCTCCACATCGCGCGCCACTGCAGATACCGCGAGAACCACAACGAAGTTCACCAACAGTGCCCAGAAACCGGTGTTCACCCCCCACAAAAGCGATTGCTTGGTCAGGGTGAAATAGACCACCAGTGCCACACCCACGAGGATACCAGAGAATGCGCCAGCTTTGGACACTGCATTTCTGGCAAAGAGCGACAAAACCACCGTTGGGAAGAACTGTGACACAAAGTTATAGCCCATCAGCAACAGCGTCACAATCGCCGCGTTGCTGTGGATGGAGAAGATGAATGTGACAGCGGCCACAATCCACACAAAAACGCGAGCCACTGTCTGCACCTTTTGATCCGATACATGGCCTGCAAGCGGGCGGTAAATGTTTTCGGCAATCAAGGTTCCGGCACACATGAGCATCAAGGAACCTGGCACGATAGCGGTCAATACCCCTGCTCCACCAATGATGCCGGCCACCCACGCGGGAAACACCTTCTGAACCGCTGCAAGCAGTGCGAGGTTGGAGTTCTTCAGTCCAGGCACAATCAAAATCGCCGCAAATCCCGCAAAAAACACGAACAGCAGAATCAATTGGTATAGCGGCAGGAAAATGGCGTTCCGGCGGAAGACGCGCTCATTTTTGGCGGAGTACACTGCGCCAAAGGCGTGTGGCCACATGTAAAAGCCGAGGCCCGTCAAGGCTACGGTGGACATGAACCACGGAATGCCCATGCCATGTGCACCGAGCGTTAAAAATCCCGGCTTTTCGGCATTGATTTTCGTAAACATCGCATGCAGACCGCCAACATGAGCTGGCAATGCAATTCCTACTACCACGACGACCAGCAAAATCATGATGTCCTTCAACACAGCCGTCCAAGCCGTGCCGTGAATGCCACTGATGGTCACGTAGAAGGCGAGGACGAGCATCGCGATGGCGATGGCCGTGGCTTGGTTGATGGCACCATAGGATGCCGTCGCCACAATCAGTCCAAGGCCTGTCATCTGTGACTGGAGATAAGGAACGATGGCGACAACGCCAACCACCGCAACCAGAATACCGAGCCACTTGCTGTCAAACATCTGATTGAAAAAGTCCGACTGCGAGATGAGTTTGTGTTCCTTTGCGTAACGCCAGATGGGCGGCAACAGGAAGTACGAAAAGAGATAGGCCACGGCGCCGTAGGCCAAGATATAGACGGTAGGGCCCCCTGTTCCGTACGCCCATCCACTTGCACCGAGGAAGGTGAATGTCGTGTAGATTTCTCCGGCCATAAGAAGGAATACCAACAGGATGCCAAAGCCGCGGCCACCCACCGACCACTGTTCCAGGTTCATCTGCTTCCGCCGCTGCGCGAGGAGGCCCAAAATCAGTGCCACGAGGATGGTAGCGAAGATAATCACGATGGATGACGTGTGCATGGGGGTTCGCCTCCCTCCTGGTTTGTGGGATCAAACTTGTACACGACGGCCATGCAGACAGATGTGAGCACGACCCAAAGCACGACGTAAAAGAACAAGAACGGCATACCTAGCACAATCGGCGTGACGCGGTTGGCGAAGATGACGCCAACAAAAATGCCAATCAACGGTACGAGTGTGAGCCATCGAATGGACACTGACTTCCCCTCCTCTCTCAGGAATTGACCTCGTTACGCTCCGAGCGTCTTCAGGACAATTCCAACGAAGGCTTCTACGCCCATAGGCAGAGAATCCTCATCGATGGTGAACTTTGGATGGTGATGCGGGTAGACAATGCCCTTCTCGACGTTGCCGGCGCCGACGTTGAAGAACGTGCCTGGCGCGACGCTTTGATAGGCAGAGAAGTCCTCACCGCCCATGTGTGGTTCCCCTTCAATCACAACGTCCTCTCCAAACACTTCAATCAGTGCTTGACGGACCTTTTCCGTCACCGCCTCGTCGTTGATGACCGGGCGGTAGCCCTGTTCGTAGCGGAACTCGTACGTAGCCCCGTGCGCCTCGGTGATTCCCTTTACAATTTGCTCCATGCGACGCGGCACTTCCGTTCGAAGTTCGGGCTTGAACGAGCGCACCGTCCCGTTTAACTCCACCGTCTCCGGAATGATGTTATGTGCAGTTCCAGCGTGGAACTGTGTCACTGAAAGAACGAGGGGATCCAGTGGATCCGTGTTGCGCGACACAATGTGTTGAAGGTTGGTCACCACTTGCGCAGCAATCACGATGGGATCCACCGTGGCATGTGGCTGGGCTGCGTGGCCGCCTTTGCCGCGAATGGTGATGTAGAATGTGTCCGGCGCCGCCATGAACGGGCCGGACCTCACTGCGATTTTTCCGACCTCAAGCGGTGACCAAAGGTGAATGCCAATGACAGAATCGACACCTTCCATCACCCCTGCGTCCACCATTTGTTGTGCTCCGCCTGGGAAGAGTTCCTCTGCGTGTTGGAAAATGAAGCGAACTTCACCGTGGATCTTGTCGGCGAGGCCCGACAGGATCTTTGCGGTACCGAGCAACATCGCCGTATGGCCATCGTGTCCACAAGCATGCATTTTTCCTGGTGTCTTGGAGGCAAAGTCGAAGTGGTTCTCCTCTGTAATCGGCAATGCATCCATGTCTGCGCGGATGGCCAAAACCGGTCCAGGAAATGCCCCTTTCAAACGCGCCACGACACTGGTCTTCGTCGGCCTCGAGAGTTCCAGTCCGCCAAACGAGGCCAGTGTGTCGTATACGAATTGAGACGTCTTCTCCTCTTCGAATGACAACTCAGGATTTTGATGCAAGTAGCGCCGCCATTTCACGACGTCTTCCGTGACCTGTTCTACCAGTGAACGCACATGGGTGAACTCGACTGTCATCACTGATCTCCTCCAAGCTTCACCAATTTACGGCTGATTTACGGTTATTCTAATCATAGCATCATTCAAAAATGTTTGACTAGTCTATGCATAGTAAGTGTCATCACAAAAAGCGGTGACCGATAAGAGCACCGCTTGATCACAAATCATCAGCGATTTGCATGCACGACAGTGGTTGGTCGCTGTTGTGCACTGCGCCGGTCATGTGAATTGGTTTCCAAGAAGAACATCACTGCGCGTTCCCCGCGCAGCTCATCCGGATATCGTAAATTTTCCGCGGACGCCCGCGCTGGTGAGACGTGTCCTCGCCAACAACCGTGGCCATCCCGTGGCCTTCCAGAGTCAGTAGAATGCGGCGTGCGCTGCGCGGGAGAATATGCAAATATTGTGCCAGTTCGTGCGCCGTAATACGTGTGGATCCCCGCTTCGCAAGCACACCGGCAATTTTGGTCAAGGTCAGTGTACTGAGCGGGACTTCACGACCTACTTCCTGCATGTCTTCCCGAACGTACTGGTAGGACAGCGAAAAGTCCTTCACGCCCAATGGCGTAATCAACGTGTCGTTTTCGAGAGCGCAAGCCCAGTTTCCTGAACCGCATACATTCGCCTGTTCCAGTGCAAGGCGCGCCCGTTCTTGCGCGTCCCGAACGGTCTTGCCGATGCCAATCCCCGCGGTGATGAGGTGGTCTTCAAGGTCAGCGATAGCATGCAACGGAGGTCTTCGCTGGAAGTGGTCCGTCAGCTCTTCGATGGCCCCACGCGTTGCGTAAATCATCCACTGATTGGCGCTGATTTTCTGCGTAGTCCCGTGTACATATCGCGAATAGCGATGAATTGCCGAATCAAAGTCCGCTTCGGACGTTCGCACTTCATCGCCATCGGCGCGCTGGATGAGTTGCACGGCGACTTGGGCATCGCGAGACACCAACAACGCCTGTGTCTGAACAATACTCTCCAGTACCTGCCTGACCTCGCTGTGGGTTGGCGTGATATGCGTACAAGGAATTCCCAACTGCTTCAGTTGCAACTGCGCAGAGCGTAAGCAGGTTACCGCCACTTTGATAAGACCGCGCTCCCAAAGGGACTTGTGATAGTGGACCAGCTCTTCCGAGCGAATGCTTCCAGTGTAATGCTTTACGTAAAATGTCGATTCTATGCCGACATCCATCAGAAACTTCTGCAATGTCTCTGGGCTCAGTGTGTCGAAGCTCATCTCTGAAATCCGCACACCGCGTTCATGGACCCAGTACAGGAGCGCCTTATACAGTCCCTCACCAGAGTGACGGGTGTAAAAAACAGGCCTGTCCACCTTGAGCTGCTGGTACAGGATGACGTACGGAACTTGTCCACTGCACAGCCACATGTGTGCATCGGCAAGATAGGGGCTGATTCTGTCTGGGATTTCATCCTCTTCCCAATAAACGACGGGAATCAGCTCCAGTTCACCAAATTCCTTCGCCACGTCCTGAATCACAGAAAGGGAATCATCAGCACCAAGCACGCCTAAACGGATGCGCCCTGACATGGACATCGCCTCATTTACTCTCAGTCATTGCAAAGAAATCCAATTCAATGCTTGCTGGACGTCCACCGGTGCTGCCGAGTGGCAGCCACGGGTTACATTACAGACAACATCCATCCTCCTCATCATAAACCACGTTCAAGTTACGCGTGAACGTCACGTAGCCATGTGCAAGTCATTCATGTCAGTGATTTGCAAAATCACGACGAACCCATCTAGAGCAATGTTGCCACTCGACCATGCAAAAAACGCTACAGGAAGACCCTGTAGCGTCAACATCAATTGGCATATTTGGAATGGTGAATTATTTGGCAAACACGAGTTTGCCAATATGGGTGATGGTTGGTTGCGACCACACCCAACTGTTTGCTGGCGTTTCACCCGGGTTGTAAAATACCATCGCCCCAGGGACCACATCTGTGTGATTCTCCAAAACAGCTTTGGCAGCTTGTTTGCTGCTTTCGTTCGGTGTCGAATAAATGTACCCGTTGGCAACAGTGGTAAATTGGTAGTGACCATTCTGCACCTGAAACACAACATCTTTCACCGTACGGCCATAACCGCCGTGATTCATCCGATGAAGGATGACATCTCCGACCGCAATCTGCGCCTGCAGCGACTCACCGCCCGCTTCGGCGTGAATCACATGCTCCATCCAGTACAGGTTCTCTGAAGTAGCCGTCGTGCTCTTGGTATTAGCAGAACCTTCAGGTAGTTTCAGTACCGTGCCAACCAGCATGTCGTATGGGTCTACCGTGGGATTCGAATTTTCCAACGCCTGTACTTTGATTCCATGTGCCTTGGCGATGAGCCACATGGTATCTCCAGGCTTCACGGTGACTGTATTCGAAGTTGCCGCAAATGCTGGCGTGAAGCTTGCACAGCTGACAGCGGCAGCGGAAACAATACCCAAACCAACACGTGACAAACGCATTCTGTTCATCCTCTCGTTTTTGCCTCCGAGGTTAGTTGTCGGGTTCGGATGACGAGACCACCCGGCGCTTTTCAGCGCTTCACCCCAGGTCCGAAGACCATTTGCATCCCCCGTACATCGATGGCAACGATAGCATCGATGATTAGGCATTTTTGTTGTACACGCCGATAAAGTTTATCAAGATTGGATGGCTATTGAAATGATAATTGATTACCACTTTCACCAATGAATCAATTCTAATTCCATAGTTTTCACTGCTGTCACCAATATCTTCCTCACAAATAGATTCGTCAGAATTGACAATATCATCTAGAAAGTGTCACCATTGATGATGACTACGCATTCATCACCAATTTTTCGAGAGAGGAGAAAGACAATATATGTCGATGCCATTGCAATCCAATCTTCCTGCAGCAACGAAGCGCATAGACAAGAAGGCACTCATTTCCATCGCACTGGCATGGGCGTTCGATGCCATGGACTTTTCTATTCTCACTTTCGTCTTGTTGGACATTATGAAAGATTACCACGTACCTCTGACACTGGCCGCCGGGGTGACGTCCGCAACCACATTTGCACGCTTGGGTGGCGGATTTTTGGGCGGATTGCTGGGAGACTACTGGGGCCGAAAGATGACCCTCGTCCTCTCGATTTTGTGGTTCTCGGTGTTCGAGTTTCTGACTGGTTTCTCACTCGGTTTTACAGTGCTATACCTGGTTCGCATCCTGTACGGCCTTGGCATGGGCGCCATGTACGCCAGCGGTACGCCCATGTTGATGGAGATGATGCCGGCGAAGTGGCGCGGCCTAGCTTCCGGGCTCATGCAGTCGGGGTTTTCTTTTGGCTACATTTTCGCAGCCATCATCTATCGCGAATGGTACACGAAGCTCGGGTGGCACAGCATGTTTTATATCGCATGTGTTCCTGCACTCCTCGTCATGTTGTACATATGGTGGAAGTTGCCGGAATCTCCGCGGTGGAAACTCGAGCGAGCAGTACGACACAAAAGGTCCATTCCGCTGTCTCAGCTCTTTGTGAAAGGAAACACTTGGACAACGATTCACGCGGCCATCATCGCCATCGTTGCATTCAGCTTGACCTATCCGATGAACACGTTATACGCAACGTTGTTGAAATCCCAGGGTCATTTTGAGCCAACGGTTGTGGCAAATACGATTATTTTGCTGAATGTTGCAGGAATCATCGGAAATATCCTAGGAGGTTGGCTGTCTGACATCGTCGGCCGTCGAACCATCATCATCATTTCCGCCATTGGAACTCTGCTATGCTCTTTTGTCTTTGAGTTCATCACCCACGACGTATTGAGAGATATATTGACGTTCTTGATTGGCCTGTTTTCCATCGGGGGTGTTTGGGCAGCCATCCCAACCTATCTTGCGGAGCATTTTCAGACGAATGTACGTTCGACGGGTCAAGGAACGACCTACCATATCGGTGCAGCACTAGGCGGCGCGGTGGTGCCCTTGATTGTATCCGAGATTGCGTCATCGGTAGGAGGCTTGGCGCACGCAATGACCTATTTCGTGGTTGGGGCTTCCGTTGTCATGATACTTTTCACTGTCATGTGGCGAGAATCGAAAGGCGTTCCATTGGATTAGTCAGCCCATGTTCAAGGATTATCTTTGCACAAGAATGTGGCTGTCCTCAGCGCATCCTGAGATGAGCAAAAGGACAGCCCCTTATCTTGTGTGGTTCGTTTTCCTGATTTTTTCGAACAGGCGACGATACAACACCGGAGTGAAAAAGCTGTCGGAATAGACTCCGACAGCTCATCAACGTTTGTTAGAATGTGAGCCCACCATCGACACTCAAAACTGCCCCGTGAATAAAGCTAGCCTCATCTGATGCGAGAAACAGATATGCATGTGCGATGTCCTCCGGCTGTCCGAGTCGGCGCAGCGGCGTCTTTTCTCTCATCTTATCCAGTACCTTTTCAGGCATCTGCTCAGTCATCCCGGTCATGATGAAGCCGGGAGCCACCGCGTTTACACGAATTCCCTTAGGCCCAAGTTCCTTCGCCCAGGTTTTCGTCATTCCAATCACGCCGGACTTGGTTGCAACGTAGTTCGTTTGTCCGATGTTGCCATACAGCCCGACCACGGAAGCAGCGTTCAGGATGACGCCGTTCCCTTGGGGTACCATCACGCGCGCCACCGCCTGGGTGCAGTAAAACACACCTGTCAGGTTCACCGCAATCACCTGGTCCCACTCAGCTGGGTCCAATTTCGTCAGCAGTCCGTCGCGGACAATACCTGCATTGTTCACTAGCACATCGATGCGGGAATATCTTTTCACGGCTGCGTCGACCATTTGTTGCACGTCGTACAGATTGCTGACATTGACTTTCACAAAGGCTGCTTCTGCTCCCAGCTTCCGCAGTTCTTCGACGGTGGCCATCCCCAGTTCTTCATCGAAATCGGCAATCACCAGCCGAGCCCCGTTTCTTGCAAACACGTGGGCTGTGGCTTTCCCGATTCCACTGGCAGCCCCGGTGATCAGAGCGACCTTGTCATGCAGACGCATGCGTGCTCCCCCTCATCGACTTCTACGCACGTGCAACCAATCGCGCGCTATCTTCCATCATCCGGAAGAAAGTGCGTTGCTGACTCCTTGCGGCCGCTACGAACGAGTCATGCCAATTCCACCACGTAGTAAACCGTTCGCCTTGAATCTTGTCGAAGTCCTTTTGATCTCCTTCCCAGACTCGCTCGATTTTTTCCGCCAGATCAAACGAGAACTGCAGCGGAGTGAGAGCGATGGCTTCCACCTGTTTCGCTAATGGTTTCAGCGGGCTGTTGTCCGGGAAAAACACTTCGCTGCTTTTCTTGACGACTTCTTGAGAGAACGTCTTCACCTGCTGCCGCTGTTCTTTTCCCCATGTCAGTGCCTTGCCCAGTGCCTGCTGCCATTCATTCTCCGCAGACTTGGCCTGTTGACGGGTGTGCGACACCAGTGCTTCGTATGAGTTCCACAGCGCATCCACCAGTGCGTCACTCACGTATTGTCCTTGATCCTTCTTTTCCTTGATTTCCTTGATTTCCTTGATGTCCTTGATTTCCTTCTGGCTCATTGAAAGCCCTCCCTTGAGGTTGATTATTTTTCTCTTCCTCGTCCCCTTCCTTACGAAAGGGAAAGAGGTAGAGGTCAAACATTTTGGAGTACATGTCGAAGAATTGATTCAACATGTTTTGGTACCGTTGTAGCTCATCAGCGTATGCTTGGAGATACTTCTCGCCCATTTCAGTCAGAGAATAGAGCCGTTTGGCTGGGCCGCTCGACGAGGTGTCCCATTCCGAATGCACGTAGCTCTCCTTTTCTAACTGTCGCATCGTGCGGTAGAAATTTCCCTGGTCAAGTGCCTGAAACCCAAGGGATGTCAGCTTTTGCATCAACTCATAACCGTGAATCGGCATGTCTCGCAAGAGGAGCAGGATGTGTGGTACTAAAAAGTTTTTCCCCAATCCACCTAGTCCGCTCGGTGCTTTGTGTTCTGCCATTGAAATCACCTTTTCAATTTCACCTATATGTATTTTACACCTATATGCATCAAAATCATATCCCTTTTTTAAAAAATTTCTTTTTGCCGTGTATGGTCCGTACTCCATTCGGCAAGACAAGTAACGGGGTTACACGTTGGATCCGTTTTTGAATACGATATTCCACCACCTGTGAAATGAGGTTTTCTCATGTACACTGCCACTGCCACACTCCGTAATGTGACAATCCACTGCGACAGGATGGGCTCGGGAGAACCGCTGGTTTTGATTCACGGCCTGGGTGAACGAAAGGAAGGATGGGCCTGCCAGTATACGCTGGCCAATTCATATGATCTGATCATCCCCGATTTGCCGGGTCATGGCCAGTCGGCACCTGCCGAGAAAGTTTCAATCGAGGCATTTGCACGACACGTTCTAGAATTGTTGGACGTACTGGAAGTTGAAAGCGCACACATTTGTGGATTGTCGATGGGCGGTGTCGTCGCTCAAGAGATGTACCGAATGGCGCCAGACCGTTGCCGCTCTCTCATTCTGGTCAACACTTTTTTTTACGTTCCGCGGCTGATGCGGGCCCCGCTTTACCAGTTGTGGACATGGCGCGCCAACTTCCTTCCACCACAATGGCGGATGTCACTGGCGGCGGCTACTTGCCTAGTTAATTGGAAGAGCGAGACGCTGGAACGCTTTCAACATGCCATGGAGCACAATGCAAGCACCTATCGTCAGACGCTGGAAGCTTGTCTGCAAGTGGACAATACCGAGTTGTTACCGCGAATCAAGGTGCCCACGTTAATCCTTGCCAGTGACTACGACCTCCTGACCCCGTTGTGGGGGCAGATGATGATACATCATCTTATCCCAGGCTCAAAAATGGCGATTCTCCATTGCGCCGGACACATGGCAAAACTGGAGCAACCAGAGGAGTTTAATCGGAAGATCCTTGAGTTTCTTTCCGAGTTGAAAATCGAAAAGTCAACCGCCAATCAAGACATAAAAAAGAGACCTGAATGAATCCCAGGTCTCTTTTTCATCTCTATCACATTGATGTTAATCCCGTGCGGCGAGCCAAGCAGAGGTGTCCGGATACACTCTCTTTTTCGCCGTACCACCGAAGACGAGACTGACGTGGCCGACCGGATAGTTGTTCTCCTGTTTGTCCGTGCTGCTGATGTAGTCAAACAAGGCACGCGTCTGGTCGCAGGGTGCAATATGGTCGTGCTCTGCCGTCACAATCAGCACTGGGCACTCAATCCTTGAGAGATCCACGCGCCGACCGCGCAGTACAATCTCGCCTTTAATGAGCTTGTTTTGCTGATAGAAGTCTCGAATCCATTCGCGATAGGTCTGCCCTGGAAAGTCAGTGCCGTCGTTCACCCACTTGTTTATGAGGCGCCAATTGTGCACAAATTTTTCATTGTCCACTTTTTCATACAGTTGCACCCACGGATTAATGAAATTGCTCATCGGTTTCAGCATTTTGTTCCCAAGGTCAATCATGTGGGCAGGCACGTTGCCAAACGTCTCCACCACTTTGTCAACATCGAAATACTTTTCGTCGAGCCATTTGTTGTACAGCACAGCATGCCGGAAATCGATAGGTGCAGCGAGAACCACCAGGTTTTTTACCCGTTCCGGGAAGAGTGTGGTGTACATTGTGCCCATCGTGCCACCCATGCAGTAGGAAAACAGGTTGATGGACTCCTGGCCGCTATGCAGGCACACACGCTCTACTGCTTTTGCCAGATAATCGAGGATGTACTCGGCAAATCCATTGTGTGAATCCTCAATCCCCGCGTCACCCCAATCCAGCATGTAGACGTCAAAACCATCTTGCAGCAAATACTCTACGAAAGAGTTACCCGGCTCGACATCAAGGATGTAGGGCTTGTTGATCATCGCGTATACCATGAGAATGGGCGTCTTTTTCGTGACCTTCGCGTCTACTGGCGTGAAGTGGTAGAGCTTGCTCTTATTTTTCCGCCAGATGATTTCCTTCGGGGTCAAACCCATCTCCGGTTCCGCTTTCGTGATAACTTCCAGTATTTTGCGCTGCCGTTCACTCCATTGAACGAATGGGATGTTCTTCTGTTCGGCGCCTTGTTCGCCATCTATCATTTGCTTCCAGGCCTCTGCCCAATTTCCATGCGCGGTCATTGTTTCACCTCCATAAAATACCCCTGGTTCACTGACCAGGGGCACATTGCCGTTGTTACATGTACATGCCGCCGTTTACGTTGATGCTCTGGCCAGTGATGTAGTCACCGTCAACGACCAAGAAGCGGACAGCCTTGGCCACTTCCTTCGGCGTCCCGAAGCGGCCCAACGGAATTTTAGCGATGATCTTTTCTTGAACCTTTTCCGGTACAGCCGCCACCATATCGGTGAAGGTGTAACCCGGGCAGACACAGTTGACCGTGATGTTGTAGCGTGCCACTTCCAGCGCAAGGGATTTTGTGAAGCCAATCATCCCCGCCTTTGCAGCCGAGTAGTTGGTCTGACCGAACCCACCAGCCTGACCAATGATGGACGAAATGTTGACAATTCGACCATAGTTTTGCTCAATCATGTTTGGAAGAACCAGTTTGGTGAGGTGGAAGATGCTGTTCATATTGGTGGTGATGACTTGGTTCCATTGCTCTTCAGTCATATTCACAAATTTCGCGTCGCGCGTAATGCCCGCGTTGTTGATGAGGATGTCAATCTTCCCGTAGGTCTCCATAACCTCTTCATAGACCTTTTTCATGGCCTCCGGATTGGCGACATCCCCTTGTACCGCCGTAACCTTTGCGTTGTACGACTCGATTTCACGCACCACTTCCTGCGCCCGATCCGCATTGGACACGTAGTTGATAGCGACCGTTGCGCCCTGGGCCGCCAGTTCTTTGGCGATTTCTGCGCCAATGCCACGAGAACCGCCTGTCACTAATACAACGCGATCCTGTAGAATTTTGTGCGTAGCCAGTTCATTTACCGAAATTGCCATAGGTTCGTCCCTCCAAGTATCACGTGATGTGTTTGTATCAAAAGAACTGACTCTTCACTATGTGTTCACACGAGTTCAGACTTCGATTCGTCCGCACCCTCTTGTGCTCTCTGCCCGCGTCTGCGGTTTTTCGTGGCCGTTGCGTTCTTGTCAGAGTCAGATGCCTCTGGCAGCTGGAGCTGACCGATTGATTCCAGCTGCGCTGTGATTGCTTCAAGCTGCTCTCGCACATCAGCGTTGCTTAACGCGAGTTGCTCCAACCGAGCCAAACGTTCGTCCAGCTGGTCAATCTTGCTCTCGACTCCAACGATTAACTCACCTAGGCGAGCGAAGTCTTTCACAGTTGGTATGTTGTAGGCTTGCAGCATGTGTTCGACATTCTTCAGAATGCTTTGTTCCACTTGTAGTGTGGCACTCAGCAATTGTCCGGAAAATGCAGCATACTCTTCACTTTCCAGCCACTTTTGCATCGCTTCAGATAGTTTCGGCTCCACTTCACCATAAAAAGACTTCCAAACAGAGAACGGGTCTAAGTATTTTGCTTGCATGGCAGTCACCTATTTCCCTTCCTGCTTGAACAGTTGCATCAAATTGCGGAACTGATCCTGAAACTCTGTTTGGGCCTCAATCAATCGCACTTGGAGGTTTGCCAGCTGCGCCACAAACTGCTCCTTCCCTTTCTCCGTAAGACGGCTGGTGATTTGCTGCGCCTCACTTTGGGCCTCGTTCACCATCGCCACTGAGGAAGTCACAGCGTTTTCCATCAACTGAAAGAGTTGCACGGTGTTCTTTTTCGACTGTTCCATGATGTACTCAGTCACTTTTTCCATTGGAATTCCCTCCACTGACTCCTATTTATGTCTTAGCACCTGCGAATAAGCAGATACGAAGAGTCACTACGAATGTTTGGAGTGGCGCATGCACATACTCAGTATAAGATATTATTAGAATTAGAAAAGTTATATTTTCGGATAATTTTATACAAAATTCGACTAGATTCGACACGTCGCACTTTCCCATTCATCATCTTATTCCTTGTCATGCCTCGTTTTCGCTGCAATTGTTTATATGTTCAGCATGTCGAAAAATGTCGGATGATGGTCTGATTCGACAGAACTTTAACCCTTTCTTCACATATCTCAAACAGCTGAACATAAGTTTACAGTCTATTAAGAATCCGTAATATGGAAATTATAGCTCTCAAGAACGGAACGACGGCGATAGTCTGGAATGGACTAAAAAGCCACTTTCACGTCATCGGTCGACCCAAGCGTGTTCTGCAGTTAATCCTTCTTTGCGGCACTGCCTATCACAATCGGCCACTCGTGCTGATAGCTCCATCGCCGTGGCCTGGAACGAACCAGACGAATAAGACAAAAAAGAACCTGTGAGTATGGAGTACAAGGCCGCTCTCTTTGTTCCCTGATGGCATATGCTGATTCGAGGCCAAACCGCCTTGAGGAGCAGGTACCAGCGCGAGGTGGTGCATGTGAGAAAGAGAAAAAACAGGCAAACAAAAATTGCTGCAAGTATCATGTTAAGGTTTTTGGAAATTGTCACCATACTTTTGTTATTGACCGGCCAGATTACAATAGGTGGGGTTTTTATTACTCCAGATGGGTTCTCACTGTCTCTTTCCGGGCTGTTTACCGGACGTCGGATTGTTGTTGGGAAAACAGAGCAAGCAAAATTCATACAGGACGGATTGGACGTTATCACGGCATTACTGCTGATTCTTGGGGAGATCAATGTCATTGGAACTTATATCACTGCGGGCAGGTTCACCATTGTCGTCGGAGGCCCGCCGTTTGGACTCGATAAAATCGAAGCATATGTTCCGGAAACAAAGGAGTTCTTTGGCGATTATGAGGAAATGGTGTTTGAAAAATGCAATGTATACAAATTTGGAAAGAGGGAGTGATGGAGATGGCGTGAACAGACCTTCCTAAAATCAAACCATCAAAGGGTGCGGTGTACTTAATGGCAGCTTGTCTTGCGACGTTCACTTTTTTATTTACCCGACCTGTACCTAGACCGAATGGTAAACGAAACGTAGGAAGATGACCATCATCATTACTGAATCAGCCCTTTTCGCAAAGCTACCGCCACTGCATGAGATCGGTTCTTGGCACCGAATTTTCTCAAGATAGACTTCACATAGTCATTCACTGTATATTCACTCAGATATAGTGTTCTTGCAATGTCCTTGGTATCCAATCCGTTTGCAATCAGCTGAAGGATTCTCAGTTCATTGTTGCTGATCCCTGACGAGCTCTCTCCGGCTTTACTCAAATTGTGAGCTTCATCAGCAAGCATGGTGCTCACCTTAGCCATTCGATTGATTATCGTTTGCGCGGCTTGCACCGTTCGTCCATCCGGAGTAAACGGACTTCCCTGGTGATCCAGTAGAACCAGGCCAAGTGGATACTTATCTGGATTTACGAATGGAACAACCAAAAGAGAAGTGAGGCCGAAGAATTTTACGTGATGATCTGGAATCATTCCGTGAGCATCTGTAATGTGATATGGTTCCAAAGTCTGCAATGTATGAGATATCTCAGGGACGCTCCATTCCATTTCCTTGACTCTCCGAATGTCTTGCACGGGAATGTTATATGCCTCGAAACCTTCGAATGTCTTCGTCACCGGAGCATAGGCAAGCAAGGCACTCCTAGAAAACCCTGTAAACTGGCAAAGTTCTCTCATTGCATGCGAAAAACGGTCGTGTTGCTTAGCTGTGAGTATGGTTTCGTCAAGGTGAAGGAGTGCCCTCTGCAGGCACAGTTCGGAGTATCCACCGTCATCGTTCATGTGCTTCGCCAGCTGCAAAGTGATGTTGAGCCACCGAACACATTGATTCAATAAGAGTTCCGATTGAGCGTTCATTTCCCCGCTCACAATGAAGGTAAGGTTGCCTGCGACGGGTATCTTGAACGTGTGCCGGCCTGATATGCAGCGTTCGTACACTTGTTCTGTTATCTGTGTATCCATGTTGGCGGGGTACCAGACTTGTTCATCTTTGTTCCATACGGCCACATCGACAATGGACAGTTTTTTTAGGTGTGACGTGACTATCGCCGCCCAGTCCCAGATCCCCATGACCCCCATGTAATTCAACATTGCTGTTAAGGTCGTCTGTTCCATGCTGGTCATTGTCGCGAATCGACCTGTCGGTGTAACCGACGTGAGTTGCGCCACCGCGGCAAGGGAGAGCTGCAATATGAGCGCATGTACCCACTGCAAAGCAATCGCGATATCTGATTCATCCATGTTTAGCCGCACGACTGCAACAACGAATTCTTCGAAAGTCGATAGAATAAATAGGATATTCGATAGAGTGATATGTTCCTGCAGACACGCGATGACAGAGCGAAACTGAGAAACCACGGCTGATTCGTCCACGGCCCACAATTCACACAAGCCGATTAATGATGAAAAAACGTCCTCCGACGCCCGCGCTTCCCGGGAATTCATACGCAACTCTTGTAAACGAATCCCGAACTGCATTTCGCAATGGCGAGCGTTTGAAAGTAGTTGTTTTGCCAAACATTCTCGAATCTTTGTGGATATTAACGGCAACTTGATCTCGGAGCAGACATTTCGCATTGAATCTCCCCCAAATCCACAGATCCTCAATTCGAATTTACATATTGTCAAAAATTTCGAAATATAAAGTTTGTTTCTGTCTGTTGTGTCCTCTCTCCGTACTCCAGCTAGACATCAAATGAGCTCTCTTCTCTTTAGGGGTATCCATGTCTAAAGAGCGACGGGTTTCCCCCCGCCGCTCATTCAAGCACTTATCACTCGTCACTCCACTTTCTGTCGCCGATGTGCCAACTCATTACTGATATCTTTCACTTCCAGCCGGAGCAACTCGAGATCAGCTTGCAACTCTGCCAACTTTTTATGAACTGATTCCAATCCTTCGTTGAAGGATACACTTTTCCCGTCATTGAGGTTCGTGTTTTGATGACGTAATCTTTGAAAGCGCTGAAAAAGAATCAATAACGCGGGATCGTTCACGACTGTATCGATGAAAGCATCCTCGATGGTTTCCTTGTAACCCGGCATCCCATGATCTTTTCCATAAAGCAAATGCTTTTCCAAAAGGCGATCAATGTCAGGGTTGTTCGGTCCACCACTTTGCCGGTAAAATGCCTCTATGCGCTGTGACATGGTTAACGCTTCGTCCTGATGGTCCGGGGCCAATGTATGTTCCTCCTTATGCAAAAGTGAAACTGCGTAGCGCGGCAGACAGCCTATGGGCCACTTCCAAAAAAATCTCGAAGCAGAGGGGACATTGCTTGTATAACTGAACCCAACAACCCTGGTCCTTGACTCGTTGGCTCGGTCGATGAACCGCTGGAACGGGTTGACGGTGAAGTGGCTGGGCTTTCGGTTACCGAATTTTCAGATTGAGTTCTAGAGACAGTATTTTTAAGTTGGGTTGCTTTAGAACCAGAGTTTAATGATCCTAAGTCCTTGGCGGTACTTGATAACGCACTCCCGAGCACACTCTGCAAGTTCCCATTTGTCAAAATCCCTGTGGGCGACGACACAGTCCCCATCAGTGGGGGTACTTTGAATTGATGATTTTCTCCTTGTTGAACTTGAGTGGGGTCCGTATGATTGGCCTCTGGTTGAACTTCTCTTGGATCCGCACCGTTCAAGAGGGAATCCAACTGTGAAACTACTTGTGCCAACGTTCCGGACAACGGGATCTGAGTCAAATCGACCATATTGCCTGTATTCACTCCAATGGGTTGTTCATTGACATGGAGTGACAACCCCGGAATATTCGCCTCATCTGAAATCAATCGGGTCGCCATCAGGTTGACGTCGGTCAGTACCAAATCAGGCAACAGTACGTTCAACTTTACGCCAACTCCGCGAAATCCCAGACCAACTACATCAACGGTCACGTTGTTCAGGCGAACTGGTCCCGTGGATTGAATTTCGATTGCGTCCGTACTCCCGGAAATGGACGTGTTCTTTACAAGTTTCATCCCATAGAGCACCAATTCTGAAAACCGCAATTCAACGCCGAGTTTCCCAGATGTAGAAATGGGTTCTAAAAAGGCGCCTTGAGCCTGAATCTTGTCTGCATGGATGTAAAAAGACGATGGATTGGCAGCTGGAGAAGCATGAACAGTCCCCTTATCGTTTGGCATGTCTGACACAGAGCGAGTCACCATGGACTGAGTCGTCGCAGAGGCGGTATTGGGCCATATCAAGGCAACAGCCAGCCAAGTCAATACGAAGGCGCCTGTTAAAAAAAGCTTTCTGTAACCTTTGCGATGCCAGGACATGGGCATCCCTCCGAGAGTCCTAAAACCATTTTTCCCACGCGTTTTTCGATGGCTCCTTCTCCTTTGACTGTTCACGAGTTCTTGCTGAAGCAGCCCTGTCTTTCGCGCGCTTTGTTCGCTTTGGGTTTACTGATGCTTTACTCGCTGAACTCGTTGCCGGTGCCCAAGCGATACACAGAGCACCTCCGACAATCCCCAATAATGCTCCTACGACCAGTCCACCCAGCGCACCAATTATCGAAAACACCGACAGAATGATGGAAAATACTCCGATGATTCTCGTGTTTTGAGGGAACAGCCACCCCAGTATGGCACAGGCTAGAATCAAGGTGCCAAATAAAAGTCCTGCGGAGGCAAAGCTTCCAGACACAAACGCTAACCAGTAGAGGTTGACAGGGATCCACAACGTCGCAACCCCAGATAATGTGATGCATGATAGACCCAATCGAGGTCTACGACGAGCTTTGGGTAATTCTGACTGAGGAGATTGCAACTGTGGTTGCGGTCTGGAGCTTTGAAATGACACCTGCGGCATCCGAATACCCCTTTCTCACGGAAGCGTTTTCAACTGCATCTCGTAAACACTTCTCCGATGTGCAAATTCCTCTGAAATAGTTCAGCACGAAGAGTTGTTGCTCGCGTTTTGAAAATCGCTGACTGAAGTTAATGTGTTGGCGATACACTCACTGACAACCCTGGCAATGTAATGCTGTTGGTATATAGGTAAGTCGTTTGGATGTGCGGATTCACCAAGGTAAGTTGAGGTGCTGATAACGAAAATTCTTGTACAGCGCTCGAAGCCTCTCCGTTTTGGCCAATCGTCAGTTGCTTAAATGCTGCCAGCGCCTGCAATGCAGCCATGTTCATGACCATACCGTTCGCATGAACCTCCTTATTCGTCTGAATCAGCACACGAATCTTTCCGCCGCCCGGCACGGGTACGTCCTTATACAGTTTCAAGTTTTCAATCGTACAATCCAATGACACCTGCGTTTCTGGAACGTTGGATCCGTCTGAAGAGAGCTGGCCAATCCGAGGCAACAACCGAAAGTGGGTAATATTGATTTGACTCGCCTCAATCGTAAAGGTTCCCACCCCAGCCAGAGGTAACGCGAGCGCCACACCACCATTGAGAACGCCAGCTAACATAGCCCCAACCATCGCGAAAGCGCCCAGAAGCGCACCGATGAACACCCGAAACCGGTACTTCATCTCGCATTCCTCCCTCAAACACCATTTCGTTCGCTCAAACGCTTCTTTTTGATGGATGGCCTGACGACAAAAGCCCTGCCCCATCAACTTCTAACCATCTGTCAAGTACGCCTGGAACGAAAAACGCTCCACAGTGTGAACGCACCCAGGATAACGCCTGACCACAACATCGCTGACGACATCGCTTCAACAGCCCCACCGTTTGGCGTCCGTAACGCAACGCTCATTAACAACGAACCGGCCACGAGCAACGCAATAACGATTCCAGCCATCACCAATCGATTCACCATTTTTTGAAAGGATTTTAATGTGCTCGGCGAAACCCTGTTTTCCACGGTGAACGTCATGTCATTCCATGCCAGATGTTCAAGAATCATGTTGAGACGCCGTGGTAGTGAGGTAACCAATTTCGTGGATTCAGCAAGAAGTGAAGCGCTCGCCCGGTAATTGAAGCGTCGTTGAAACCATTGCCGGAGTAACTGAACATCCGCTGTTTCAACCACCGTGTGGTAGGATATCTCCGGACAGAGCCAGCGCGCAGTCCCTTCGGCTGCCGAAAATCCTTTCGCCCACAAAGCGAGTCCCGTGGGAACACGACAGTAGTTTTTCATGCCAATCAAAATCAGACTCAAAATCAGATTGCCCCAGTTGTATTTACTCGCTTGATTACTCGTTACGTAATGAATGAAGAGCGACCGCAATTGGTCTTTCAAATTCACCCGATCCGTGAATTTCGTCGGCTGAAACAAATCCAAGGCAGCTTCTGCCGCATCCTCGGCTTGATTGACCCGTGTATGCAAGAGCATGCGAAAAATCGCTTCGGTGTGTATGGCATCCATGCGACCGACCATGCCCCAGTCGATGATATACGCCTTCTTTGAAGAGCGATCAATCATGATGTTGGAGCCGTGCGGGTCCGCGTGATAGTACCCCTGCACAAAGGTTTTAATGTAGTAGTGCGCGAGGTCCACCATGCGTTCCAGCCGCTCTTCAAACGTGAGAAAGTCGACCGGGAACTCCTTGAGATTCCACCCATCGATATATTGCATGACGAGGACGTGTTCAGAAGCAAAGTACACCTCTGGTACGTCAATCGTCTCAAATTCGTCCATGAAAACTCTGTGTTCGTCCATCGAGCGACGTTCCGTCCGCATATCCAACTCTTCGACAGAACTGCTGTAATAATCTGAAATTAAACCGCTGAGATCCAGTGCGGCAGCTAAGTTGTCAGGTAACAGTTTCTCGACTCGCCGAACCAAACGTTTAATGACCGAGATATCGACCTGAAACAACTTATCGACAACAGGACGTACAACCTTGACTGCAACGGTTCTCCCATCTTGTAATTCCGCCTTGTAAACCTGCGCCAGTGACGCGGATCCAATCGGATCCGTGTCAATCCACTTGAACGTTTGAAGGCCATCCGGCAGTTCGCGTTCGAGGTATACGGCCATGTATTCAAAGGGCATTGGAGTGACGTCATCCAGCAGCTTGGCGAGTTCCGTCGTAACTGCCTCAGGCAGTAACTCCTGGCGCGTCATAATGACTTGCCCCAGTTTGATGAAGGTCGGGCCGAGTTCCTCGAACGCTTTTCTCAAGCGCTCACCAAGTAAACGCTGCTTTTTTACATCGTCGCGGCTTCGGTCTGCCAATAGGTGCATGATGCCATGCTTACTCACTGTGGTGATGATTTTTCGTAACCGTTGCCGTTTGGTGATCTTTGACCGCAGCCGTTCAATGTTCTGTTCGGATTGGTCCAAGTTTGGACGCTCTTCGGTTTGAACCGCCGTACCCATCATTGTCTCGCCTCCTTCTGCATCAAGTGGGATTCTCGGCACCTCAGGTCGTTTTGCAAATCGTTCACGTGAGATTCAGCCACACGCTTTTCACTTCCGTAAAGTGCTCCAGTGCATATCGACCCATTTCTCGGCCAATGCCGCTTTGTTTAAATCCGCCCCACGGGCTCACCGGATCCAACAGACTGTAACCGTTTACCCAGACTGTGCCGGCTTTCAGCGCGTGAGCCACTTGCAACGCCGTTTTCACATCGCTTGACCACACTCCGGCTGCCAAACCGTACTCGGTGTGATTCGCTCGCTGCACCACATCCGATACATCTTCGAAGGGCATCACGGCCAAAACCGGGCCAAAAATCTCCTCGCGCGCAACAAACATATCATCGGTTGCCTCCAGAACCGTCGGCTGGACAAAGTATCCTTGGTCCGAGTTCTTTGTCCCACCGGTGAGAACTTTGCCGCCTTCCGCCCTTCCTTTCTCGATATAGCTCAGTACTCTTTGCATGTGCGCTTCGCTCACCAATGGCCCCATTTGCGTCGACGGATCGACTCCGACGCCTTGACGAATGGCTTGCGCGCGTTCGCAAACTTTTGCAAGCACCTGGTCATATATCCGCTTATGCAAATAGAGTCTCGAACCGGCGCAACACACCTCTCCTTGGTTGAAGAAAATGCTCATCATGATTCCACCCGCAACCGCGTCCATATCAGCATCCGGAAACACGATGTTCGGTGACTTACCCCCTAGCTCCAGGGAGACGCGTTTAAAATTCGTAGAAGAGTTTTGTAAAATGTCTCTTCCAACGCGAGTCGAACCGGTGAACGTAATTTTGTCGACACCTGGATGCTTCGACAACGCTGCGCCAGCAGATTGTCCGTAGCCGGGGACGATGTTGACCACACCGGGCGGGAAGCCTGCTTCCATCACCAGCTCACCCAAGCGAATGGCGGTAAGCGGCGTCATCTCCGACGGTTTCAGGACAACCGTGTTTCCACACGCCAATGCAGGGGCTAGCTTCCAAGACGTAATCATCAACGGAAAGTTCCACGGAACGATGGCGCCCACCACACCAATCGGCTCGCGCCGCGTGTATGTCAGGTAACTGCCTGGAAATGACACGGGTAACGTTTCCCCGGTGATCTTGGTCGTCCATCCGGCAAAGTACCGGAAATGGTCCACCGTAAAGGCGATGTCCACGAACGACGTTTCGGTCACCGGCTTGCCGGTATCCAAGGATTCTAGTTGGCTGAGTTCCTCACTATGCTGTTCAATCAAGTCAGCTAATTGCCAAAGCAAGCGCCCCCGTTCAGCCGGACTCACATTTCGCCACGGACCATCCAAAGCGGTACGTGCAGCCTGTACTGCCAGATGGACGTCTTCTTCCCCGGCTTCGCAAATCTCGGCAAGCGGCTGTCCAGTGGCTGGATCGATACTGTGAAACGTGCGTCCTAACTGCCCGTCGACCCATTTTCCGCCAATCAACAACTTTTTGGGGCCGTCTAGCAAAAACTTTCGGACGGTATCGCTGACAAACGCTGATTCCAACGTGGTCGAAAATATACTTGTCAAATCACGTTCCTCCATTTCCAATGTCCACACCTATCCACGTGGCAGAGTCCGCAAAGCACAGTCCATCACGCCCTTATCGCAGAACTCCTACAGACTCTTCGCTGATGAGGTAGATTTCGTCCACGTTTCGCGTCCGCGCTCGTTCCAGCGTATCCATCCGGAATTGGAACTGTTTCATTGCAAAGTTGATAAACTCGTCAATGTTTAAACCAAAGGGCATGTTTTCATCTGGAGTAATGATTTCGTTCACAACCCCGATGGCGTACGGCAACAATGTCTCCATGTGGCTGTTGACCACATCCCAGATGTTTTCGTTCTCACAGATGAGACGGGATAAAAGATAGGTTCCATAGCCAATGTGGCGAGATTCATCCTTCTTTAAATAATCGATAGCAGATATCAAACCGGGCATCTTGTTCAGCCGCTTCAACGAGGTGTAGAAAGCGTGGTAACCGGTCTCTGCCAGCGTCCCCTCGACAATCATGTTATAGGTGACCGATGCTTTGGCCTGCGCCTCGGGTGACTGATCTTGAATCAATGCCTCCATCGCTTCCGGCAGAAACTCGTAAAAGATTTTCTTGTAGTTCTCACCGTGAAACTCCGTGATATCCCGTTTTACCCCCACGACATCGTCCAGGAATAAGCGAAACATTTCCGTGTGTTTTGCCTCTTCCCACAAGAATGTCGTCAGATACATTTCTTCTTCGAGTCGACCTTCCAACGAGATCACGCGGACGAGCGGCAGAAGATCCCTTGTGACCGCTTCCTCACCGGCCTGAAACATGGAGCACAACCTGAGAACATATTGCTGTTCCGCGTCCGACAATCCCTTCCAATCTTCCTTATCTTGCGTTAGGTCAATATCCCGTGGATCCCAGATGCCCAACTTTTTCGCCTTCTGATACAGGCGCATTGGCAGTATCGATTGATTCAATCCTCGTTCAGTTGTCGTTTGCGTCACACGCATTCCGTACCCCTCCATTAGACTGAATAATTAAACAATTTAACTGCTGGTAAAGAAATTTTGCATCCAAACGCTGCCTATCCTGACGTTTGAGAGGTGCCCGTTCAGTCGACGGTAAAGAGAACTTTACTGGCCTCTCTGCTCGCAAACAGGCGATATCCTTCAGCGGCCTGGTCTAGCGGCAGCCTGTGACTCACCACCACTGTTGGATCAATCCGCCCCGACTGTACGAGGGCCAACGTGGTATCGATGTCTCGGTGGATATTCGCAACGCCCACTCGGAACGTAATGTCCTTCGCCAAACTAGTCACGAGTGGAAACTCGAACGTCTCTTCCGACGTTACCCCTATCGCCGAGATCCTTCCGCCCCCGCGTACCAAATCGAACGCCAGGCGAATGGTCGCGGAGCCACCCACCGCCTCAATCGCAACGTCGACACCTTCGCCATGCGTCAGTTCATTGATGCGCGAGACAGGATTGACGTGTGCGGACCATACCGGAATGGCTCCCACTGCAGCGGCCATCTCGGTTCGCTCCCTCATCAAGTCGATGGCAATGACACGCGCGGCACCGAGCGCAAATGCGCTCTGAATCGCCATCATGCCTACCGGTCCACACCCGATGACAGCCACAGTTTCACCAGGTTTCAAACCGCTGTTCATCACCGCACCGTATGCAGTCGTCAAAATGTCCCCGGAGAACAATGCTTGTTCGTCGGTCAACCCGTCCGGTACCTTGCGCAGCGAATAATCGGCGTACGGAATCCGTGCGTACTCGGCTTGCGTTCCGTTTAGATTTCCAAACGCCATTCCGTAACCTAACACACCGCCGGACTGACATTGGTGGAAATCACCTCTCCTACACGACAGGCACGTTCCACAACCGACATGAAAGGTGCCCACAACCCGGTCGCCCGGACGAAAGGCGCGAACCTGCGCCCCAACCTCTTCTACCACACCAACGTATTCGTGTCCGATGACCATCCCCGGCAGCATTCCAGGAATCTGACCATGATAAAGGTGCAAATCGGAGCCGCAAATGGCTGCCGTGGTGATGCGAAGAATGGCGTCCGCTGGATCCAGAATGGATGGATCATCCACCCGCTCGACCTGAATGTTTTGCACACCCTGAAACGTTACCGCTTTCATTTCAATCCCTCCGGCATCTCTCCGCCTGCGCTGAGGGCACATTCGACCAAGTGCTTGGCAGCCATCACGTACTGTGACAAGGTGGACATGTTTCCTTTTTCAAGGGCCAGTTTGCCTCGCATAATAGATGAGATCGGCTCCAGTTTTCTTTCAAAAATCTGTTTCCACGTATATGGATCCGCACTGATGACGTACGTCGCAGAACTCAGGTCTTCAGTGGACACTACCCTCGCATCTCTGCACTGGCCGTGATACAGATCCAACAGAATCGCCCTATCCTCCGGCACCCCGACAGATGGATCTCGCTGCATTTTGAGTGCAAGGGGCCACTCCCATGTCGTCGCAGAAGTCCGGTATTGCTCACTTTTGTTCAATTCGACCTGCCACGTCTTCGCCCACTCGTCTGTAAACACTTCCATTCGCAGTCCTCCTCAAGTACTCGTATCCTATCTACCTTCTTCAGTTTCAACCATCGCTGTGGAGAGACATCCTGTTCACCAATAACATATTGGATCTGGGGATAAATGAGCATCCCTACTTTTAGGGAGAATGCACTCCAGTTTTAGGGGTATTGGGGCATTGATTACGGTTGTGGCTTCGTATTGCTACGCGCTATCGAGGTGCGCGACGCTTGTCTTCAATGTTCTTTCAACGTTTTGCGGATAAAATGCATGGCATCGGCGATTTGCAAAATTCCTCTAGCGTGGTTCGAAGTTATTTTTCAAATCGCTGGACATCAAAAGTTGAAGGAGTGATAGCTTGTGAATGTAACAAAAGGCAAATTAGTGGTAGTATCCAGTGCCGCGTGTGGTTTTTTAGTTGGTGCTGGAATGTTCGCTTTTAACGCGTTCGCCAACACTGGAAGCTCGTCTCCGTCAACAGCATCATCATCGACGCCAGCGGCACAGGCAAACAATAATGATGGTGACCATGATTTTCATTTTCAACGCTTTGTCATCAAGAAGTCATTGCCGTCCTTAGCAACATATTTACATGTAACTCCACAGGAGTTACATAAAGATTTGGCCAATGGGCAGTCGTTAGATGATATTGCAAAAGCACATAACATCTCGGAGGCGAATCTGCAAACCGAACTGAAGTCTCTGGTTCACTCCGCATTGGAGCAACCAGTGATTGATAAGCGTATCACCGAAGCTCAAGAGTCGACAATTGAGGCAAGAATCGATGCAAGACTTCCACAGATTGCTGCAGACAAGCACCTACTTCAACATGGAAGGGTATTTGAAACCAGAGTTCACTTTTTACAGCTTGTTGCAAAAGATCTGCACATGACCGTTCCACAACTCGTCTCCAAGCTGAAATCCGGTCAATCCATCAATTCCATTGCGCAAGCGCAAGGCGTGTCTCCAAATACGTTGAAGGACGAGCTTAGTTCTGTGATTGATGCAAAAGTGAATGGAAAAATCGATAAGATTCTCTCAAAGAGCCATTGGTTTACACAGGACGAGGAAGACACGACTGCACCGGCAACCATCACGACGACCAGCAATTAACGCATCATCATCAATGACTCCGGATGCGTTCATCCGGAGTCATTGACATTTACAGCGACGGCCGCTGTGCATGTTCAGCCGAGCGAACCGGCAGCTTCACTGTCACTCGCGTACCTTCTCCAAGTTTGCTTTGCAACATGATTTTTCCTTGGTGTGCCTCGACAATCCACTTGGCAATGGCGAGGCCTAGGCCCACACCGCCAGTCCCCCGATGACGCGCCTCATCCGCCCGGAAAAACCGCTCAAAGACCCGGTTCACATCCGCCTCCGCGATGCCTTGACCCGTATCCTCTATCTGTACCACAGCTATGTTCCTCTCTAACGCAACGGTGACTCGCACCTTACCACCTTCAGGGGTGTACTTGCATGCGTTGTCCAACAAAATCACGAAAAGCTGATGCAGTCTATCGGGATCGCCCATGATATGGATTTCCCCAGGCAGATCCGCTTCCAGTTCCAACCGTTTCGCCATCGCGATGGTCTCAAACAGTTCCACCACATGCTGTACAAGTTTCGTAAGATCTACCGGCTGTCGTTGTACCGTAGCGGTCTGAGAATCGCTGCGCGCAAGTGTTAACAAATCCTCCACAAGTTTGGCTAGTCGCCGTGCCTCGCGATGCGCGTTGTTAATCCACTCCAAGTTATCCAAAACGGATTGATCCGAGTGATCCAATACAATGTCTAAGTTGGATTGAATGACAGCCAATGGCGTTCGCAATTCGTGGGAAGCATCTGCAACGAATTGGATCTGTCGTTGCCAAGCCTGGCGAATGGGGCGCATAGCCCGCCCAGCGAGGAAAAACCCAGCCAACATAGCAATGAGCGTGCCCAAAGCGCCAACTCGAAGCAGCACGCTTTGGAGGCGGTGTAAGACAGCCATTTCTCGAGCTACGTTGGTGGCGGTGACGATATACCCAACCTGGTTTTGCTTCACAACGTTTGTAATGGCACGAAATTCACGCGGTAGACCGCACCTTGTTGATTCAAGTTGGCCGTAAAGTGCCGATACTGATGTCGCTGAATGAGGATCTGCAATTTGGCGGCCAAATCAGGTGTAGCATTGGAGACGAACTGGCCTGGCTTGACGACAATGGCGTAGATACCGGATGGTAGGTATTTCATCACAGCAGGGGGTTTCTGATGCTCCACCTGGCGAACAATGCCGGATAACTCCACATCAACAGCATGCAGAACGACTTGCCGCAGGATTCCGTATATAGCAAACGAGGAAACCATGTAGAGCGCTAAAAAAATCCCTACAGTAAGCAATGTCAAACGGACTTGGATGCGATTGAACACGGTAAAAGGCTCCTACCTGTTTGGAATCAAAATGAAAGGGTACCCCTTCCCCGTCGTAATGGTTGCGTTGCTAGGAAGATGGGATTTTGAACACATAACCGACGCCACGGACGGTTTCAATGTAAGAGTGGTGACCGGGCACGTCAATCTTTTTGCGCAAGAAGTGCACGTAATTTTCTACTGCGTTGCTCATCACCGACGCATCCGGGCCCCAAATCCTGTCGAGAATCAATTTTTTCGAAAGAACCTTGCCGTGGTTGCGCATGAACAGTTCTAGCATTTGGAACTCTTTGCTGGTGAGGGAGAGGGGGTGGTCGCCCCGCTTCGCAGTTCGGGATGACAAGTCAATGGTGAAGGGGCCGACTTGCATGATATCCGTCCCGGCTAAGCTGCCGGTTCGCCGGGTCAGGGCACGCAGACGTGCCAGCAGTTCTTTGTTGGCAAACGGTTTGACGAGGTAATCGTCAGCTCCCGCGTCCAGTCCTTGCACCCTGTCGTCGACGGCATCCCGTGCAGTTAACAACAAAATCGGAACGTCCAGTTTCTCCGCTCTGACTTTGCGTACAATCTCCAGTCCGTTTAATCGAGGAAGCATAATGTCCAACACTAGCACGTCGTAGCTGTTGGTCAGAGCCAGGTCAAGCCCGGTTTCTCCATCGTAGGCCACGTCAGCAAGGTATCGGCTGTCGCGGAACAATTGCATGAGCGCGTCAGCCAACGGTTTCTCATCTTCGACCAAGAGAATTCTCACAGCTGCACCCAACCTTTTTTCCTTCTCAACACATAGGATTGTATCGCAGAGCAGTGGTCAGGCCCAGAGGTAGAACCAGGGATTCGTCGGTACTTTGCAAATCGCTGATCTAAAAATGACCGCCTAGAATCTTCTCTAAGGCGGTCTTCGTGGTAGGCACTTTGTCCGTTCACCTTGTTCTGTATCGCTCCCGCATCATGCAGAGCTCTTTCGGGCCAGTATGACCACTGTCGCCAGGATGCACAGTCCTCCGAATACAGCGAATGCCCCCATGTTCACGTGCAAAAATGCCATGGCCACAATCGCGGCTGAAAGCGGCTCGCCACACGCCAGAAGGCTCGCTTCTGAGGCTGAAATGTAGTTCAAGCTGGAGATATACAGGTAAAACGGAATCAGCGTCCCGAACAATACGACAAACCCAACAAGCCACCACGCACCGAATGAACTGTATCCGACAAAGTGCCACGGAGGATTCTTGAAGGCCATGACAAGCCCACCAATCACCATAGCCCAGCCAAGCGTGGTTGCAGACCCGTAGCTTTGCAGCAACCCTTTCGGATACAAAGTATAGAAAGATAACGTCAGGGCCGAGATCAGTCCCCACACGACAGCAGGCGTGGAAACAGAAAGCCCCTGCCATTTACCGTTTGTCACGAGAAAAAACGTCCCGATGAGTGCTAAGACAACGGCAATGGACTCCCACCGATTCGGCATACTACGTCGCCGAAACGCCAGATATACTGTGATGAAAACCGGTCCCAAATACTGCAATAAAGTTGCCGTCGCGGCGTTTCCGTACTGAATGGATGCAAAATAAGAGTATTGAACGCCCAACAATCCAAGGATTCCGAAGAGAATGAGGCGAAGCGAGTCCTTTGTATTCCCCCATACTGAAAATACGGGCTTACATCCGGAGCGAATTGCAACAGCAAGAAGTAGCAATAGTCCGCTTGCACTCATCCGCGTGCTGACTAACCAACCAGGATCAAATCCGTCCCGTTGGAACAAAACTTGAGCGGCTGTACCAGATACCCCCCAAAGAACGGCTCCCAGAAGGACCATCGAAAGTCCTTTGAAATGGTCAAATTTTTTGCCGGCGATGATTGTCGATTGAATTTCGCTGGCCGTTTTGTGTTGTATGCCACGTTCAAAATTGAATTTTGACTCAACGTATTCCAAATCGACACCTCCCTAACATGCTGGCATTTCTCTTTTTTATAACATAAATATCCATGTCCCGTAAGGCGTCAATGATATACAACGGCAGTTTCGATGATCCACACGCCAAAGCGCCACCAACAGTATCAGTGACTCACGCAGATGTACCTTGGGTAGGCACAGGTCATTCACGTACAGGTCAAATGTCCGGCAATGTCCGGAGAATTTCGGCCTTATCCTCCTCTTTCCTATAGAGATCAGTCTTTGAAGTTTGATGATGGACGAGCTACACTCTACAAAACTGAATGTCGCTTGCGCTGAATCCCGAAAGGGAACGGAGGAACCAATCTTTGGGGTGAATCCAGTCTGCTGACTGGTAGGGCAATCTCTTAAGCCCAAATCCGACAGCTAACTTCGTAAGCGTTTAAGAGAGGAGAGCGGTTTTATGCCCATGTATACGGTGGTCCCTGGTTCATCACAGCGGTCCTCACAATCGGAGACTTCCAGTGCTATGGTAAGCACAGGAGGTCGCGCAGCATGTAAGACGCAGAGAGCAAGAGCTTCCCGACTGCAGTCCAATTCCGTTCGCACAGTGGTTCCCAGACCTCATCGCCATTAATCGCTATTAAATGAAACGTCCATGGGTGGACCCGATGGGACAGTGGGAAGGTGGATCGGCTCCACCCAAACAATTCGTAAAATTTCCATATCCACTAAGTATAATGTCTGCAACTACACTGCGCTATTGTGTACAAATATGTTTGCATAGGTCTCTGACGATTCATGATGTAACCTTAAAACGAGGTGGTTTCCATGTCTCGGGTCTTGTTTATCAATGGGCCTGCTGAAGGCCATATTAACCCAACGCTGGGGGTTGTGTCGGAATTAATCCGCCAAGGAGAGGAAGTTGTCTACTTCACCACCGAACAATTCAGAACGCGCATTGAGAAAACGGGTGCCATCGTGCGCACCTATGATGACTCTGCCTTCATGAGCGCATTCTTGGCAGGGAATACGAATCATATTTTAGATAAGGTCACTGGACTATTACGCACGTCTGATGTCATCGTACCCAGCGTCATCGAGCAAACAAAGGGGGATGAGTTTGACTATATCATCCACGATTCCATGTTCGGTTGTGGACGCTTACTCGCTCAAATGTTGCATTTACCTGCTGTGAACTCCTGCACGTCATTCGCCCAGACAAAACAGTCTTTTGACTTCATACTGAACAGCGTGTCACGCCAATCCCCTGCATCGATAAATACCCAAGTGGAATCGGAATTTGAACAAATGTTAGCCACCGTGAACGCAAAATATGGCGTAGATCTGGAATCAGCGTACGATGTGTTCTGTAATCCTGCACCGCTTTCCATTGTGTATACCACCAGGCAGTTTCAGCCACATGGTGAATCATTCGATGACACGTACAAGTTTGTAGGTCCATCCATCTCAGAACGCGGATCGCAGGACAAATGGGACCTAGACCTTGAGAATAAACAGGTGATTTACATCTCGTTGGGCACTGTCATTCGCGATGTCATGGACTTCTATAAGATATGTTTTGAAGCTCTCGGGGACACGGAATACACCGTGGTTGCATCCGTAGGAAGGCACACGGACATTTCGGATTTGGGCAACATACCTCCCAATTTCATTGTCAGAAATTACGTGCCACAAACAGAGGTCCTTCGGCAGACTCAAGTGTTCATCACACATGGGGGTATGAACAGTACCAGCGAAGGTTTGTTTTACGGTGTTCCGCTCATCGTCATTCCGCATGATAAAGACCAACCCTTCATCGCCCGGCGTGTAGCGGAGCTTGGTGCTGGCATTCAATTGCAAAAGGACAATCTATCAGCGAACGAACTTCGGAAAGCGGTCGATGAAGTGGTCAAGAACCAGGATTTCCGAAAAGTCGTCAGTGAAATGAGTAAGTCATTTCAACAGGCTGGCGGATACCATCAAGCCGTTAGGGAAATTTTTGCGTTCAAACACAAAACCGGTATTCAGTGATTTGGAAACGAACGAGACACAGCTCGTTCAGCACAATATATGGGTTTCCGGCATTCGGGAAACACACCATGCGTTTGCAAATCACATATGACAGTTGGTTCAGCACACTGCGGAGTGTTTCAGGCAGCAATGAAACACATCACCTATATGTGCTGAACCACTTTAGGTGGTTCTCCAAATCGCTCGATTGAGCGTTTTGTCGGGGCGGACCTACCGCTCTGCGTCCACCGATGATGCGTACACTGAATGTGGCCATAGGCAGTCACCTCCTCGAAATGCGTATCGCCACATGTTTGGTTTTGGTACCTTCTCTGACCCACAGATATGTTTCCTTCATCCAACACTTTTTCCTTAACGAAAATTTTTTCGCCGATACCCACTGGAACTGTGACAATTTTCTGATGTCACTGTGTATAATGGTTCCATAGAAGTTTCCTTCGGCTAAAACTTTTTCCCGAGATCCACATTTTGTCCTGGAGGAAAACCAAAAGTGGGAAAGGATGTGTTCTAGATGAGCATACCGTCTCTGCAAATGCAAAAAGAGACCAAAGCCGTCTTGGCGGCTAGAGAATCCATAACCCACCAAAGAAAAGGCATTAGAGCTTTGTTACCGTTCTTGGGTCCTGCCTTCGTTGCTTGTGTCGCGTATATCGATCCTGGGAACTACGCCACAAACATTCAAAGCGGTTCGGAGTTTGGATACAAATTGTTGTGGGTTGTTGTATTGGCGAATTTGATGGCAATGTTAATTCAAAACATGTCGGGAAAGCTTGGCATCGCAACGGGTAAAAACCTTCCAGAGCTGTGTCGCGAGTATTGCCCCAAATGGCTCTCGTATGTCATGTGGGCGTTCTCCGAGGTTGCTGCAATGGCGACGGATATCGCAGAGTTTCTGGGCGCGACGCTCGGGCTCAACTTGTTATTTCACATCCCGATGTTGATGGCTACATTGCTGACGGGTGTAACAACGTACCTCATCCTGACCCTTGAACGTTTCGGCTTCAGGCCATTGGAGAAGTTCATCGCCGCCTTCGTCGTCGTGATTGCTGCCTGTTATGTCGTCGAGACGGTTTGGGCAAAGCCAGACGTTGGTCAGATTGCGTATCACAGTCTCGTTCCATGGCTCGGAAGCAACGATTCTGTCCTATTGGCTGTCGGTGTTATTGGCGCCACGGTCATGCCACACGCTGTATATCTACACTCCAGTCTGACGCAAAACCGCGTGGTTCCACGCAATGATGCAGAAAGACGCAGTATCTTTCGCTTTCATACAAAGGAAGTCATCATCGCCATGAGCCTCGCTGGGCTCATCAACCTGTCCATGATGTTCATGGCCGCTTCGGTCTTTCACCAATCCGGCCGTACGCAAATCGCGGACATCTCATCTGCATATCAGACGTTGACGCCTCTCCTCGGAGCAGCGTCTGCAGCGGTCTTTCTAGTTTCTCTGCTGGCATCCGGCATTTCGAGCTCTGCGGTGGGGACGATGGCCGGTCAAGTGATTATGCAAGGATTTGTCGGGTTCACCATTCCACTGTGGCTACGACGCGTGATCACCATGTTGCCAACAGTCGTCATTGTTGCACTTGGCATGGATCCAACGCACACTTTGGTCATCAGCCAAGTCGTTCTGAGTTTAGTGTTGCCGATGCCTATCATAGCTCTCATTTACTTCACTAGGCGGCGCGACATTATGGGTGTTCTCGTGAACAAGCGGGTGGTGACTGTCACAGCGACAATATGTGCAGTCGTGATATTGTCCCTGAATGTCTTGCTCCTGTATCTATCATTTGGTGGTACGCTGCCGTTCTAGGAACAGGCTGTCCTTGAATCTGAACATCGTGAGAACCACTTGTATAGGCTCTGAGGAACGTGTTGGTTCAGGTGTAGTCGAGGAGTGTGTGACTATGGAATTAGGAGGGCTTGCACTTGGCGCGGTAACGGTTGTCGTTTTATTAGGATGTCGCACGGTCGCACATAAGTACCTGTTTCACTCCAAAATGAATCACGGAGATAAAAACAAATGAGCAATCATTGAAACAAAGTTGACATAGATTTTGTATTCTGTCGCTCACATGCTATAACGAAACGGCGGTCCCTTCGTGGAACCGCCTCTCCATTTTGCAAATCGCTCATCATTTATGCATCGCCATCCGCAACTGCTCAGCACAAAACTCCAGTGCTTTTTGTGCACTGGGCGCGATGCCGTGCAGATTCGCGAATCCGTGGATGAGTCCCTCGAAGTTCTTGTACGTGACTTCAACTCCGTTTTCACGCAGTTTATCCGCGTATGCGCGACCAACGTCCCGCAGCGGATCGTACTGGGCTGTAGCAATGAACGCTGGAGGCAAACCACGTAAGTCAGAGTACAAGATGGGAGCCACATAAGGGTGAAGCAATTCTTCATCGTTGTTTAAGTAGTGTTTCCGGAACCAATTCATCATTTCACGGGTCAACAAGTAACCCTCCCCGTTCTCTCGCATGGAGGGCGGTTCTTCCGCATATCCAGTCGAAGGATAGATCAGAAATTGATACTTCACCTGTGGCGCCTTACGTTCTTTGGCGATGACGCAAGCAACCGCGGCCAGGTTACCTCCTGCACTGTCTCCCCCAACAGCAATTCGCTGTGGATGGATATCGAACTCATCTGCGTGCGCGGCAATCCACTGTAACGCATCAAATGCATCGTGCACCGCAGCGGGAAACTTGTGCTCAGGTGCCAAGCGGTAATCCACCGAGACCACGATACACTGACCGAGATTGGCCAAAACCCGACAAATCGAATCATGGCTCGCAATGTTGCCTGTCACCCAGCCGCCGCCGTGATAGTAAATCAGTGCCGGACGAGGTGCGGGTCCTGCCGAATCTGGCAAATACACACGTACGCGAATGTCTCGTCCTGACAGCGGCAAGACGCGCTCATATACTTCCTTGACCTCCATGGGTTTGGCAGGAAAGCTGAATGCTTGCTTTCGAAATACTTCAAGCGAAATGGAGTCAAGCGGCGGCCGCGGCACGGCATTGATCTTGTCCAGAATCGCTTGTATATCCGGATAAAGCGGCATCCCTAAACCTCCTATTTCGAAAACTGAACCATGTGCCTCTGACAATGTCGAATGATACGCCTTATCCATTGTCGTTGCAAAGAACGTAACGCAAATAGCTCTGGAAATGCCCATAAAGTGAAGTGCAATGCTAGCTCAATTTACAGACTAGAACGAAAAATATACAACATTTCTGTGCCGGTTCTTAGTAACATGAAGAGGAAAGGGAAAACGATGAAGAAAGTTAGCCTTGGCCCTGCTGGATGGGGGCCGAGCGATGTAACACTGGCATAAAGCTTCGACATGAGCAACGTGTTTCGAGACAAATCAATGTACCTCTAGTGACTTGCGATGCAAGTAGATAGGACCATTACGTCTATCATTCTGTAGTTCTCCATTAAGGAGAAATCACGGAGGGGAATACTCTATGCGAAAAAAATCTGCGACCATCTTACTTCTTTCTTCCATCGCTGCTTTGACGATTGGTTGCTCAACATCACCGAGGAAGGTAGACAACAAACCAGAACAATGGTTGAGTTTAGGAGGATGGTCTATAAATGTAGTATCAGACCCATCCTCTGTAATTCCCCTCCAGTACGATTTGCTATGTCGAAATCCATCGAAAAATGCCCAAGTAACATCTATACTTTTACAAGAATCACAAGGCATTGCTGTTCAAAGCATTCATACTCAACCGAACAAGACGGAAAATCAGATTGAGTTCACTACACAATGCGATGCAAAAGTGACACGTGATATCAAAAACGCAAAATTGCCAATAACAATCTCAACGAATGCATGGCATAAAACGCTTCCTTATGCGAGTGTAAGCACATCTCTGATTTCAAAACAAGTCAGTTGGGTGGATATGGAGCAAGCATTAGCAGGTGGTGGAGGTTCATTTGTTTCTTCGAGGGTCTATTATTTTAGTCTAAAAAACACTACAAGTACCCCCATCAAATTCGTTAAATTAATTCAAGCTGGCGATTTTACAATTACTAACTATCACTACATCAGTGGGATTAGTGCAATGGATTTATCTATCCCCGATAATACACGGCCTATGCCATCTAGTGGCTTTACCATTCTCCCGAATGAAACGATAACAATATACTGCGAGATTGGGTTTACTCCAGATGAACGGAATGTCATTTTCCAACCTGCCATGCAATTGATCAAAGGAACCCAACAAGGACTAGAAGTATTACCACCTGTTGTATGGACTGAAACAAACCTTCCTCAAAAGATGCCCAGTTCGTATGTTTTGATAAGCTAAGTACCTTCGAGGAGGACAAACAATGCTGTTCGCAATCACCCAAGTCATTGCATTTGTTGCGTTTGTTTTGATGGTGTTGTCCGCCTATGCAATATTTTCTAAAGCCTTCAAAGGTAAAAGCACATCAACGCAATTCTTTATCGGTGCGATAGTTTTGGCTTCAATTGGGGTTGTCTGCATTGTATTGAAGGATTACGTTGCATTCTTTTTGTTAGTCGCTGCCATCTCGTTGTTTGCAATGGCAATCAGATGGAAAGTCACTAAACAAGAATAGGGTAGCAAGCAAAGATGCAAAAAATTTTCATGAAGGTAAATGTGAAAAGAGGCGTTTTGCAAATCGCTCAACCGAATAACAAAACCACCACAACCAAACATCATTGTCTGACTGTGATGGTTTATTTCGCTCGTTTGGAGCGGGTGATGGGAATCGAACCCACGCTACCAGCTTGGAAGGCTGGAGTTCTACCATTGAACTACACCCGCACATTTTGTTGTTGTTTATGACGTAGTAAATCCGTCGACACCCGAACGACAAAGATTATTATACACATCCGTGTCGTTCAAAGCAACCGCTTTGGACATGCGGCAGGACTTCCGTACCCCCAAAACGGAAAGACCGCGTGCCCACTCACACATGGACATCACGCGGTCTTCAACATCTTTCGTCAACACATCTTGGTGGGCCCACTAGGACTCGAACCTAGGACCAACCGGTTATGAGCCGGCCGCTCTAACCAACTGAGCTATGGGCCCTCTTCTGGAGCGGAAGACGGGATTCGAACCCGCGACCCTCGCCTTGGCAAGGCGATGCTCTACCCCTGAGCCACTTCCGCGCAGTCAAATCCAACGTGCAGAAGACATTGTACCATGTATGAAGGCTGAATTCAACCGTTCGGTCTTCTCCAGATTTCGGATGACTGATCCGTCGACAAGACCATCAACAATTCTCAAAATGATACGCGATTTTTGTCGAATTCTGATATAATTGAGAAAAATAGATGAATGGGTGTTCTTCGAAACGCTGAAATGGGTGGGGTAAGTACGTGAGGCAGTCCATCGTTCTCCGCAGTCTCAATGTGGCTGCCGCTATGGTATTTTCCGGCGGTGTCCTGTTGCTCGCGGGTAAAGGAGTCAGTCCCTTGCCTGCGTTGGGGGTTGCGTTCAACCTGGGACTGGCGTTTGGACCGTAGCGAAAGAAGCCACTCTACCGAAGTCACAGACTTTGCACTTGTCGTTTCTGGACAAATCCGTCACTGTTGCGTTCGATGAGAACGGCGTAGCATACATCAACGCATCCACAAACCATGATCTGTTTGCAACCATGGGATATCTGCACGCAACCTTCCGATTGACACAGATGGATCTCATGCGGCGTCAAGGCGAAGGGCTGTTTTCGCAAGTTGTCGGCAAGAAAGCGCTTCCCTCGGATACCTTTGAATTACAACTTGGATTACTCCGCACGGCCAAGCAGGAATGGGAACAAATGTCCAAGGACAGTGACGCCTATCAGGCGCTCACAGCATACTCGGCAGGCGTGAACGCCAAACTAAGCGAAGACAAACAGTCCGGACAGCTTCCATACGCCTTCAAGTTGCTCGGGTACGAGCCGAAGGCGTGGACACCCGTTGATAGTCTCGTGATCCAAGGCATCATGACTCAAACCTTAGATTACACAGACACCCCTCTCGACTATGCACTGCTAACAAAGTCACTCGGGTACAACCGGACCATGAACTGGTTTCCTGTCCTGCCACCGAATGAACAACACCCGTATGATCCAGGTCCATACAAAGCGGGTGGCGTCTCTCCGCTTCCCACTGCGCAACCCATCTCTGACGCGGAGCTGGCTGCTGTGCGGGATGTAGAGAACCGCATGCGGAGCCTGCCGGTCCCCGCGGTGCACCAGGGATCTAACAGCAACAACTGGGCCGTGGACGGCACCAAGACGGCGAATGGGAAACCGCTTGGCTGGCGATCCTCACCTATCCCAAACTCTCCCGGCCATCTGGTACCAGGTTCAGGGCAACGCGCCCGACTTCCACTTCTCGGGTGTCAGCATCCCTGGCTTGCCGCTCATCTTAATTGGGTGCAATGAACACATCAGTTGGAGCCTGACGAACGTCCAGAACCAGGCCACCTTCTTTTACGCGGAGAAGACAGATGCGGACCACCCCGGTCAGTACTTTTGGAATGGCCAGCGGCAAGTCACCTACGACATTCCTGTGAAAGGCGGCCAAACGCAACACCTGACAGTGAATCTCACAGTTCACGGTCCTGTGCTCACGCAAAAAGGACAAACGCTGTCCGTCGATTGGATAGGTGCCGACCCATCGCCAGATATCCAGGTGATGATGAACATCATTCGGTCAACCAATTTCCATCAATTCCGAGATGCGCTGAAAGACTGGCACGCGCCGTCCCAGAACTTTGTGTATGCGGACGACGCGGGAAACATTGGCCTCATTTCTGCGGGGTACTACCCATCATCAAGCAGGGCAGTCCGTGGCTCCCCCTCCCTGGTACCGGCGAGTCTGACATGTGTGGAACCATCCCGTTCGACGACATCCCGCAGGTGTACACCCCGCCGTCACACTTCGTTTTCAGCGCCAACCAACGGGTCGTAGAGCCGGACTACCCATATTACATCGGAACGAGCCTCGACTTCTTCTCCGACGGGTACCGTGCGAATGAAATTTACCGGACACTGAGCCGCTGGGATCGATTGACCGTGAAGGATATGCAGTCGTTGCAGAACGACACAAGAGATTATCTCGCCAGTCTGATGGTCCCGAAACTCTTGGAAGCTGCGAAGGGTCAACCCCTGACGAGCAACGAACAAAGTGCGTTGTCACTGTTGAAATCGTGGGACTACCGGATGGATTCCGACTCACCGGCGGCCGCCCTGTGGTGGACGTTTTGGACGCAGTACCTGTCAGATACGTTTCAACCGTGGTGGGACCACTTCAAAGTTCCGGTCGAGGTGGATCCGTCCCTCAAAGTAAACCCGAACCTCGCCTCTTTAAACGAGGACTTGGAAGCGTGGACGTTAAAAGACCCGAACAATGCAGCCTTTTCTTTGCCGAACGGCACACGGCGCGACGCTAACGAGGTCATGCGGCAGTCCTTCCACGAAGCCGTGGGTTCGCTCTCGGCACGCCTCGGAGCGGGTCCGAAGGCGCGGTCGTGGGGATTGCTCCACAGTCGCCAGTTCCCCTCTCTCCTGCGTGTTCCGGAACTGGGCTACGGACCGTTTCCGAGCGGCGGGGACATTTGGAGCGTAAATGCGGCGGATTCCGCAGACGGATACTTGTCGACAGCGGGGCCCAGTTGGCGGTTCATCATGGATTGGGGCACGAAACAGGGCTTTGGTGTGTATCCCGGGGGCCAGAGTGAGAACCCGTTGTCCCCCTGGTATGCAAATTTCATTACGGCCTGGTGGAACGGTGCGTATTACCCAATGCAAGACTTTCCCACCGTAGATAGGTCACCCCAAAGCGTCGAGTGGGAGCTTGAACCTTGACATGGTGAGTGAAGGAGGTGATTCGATGGTTCACATCAGTCGATGGGTGATTTGGGCCATATTGTTGGTGAGCCTCGGCATCATCTGGTATGCGAATATTCTCGGTCTCTGGTATGTGACGTTTCTGGTCGGTATTGCGCTTACAGGACTCCCTGTTCGTGGTGGCGTAGCCGCATTTCTCAGCGCTTCGGTCTCTGCGGCCGGTTGGGGGTTACCACTCGCTTGGATGAGCCGGACGGGGCACATGCACGCGGCTGCCGCCGCCGTGTCGGCGATGATGGGTTTTGGCACGAAACTGTGGTGGGTGGTCGACGCCATCACGGTACTCACTGGATTGCTCCTTGGCCTCGCAGGTACCTGGCTCGGCAGGGCGGTACTTGCGCTAGTGCGGCCGTCCTGTACAGTGCATGAACAGAATCTCGGCGTTGCTGACTCGCCCGACGATTACATCGCATCAGGGGACGAGTGGTAAGATAGATGCATGGGCATCTTTGAGTTGACCTACTTATCCGATGAACTTCTGGTAAAAGCCTATTTAGGAATCCCAAGTGCGATTCGCGTCCAACGCGACGACATCCTGACACTGCTGATACAGAGGTATGGGCACCGCCCTGACCTTTCTGTAGAGGTGGTTGAAGGAGCCGAGGACGAAGAGAAAGACCGTGTTCCAGTAAACGATTCTTTGCCGGGACTCGTCTATTGCCGAGGCGGCATCAACCGTGTGGGCATGGCAAAAATTCCTTGGATCAACGACTTTATGGCGCGTGGGTACGCCGTTATCGCACCGTGGTATCGAGGTACGTATGGCAACCCCGGCCGCGACCAGTTTGGTGGGGCAGACTGTAACGACGTCTTGGAAGCGTACCGCTTGTTGCAATCGATGCCGTTCGTTCAGGCCAACGCCATCTCAGCACTCGGGTTTTCGCGTGGATCGATTAATGCAACCAAGTTAACCATTGCAGCGCGTGACGTACACCACCTCATTTTGTGGGGCGGCGTTGCGGACTTGGCGTGGACGTACGAGGAGCGAATCGAACTGCGGCGTATGCTCAAGCGCGTGGTAGGCGGTTCTCCCACAAAGGTCCCGGACGCGTACCAGCAACGATCCCCTGCCCGACTGGCACAGGACATTCCCTGCCCAGTTCTTATCGTCCATGGAACAGCCGACGTCCAGGTACCGTTCCGACACGCCATATTGATGAGCGAGTCACTGAGGGCGCACGGAAAACCGTTTACCGTTCACGCCTACGAAGGGTACGGTCACCACTTACCGCCAGATGTACATCAAGCCGTGATTGACAGAATGCTGGAACATGTAGCCCATGGTAACCCCACCTCCCTGCCGCACTGAGCTGTTGGTGGGGTTCACATTTTCGGAACGGTTCTTCCTCTGTGCAGGTGCGAACTCAAGAGGCAAAGGAGGCTTCGCATGTTCTACTACCCAGTCAACGACAACATCCGGTTAAAGCTGCTGACGGTACAAGATGCAGTTGAAGTTTTTGCGTTGACCGACACATCGAGACATCACCTGCGACAATGGCTTCCTTGGGTTGATGAGACCAAAACAGCCGACGACACACGTTCGTTCATTCAAACAACGCTGAATCAATTTGCCGAAAACAATGGATTTCATGCAGGGATTTGGTACAAAGGTCAGCTTGCTGGCTGCGTCGGGTTACATGGCATCCATTGGACCAATCGCCACACGAGCATTGGATACTGGCTCGCAGAACGATTTCAAGGGCATGGGATTATGACCCAATCCGTTCGAGCAGTCGTCGACATTGCATTCCGGGATTACAAGCTGAACCGGATAGAAATTCGGGCTGCCGTTGACAATCTCAAAAGCAGAGCGATTCCAGAACGGTTAGGCTTCCAAAACGAGGGTTGTATTCGTCAAGCCGAATGGATCTACGATCACTTCGTGGACCACATTGTCTATGGCATGTTAGCTCAAGACTGGATAAACCACGAGGGATAGAAGACGTCCATGATTCATCACACAGTCTCACCCAGCACAAAAGAGCCCAGTGCATGTAGCACTGAGCTCTTCTGCTCTCTTGCCTGGCGGCGTCCTACTTTCCCAGGGGCTCCCGCCCCAAGTATCATCGGCGCTGGAGGTCTTAACGGTCGTGTTCGGGATGGGTACGCGTGTTTCCCCTCCGCCATTGCCACCAGAC
>NZ_AXAR01000037.1 GCF_000472905.1 Alicyclobacillus pomorum DSM 14955 | reverse complement strand
AGGCGTTACTGGCCCCGACTTCGGTTCTGCATAAATGATGTATGTCACGTAGTAGAGGCACTCAACAAATTTACACCACTTGACGGGACACTACCCGTTCGCCTTCGACGAAAGAATGCTTCTCATTGTTCACATACAGCCAGAACCTCATGCGCTCACCTCCCCCCCATCTTTCATATTCATCAAGCGAGAGGAAATTACATTCAAATGCACTTGCATGGGAAATTGATTATCATCGGAAACCAACTATATCGTCAACCAGAGGGGTACGGACACAAGTCCGTACCCCTATTCTTTAGGCACTGATAGGATGGATTTGACTATGTCTTATGTTGTTTTCCTGAAATAGGTGATTTCGTAACGAAATACGTGCGAGGTTAGGTCTACGTGATCTTAGTCGGATTTGTATTCGGTGGTGCAATCTAGGTGGAAAACCAGCGTAAATAGTTGTCCACCTAGATTCAGTCGGTCCCACAGATCGGCATGTATCATAGTCTAGAATCGGAATGGACGACTGTCTTATTTCATCTGCTTGATAGGTACAAGCCGTTGTTTTTGAACTGTGGTGGCATATATTAAAATTACCCATCGATGAACCACCAGAGCCACCATCGTACATTCATCTCCCAATAAAACGCCCCCCTTACCTAGGGGCGTTTTATTGTTTGCCTAATAAGGGCGTACAAGCCGCGTATGCCTATGATACAAGCCGTCTCACGATTGAATTTTCCTCCATAGTCTTAAATTACCGAGGGAAAACGAACTTATGACCCAACGGATGGAGGCGGGAGGATGAATCTCAACACGCTGATTAAAACGGTAATCAAATTTGCCCCTATGGTGTTTAATTTGGCACGAAACGAAAAGGTACAGAAAGTGTTGGAGATAGGCTGGCATATGTATACCAATCGTAACCAAGGACGAGCAAGAAAAAAAATACGAAGATGACCAGGTTGCCAGTTCATCCTTTTAAAAAGCACAGGCACTTGTCCGTTCGTTCTGTTTATTTGCTTGTCTTGATCTTTTAAGTGGGGGGTGAATCGAATGCAAATCTGGCTTGTGGCCTTTTTAATCATCTTTGTTCTATTTTCCTTACTGATACCCATTTCCCGACGCTCGGGGTATGCAAAAGGATAAACAATGTATGTGAAGATTCAACCTAAGCAAGGAAACGTGGGTAAATCACCTTCAAAGTGGGACCTTCTTCTTTGGAA
>NZ_AXAR01000036.1 GCF_000472905.1 Alicyclobacillus pomorum DSM 14955 | reverse complement strand
GGCCACATTCGCACCGCCATTAACAGCCTGTCCATAGCTGCCGGCGAAACGGATGAATCCTCGCCTGATTTCGCCAAAAATCCTCGAGAAATCCAAATTGCCCTTGGGCATTTGCTTCACCACCTTATGAAAGCTAAGCGTTCAGTCTATCGGAATGCAATGTTGTCGCGAAGCATGCGGATCGTACGATCCTGGGGAGAACAAGCGGCAGCTTTATGAAGNAGCTTAAGTCCGCGCCTCGCCCACTTTCGCCGTTCCATCGGGTCGCGCCTCGTCCTGCCAGTAGCACCAGTACGCTTCCATGATACGCGTCCGCTATCGCATGGCCCGGATAATCCAGACGCAATCGTTCGATGACTCGGTTCGCTTCCCAAAGAGCGTCTTCATTTCCGGCCAAGGCTTCTTCATGAAGTTGAATCGCCTCGGCCAGTCTTTGCTCAAACGGGGCAGCGATCAACTCTGCCTTCGGATCACGATCCATTAAGGTGCACCCATTTGTAGACGCAATTTTATAGATTAAGTTAATAGTGTTTATACTGACCTTCCAGATATCTGTTGGAGCTTCTACGCTAGTATGTTTCTCAAAATAAACCTCTGCCGGAGGTCTATATCCAAGTGATTGGTGCCGGCGTCCAATGCTCGGTTCTTGCCATCCATACTGTTCTGACGCCAGCTTCCTTCAGCAAGTCCGTGTACTGTTCACTGATAAAATGGCTACCTTGGTCGCTATTCATAATCTCTGGTCTTGCCTGGCGTAGCGCGGCTTTCACTGTTGTTAGGACAAAGGGCATCTCAAGGGTCTGATCGAGTTGCCAACTGGCAATGTATCCCAGTCGATGATAGCCACCAGTGGTCAGCTTACCAACTTGTGAAAATAAGCGGTCTATCTTCTGTTCTTGTGCTTTCTTTTCTTTCGCAGCCTTTCGTTCATCTACGAATACATCGGGAAGTTTCTCGAGATCCATTTTCCTCCATTCGCTCACTTGAGCTGGATGAACGCCGTATTCTGCTGCAATTTCGGAGAGACTCTTTTCTTCTTTGAGGGTTTCTGCGACGACCTTAGCTTTGAATTCTGGTGTGTACTGTTTTTTCATAACTCTAGTGTAACCCTGTCCTCCTACCTGGTGTCCGGTTTCTTGGGTTCACTAAACAGCATGGGGGCGGAATTAATTCGTACGGAACGCATGTTATTTTCCATAAACAATTTAATGACTGCAATAATTACGCCCATCACAAGAACAAAAGCAATTACACCAGCTAAGGTAATTCCAAGAATAAGTAGCGCTTTGTCTGCGAATCCCATGCTCTTATTCAATTTCAATCTCACTCCCTCTGTCTTATTATGCTTATCTGCTTTTCTGCATCGATGCGTTCGGTCATGATACGCGATAAATCAACCTCCGTTTGGAAATGGGAAGTGGTTCCAGTTTGTTATAATCAACCATCTTGAGTTCATCATATGTACCGATATCTGCGATGTTATGGATACTCGCACATTGTGGATGAATTCAGCTT
>NZ_AXAR01000035.1 GCF_000472905.1 Alicyclobacillus pomorum DSM 14955 | reverse complement strand
GGAACAAGAATGAATATTACCGTTCGAAGCTGGAAGAAGCGGGCTTCACGGAACCGAAGATCGATAGCCTGGAGCAATTAGCTTCGGTACCGTTTAATGATTTGGCTTGAAAATCAACATCGCTCCATCTTAGACCAAGAATTTCCCCTTGCCTCATACCAGTAGTTATCGCTAAAAGGAGGGATGCGGAAATGACAAATTATCACGCCTTAACGCAAGCGGAAGCGGTCGAGTATGCACACGGCATCGAGGATGTATTCCCGGATGGTGCGCAGCTGAAGTCACGGGAGATCGGCGACGGTAATCTTAACCTTGTGTTTCATATATCGGACCCGGCATCAGGGCGAGCCTTAATTCTGAAGCAGGCGCTGCCTTACGCCAAGGTGATCGGCGAATCGGTTCCCTTGACGCTGGACAGAGTACGCATTGAATGCGAAGCATTGCGCATTCAAGGGGAGCTTTGTCCTGATCTGACGCCAAAGGTATACGCGTACGAGCCGGATTTGGCGTTGATGGTCATGGAGGATTTGAGCGACCACATCGTCATGCGCCGCGGACTGATGGAGCGGGGCCGTTATCCGTTGTTCGCCAGGCATATCGGATCATTCTTGGCGCGGACGTTGTTCTTCACCTCGGACCTGGCCATGGACCAACAGGAGAAGAAACTGCGGGTGAAATCGTTCATCAATCCGGAGCTTTGCAATATCACCGAGGATCTCATCTTATACGCTCCTTATACAAAGTCCCGGATGAATATCTTCGAGCCTCATATCCGTGATGCCGTTGAGCGCATTTGGGCGGATAAGGAGCTGCATCTCGAGGTCACGCTGCTGAGGGAGAAATTTCTGACGAAAGCACAGGCCCTGCTGCATGGCGATTTGCATACAGATAATATCTTCATCAAGCCGGATTCTACGAAGGTCATTGATCCCGAATTTGCTTATTACGGTCCGATGGGCTTTGATATCGGGACGGTTATCGCCAATCTGCTGCTGAACTATTCAGGCCAAGAGGGCTGGAGCACGGATGCGCTGGAGCGCACCGATTACCGCCGCTACCTGCTGGATACCGTGCACGACTTATGGACACAATTCGAGCTTCAGTTCCGCGAGCTTTGGAACGGGCATGCCGCCGACCGGATGGCGAAGACCCGAGGATATCAGGATTTGTATGTGGCAAGACTGCTGCAGGACACAATCGGATTTGCCGGGGCGATAATGTTGTGCCGCGTCCATGGCTTTATCCACGTCGCGGACATCGACCACATCGAAGATGCGGCGGCCCGCGAACGGGCACAGCGGATCGCGCTGGAGATCGGCGTGGCGCTGATCAAACGGAACCGCTCCGCCCGCTCTATTGAGGAAGTGTTGGATATCGCTTTAAAAGCTGTAAACTAAGGAGCCGAACTTATCATGACGAACGAAGCTGGACATGCGGCGGCTGGGGAACAAAGCTGGCTGCAGTCGGTACGCTGAAACGGCGATCGCCTTAGGCAGCAATGACGCAGGGAAGAAATATGTTTTAACATTTGTCCCAGCCTGTAGACAAACCTTCCCATCGTAAGGGGTCTACAGGCTTTTTCGTTGAAATAATAAATTGAACGATGGCTTAACCCAGGCATTGAATGAGCTTATGCAAACTACTCGCTCTGAGAAAGGAGCATTCGGGTGAAACGATCAGCCGCTAAACGACAACTTGATGTCACGGCGGACAGCGAGGCCGATGCTCCTAGGGGGGAGCTCATCGTCCAACTGAAGCTCGATTAGCTTACCGCTTCGAAGCTCCTCCTTCAGAGCGGGTAATGAAAGCAGTCCCGTAACCTAAACTCGCAATGGCATGTCTCGTTTTGGAGGATCAGTTCAAACGACATGCCGCAATGTTGGACTGAATGAAAAGACGACTACTCATTCAAATTTGAATAAGAGTCGTCTTTTTGTTTCGTTCATGCAGGTCAATCGATGAAACGACGGATTTCTTCCAGAACCTTGCGATGCTCCTGTGAAAAGACACCGTGGC
>NZ_KI421475.1:4763-5444 GCF_000472905.1 Alicyclobacillus pomorum DSM 14955 | reverse complement strand
ATTCATCCGTTTCGCCGGCAGCTATGGACAGGCTGTTAATGGCGGTGCGAATGTGGCCGGCAAGAAAATCATGGAGGCTGTAAAGAAATCGGATCATCCATCCGATATTTATTCAAGGGAATTGCTGTCGGCCATTCAAAGCGGTGTAAAATATGCCGGTGAACAAATGATAAAGTCTGNAATGGATTTCGTCGAACAGATTAAAGAAAAACCGAAAAAACAATGAGAACACAGGACTTATGCAGTTGATGGAACAAGTTGGAACCAGAGAAGCGGTACGGTGGCAGGAAGCAGGATTCGAAAGGTACGTTCCAATGGCTTCGCCTGCAATGTATACTCGAGATGGAACTCGCCTTGCGCAAAAGGAGTTTACACAAAAATATTGACAGACCCGCTGACTCTCAGGGACATCACTTCCTGTCGAGTCAGCCTTATCCATTTACTGCGCTCCCGGTTCTTCTCTATTCTTTTTCTTCTTCCGCTTTACGTGCTTGTTTCTCGAGCTTCTCTTGTGTGATTAGTCACCGACCGAGGAACTCAAGGAACCAAACGTTTCAGCAAGGAAAAGAGCCCCCGTTCCGCGGGCGGTTTTTGGTGTTGTTCCTCGAGCTTCTCTTGTTCTTTTACTTTTTCTTCTTCCGCTTTACGTGCTTGTTTCTCGAGCTTCTCTTGTTCTTTTAC
>NZ_KI421475.1:0-4648 GCF_000472905.1 Alicyclobacillus pomorum DSM 14955 | reverse complement strand
CTCGAGCTTCTCTTGTTCTTTTACTTTTTCTTCTTCCGCTTTACGTGCTTGTTTCTCGAGCTTCTCTTGTTCTTTTACCTTTTCTTCTTCCGCTTTACGTGCTTGTTTCTTGATCTGCTCCTGCTCTTTCGTTCCTTTTTCTCTCATGATTATCCCTCCGATTAATTGGTTTAAACGATGTCTGATGACATTCGGATTAAAATATTCAAGCATCTCGATTCCCGGCGCAGGGCCGAAATAAATCGAGTACTTTTTATAAGGCACTTTTTCTCGCAGATCCGGAAAACGAAGCTGGGTCGGCTTTTGGAACAGATCGAGCGCGTCTTCCCCATTTATCGCCCCGAAGTCATGCACGTTTCTGAACGTTTGCAACCCCATAGTGCTGATTGCTTTTCCAATCCCCTCTTGCCGCTCCGCTATCTTCTCAAACAAAAAGGGCGGTACATGCTGCGAGTGCACCAGCGCAAGATTGTGAGATACAACAAGGCGGCTCCTCTCGCTTATCAAGAGAGACTCTCTGATATAGTACGGAGCACCGGAGGACTGGCCAACACGATCGGCATGATCTTCATCAATTTGCTCTTGCCGAATAACATGAACCAGCATTTTTTCGTCCAACAGAGTTTCCAGCAAATCCGTTGTGCGGCCATCCGTCACCCGCAGCATGCTAAATATCAACCCATGAAAGAAATCAATCGTCCTTCCAGCATCATGCGAAGTCATGTCGAAAAAGATTTTATCCGTCATACACTCCCCTCCGTTAGCGAATTTCTGTTCGTGCTGCTCGGCAGCGTTAGAAAAGCCCCGAATCGCAGAGTCCCTGCCAAAACGTATGAAACTCGTCGATATTGATTTGCTGGTTCGCATCAGAGAGTGCAGCCTGCGGATTCGGGTGCACCTCGACCATGATCCCGTCGGCGCCCGCGGCAAGTGCGGCCTTCGCGCAGGACAGTAGAATATCCTTTCGGCCGGCGGAATGGCTGACATCCACAAGCACCGGCAGATGGGTCTCCTGTTTCAACAGTGGAACTGCAGAAATATCGAGCGTGTTTCTCGTCCATTTTTCAAATGTGCGTATACCGCGCTCGGTCAACATGACCCGGTCATTCCCCTTATACAGGATGTATTCCGCCGCAAGAATGAACTCCTCCAAAGTAGCGGAAAGGCCTCGCTTCAGAAGAACAGGCTGTCCGGATTGTCCGACGGCTTTGAGCAGATCGAAGTTCTGCATGTTGCGGGCGCCGATTTGAAAGATATCGATATAGCGGGCTGCTGTGTCGATTTGGGAAGGGCTCATGATTTCGCTGATCGTCACCATACCGAGTTCGTCAGCCACTTCCTTCATGATTTTTAATCCTTCCACACCAAGCCCTTGAAAGTCGTACGGAGAGGTTCTCGGCTTGAACGCGCCTCCGCGCAAGACGGTAACACCCGCATTCTTCAAAGCAGCTGCAACGGTCAGAAGCTGGTCTCTCGATTCGATTGAGCAGGGACCCGCGATCATGACGGGCGAGACGCCTCCAAACTCGGCTTGCTTGACCCGGATAATCGTATCCTCGCTCTTGTGTCGTCGGCTCACGAGGAGTTTTTGTTCGGTTTTCGCATTGTTTTGCTTTTTTTGGTATGCATGAAAAATCTCCTTGAAAAAGTTCATGATCGTGTCGTTAGCGATGGGGCCCTGATTATGGCTTATAAGCTCACTCACCATTTGCTGGACGCCTATCGGATCCGCTTCCGATATCCCTTGCTCTTCCTTTATCCGAACAATTTCAGCGGCTGTACGCTCCTGTTCGTTTAGCAGATGAAGCAATTGCCGGTTTATCCCGTTCAATTGAGATTGTAATTGCTGCAATGTTCCACTCATACGAGCACTCCCTTCCTATATAACCCATGACGGGCACCTTTCAAGGCCAATTTGTGCTTGCCATCCTGACCCTTTTGCGGCAATAGCCGGCAAACTCTCGCTCTCGTTCGTGTTCCATTCAAGTTAATTTTTGAATATATACCGGCTTTGTCGACGGGACATATTTCACAAGCTCGACCCGGTCAAGCAGCCTGGAGTCGTTGACGATCTCTATGGTGACAGGCACATGAAGCTTGCCGGATAAATGAGAACGCACAGCGTCCTCCGACCACTTCCCGGAATCATGCGAATCAAGAAGAAAGTGCAGCCCGTTCTCTTGCTCGAGCGCCTTCCAGGCATCCGGAACAGGAGACAGCGAATATACGGCTTCTTGGATATCAAAGCCGTCCAGAACGTTATCGCCAAAACGGATTCGATCCTTGCTTCTGCCGTAATGCACGAGCTTGCCCCCCGTTCGGCCGCAAGCACATAAGGCAGGTTCGACAGAGATGATGTCTTCGTTAAAGTATCGCAACAGAGGAGAACCTCGATGAGAAAATGTGGTAATCGCCGCACCCCCCCTCTTTCCCTGCTCAACGGGGCCTGAACCGTCTTCCTGCAACACTTCTACGAAAAAATCCTGTTCCACGATATGCATGATGCCGTATTCGCACATCGCAGCGATATTGGCGGTTTCCGTCGAGCCATACATGTTATAGACAGGCACGCCCCACAGCTTTTGTATGTGCTCCCTGCGCTTGTCGCCCATTAACTCTCCGGCAACGCAAATGGCCCGCAATGCCGGAAAATACTTGCTCGGAGTCGAACCGATCAAACGCGCTGTTTCCGCCAGGAGCTCAAACTCTCGAGGCAGCCCGGCGGCTACCGTGACATGAAGACGCTCCATTAGCTGCAGTACCCTTGGGTATGGCGTAACTACGGTGCGTCCGCTTGCGGGAACAATCCCCGCTCCCGACTGCCATGCCGCTTGCTGCATCAGGAACGCGGGCAGTGCCATTGCGTAAGGAAAGCGGATCAGAACAAGATCTTCGGGGGTCAACCGTACCCCGCATTCCTTCAACTGCCTCCCTCCGGTCCCCAAGTCCTGCAGGGTAAACCAGGAGGAGGAATGCTCCCCGGTCGTGCCGGTGGATTCGTGGTATTGCGCCACCTCTTTCATTTCGACGGCAAGGTGGCCGAAAGCGCCGGCTTTCCGGAGATCCTTCTTTGTGGTGAGCGGCAGCGTTCGGATTTGGTTCAACCCGATTCCGTTCAGGTTATAATTCGATAATTTTTCCTTGTACAGAGGCGATTTTACAATACGCGCCAACAAATCCTTGAACTTTCGCTCCCGCTCCCGATCGTATTCAGTCATAATGCAGCCCTCCCTGTTCCCGAGATTTTGTCTAAACGAATACTCGGGTCGCTTTGCCGAAAGTACGGGGGATGTCGTGTCTGATTTCGACCTGGCATTCAATCCCGATCCGATCAGCCATATGCTTTCGGATTTTCTCCGCCAATTGCTCGTCGCTTAAATTCGTCTGAAACGGCTCGGCTTCGATCGTAAGAACTCCCTGATTCAGCCTGAAGTGATACCACATGCCCACCTCGGGAATTTCCATAAGGAAGTGTTCCAGTAAGAACGGAGAATAGTCCTCGCCATTCACCCGCAGCATATTTTCCATCCTGCCTCTCAGGTGCAGAACGTCCATGGTGGTTCCGCAAGTGCATCTGTTCTGTTGCAAATAGCCGATATCCCCGGTCCGGTAACGCACCATCGGCATTCCTTCGCGCAGCAGCGTCGTCACAACTATCTCTCCGGTTTGGCCATTCGGAAGCGGCTTCCCCGAAGACGGATCAATAATTTCTACCTTTACATGCCCTTCCATGAGGTGATACCCTTTGTGTTTACTGCATTCAATGCCTATACCCCCGCACTCTGTCGAGCCGTAGAAGAAGGACACTTCGCAGCCCCACCATTTCTCCAGCCGATCGCGGAACATAGAGGAGCACCCTTCACCGGTAAGCCAGATCTTCTTGAGTCGTATATCTTCGCCTATTTTGATGCCATACCGCTCGCTTTGTTCGACCAAAAGCGCTGCATAGGAAGGAGTAGTAGCGAGAACCGTGGCTTGGTATTCTTTCATCAATTCCAGAGACTTATCGACGGGAGCCATGTATCCGCCTTTGCCAAGCGACAGCACCGTCGTTCCGAACGCAAACTGGAACAAACGTTGAAAACCGAGACCAGGCAACGCGAATTCATACGGCAGCGCGATGGCCGCTACATCTTCGTCCGACTCCTCGAAAATTGCCAAATATTTGGGCAGCAAATCGTATACATATTGATCAGCTAATGTATAGGCGGTATAAATCGGCTTCCCGGAAGTTCCGCTTGTAAGATGAACCTGACCGATTTCTTTGGGATCGACGCACAAGATCTTCATCTTGTCTCCTCGTATAACGTCTTTCTTGAGAAACGGTACCGAAGCTAATTGCTCCAGGCTATCGATCTTCGGTTCCGTGAAGCCCGCTTCTTCCAGCTTCGAACGGTAATATTCATTCTTGTTCCAGACATGGGCGAGCGTGGCGTTAATGGCTTTCAACTGATAGTCATCAATTCTTTGCCGGGCCAGCGTTTCGATCGTTCTTCCTTCATCGTCCAATTGCTTGAAGAAATCCTTGAATTGTTCGAGATGGGATGAATGCTCGTCAATGGAAACCGTCATCTTATGAGTTTGCCGCTTCATAAAAATCCCTCCGAAGTTGCTTCTTCAATCGAATCTCCGGTAATCGGCCGGAACA
>NZ_AXAR01000032.1 GCF_000472905.1 Alicyclobacillus pomorum DSM 14955 | reverse complement strand
CCGCAATTGGCAGGTGTTGCGCTCATGGAGCAGTTAGTAGAGACGCCTGTGTCTAGCCAGTTGCTCTCTGCTTCGTCTGATTTTCAAATACATGAAGTCGTACTTCGTAACCGCGTTTGGAGTGGTCGGAGGATTCGTGACATCACGCTTCCAGAGAGCATACTTATACTCTCGATTGTTCGAGACGGTGTTCAACTGGTTGCACATGGCGACACGGTCATGAAACGGGGAGATACGCTCGTTGTAGTCGGCCATCCAAAGGACATTCTAGAATTTCATGCCCAAGCTTCAAGCAATTCCTTGTAAAGAGAAACCATACGTAAGAGTTTGGAAATCAATTGGGATTGTGGGTTTCCGCAGATGAGGCCCCTGACAGCCACCTGTTACCTACCCGGTCGTACTGGTGTCAGTGCAGCAGCGGCAGTCGGAGGATATGTGCAAGTATCTGGTTCGCCAAGAAAAAAGCCACCCCGCGGCAACAGCGGAGAGGCCTTGTGTAGGTTCGTTATTCTTAACAAGCTTGATAATGACGTTTCGGTAGTTCTTGTACAGTGCATCGTAACGACTGCCAAGTGGTGGTTGTGAATAAAGCCAACAACACCCAGAACATGTGTGTGTGAACCCAGAACAGTTGTGGCCAATGGTTGACCAGGAAGTTCAAGGCAAATGTTGTCGGCAAGGACAGGGCTAGAAAAGAACCCGCTGCTACAACCATCAGTACCCAGAACGTAGTCTGCGAAGACCGAGGGGCATCTCGTCTTGTCCGTTGAGCCATGTAAACGAGGCTGAATAGACTCGGTATGACGAAAACCATGTGCATTTGTTCGACCAGTGGCGAAAACACGAGGGGCGCCAGACTCGCAAGGCCAACGTCGATACACCGATGAGACGGAGTGCGAATGGTGACCCATAGGAATAGCAACGCAGTGAGCGCCATGAATAGCAAGAAACACGCGTTTTGGAAAGTTGGTGGCCAGTGCAACCAATGATGTTGAGCAAACGCACCCAAGACACCAACCAGAGACTGATTGTACGGCGCTGGGCCGTTCTTCATGCTGGTTTGACCGAATGCCATAAATTTTTCTGCGTAGTGGATTAAGCACGCTGGTCCGAGCCAGATGGCAGTGATTCCACTGAAGATGCCTGCAGTAAACAAGGCTGAAATTGAAACACGCCACTGTTTACGCAGGAGTAAGTATACCAGGATGGCGGCAGGCGTCACTTTGAAAACAATGGCGAGTCCAAGAGGGATACCAGCCCGCCATGCTTGCTGTCTGTTGTATAGCAAATAAAACGACAATGCCACAGCTGAGAACAAGACGCAATTCACATTACCGACACCAACGTCCAATTGAACCGGGGTCATGACGCTTGCGCCTAAAACCAACAGCCCGACGTACTTCCAATCAAGTCGTGGCCATATGACTCGGGAAATCCAAAATACGCCTAAACTGTACAATAGAATGCTCATTGCCATCCAGATTCCTGATGACAGAGAAAACGGTAAAGCGCCAAATGGGCACCAGAACACCGCAAATTGCGGGGGATAGACATACTGGTTGTGAGGCAGAAACGGAAAGTGAAATCGAGCAAGAAATGTTTGTTCAGCATGTGAGTTATACAGTGAACTGCCAGATTGATGGTGAAGAATCGCTTCAAAGGCATAGTAAAAAAATCCGTAGTCATAGTGGAGTAAATGAATCGCATTCAGCCCATTCCATTCAGCAAACGCCAACAAGCTGGACACGACGATGGCAAGGAACCAGAATGCGAATCTCAATATAGGTATTTGGTCTAGCTTTCTGATATTCGTCACTGAGTGACCCTCCTGGAGAAGTACATCGACAGAGTATCGCATTCTTTTCGCAACCCTATCATGTATCCTATACCTATTAGGATACAATGCAATCGCCTGGTAGAGGAAAACCAATCTTTGCCGATGGGGAATGCGGTGATTCTCGGGAAGGTGCAATGTATCCGAACATCAAGATATCCCTTCTCAAATGACCGCCTATCACATTGCAAACCGCACGCCTGATGAGTCGCAACACGGACTTACCCACACTGCCCGTGGTATCCCAGAGACACATGTTACATGGCCACCCAGTGCATACTACTTTGGTGCAGCTTAGTTGTGAGCGGTGTGCGACATGTGTGTGACGTGGAAGCGCTGTGCTGCCCTGGACCTGTACCACATGTGCCATAATCGGGGGTGGCTTCGTCCATGAGTTGGTGGGTTGTGTTACTGATTTTTGTCGTTTTCGCTGTGATTGCTTTTGTGATGTCGCCCCCGACGTATCTCGTAGACAAACTGGTCGACAAGTTCCAATCACACCCCAATCTTGATGAGGACAGCATTTCCAACATTTTGGTGAACGGCGTTGCAATGGAAGGAGAACAAAGGACGCAATTTATACGGGGCTTCAATGAGGCGAACTTTTTGTATGAGGGTGGCTACGATCCCAAAAACAGCGAAGGACCCATTCTCGTCAAAATAGAGCAGGGCGGTCGTGTGCTCCTCTTCAGCATGTACCTATGTAGGGGCGACCAGGTGGAAATTGTAAGACATAAAGGCACGAAGCACGTATCATATCGAGTTCAGTCAGCTGACTTGCGGAAATTCCTGTCATCCCTAAGGGAACGGTCTAATGTGTAGACATCATGCAGAGTCGTTTTCCCACACCCCACTGCACATGGCCGATGATGGCGCACATTCCGCGAGAGCGCCTTCCAATCGCGACAATTGAGCTTTTGTATCCACCCCTCTTCTCACCATCCTTTCACTGAGTCATCCCCCGTCATGGACATGTGCAAAAGCGTGGTTTCGGTACTCAGACGGCGTTTGGCCCGTCGCTTGACGGAACACAGTTGAGAAGTGAGATATGCTTCGAAATCCAAGGCCGATGGCGATATCTGTTACAGACTTGTTGTGCTCGTGTTTCAGCAGTTCCATCGCGCGGGTGATGCGCGTTCGGCAGATGTACTGAGCCGGCGTCAGCCCTGTCACGCGCTTAAACACGCGGTGTAGGTGGTACGGACTGATGCTGAGCTGCCTCGCTACGGCAGAAAGGGTCAGCCGTTCATGGCACCTGCGCTGGATGAGGTCCTTCATTTGCATCACGAGTTCGACATCGGGACCATAGGGACGTTCGTCCGGTCGACATCGCTTGCACGGTCGAAAGCCTGCCTGGACAGCCTCTTCAATGCTGCTAAAAATGCGCACGTTGTCCCGCTTGGGTGTACGCGAGCGGCACGATGGTCGACAAAAAATTCCCGTGGTCAAAACTGCGTAATAATATTGGCCGTCATACGTGGGTTCACAATTGACGATGGATTGCCAGATGGATTCGTTCATATTCATCACCTGCCAACTCCACTATACTTCGAGTGCTCCATTCTTGTCAGGCTTCCGAAATATGAGGGCAAGAAAATGACAATGGCGCGACCGTGTGAATCGCAGCTGGGATAGGAAATACTGGAGAAATCGGCTCAGTTTTGAAGAGTCGTGGCAGCGTGTACTTCAGGGGGCTGGAAAACGGGACTGCACAATGCGGTTGTCCGCTCGAGTAACGTAGGTTCTGTTGGGAGGAATCACACATGCGCAGAGGAACGAAAATCGTACTCACCACTGTACTGGCTCTCGTCGCCACAGGCGGTGGCGTCCTTGGTTATATGTACAACAGATTGCAACCAGAGCATCATTTTGCCTACGTGAAACCCGTTGTGAATCCAAGGGGAGCCACAGGACAGCGTGGTATCAACGTACTGGTGCTGGGTTCCGATGCACGTCCCAGCGACGTGGCTTCTCACACAGATTCTATCCTGCTTTGTCATATGGACTTCGCGAACAAGGAATACGACGTGTTGAGTATTCCGCGGGACAGCCGTGTCTATGTGCCAGGATGGGGACATACCAAGCTCACAAATGTCCAGTACTTGGGCCAATCCGCCGGTGACGTCAAAAAGGGTGTCATGGACGTGGTGAACCAGGTAGGGGCATTGACCGACGTGCCGATTCACTATTATGCCGAGACCAACTATTGGGGATTGCAAGCGATGGTAAATGCCATTGGACCCATTCGGATGACGATTCCGTTTAACGAGACACTGACGCATCCGTGGTATGCAAAAAATCGCGGTAAAGTATTCAAGAAAGGATCGTATGATTTAGATGGGGAAATGGTGGCGGAGGTCGTGCACGAGCGCGATTCTTTACCGCAAGGAGACTATAGTCGACAAAGGCTGCAAGAGGAAGCGTTGCTCGGGATTGCAAACGCGCTGTTGAAACCGTCAAACTTGCCGAAGTTGCCAGCTTTCTTTCACACTGTGCCGCAGTACATGATTGCCAGCAACATGTCCGAGGAAGACATGTTGAGTTTTGCTCTGGCTGTAAAATCGTTTCAACCGTCCCAAGTGCACTACTTCACCATCAAAGGGGAAAGTCAGATTGCGTACGATGATGTCTTGAAGGCCTACTCGTCGCAAATCATTCTGAATCAAGACGACCTACATCAAATCATTGCACAACATTTCACAATATAGCATCGTCTACGAAGTTGGCAATAATAAAAATTAATAGAAATCTTATTGACAAACAATCCGTGGGCCAATATACTTCACTTTGTAACTTGAATTTCGTTAGCGTGTAATCATAAGTAAGTTAATTGGAGGGACTCTCGTGGCAAAGTCCAAGTGGATTGTAGACACCCCGCACAGTAGTATCGATTTTTCCGTGAAACACATGATGATTGCGACAGTAAAAGGGTCTTTTCACAACTTCGACGCTTCCATCGAGGCAGACCCGACCGATTTGACCACCGCGAACATCCAATTTACGGTGGAGGTGGCGAGCATCGACACTCGGAACAGTGACCGCGATGCGCACCTGAAGAATGCTGATTTTTTTGATGCTGAAAAGTATCCTCAGATCACGTTCCAATCGACCAAGATTGTCAAGACCGGTGAAGGCGAGTACGACGTCACGGGAGACTTGACGATGCACGGCATCACGCGGCCCGAAACGTTTGCAGTTACGTTTGAGGGGCAAGGGAAAGATCCGTGGGGCAATGAAAAGGTCGGGTTCAGCGCGGAAGGAAAAATCAATCGCAGCGACTACGGATTAAAGTACAACGCGGCGCTGGAAACCGGCGGAGTGTTGATTGGGGAACAGGTTAAGACTTCGATTCAAATCGAGGCAGCCAAGCAAGCCTGAGCGGTGAATCTAAGAGAAATCATAGGATGAGCGATTTGCAAAACGCCTGGTGTGTTTCCCTAATGCCGGAAACACGGTGTATTGTGCTGAACCAGGTGTTCGTCGTTTTTTTTCAAATCGCTGAGGATAGAAAAGGTGCCCAAGGGGAGAGCACTGCAAAACGAATACAGTAATTGTAAACAACACCCCCAGTACAGTCTTGGTGCTGGGGGGGTTGTATAATTTTAAGAAAAAAGGAAGGCTCGGATGCTCCACTCCAGAAACCTCTTCAGGTGATTCGGGAGGCAGCCAAAAGACTACAGCGAGTCGTGCTTAAGAAGTACCCGAATCTCAAAAAGAAGCTGCCAACGGAACCGATGTTCGAAAAGGACCATCCAGATGCAGAAAAACTCATGCTGCATTATCTCGCCGAGTTAGGAGAAACAATCGAGACATTGCTACCTGACCATGAGGGTGCAGTCACCGAGAAATTAAAAATTGCCAAACAAATTGTAGAGGATGAACGTCTTCTCGCAAATA
>NZ_AXAR01000031.1 GCF_000472905.1 Alicyclobacillus pomorum DSM 14955 | reverse complement strand
TGTCTGGTGGCAATGGCGGAGGGGAAACACGCGTACCCATCCCGAACACGACCGTTAAGACCTCCAGCGCCGATGATACTTGGGGCGGGAGCCCCTGGGAAAGTAGGACGCCGCCAGGCAAGAGAAACGGAAGAGCTCAGTGCTACATGCACTGGGCTCTTTTCATGCCTTCTATCCGCATGCCGACCTGCGGCTGTTGCATGGAGGTCGGAATTGACAATTCGCGTCTGCGACGTGGTATGTTAGTGACTGGACAATGAACGGAGGAAAACCAATGCTATCCCAAGCGAAGTTGCAACGAATCAATGAATTGGCCCGGAAGAAGAAGACGCAGGGACTAACGCCAAGTGAGGCTGAGGAACAGCGTTTGCTGCGCGAAGAGTATCTTGCGGTGTTCCGAAAGACGTTTCGGGATCATCTAGACCGCATTACGGTTGTCGAGGCGGACCACCACTGATGCGTTCAGGTGTACGGTCACCAGCACACGTTGCACCTCTCGCATCCGTCGCCGAAACGGCGAACTTCAATGAAACCTACGCCATTACAGCCACTTTTCCAATTCCAGTTCATCGTGAATGGGAATGCCGTAGTCACCTACCGTGGGGATAGACGGCTTCATCTTTCGAGCTTCATCGATTGCGCCTGGATAAACGGCAGAAATCCGATATCCACGACGTTGATAGAACCGTAACGCATCCAGATTGTCATTGGACGTGATAAGCCAGACGCGGTTCAAACCTGCTTCGCGGGCGGTCTTTTCAACGGCGGAAAGCAGTGCTGTGCCAATACCGAGGCCGTCCTGCAAGGCATTGATGCTGAGCAATTCACACCCTTCCACATCATGGTGGTAGGTGGCGGCCCCAACCGGTGTATCTTCACTCCACGCGATAAGGGCGTCAACCTCCTCCAAGTGATGCACTTTGCCCTTCGATACCATGACGTTTCCACCCCATTCGGAGTGCCACAGTTCCCGCAACCAGTTTTTGTCCACATCCGTAAATGGCCGAGAAATTCGAATGGAGGCTGTGTTTGACATGTCTATCACCAACCGGATCATACACGACGTTGGATAGACATGGAAACGGGCGTTTTCAAAGGAGATACCGCACGCCTTCCAAGATAGCGGCTCTAGCCATCTTATTGCGGGAGTGCCCGATAGACCAGTATGATGAGTCTAACGAAAGGTGGCTGCTACATGGGGATACATATTGAGCGCGTCACAACGATGGATGGGTGCAAGAAGTGTCAGTATCTTGCGAGCACTGTGTGGGGTGGGGATGCTGCCTGCTCTACAGCACAGATGATTGTGCATGCAACGTACGGCGGTGTTGTTTTATTGGCCTATGACGAGCACACACCTATCGGCTTTCTATTCAGTTTTCCTGCGAAGTATCGAGAGGAGTGGGTGCTGTGGTCGCATGAGACCGCAGTTCTCCCGGCGTATTTACATCGAGGGATAGGCCAAAGCCTCAAAGAAACCCAACGGTCCACCGCACGTGAGCTGGGGTACGGAACCATCGCGTGGACGTTCGATCCACTCGTCGCCCGCAACGCGTATTTCAACCTCCACAAACTCGGGGCGCGGATTGTGGAATACAAGCGTAACGTCTACGGGAGTGACATGGCGGATCAAATCAACCGGGGGATGGAGACGGATCGATTCGTGGCACTTTGGGATACGATGGATGGTTCAACAGTGACCGCACGGAATCTCGTTCACAGTCACTTTGAGGCGATTTCCGTGCTCACGACGAGCCACAGTGGGGCCCCAATTCTTACCGACTCATGGCCAAAATCGACCGAACATCTGACAACGGATGTACCGCTCGATTTCACACAACTGATCCTTCACGATGCAAGGCGAGCGGAGGAGTGGCGTTTGAGCTTTCGTGCGGCTGCCGAGCAACTGATGGAAGTTGGGTACACACCCGCTGTGCTCCAAAGACATGCGGACAAAGCGACATACATTTGGATCAAGGAGGAACCGCAGTCATGAACATTCAATCCGTTGTATTACGCCGTCTATTGTCTCCGATGAAAGAGCCATTTATCACGTCTTTCGGTCTCGAAGAGGACAAAGACGTGGTCCTGGTGGAACTCACCACAGACACGGGCGCGACGGGGTTCGCCGAATGTACGGCAAGCACAGCGCCTTTGTACAGCGAGGAAACGAACGACACAGCCTGGCACGTGATGGAAAAGTTTCTGATTCCAGCGCTCTTTCAACTGGATTTTTCCACCCCTGCAGATTTGCACAAGGTACGTGAGGCGTTTCGCCCGTTCAAGGGAAACAAAATGGCGAAAGCGGCCTTGGAGATGGCGGTGTGGGATGCTTGGTCCAACCAATATCATGTAGCGTTGCACGAGCTGCTGGGTGGCACGAAAACGGAAATTCCCGTCGGCATCAGTGTGGGCATTCAACGCGATGTGCCGACCCTTTTGAAAAAGATTGACGGGTACCTTCAGCAAGGCTTTCAACGGATTAAGGTGAAGGTCAAGCCGGGCTGGGATGTGGATGTGCTCCGAGAGATACGGAACGCGTTTGGAAATATTCCACTCATGGCTGACGCAAACAGCGCATACAGATTGGCAGACATAGATCACCTGAAGCGCTTTGACGAGTTTGAACTGATGATGGTGGAACAGCCGCTGGCGAACGATGACATCGTGGACCACGCAACGCTCCAGAGCACGCTTTCTACTCCAATTTGCCTGGATGAAAGCATCCACAGTGCGGAGGACGCCCGTAAAGCGATTCAATTGGGTGCTTGCAAGATCATCAACCTGAAGGTGGGGCGTGTTGGTGGATTTTCCGAAGCCATTGCGATTCACGATGTGTGTCAACAACACGGGATTGGCGTATGGTGCGGCGGTATGCTCGAAACGGGTGTCGGACGACTTCACAATGTGGCTGTGACTTCGTTGCCGGGTTTCACGCTTCCTGGCGACACAGCGCCCAGCGCCCGCTACTTTGAGCAAGACATTATCCATCCGCCTGTCGAGTTTTCCAAGCCCGGCACATTGAGCGTGGAACCGCTGTACGGTGTGAGTGGACGTGTTCAACGCGACCGAGTCGAGCGGTGGACTGTGGCTATGCAGACCTTTGAGAATGCAGGGCAGCGGGAGGTGTAATCATAAAGCTGGGTCAGTCCGCATCATGAAAATTTTGGCGGGATAGGGCTATTCAGTCTATGTAAGCTATGCAATAATTGTCGAAAAAGGGAAGTGGGTGAGGGTTTTGGTTTGGTGGACGTGGCTCATCGCTGCATTCGTTATAGGGATTGTCGAAGTGATGACGTTCACGTTTGTGCTCCTGTGGATTGCCATCGGGGCATTTCTGACCGCGCTGTTGACGCCTTTCATCCCAAGTGCGTGGGTGCAGATGCTCATCTTTGCTGTGGTCAGCGTGGTGCTGCTCGTTGTGACGAGGCCGCTCGTGCGTAAGTGGAAGCAGCGCCGCATCATTCCAAGCCGGATGGAAAGTATGGTTGGCCAACGTGGCGTCGTGATTGCCGAAGCGAAACCGGGCGCGTTTGCCACGGTTCGCGTCCAAGGGGACTTGTGGAGTGCAAGGTCAGAATACGCGCTGAGGGCCGGCCAGGAGGTTGCCGTGAGTGAAGCGACATCGACCATTCTGACGGTCGAACCCATAGAGGAGGTCCATTAAGTTGGTTGCAACCATCGTACTCATTGTTGTTGTATTGTTGGTACTTGTCACCATTTTTCGTGCCATCCGCATTATTCCTCAGCAGCGCGTCGCGATTGTGGAACGGTTGGGAAAATACCAGGCCACGCTTCACCCTGGTGTCAATATCATCATCCCGTATGTTGATAGAATTGTAAGAACAATCGACCTCCGCACCCAACAGGTCGTCGTGCCGCCTCAAATGGTCATCACGAAAGACAACGTACAGATTCAAATTGACACGGTCTTTTTCTATACCGTGATTGATCCCAAGATGGCCACATACAACATCGCCAATGTCGTGCAAGGCATTCAGAATATCACAGCGGCAAACATCCGTCAGGTGGCCGGTCATATGGAGCTCGACGAAACGCTGTCTGGCCGCGACAAAATCAGCCTCGCGCTGCGCACGGCACTGGACGAAGTGACAGAGCAGTGGGGGGTTCGCATCGACCGGGTGGAAATTGTAGATATTAAGCCACCGCGCGAAATTCAGGAGTCGATGGAGAAACAGATGAAGGCAGAACGCGAAAAACGGGCGAACATTCTGCAAGCAGAGGGTGAACGGCAGGCGGCGATTCTCAAGGCCGAAGGAGAAAAGCAGAGTCGTATTCTGCGTGCCGAAGGCGAAAAAGAATCGCGGATTCGCCAGGCAGAAGGTCTTCGCCAAGCGCAACAACTCGAAGCCGAAGGGCGCGCGCAGGCTATCCGTCTCGTCGCTCAAGCTGAGCAGAACCGCATCGAGATGTTGCGGGCCGCAGGTCTCGACACCAATATTCTGACCTATCAATCGTTCGAGGCTTTGCAAGGCATGGCCAACGGTCAGTCCACCACGCTGTTTGTCCCGACAGAGGCGTTGGGTGTGTTGAGTGCACTCGGTGTCATGAAAACCGTGCTGAACAAATCACCAGATCAAACTGCAGAGTGAGGAGAGCGGCCCCGCCAGGTTGTGGCAGGGCCGCCCTTTTTCTATTTGGTGGTGGTGTTTTCCGCAACATAAACATGCACAAATACGCGGCTCCTTTTTATACCGCGTTTTGCATGTTTATGTAGATTTTTGGAGTCACGCTTCTGTGCTAAAGCCTCCGTTCGTATTATGAGGTCGCCAGTTTTTACTGGTTGACCTCTTTCATTATAGAGGTTTTCATTCCGGTAGCCGGGTAGAACGTCAGCCCCCGTGGGTCGATGAACCCGCTAATTAAACTGTTCGCCCCCTACTTGTGGAAGCATGTTTGAGGCTGGTTGAGACAACGATCTCGCATCACAAGCGAAGCTATGAACCGCAAGAAGGTCTAGGGGTTACCGGCGTCATTTGAAGAAAAGGAGATGTAAACGTGAATCCAGTTATTGGTCTGGATGTTGCGAAAGGAGAGTGCAAAGCTCAAGTATTTTTAGCTAAAGGAAAGCCTCACGGTAAAACCTTTAGCGTCGTCCATACACGCAACGGTCTTGAGCAAATGAAAGAAGCTTTCCTAGACATGGATTAAATTCTAAATCCACCACGTTCATGCAATACCTTCCATTCAGGCCAGGAGGGTTATTTGTCATGCCCGTTTGAATGTAACACATTTGAATTTACTTTTTTACTGGTAATCTTGACAAACTATTAGCTGGTTTAATTGACGTCTCTCAGTTATCAGGTAACGATCGATCCACCATTCACGAAAAGAATTTGACCTGATATGTAAGAAGAATCATCCGAAGCTAGCAACACGTAGGCAGGTGCCAATTCAAACGGTTGCCCTGGTCGTTTCATTGGTACCTCTGTTCCAAATGTTTTTACCTCTTCTGCTGAAAACGCGGACGGGATCAGGGGTGTCCAAATCGGTCCAGGGGCTACCGCGTTTACCCGGATCCCCTGGTTGGCAAGCGAAAGGGATAAAGAACGGGTAAAGGACACAACGGCTCCTCTCGTGCTGTATAATCAATCATATGGCTTGATCCAGAATAAGCAGTGTCTGAAGTCGTATTAATGATAGAGCTTCCTGGAGTTAAATGAGGTGAAACTGCTTTCGTAATATAAAAAAAGAAATAATATTTGTTTGGAAGGTATTCATCAACTGGATCAAGTCCATATTTGTGTGTACTTTCCCTCTTCGGTAGTGCGCTCAAGCGAGTTGCTTAACGACGGAAGCCTTGGACGCACGCCACACCCAGTACTCCTGCATGTCTAGGTAGCGGTGTCCCGTCGCCCACTTTTCATCCATCNCCATCAGTAAAGCTCCCAACAGACGCAACACCGACGCACGGTTTGGGAAGATGNGAATGACGCGCTCCCGGCGTCGAATCTCCTCATTGAGTCGCTCCACACTATTGGTTGTCCGGAGCCGTCTGCGATAGNGTTCCGGTAACGCAAGCACAGCGGTCGCATCGTCAAACCCCTCTTCCAGCACACGCATTGCTTTCGGTGCCTTTTCGGAGTAATCGCGCAACGCTTGGTTCAGCAGCAATCGAGCGGTATCTGGGTCGGGTGCATCAAGAATAGCCCGTACACGCTGA